>CAZAQE010000005.1:40723-185797 GCA_964487275.1 uncultured Nocardioides sp. | reverse complement strand
CCGCGGTCGACAACGCCCCCGCCCCGGCTGCCCCCGCCCCGGCTGCCCCCGCCCCGGCTGCCCCCGCCCCGGCTGCCCCCGCCCCGACCCCGTCGCCGGCCGTCGCCCAGGCTGCGGCCGCGTCCGTCGCCGACGAGGGCCCCGGCTACGTCACTCCTCTCGTGCGCAAGCTCGCCGCCCAGCACGGTGTCGACCTGGGCCAGGTCAAGGGCTCCGGCGTCGGTGGCCGGATCCGCAAGCAGGACGTCCTCGACGCGGCCGCCGCCGCGAAGACCAGCGCTCCGGCCGCTCCGGCCTCGGCCGCCGCCGCTCCCGCTGCCGCGCCGAGCGCGTCGCCGTCGCCGCTGCGCGGCCAGACGGTCAAGGTCTCCCGCCTGCGCAAGATCATCGCCGAGCGGATGACCGAGTCGCTGCACGTCTCGGCCCAGCTCACCCAGGTGGTCGAGGTCGACGTCACCAACATCGCGCGCCTGCGCGAGGCGGTGAAGGACGAATTCCTCGCGCGCGAGGGCGTCAAGCTGTCGTACCTGCCGTTCTTCACCAAGGCGGCGATCGACACCCTCAAGCAGCACCCGGTGCTCAACGCCACCCTCGACCTCGAGGCCGGCGAGATCACCTACAACGACCGCGAGAACGTCGCCTTCGCCGTCGACACCGAGAAGGGCCTGCTCACGCCGGTCGTCAAGGACGCCGGCGACCTGTCGATCTCCGGCATCGCCAAGAAGATCGCCGACGTCGCCGAGCGCACCCGGACCAACAAGATCGGTCCCGACGAGCTCTCCGGCGGCACCTTCACGATCACCAACCTCGGCAGCTTCGGCGCGCTGTGGGACACCCCGATCATCAACCAGCCGCAGGTCGCCATCCTCGGCCCCGGTGCCGTGGTCAAGCGTCCCGTGGTGATCGACGACGACGACCTCGGCGAGACCATCGCCGTGCGCCACATGGTCTACCTCGCGCTGACCTACGACCACCGCGTGGTCGACGGCGCCGACGCCGGCCGGTTCCTGCGCGACCTCAAGAAGCGGCTGGAGTCGGGCCAGTTCGAGGTCTGATCCCGGTACGACGCACGCGGGCCCCTGCCGACCGGCAGGGGCCCTCGTCGTTCCCGGCTCAGCGGGTGGTCATCGTCATGGTGCCCGCGAAGGTCGTGGTCACCTGCTGGCCCCCGACGTCGACCGTCGAGCGGCCCTCCATGTCGGTCACGGCCCTCGCCGGCGAGACCAGACCGGTCCGCCCCGTCACCGTGCCGTTGCCGTTGCTCACCGACTCCACGATCGTCCCGCCACCCAGGGCAGGACCGGGCTCGGTCACCTGCTCGGCCGTGACCTCCAGCAGGTAGCCGTCGGCGGTCAGCTCCACGATCTCGTAGGTCGATGTCACCACCGCCTCCGCACCGCCGATCTGCAACGTCGTGTCGGCCCGCCACCGAGCGCCGACGCCGACCTCCTCGTCGGGGTAGGGAACCGCCACGGCGAAGCTCTGGGACGCAATGTTGTCGAGCATGCGGGCCACCAGGTCGGGCGCCTGGTCACCGAGCTCCAGCTCGCTCGAGCGCAGGATCCCGTTGCGACCGTAGGAGACGTGCGCCGTCGTACCCTCGATCAACGCCATCGCCTCGTCGACCATCGGCTCCGCGCCCGGGGGCATGTCACCGCCGGCAACGCTGGCGCGGCCGTAGACGACGTCGGCCGTGAAGCCGTCCGCGCCGACGTCGGTGACGGTCGTCGTGAAGGGCATCGAGAGAGGGAGCGTCATCTGCTCCGGACCGACGTCCATGGTGACCTCGATCGTGGTCGTCGTCCGCTCGACGTGGCCGTCCTCGACGTTCAACTCGAGCAGCCGGCGCGGGCCGGTGCCCGCGTCGAGGAGCTCGACGTCACCCGTCACCGGCGTGTCGGCGGCCGGCCCGGCGTCGGTGGATGCCTCCGTGGTCGTGCCGGTGGTGGCGCTCGTGCCGGTGCTGCCGTCGCCGCCGACCGGCCGCGAGCCCTGCTCCGGCTCGCCGTTCTCGCCGGAGCCGCAGCCGGACAGGGCGAGGAGCGTGACCGCGGTGACCGCGGTGACCGCGGTGACCGCCAGGGCAGCCGAACGACGGGATCCGCAAGGGGCGTGGCGCATGGATCTCCCTCCAGGGGTTGGTGCGTGGCACAGGCTGCCATGTCATCGGCCGGGTGGCAGGCTTTCGCTGTGACCTCCTCCCCTCGCTCCCCTCGCTCCCCTCGCCTGTCCGTCGTCGTCGCCGGCTCGTCCGGTTTCCTCGGCCGCCACCTCGTCTCGGAGCTGCGCGAGCGCGGCCACACCGTCACCCCGCTGGTCCGTCGTCCGGCCCGCTCGGGCGAGTCGCCCTGGGACCCGCAGTCCGGCAAGGTCGACGCCGCCGTCGTGCAGGGCGCCGACGTCGTCGTCAACCTCGCCGGCGCTCCCCTCGTCGGCAACCCGCACTCCAGGAAGTGGGAGCGCGACGTCCTCTCCAGCAGGGTCGAGACCACCAGGCTGCTCGCCGAGACCATCGCCGCTGCGCCGACGCCGCCCGCGCTGGTCAACGCCTCCGGCGTCAGCTGGTACGGCGACCACGGCTCCGCCGCGCTGAGCGAGTCCTCCGACAGCCGGGGCCACGCGTTCCTCACCCGGGTCGCCCGCGAGTGGGAGGGCGCGACCCAGCCCGCCGTCGATGCCGGCGCCCGCGTCGTCCGGCTGCGGACGGCGCCGGTCCAGGACAAGGCCAACCCTCCGCTCCAGGCGCAGCGGCTGCAGTTCAAGGCGGGCCTGGGCGGTCGGATCGGGAGCGGCGAGCAGTTCTACCCGGTGATCTCGCTGCGCGACTGGGTCGCGGCCGCGGCCTTCCTCGTGGAGCACCCGACGGCGTCCGGCCCGGCCAACCTGTGCGCGCCGACGACGGCGACCAACAAGGAGTTCACGGCGACCCTCGCCCGGTTGGTCCGGCGTCCTGCGTTGCTGGCGGTGCCCTCCCCCGTCATCCGGATCGCCGCCGGCGCGATGGCGCCCGAGCTCCTCGGCTCGCTCAACCTGCGTCCCCAGGCCCTGCTCGACCTCGGGCACACGTTCGCGGACCCCGACGTCGAAGCGGTGCTCAGGACCGGCCTGTCGAACTGACCTCGACCGCGGACGCCAGCAGCCAGTCGCTGCCGGTCCGGCGGAACTCCAGCCGGCGTCGGGTCGCCCCGTCGCGCGGCAGGTCCGTCCGGCGCCCGTCCGGCCCGACCGCGACCGCACCGACCAGCCGGTCGGTCACGACCAGCACCAGCCGGCGCCCGGACCGCAGCCGCAGCTCGACGGCGAGCACCTGCATCGTCATCCCCTCGACCCGCAGCCCGCGGGCGGTCCACCGCCGCAGCATCGCGACGTCGGCCCGGCCGGCCGCGGAGCCCCGGGCGTACAGGTGCCCGAGCGCGGCCGGGTCTCCCTCCTCCCACGCCGCGGCACGGGCCCGGTCCCAGTCGCGCAGGACGGCCAGCGACCCCACGGCATCCACCACGCCGATGTCGCGCGCCGCGGGAGCGACGGCGGTGGCGGGTGCAGCGTTCGTCGTACCGGACGGGGGGTGGTGGAGGGCGGCGCGCACGACCAGGCCCACCGCCAGCAGCGCCACGACGGCGGTGCCGACGAGGACCGCGCCGGGCGCCGATCGGGGGACGGGGAACCGCATGCGACGATCCTGCGCCCTCACGGGCCGACGTGCGTCCGGTCATCCACAGGCGGGGACCCGGGAGACGCGCCCCGGGAGTAGGCTCACTGACGTGACGCTGGACTTCCGGGAGGCCGGGCTCGGGCCCGACGCGATCGAGTACATGGCGGCCTGGGAGCTGCAGCGCGAGGTGCACCAGCAGGTCGTCGACGGCACGATCCCCGACACGGTGCTGCTGCTCGAGCACCCGCCCGTCTTCACCGCCGGCAAGCGAACGAAGCCCGAGGACCGGCCGGCCGACCCCGGCGGTGCACCCGTCATCGACGTGGACCGCGGCGGCCAGATCACCTTCCACGGCCCGGGCCAGCTCGTCGGGTACCCGATCGTGCGGTTGCCCGACCACGTCAAGGTCGTCGACTACGTCCGCCGGGTCGAGGAGGCCCTGATCGCGGTCTGCGCCGACTTCGGTGTCGCCACCGCCCGCGTGCCCGGCCGCAGCGGCGTGTGGCTCAAGTCCGACGAGCGGGGCCCCGAGCGCAAGATCGCGGCGATCGGCATCCGGGTCAGCAAGGGCGTCACCATGCACGGCTTCTCGCTCAACTGCGACGTCGACATGGGCTGGTACGACCGCTTCGTCCCGTGCGGGATCTCCGACGCCGGGGTCACCTCGCTGACCCGCGAGCTCGGACGCGACGTCCCCGTGACCGAGGTGCTCGACCCCGTGCGCCGCCACCTCGCCGACTACCTCGCCTGGGGCGCGTACGACGCCACGCCCGACTACGAGCCGCGGCCCGACCCCGCGAAGGCGGCGCGTGGTTCCGACGCGCCGGTCGGCGTGGCGGTCCTCACCTACCCCGCTCGCTGACCCCATACTCGGTATCCCTCGGCTGTGGGGCCGGTGGGGATGCCGGTGGGAGGCACGATGAGCGATCTCGCGATCGAGACGAGCGGGCTGCACAAGGAGTTCCGCTCCGTCCGCGGCGGCGTGCGCGTCGCCGTACAGGGCCTGGACATGGCCGTCCCCGGAGGCGGGGGCGTGCACGGCTTCCTCGGGCCCAACGGCTCGGGCAAGACGACGACCATCCGGATGCTGCTCGGCCTCGCCCGCGCGACCCGCGGCACCATGCGCCTGTTCGGCGAACCGGTGCCACAGCGGCTCCCCCAGGTGATCGGGCGGGTCGGCGCAGTCGTCGAGTCCCCGAAGTTCTCCCCCAACTTCAGCGGCCGGCTCAACCTCGAGCTCCTCGCCTCCTCGATCGGGGCACCGAAGGCCCGGGTGGACGAAGCGATCGAGACCGTGCAGCTCACCGGGCGCGAGAACGACAGGTACAAGTCGTACTCCCTCGGCATGAAGCAGCGCGTCGCCATCGCCGCCACGCTTCTCAAGGACCCCGCGCTGCTCATCCTCGACGAGCCGACCAACGGCCTCGACCCGGCGGGCATCCGCGAGATCCGCGAGACGATCCGCGGTCTCGGCGAGGCCGGGGTGACCGTCCTGCTGAGCTCGCACATCCTCGCCGAGGTCCAGCAGGTGTGTACGTCGGCGACCATCATCGGCAACGGCAGGCTGCTCGCGTCGGGGCGTGTCGACGACCTGCTCGGCGCCAGCACCGTGCATCGTGCGGTCGTGCCGGACCCGGCCCGGGCCGCAGAGACGCTCGGTCGGGCCGACCTCGCCGCGACGGTCGACGGTGACGCGGTGCGGGTCGAGGCCGACGACCCGGCGCGCATCACCCGCGTGCTCGGCGAGGCCGGCATCTGGCTCAGCGAGCTCACGCCGTTGCGGCCCGACCTCGAGACGGTCTTCCTCGAGCTCACCCGCTCCGAGCAGCTCGGCGGCAGCCGGTGAACGCCTTCGTCCGGCTCCTGCTCGTCGAGCTGCGCCGCTACCTGCGGCGCCGTGCCGTCCAGCTGCTGATGGCCGCGTGCGTCGCCGTACCGGCCTTCATCGGTGTGGTCACGATCCTCAACACCCAGCCGCCGTCGGATGCCGAGATCGCGCTCCTCGAGCGGGAAGCCGAGATGAACCGGCAGGCGGAGATCGACTACTGCACCGAGAACCCCGCCGAGTGGGGCATCGACGCGGACGGGACCGACGCCGCAGCCGCGTGCGAACGGCAGGTCCCCGGCCCCGAGGAGTACGCCTACGACTACGGCTACTACGACACCCTGTGGATCGACGAGGAGCAGAGCAACTCCGGGGTCGCGGTCGCGTCCGTCCTGGCGATCCTGCTTCTCCTCGCCGGCACCACCTTCACCGGCCACGACTGGAACAGCGGTTCGGTCAGCAACCAGCTCCTCTTCGAGCCGCGGCGCTCGCGCGTGTGGTCCGCGAAGGCACTGGTGGTGACCGGTGGGGCGCTGGTCGTGTCGGCCGTCGTGATGACGGCGTACTGGGCCGTCCTCGGCGCCGTCGCCCACTCCCGCGGCACGCTCGGCGACGGCGACCTGCTCGACGCGTTGCAGATGGGCTGGCGCTCCGCAGGCGTCGCCGCCGCGGCGTCGCTCCTCGGCTTCGTGCTCACGATGCTGTTCCGCAGCACGGTCGCCACCATCGGGATCCTGCTCGGCGCCTCCGTCGCCGGCAGCCTGCTGCTGGCCGCCCTCGGCGTCAGTGAGCGCTGGAACCCGGCGGTCAACCTGCTCGCGCTGATCGACAACGGGACCACGGTCTACTCCGCGGACGCCTGCACCGACGACGGCCACGGGTACGCGTACGACGACTACGGCAACTACTGCGAGGAGGAGGTCACCTTCACCGACGCCTCCCTCTACCTCGGCTCGTTCCTGCTGGTCAGCGGCGTCGCGTCGTTCGTGTCCTTCGGTCGCCGCGACGTCCCGTAGTGGGCTACTGACCAGTCGCCTCGCGATGCCGGGGGCCCATCGGGCCGGGAGTAGGCTGGCCCGGTGACTGCAACGCCCGAGGGACGCAAGCTTCTCCGCCTCGAAGTCCGCAACGCGGAGACTCCGATCGAACGGAAGCCCTCGTGGATCAAGACCCGCGCGAAGATGGGCCCGGAGTACACCGCCCTGCAGAAGCTGGTGAAGTCCGAGGGACTGCACACGGTCTGCCAGGAGGCCGGGTGCCCCAACATCTTCGAGTGCTGGGAGGACCGCGAGGCCACCTTCCTCATCGGCGGTGACCAGTGCACCCGGCGCTGCGACTTCTGCCAGATCGACACCGGCAAGCCGCAGCCGCTGGACCGCGACGAGCCCCGCCGGGTGGCGGAATCGGTCCAGCAGATGGAGCTGCGCTACGCGACGATCACCGGCGTCGCCCGCGACGACCTCCCCGACGGCGGAGCCTGGCTGTACGCCGAGACCGTCCGCGCCATCCACGAGCTCAACCCCGGCACCGGCGTCGAGAACCTGATCCCCGACTTCAACGGCCGCCCCGAGCTGCTGGCCGAGGTCTTCGAGTCGCGGCCCGAGGTGCTGGCCCACAACGTGGAGACCGTGCCGCGGATCTTCAAGCGGATCCGCCCCGCGTTCCGCTACGACCGCTCCCTCGACGTGCTGACCCAGGCCCGCGCGTTCGGCCTGGTCACGAAGTCCAACCTGATCCTGGGCATGGGCGAGACCCGCGAGGAGGTCTCCCAGGCCCTGCGCGACCTGCACGAGGCGGGTTGCGAGCTGGTGACCATCACCCAGTACCTGCGTCCCTCGCCGCGCCACCACCCCGTGGAGCGGTGGGTCAAGCCGGAGGAGTTCGTCGAGCTCGCCGCCGAGGCGGAGGAGATCGGGTTCGCGGGAGTCCTCTCGGGACCGCTGGTCCGTTCGTCGTACCGGGCCGGTCGTCTGTATCGTCAGGCGATGGCCGCGCGCGGCGCGCGCGCCGAAGCATCCGCCTGAAGTCCCAGCCGAGGAGATCGCAGCACCTCATGTCGAACACGCCAATCGACCCCTCCACGATGAGCCGTCGTCGGCAGATCCTCGAGACCTACCGCATGTCGCGGGAGGTCGACCCGTCGATCCGCTGGTGGCTCCTCGGCTCGTTCCTGGTCTTCGGCGGACTGGGCATGGCGCTCTTCCGCCTCGTCCTGCCGCACAACGACTCCGTCTTCAGCTGGATCCTCGCCGGCATCGCGAGCTTCCTGATCGGCCTGTTCGCGGTCATCATTGTGTTCGGTCGACGCGCCCAGCGCGCGGCGTTCAAGCGGCTCGAGGGCCAGCTCGGTGCCGCCGCCCGCGCGCTCACCATGCTGCGCCGCGGCTGGGTGGTCGAGGAGGTCGTCGGCTTCACCAAGCAGCAGGACATGGTCCACCGCGTCGTCGGCCCTCCGGGCATCGTGCTGGTCGCCGAGGGCAACCCGGGCCGCGTGAAGCAGCTGCTCATCAGCGAGCACAGGAAGCACGAGCGGGTCGCCGGCGAGTACCCCGTGCACGAGGTCCTCGTCGGCAACGAGGAGGGCCAGGTCCCGCTGACCAAGCTGGTCCAGCACGTCCGCAAGCTCGGCCGCCAGGTCAAGCCCGCCGAGATCACCGAGCTCCGCCAGCGGCTGCGCGCCCTGGACGCCCAGCGCCCCAAGGCGCCGATCCCGCGGGGTCCGGTGCCGACGTCGATGAAGGGCATGCGCGGCAACCTCCGCGGCCGCTGACCCTTCTCCACAGCTCGCCGCCTCCCGGTGGCGCCACTCGCCCGGATCGGGTTAGCGTCTCTGCGCGTCCCCGGTCCGGGCGCAGTCATTTCTCGGGAGGACCCATGCGCTCGCTCCGCGCCGCCCTGGCGGCGTCCCTCGCCGCCGTCGCCCTGCTCGCCGGGTGCACCGACGACGACCCGTCGCCGGGTGACGCCACGTCCACCTGGACGCCCACCGGGACGCCGGAGACGCCCACGCCGAGTGCCACCGCGAAGCCGACCGAGCCGGCGCTGCCCGATGCTGCGACGAAGGCGACCGAGGCCGGGGCGCGGGCGTTCATCACGTACTACTGGGACCTGATCAACTACGCGCAGGTCACGGGCGACGTGAAGGCGCTGAAGCGGGTGTCAGCACGAGGCTGCGCGGGATGTTTGGCGGGCTACGAAGCCATCCGCAGGCTCTACGCCGGCGGCGGACACATTGCCGGCGGAGAGTATGAAGTCGCCGTAACCAAACTCAACGAACTAGACGGTCCAGCCTCGAGCTACCTGTTCGAAGGTCTCCTCCGGGCCGACAACAACGCCCAAACGGTCCACAAGCCCGACGGCACCGTGCACCGTTCAAGGGCAGGTTCAATCAACGTTGCGGTTGCCACATCGTGGACCGACGAGGCCTGGCGCATGGAAGTGATGGACCCGAGGTGAAGTGGTTAACGGTTGCTCTCGCCATCATTCTCGCCATTAGTTGCGAAATGCCCGAGGCCTCTGCTGATGGCGACGGTCCCTCACCTTCGACAGAATCTGGCACTTCGGGAGCGGACGACAACGGTTTCTGGATCCGTCGGTCGGGTGGCGCCAAAGATTCTGCGCCGTCCCTCACCGAAGGCTCCTCACGGGGATCGGTCAATCACGCCGAGGTCGCCGCGGGCACTGCTGGCTGCTGGGGTGCCAACCAGGTGTCGGGCGAGATTGTCCAGTTCACCTTCTGTTCCGATGAGCCCGAGCCCACCACCCCCGTCCTCACCGTCGGCCTCATCCGCACCGCCTTCGCCGAGCTCAAGCTCCCCGCCGGCACCCTCGTGATCCAGCCACCCGACGGCCTGACCCTGGTCAACTTCGACACGAACTTCTACACCACCAGCACCGACCCGATCGCCCGCACCGTCACGCTGCTCGGCCGCCGGGTCACCCTCGAGGCCACCCCCAGCACCTTCCACTGGACCTTCGGCGACGGTGAGAGCCTCACGACCAGCGACCCCGGGGCGCCGTACCCACGACTGCGGGTGACCCACAACTACCTGCGCAAGGACACCTACCGCCCCAGCCTCGCCACCACCTACACCGGCCGCTACCGCGTGGGCGATGGCCCGTGGCGCCAGATCCCCGGCACCGTCACCATCACCGGCACCGGCCAGGCCCTGCGCGCGATCGAGGCACAGCCCAAGCTCGTCAGCTACTGACGCGCGCTACTTCACCAGCGTGCGCAGCGTCGCGAAGGTGACCGTCGACGTGCCCGCGAACAGGTCGTGCAGACCGCGACCATCGCCGCGGAAGACGAGCGGCGGGATGACGAGGGCGACGAGCAGCTGGCGGCCGAACGCCTTGAGCGGGTTGAGCTTGCGCAGCCGTCCGTCCGCCGGTACGACGCACAGGCCGGTCAGCAGCTTGCCGACCGAGCCTCCGGCCAGCCACGTGAGCAGGGAAGACTCGACGACGTACACGGGCAGGACCATGACCGAGGCGACCGACCCCGTCGTCGTGTACTCGTCGATGCCGAAGACGGCGATGACCACGAGGGTGCAGATCAGCCAGTCGACGAGCAGGGCGAGGATGCGGCGCCCCCACGATGCGGTCTCGAAGGACGGGGCGGCAGGCTGGCGGGCGGACGGCGACGGCACGGCCGCAAGCGTAGGCGAGACCTGGACGTGACCGGCGCCACACTCCTCGGGCAACCTGTTACATCGCCGAAACAATCGGGCAACCGGGCGAAATCTGGAACACCTAGCGTTCACGCGTAGGTCGCTGGCGCGACCACCCCTGCCACGAACACCAGGAGTTTCACCATGACTGCGAACCCGACCCGCCTGGGCGCGATCCGCGACATCGAGGCCAACGAGGCGCCGGCGGCGTTCTTCGACGCGGCTGAGAAGACGGGCGCCATCTACGGCGAGAACGTCTTCTCGCTCGCGGTGATGCAGAAGCGCCTCCCCAAGTCGGTGTTCAAGTCGGTCGCCGCGACCATCCAGAAGGGCGAGAAGCTCGACCCCGCCGTCGCCGACATCGTCGCCTCGGCGATGAAGGACTGGGCGATGGAGAAGGGCGTGACGCACTACGCCCACGTCTTCTACCCGCTGACCGGCCTCACCGCCGAGAAGCACGACTCCTTCATGGAGCCCGTCGGCGACGGCACCGCGGTCTGGGAGTTCTCCGGCAAGACGCTCGTCCAGGGCGAGCCCGACGCCAGCTCCTTCCCCAACGGCGGCATCCGGGCGACCTTCGAGGCGCGCGGCTACACCGGCTGGGACGTCCAGTCGCCGGCGTACATCCTCGAGAACCCCAACGGCAACACCCTGTGCATCCCGACGATCTTCGTCTCGATGACCGGCGAGGCGCTCGACCACAAGACCCCGCTGCTGCGCTCGCAGAACGCGATGTCGGAGCAGGCCAAGCGGGTGCTGGCGCTGTTCGGCCACGAGGACATCGACAACGTCGTGTCCTACTGCGGCCCCGAGCAGGAGTACTTCCTGGTCGACACCTCGTTCGTGAACTCCCGCCCCGACCTGCTCAACGCGGGCCGCACCCTGTTCGGCGCCAAGCCGCCGAAGGGCCAGGAGTTCGACGACCACTACTTCGGCGCCATCCCGGAGCGGGTGCTCGGCTTCATGCACGACACCGAGCGCGCCCTCTTCAAGCTCGGCGTGCCGGCGAAGACCCGCCACAACGAGGTCGCTCCCGGACAGTTCGAGATCGCCCCTGTCTTCGAGCGCGCGAACCTCGCCTCGGACCACCAGCAGCTGATCATGTCGACCTTCAAGTCGATCGCGAAGACCCACGGCTTCGAGTGCCTCTTCCACGAGAAGCCGTTCGCCGGCGTCAACGGCTCCGGCAAGCACGTCAACTTCTCGTTCGGCAACGGCAACCAGGGCAACTTCCTCAACCCGGGCGACAACCCGCACGACAATGCGCAGTTCCTCGTCTTCTGCGCCGCCGTCATCCGCGCGGTCCACCTGTACGGCGGCCTGCTGCGCCTGTCGATCGCGTCGGCCGGCAACGACCACCGCCTGGGCGCCAACGAGGCTCCCCCGGCGATCATCTCGATCTTCCTGGGTGACCAGCTGCAGGACGTCTTCGAGCAGATCGCCAAGGGTGGCGCGACCTCCTCGAAGCAGAAGGGCGTCCTCTCGGTGGGCGTCGACACGCTGCCCGACCTGACCAAGGACGCCGGCGACCGCAACCGCACCTCCCCCATGGCCTTCACCGGCAACCGGTTCGAGTTCCGCGCCGCGGGCTCGAACCAGACGGTCGCCGCGCCGATGGTCGTGATCAACACGATCATGGCCGAGGCGCTGGACTTCATCGCCACCGAGCTCGAGGCCGCCGTCGCCGGCGGCGCGGAGTTCAACGCCGCCGTCCAGTCGGTCCTGGCCAAGGTCATGGAGCAGCACGGCGCCGTCGTCTTCAACGGCAACGGCTACTCCGAGGAGTGGCACGCCGAGGCCGAGAAGCGGGGCCTGAAGAACCTGCGTACGACGGTCGACGCGCTCCCCGAGTACATCTCCCCCGAGTCGAAGAAGCTGTTCTCGACGTACGGCGTCTTCAGCGAGGCCGAGCTCGAGTCGCGCTTCGAGGTCGGTGTCGAGCAGTACGTCATGACGATCAACGTCGAGGCGAACCTGACCGGCGAGATCGCCAAGACCACGATCCTCCCGGCGGCGGTCCGCTACCAGACCGAGCTCGCCTCCAACGTGGCCGCGCTCAAGGCCGCCGGCGTCGAGGCCGACACCGCCGACCTGCTGAAGGTCACCGAGCTGGTCGCCGCACTCCGCGCCGGCATCGCCGCGCTCGACGCCGCGAAGGCCGGCGACGAGGGCCACGAGGGCCTCGCCGAGGCGGCGTACTACCGCGACGCGGTGCTGCCGGCCATGCTGCAGATCCGCGAGGCGGCGGACGAGATCGAGACGTTCATCGCCGACGACCTGTGGCCGCTGCCGACCTACCAGGAGATGCTCTTCATCCGCTGATCCGCACCTCCTCCCGACGGCGGGGCTTCCGACATGCGAAGCCCCGCCGTTCGGCGTCCCCGGATGTTGTTACATGGCGGAAACAATTCAGTGACGGCCGGGAAACTGCCTGTTCGGTAGGTTGCACGCAGGAGAAGCGACGCGAGGGAGCGCCGCCGGCCCGAACCGTCACCAGCTGACCGAATGGCTCGCACCGACAGGCGCGGCCAAGGAGGAACGAATGTTCAACAACAGCGAAGAGCTGCTCAAGTTCATCAAGGACGAGGGCGTCGAGATGGTCGACGTCCGCTTCTGCGACCTGCCCGGCATCATGCAGCACTTCACCGTGCCGGTCTCGTCCTTCGACCAGTCCGTCTTCGACGACGGCCTGGGCTTCGACGGCTCCTCGATCCGCGGCTTCCAGGCCATCAACGAGTCGGACATGCAGCTCTACCCCGACCCGACGACGGCCTACATCGACCCGTTCCGGAAGTCGAAGACGCTCAATGTCAACTTCTTCATCCACGACCCGATCACCGGTGAGGCCTACTCCCGCGACCCGCGCAACATCGCGAAGAAGGCGCTGGCGTACCTCTCGAGCACCGGCATCGCGGACACCGCTTTCTTCGCCCCCGAGGCCGAGTTCTACATCTTCGACAACGTCCGCTACTCCACCGGCGTCAACGAGGGCTACTACCACATCGACTCCGTCGAGGGCTGGTGGAACTCCGGCAAGGCCGACGAGGACAACAAGGGCTACAAGACCCGTCTCAAGGGCGGCTACTTCCCCGTCGAGCCCTACGACCACTACAGCGACCTGCGCGCCGACATGGTCAAGAACCTCGAGGCGTGCGGCCTCCAGGTCGAGCGGGCCCACCACGAGGTCGGCACCGCCGGCCAGGCGGAGATCAACTACCGCTTCGACACGCTGCTCAAGGCCGCGGACGACGTGATGAAGTTCAAGTACCTCATCAAGAACACCGCCTGGGAGCAGGGCAAGTCGGTCACCTTCATGCCGAAGCCGATCTTCGGTGACAACGGCTCCGGCATGCACGTCCACCAGTCGCTGTGGAAGGACGGCTCGCCGCTGTTCTACGACGAGACCGGGTACGGCGGCCTCTCCGACCTCGCCCGCTGGTACATCGGCGGCATCCTGCAGCACGCCCCGGCGCTGCTGGCGTTCACCAACCCGACGGTGAACTCCTACCACCGCCTGGTGCCCGGCTACGAGGCCCCGATCTCGCTGGTCTACTCCTCGCGCAACCGCTCCGCCTCGGTCCGGATCCCGATCACCGGCACCAACCCGAAGGCCAAGCGGATCGAGACCCGCTTCCCCGACCCGTCGGCCAACCCGTACCTCGCCTTCTCGGCCCTGATGCTCGCCGGCCTCGACGGCATCCAGAACAAGACCGAGCCGGCTGCGCCGATCGACAAGGACATCTACGAGCTCCCGCCGGACGAGATGGCCGAGATCGCCCAGGTGCCGACCTCGCTCGGTGCCGTGCTCGACGCGCTGGAGGCCGACCACGACTTCCTCACCGTCGGCAACGTGTTCACCCCGGACCTGATCGAGACCTGGGTGGACTACAAGCGGGCGAACGAGATCGCGCCGGTGCAGCTGCGTCCGCACCCGCACGAGTTCGAGCTGTACTACGACATCTGAGCCGACCGCTCGTCGTACACGCCGATGGCCCTGGGGTGCTCCCCCGGGGCCATCGTCGTTCTGGGCAAGCTCACCGAGACACCTCTCGGTCAGGGACGTCCCCACGCTCGTCCGAGCGCGACGGCGCCCTCTCCCGCACGATGGACGACGAGATGCCCCACGCAGGGAGTACGAGCTCACCGCCCCCGGCCTGTGCCAAGCTCAACGGCCCTGCGCCGCGTAGGCGCGCACCAGTTCGGCGCGGGATCGAAACCCCTTCTTTCGAAAGACGTTGCCCAGGTGTCGTTCGATCGTCTTGGGGCTGAGGAACAGCGCTGCTGCGACCTCCTTGTTGGATCTCCCCTCGGCGACGAGCAAGGCGACCCGGGTCTCTTGGGAGGTCAGGCTCTCCTCGGTCCACACCTTTCTCGAGCGCGGATGGGCGCCGGTTGCACGAAGCTCGGCTGAGGCAACATCGGCCCAGCGGGTCAGGTCCATGGACTCGAAAGCGAGTTGCGCGGCGGAGAGCTGCTCGCGCGCCGCGATCCGTCGGCCGTCTCGACGCAGGCGTGATCCGCTCAGCAGCAGAGTCCGAGCGTTCTCGTACGGGTCGGGGTGATCAGCCAGCAGAGCGAGTGCGCGGCCGAACAGCGATTGCGACTCGTCCGGGTCTGCAGCGGTCAGCGCTCGTGACCGCAGCAGCATCGCCACCATCCCCGGTGGGGAAGAATCGGGTGTCGCTGCCGCGAGACGCTCGGTGAGGTCGATCGCGTCCTGAGCGCGCTGGAGTGCAACGTAAGCCTCGATGAGCGGTGGGGCGACCCCCATGGGTTCGCCCATGGCTCCCAGCCCCCCGTCGATCGCCAGGCGCATCTCGAGCAGGCGGGCCACCTCTTCGTGATCGTCGCGGCACAGGGCACAGAAGGCGGCGGTGAGGGCATGGTGGGCGGCTGCGGAGGTTGTCCCGGCTCGATCCAGCATGCCGCGGGCGCGCTCCAGAGCGAGCCGTGCGTCGTCGTGGAGCCCTCGTGCCGCGCTCTGCCAGGCGAGTTGCTCGACGGCCAGTGACGCGTCGGCGACGTAGCCGAGACACTCGGCGAGCTCGACCGCCTCCCCTGCTTCAGCGAACGCCCGAGGGTGGTCGCCGAGGATCGCATGGGCAGCTGCTGTGACCGTGAGGAGCTGCACCAGGACCCCGATCGCTCCGCGTCGACGTACGTCGTCGACCCGACTGGAACCGCGACCCAGCGCATCCTCGACGGTCCCGGTCAACGCGGCCGCCAGTGCCATCAGCAGCAACGCTCGCGGATCGTCTCGGAGGTCTTCGGACAGGGCGAGGTCGGTCAGCTCCGCCAGCAGGACCGAGGCGACCTCGTAGTCGCCTGCGAGGAACTGCGCCAAGCCGATCGTGAACCGGGCTCGGAGTCGTTGCGCGGGGTCCTCGACGTCGGCCTCTGCCTCCATCCTGGTCGCGCAGTCGGCCACCGCCGTCATGTCGCTGAGCCGGAAGGCGATCAGCGCGCGCTCGGTCAGCGCGTCCACCAGCTCGGCGCCACGCAACATCGTGCATGCCTGGGCCATCATGTCGGCGGCGCGTACGACCGATCCGGCGTACTGCTCGATCATCCCGAGGGTGAAGACCGCGCGGCCCCGGACCTCGCCCGATGCGGCCGAGTCGAGAACCTGCTCGGCCAAGGCCCGGGTACGGGTGAGGTCTCCTGCTAGGAACGCATCCTGAGCCGCTCGGGCGAGTCTGGCTGCTGCCGCCAGAGGATCGCCGGTGAGCATGGCGGACTGCTCCAGCTCCGCGGACGCGGCCGCGTACCCCGACCTCGACCGGTCGTCCGCCGCTGCTCGCGCCAGCGCGGTGGCGAGGAGGTCGTCGACTCCGCTCGTGGCTGCTGCGCGATGACGGATGTGCGCCGGGCTGTCCGCCGGGTACTGCGCAGCAAGCATCTCGTGCGCCGCTCGCAGCTCCGCAGGACCGGCCAGCCGGAGGATCGCGGACCGGAGCAAGGGGTGCCGGAAACGAGGACCGGCCCGGTCCGACAGCACGACATCGAGCCTCACCGCCTCATCCAGAGCGTCCTGGATTCCCGCGCCGACGGCACCAACGGGGTCGATCGCGACCAGGAGCAGCGCTTCTCTGACGTGATCAGGCAACCCGGACAGGGACGTGTCGTACACGGTGTGCAGGAGCGCACCCACCGGCAACGGGTCCGGGAGCGGAGCGGCGCCTGCGCGTTGCTCCCGGCTCAGACTCCCGGCAACCTCCAGCAGTGCCAGCGGGTTCCCACCGGTGACGGCGTGCATGCGTGCGGCGACGGCCTCTGAGATCTCCGCAGGCAAGAGGTCGGCCGCTTCGGTCTCGCTCAGGCCACGAAGGTGGAGCGTCGCGAAGCCATGGGTCAACTCGGGGGCCAGCTCGCCGTCCCGGCTGTTCAAGATGAACCCCACAGCGTCGCCGCTCAGCCGCCGCGCCGCGAACGCGATCGCCTCCGCCGACTCACGGTCCAACCAGTGCAGGTCGTCGACCAGCACGAGAACCGGAGCCCCGGCGGCCGCTGCTCCGAGCAGCGACAAGGTCGCGGCACCCACCAGGAATCGGTCGGCCGCCTGGCCGGTCGACGTCCAGCCCAAGGCCGCCCCGAGAGCCGCAGCCTGGCCGCCGGGCACCTCGCCGATCAGGTGCCGGAGGGGAGTCAGCAGCTGCAGCAGACCCGCGTGGGCCAGCGAGGTCTCGGGCTCCGCCCCTGAGCAAGACAGGCAGGTGAACCCAGCTGCGGCAGCGCGCGCCGCCTCCAGCAGCGCGCTCTTGCCGATCCCGGGCTCACCCGTCAGCAGGAGAGACCTGGCCTCACCGGCCCGGACGTCGTCGAGCAGACCGCGGATCAGTGCGATCTCCTCGCGTCGGCCGACCAGGTGAAGACCGGGATTGAGGGATTTTCCCGACGCGAAGGCCGACGCGCCGGAGCGAGTGTTGCCCGGACGCCGATCACCAGGAGATGAGTGCCGTGTGGACATCAGAGAACATCCTAAGCACGTTGGAGCGCCTCGGGCGGTCCCCGGGCTGGGCGTTCGTCGCCCTGCGGCCCATCCCTGTTCGCCGGTCGAGCTGGGCGATGCGTTCCGAGTCCGATGAGCGATGCTCCACTGATCCTCGACGGGTCCGGCCCACGCAAGAAGACCCCTCATGAATCTCACCACCACCGTCGCCAGCGAGGCCCCGCACGCGATCGGGCAGGTCGACCACGTGGCTCTCTCGGTCACCGACCTCCGGACCAGCGAGCGGTTCTACACCGACGTCCTCGGGTTCGTCGTCGTCTTGGGCATCCCGGACGGCCGCATCTGCATGCAGCCGACGACCGGCTTCGTGCTCGCCCTCCTGACCCATCGCGGCGCTTCAGGCGGCCGCTTCTCCGAACTGCACACCGGCGTGGACCACCTCGGCCTCGCTGCCTCGTCGAGGGCCGATCTCGAGCGGTGGGAGCGACACTTCGACTCCCACGGCGTGACCTATACGCCGATCAGGGACGAGGCCTTCGGGTCGCACCTCAACTTCCGCGACCCCGACGGCATCGCGCTGGAGCTGGCCACATCCAACGACCTGATGCTCGCCGCACAAGCGGCGATGAGGGCCGGGGAGATGACACCCGACGCCATAGCCGAGTTCGTCGAGCAACACGTCGGCAAAGAGTTCGTCGCCGACCGCCCGCGCCCAGCCAGGGCCTGACCATCCCTCCACCCGAGAAGGCAGAACACCATGCACACCACCGTTGTGACCGAGCCGCACGATGACGTGAACCGCGCCGGCGGCGCGGTCCGACACTTCCTGACCGCGACCCTGCTGTTCGTGGGTCTGGTGGTCACCATGGCTGTTGGTCTGGCGGACCGGCAGGCGTCCCAGGACCAGGCCGCCCGCGACCTGGGTGTCGGGCTCGACGATGTCCCGCCCGACCGTCTGGCAGATGTCATTCGGGAGACCTGGAACACCCCGGCTGTGGTGCTGATCGGCGTGCTGGCACTCCTCAGCACGGTCATCTACTCCCGCGGAATGGTCCTGTTGGGATCGGTCGCACCGCAGCGCGGCCCTCGGGCAGCAAAGCTCGCCGCGGCCCTGCCGATCGTCGGTGCTGCCGGCTTCCTGGGTCTGCTCGGCCTCGAGCGAGCCCTTGCCGAAGAACCCGCGTGGCTCCTCGACAACTGGTGGATCTCCCACACCCTGCTCACGATCTTCGTCCTGACCGTGACAGGCTCCCTCGTCCTCGCCGTGATCAGGCTCTGGCCGATCAGACTGGCCCGACGAACCAGCGTCATGGTCCTCCTGCTCGCGGTCGTCCTGACGGCGCTCTCGGTCACTGCTGGAGCACCCCCCGTGCTGCCCTTGATCCTGGCGACGGTGTTCGCCTACAACCTCCGCCGAGGACTACGCAGCCTGCCGGGTGAAACGGATTCTGAAGCGACGCACGTCGTTTCGGCTCCTCGCTGAAACGTGGCGGTCGGCGATTCGTCGGCTGGGCCGCGAGGGTTGCTGGCACCTCAGGCTCGCTCGAGAGGCACCGAGCCGAGTCCACCTGCCAGATCGAGGACCGCGTCGTCACCAGAATCCGTGCACCGGTCCCACGAGGAAGAACGTGACGAACCCCAGGGTGTTGTTGAACCCGTGGGCGAGGATCGGGGCCCACAGGGTCCCGTAGTGCAGACGCAGAGCTGACCAGGCCAACGCGTCAAGTGTCACGACGAGAACGCCGATCACCCCTTGCTCCCCGTGGGCGAGACCGAAGAGGAGCGAGGAGGACACGACGCCCACGACCACCGCCACCCGGCCGTCGCCGAGGGCCTCACGAATGCGGGTCAGCAGATAACCCCGGTAGGCAAGTTCCTCCCCCAACGCAGCGAGGGTCCAGCCGAGAATCAGGTAGATCGCCAGCAACCCCAGGTTGCCCTCGAGACCTGCGAAGTCGCTCACGTCCTGCTCGTCGCCGGAGATGCGGTTCGCGATCGGCATGGTCACCCCGAGCTGGAGCAGCGACCACGCGGCAGCGAAGGCCAGCATCTTCAGGACCAGGCCAGGGTTCGCGGCAGGGAGCAGGCCCAAGGACCCCAGCCCCCGCCGCCGGACCAGCAGCGACAACGTCGCCATCGCAAGCAGGAACAGCGTGGGGATCAGAAGGTCGAGGAAGACGGCAAGGGTCGCTGCGGCAACCTCACCCGCGGCGACCCAGCCCCACGCCCGGGTGCTCGCGGACGCTGTCGGGGCAGCAGCGGAAGGCTGTCGCGACCCGCGCGGCCGTCCTGCGCTCCGCATGACACCTCACCTCCCGGCCAGACCTCCCGGCCAGACCTCCCGGCCAGACCTCCCGAGCGGCCACCGTCTGCGGACGGTCGCGAGGGTGGCGCCGCCACTCCGGTGCCCAGGACGGGCTCCTTCGTGCGACCTTCGGCGAGGGGCCGCGTCGTGCCAAGGGCCGTGGGCCCTGCTGCAGTCGCCGAACGTCCTCCTGGACCGACGTCCCGCCAGGCGCGGCCAACGCGCACGGGTCGCGGCGCAGCGCCCGATCTCGGGATGTCCGGCCCGGGAGGCCGATGACCTACGGCCCTGGTTCGCTGTCCGTGACCAGGATGGACTCGGAGTCATGGACTCGGCGGTCGTGAACGGCGGCCTGAGCGACGATGCCGACCGGACGCACCCGGCCGCGCAGGAGTCGTTCCCGCCACCTGCCCGGATCGACCTCTACTGGATCCCGCTCGGCGCCGGCGACCGCACTCACCTGGTCCGGCCGAGCGGCCGCGCCTACGAGCGCGTCCAGGCATGGCGGACGCGCCGGGCGCCGCAACCGCTGTTCCACTCCGCCCTCCTGGTGCACGCGGATGGCGCGACCTACGCGATCGAGATGACGCCCGTGTGGGGCGCCCCTGCTCGAGACCGGGGCGTCGTGGGCACCGGTGCTGTCGGGGCCGCTTGGCTGGGACGACTGCCGCTGTTCCGTTACGAGGTACGACGGTGGCGCGGCGGGCGGATCCCCGACCTGAGCTCGGCCGTGGGACGGCCGCGCCGCATGAGCGCCGACCCGGACAGGACCCGCGCCCTCCTGAACGCCGTTCCCGCCTTCCCGGACCTCGTCTGGGGCCGGGACCAGTTGCGCGCCGGTGAGATGTGGAACTCCAACTCGCTGATCGCCTGGCTACTGGCCCGAAGCGGGCATGACCTGACGGCCGTGCGGCCACCGGCGGGAGGACGCGCGCCGGGATGGGGCGCAGGACTGCTGGCTGCCGGTCGCGGCGCCGTCGACGTCACCCAGCGGGCGCCATGACGGGCGCCGGCAGGAAGCGACCGGGGGCGCTCGTCACCAACGTCGCCATCCTCATCGGTGGGTTGCTGCTCTTCTTCACGGTGCCGGTCCGCGGAGGCGTGTCTGCCGTCCCGCTGGTGCGGGACACCCTGCTCGCACTCACCGGCGTCGGTGTCGTCGGCTGGGTGGTGGTGCGTCAGGTGCGCGGCTCGGGACGCCGGGAGCTCACAGCCCTTCAACTGGTCATCCTCGCGGAGATCACCGCCTGCGTGTTCGCGCTGAGCTACTACGCGCTCTCGGTCCACGACCAGGAACAGTTCGTCGGGATCCGGACGCGGCTCGACGCCCTCTACTTCACCCTGACCACGATGACCACGGTCGGCTACGGCGATGTCCACGCCGCGGCCCAGCTCGCCCGGGCCCTCGTCTGCATCCACCTGGTGTTCAACCTCGTCTTCCTCGGGCTGCTCGCGCGGCTGCTCCGGTACCGACTGGCCGGTCGCACCGACTGAGCCGCTTCGTCGGGCCCGACCGACCCGGAGGGCGAGTCCCTCTCCTGCAGAGCACGGCGCCGGCCCCCGCACGCGACGGGGCCGGCGAAGGGACGTCGTCGTCCATCGAGACCCCGAACAGGATCGGGAACATGGTCACGACGATGATCGATGTGATCGGCGTCGGACCGTCGAGTCCGCGGAGCTCCGCACCCCCGCCCCGCTGGACGACCGCGACGAGGACGCCGTACGCGCCGCCGATCGACAGCGGGACCACGGCATGATCGAGCTCGCCGGGCCGCGCGGCTGAGGGCTCAGGAGGTCTCGAAGGCGGTCCAGGGGTCACGAGCCGTCTGCAGCGCACGGGCCGCCTGCACTGCCGAGGCATAGCGCCAACGGCGCCCGGCGGCCTCCCGAACCCCGGCCTCCGCACCCCTCGCGGCTTCTCGCAACGCCTGCCCGGCCCTGCCCCCCGAGCGGTGTTCCTCGTGCTCGGTCGGCCTCTTCGCATTCGTCATCCGTGCTCCCGAATTCCACGGGCCCGCCACCCACGCGCACCCACGCTGAGCATGCGGTTCCCCAACCACTCGCCAGGGTCCGGGGCGACATCTCCACGGAGGCTACCGAGGGTCGCAGGTCGGCACCACGGGCCAAAGGTCCCGATGTCAGGCGCCGAGCGTCGGTGCACAGCGTCATTGCACCGGAGTGTCGGTGCGCGATGGGACCCAAGTCCCTGCGACCGGGCACCCCTTCGCCTCTGGGCCGTGCGGGTGGCAGGCAGCAGCGTGGGCGACGGCCCCGACGAAGGAGGAGTGCCATGGATGCGGTCATCACCACGCTCGTGGTCATCGCCGTGGTGTGCCTGGTCGTGATCGGCGCGGCCGTGCGCATCGTCAACCAGTACGAGAAGGGCGTCGTCTTCCGGCTCGGCCGGGTGCAGCGAGTGCGCGAGCCCGGCCTCCGGCTGATCATCCCGGCCGTCGACCGGCTCCGGAAGGTCTCCCTCCGCATCGTCACGATGCCGATCCAGTCGCAAGGGATCATCACCAAGGACAACGTCAGCATCGACGTGGCCGGCGTCGCGTACTTCCGGGTCGTCGACGCGGTGCGGTCGGTCGTCGCCATCGAGAACGTCGCGGCCGCGATCAACCAGATCGCGCAGACCACGCTGCGCAACGTCGTCGGTCAGCACACCCTCGACCAAGCGCTCTCGGAGACGGACGCGATCAATGCGAGCATCCGGGAGATCCTGGACCGGACGACCAACGAATGGGGCGTGCTGGTCACCCTCGTCGAGCTCAAGGACATCCAGCTCCCGGAGAGCATGAAGCGAGCGATGGCCCGCCAGGCCGAGGCCGAGCGCGAGAAGCGCGCCAAGATCATCGCGGCCGAGGGCGAGGCTGCCGCCGCGGCGGCCCTGGGCGACGCCTCCGACACGATGATGGACCACCCCTTGGCGCTGCAGCTGCGCAACCTGCAGAGCTTGGTCGAGATCGGCGTCGACAAGAACACCACGGTGGTCTTCCCGGCACCACTGATGAGCACCGTCGCGGACCTCGGCGAGTTCCTGCGCCGTGAGACCCAGGCGGCGAGTGCCGCGGCTGACGTGCCGGTTACGGAAGCGCTGCGCTCTCGGGTGGGTGACGGACGGCTGCCCGAAGCCGCAAGTGCACACCTGACGGTGTGACGAGCGCTGGACCGGTCGTGCCGTCGAGGAGCTCAGTGCCCATGTCCCTCCCGCGTTTCCTCGCTGACGCACCCCGCTTCCTGTTCTTCACCGGCAAGGGCGGCGTCGGCAAGACGTCGCTGGCCTGCGCCACCGCCGTTCTTCTCGCCGATCAGGGCCGGCGAACCCTCCTGGTCAGCACCGATCCGGCCTCCAACCTCGCCGAGGTGCTGGCCACGCCGATCGGGCACGCGCTCACCGCGATCCCGGCCGCTCCCGGGTTGACCGCGATCGAGATCGACCCCGAGGCGTCGGCCGATGCCTACCGGGCCCGCATCCTGACCCCGCTCGCCGGCCAGCTCCCCGAGGCCGAGCTCGACGCGGCCCGGGAGCAGCTCTCGGGATCCTGCACCACCGAGGTCGCGGCCTTCGACGAGTTCACCACCTACCTGGCGGATCCGGCGGTCATGGAGAGGTTCGACCACGTCGTCTTCGACACCGCTCCCACCGGCCACACGATCCGCCTCCTGCAGCTGCCCGGCGCCTGGTCGGACTTCCTCGCGACGGGCAAGGGCGACACCTCGTGCCTGGGCCCCTTGGCGGGCCTGGACAAGCACCGGGCCACCTACGCCGCCGCGGTGGCAGCGCTGCGTGACCCCGCCCGCACGCGGATCGTGCTGGTCACCCGGGCTCAGCCCTCGGCGCTCATCGAGGCCGCGCGTACCGCCGCCGAGCTCGACGAGACCGGAATCCACCCCAGCCACCTGGTCCTCAACGGCCTCCTGCCGGCTTCCCCCTCCGACCAGAGCGATCCCCTGTACGACGCCACCCGGTCGCGGGAGCAGCAGGCCATCGCCCACGCCCCCGACACTTTGGACGCACTGGTCCGCGACGAAGTCGGCTTCTGCTTCCCCGCACCGATCGGCGTGCCCGCCTTGCGTCACCTGCTCACCGAGCCCCGGGAGCAGGCACCGACGCCCGGGGTCGGCGACGTCGGCACGACGGACGGTGGTGACCTCGGACCGGCCGCGACGCTCGGCACGTCCGATCTCGACGCGCTGGTCGACGAGCTCGAGGCGGCCGGTCACGGCCTCGTGCTCTGCATGGGCAAGGGCGGGGTGGGCAAGACCACCGTCGCGGCCGCGGTCGCGGTCGCGCTGGCCGACCGCGGCCACCCGGTCCACCTCAGCACCACGGACCCGGCCGCCCACCTGCAGACCGCCCTGCCCGAGGCGGTACCGCTGCTGACGGTCAGCCGCATCGATCCCGCGGTGGCGATCGCCACCTACCGCGACCACGTGATGGCCACCAAGGGCAAGGACGTCACCGACGTCGAGCGGGCCGCCCTCCTCGAGGACCTCAGGTCGCCATGCAACGACGAGGTCGCCGTCTTCAACCAGTTCGCCCAGCTCATCCGGGAGGCCCGGCGCGGCTTCGTCGTGCTCGACACGGCCCCCACCGGTCACACCCTCCTGCTGCTCGACGCGACGGGGTCCTACCACCGCGACATGGTCCGGCTGCTCGGTCCGGAACGGACCGGCTACCGGACGCCACTGATGATGCTCCAGGACCCCGGCCTGACCCGCGTCGTCATCGTGGCCACGCCCGAGCAGACCCCGGTCAGCGAGGCCGCCGCCCTCCAGGACGACCTGCTCCGGGCCGGTATCACGCCGTGGGCCTGGGTGGTCAACGCCTCGCTGGCCGCCGCACGTCCGTCCTCGCCCCTGCTGCGACGCCGCGCCGCCACCGAGCGCCGTCAGCTCGACCGCGTCGCGGCCCTGACCGACAAGGTCGTGGTCCTGCCCATGCTCGCCACCGAGCCCGTCGGCCACGACCTCCTGGCCTCCCTCGGGCGTCGCCCGGCCACCACCACCGCCTGACCTGCGACGGCAGGGCCGGACGGCCACCAGAAACCGGCGAAGGTCCCCCGGCCGTCGGGCCCGTCGTCCTCCGCGCACGACTCGAAGCCGCCTAGGGTGGACGTGCCAGGTCGGTCCAGCCCGAGCAGGAGACGGTGATCGTGAGTTCCGTACAGCCCGCCGCCGGATCCATGCCCGGCCCACTCGCCCCGGACGAGCTCACCCGGATGGATGCCTGGTGGCGGGCGGCGAACTACCTCTCGGTCGGCCAGATCTACCTGATGGACAACCCGCTCCTGCGCGAGCCGTTGCTGCCCGAGCACGTGAAGCCGCGGCTGCTGGGCCACTGGGGGACCACGCCGGGACTCACGTTCGTCTACGCCCACCTGAACCGGGCCATCCGGGCTCGTGACCTGGACATGATGTACGTCATCGGCCCCGGCCACGGCGGTCCGGGCATCGTGGCGGCGGCGTACCTCGACGGCACCTACACCGAGACCTACCCCGAGATCAGGCAGGACGAGGACGGTCTGCGCCGGCTCTTCCGGCAGTTCTCCTTCCCGGGCGGCATCCCGAGCCACGTCGCGCCCGAGACGCCCGGGTCGATCCACGAGGGCGGCGAGCTCGGCTACGCGCTGTCCCACGCGTACGGCGCCGCGTTCGACAATCCCGACCTGGTCGTGGCCTGCGTGGTCGGGGACGGCGAGGCCGAGACGGGTCCCCTGGCCACCAGCTGGCACAGCAACAAGTTCCTCGACCCGCGACGTGACGGCGCCGTGCTGCCCGTCCTGCACCTCAACGGCTACAAGATCGCCAACCCCACCGTCCTGGCCCGGATCCCCGAGGACGAGCTCCTCGCGCTCCTGCGCGGCTACGGACACACGCCGTACGTCGTCGAGGGTGACGACCCCGTCGCGGTGCACCAGGCGTTCGCCGCCACCCTCGACCGGTGCCTCGACGAGATCCGCGAGATCCAGCAGGAGGCCCGCGGCGGAGCGGCCGTCGAGCGTCGGTCCTGGCCGATGATCGTGCTGCGCACACCCAAGGGATGGACCGGCCCCAAGGAGGTCGACGGCCGGCGCATCGAGGGCTACTGGCACTCCCACCAGGTGCCGTTCGCGGACGCCCGGCGCGACGAGGGCCACCGGCGCGTCCTCGAGGAGTGGCTGCGCAGCTACCGCCCGGAGGAGCTGTTCGACGAGCGCGGGGCACCCGTGCCCGAGGTCCGTGACCTGCACCCGCACGGCGAGCGCAGGATGAGCGCCAGCCCGCACGCCAACGGCGGGGTCCTCCTGCGCGACCTCGACCTGCCCGACTTCACCGCCTACGCGGTCCCGGTCGAGTCGCCCGGCACCGGCGCGGTGGAGGCGACCCGGGTGCTCGGCACCTTCCTGCGCGACGTGATGGCACGCAACGGCGACCGGTTCCGGCTCTTCTCACCCGACGAGAACAACTCGAACCGGCTCCAGGACGTCCTCGAGGTGACCAACCGGACCTGGAACGCCCGGACCCTCCCGTACGACGACCACCTCGCCCCCGACGGACGGGTGATGGAGATCCTCTCGGAGCACACCTGCGAGGGGTGGCTCGAGGGCTACCTGCTCACCGGGCGCCACGGCCTGTTCTCCTGCTACGAGGCGTTCATCCACGTCATCGACTCGATGTTCAACCAGCACGCCAAGTGGCTCAAGACCACCAACGGCATCGCCTGGCGGCGTCCGGTCGCCTCCCTGAACTACCTGCTGACCTCCCACGTGTGGCGCCAGGACCACAACGGCTTCTCCCACCAGGACCCGGGCTTCATCGACCACGTCGTGAACAAGAAGTCCGACGTCATCCGGGTCTACCTGCCGCCGGACGCCAACTGCCTGCTCTCGGTCGCCGACCACTGCCTGCGCAGTCGCCAGTACGTCAACGTGATCGTGGCGGGCAAGCAGCCGGCCCTGCAGTACCTCGGCATGGACCAGGCGATCGAGCACTGCACCAAGGGCATCGGCATCTGGGAGTGGGCCAGCAACGACGGCAACGACGAGCCCGACGTGGTGATGGCGTGCGCGGGCGACGTGCCGACCATGGAGACCCTCGCGGCGGTCGACCTGCTCCGTGGCTTCCTCCCCGACCTGAGGATCCGGGTGGTCAACGTGGTCGACCTGATGCGCCTGCAGGACCAGCGCGAACACCCCCACGGTCTCTCGGACGCCGACTTCGACGCGCTGTTCACCCGGGACCGCCCGGTGATCTTCGCCTACCACGGCTATCCCTGGCTGATCCACCGGCTGACCTACCGGCGCACCAACCACGACAACCTCCACGTCCGCGGCTACAAGGAGGAGGGCACGACGACGACACCGTTCGACATGACCGTCCTCAACCAGCTGGACCGCTACGACCTCGCCATCGACGTCATCGACCGGGTCCCCGGGCTGCAGGCCCATGCCGGCCAGGCGCGCGAGTGGCTGCGCAACCGCCTGATCGAGCACCGCCGCCACGTCCGGCAGCACGGCGAGGACCTCCCCGAGGTGCGCGACTGGCAGTGGCGCGAGGACCCCGGCCCCCGCCGGACGACCGGACAGCCGAGCACCGAGACACCCGAGGGCTGAGCGGACGTGCACGTCCTGGTCGTCAACGCCGGCTCCAGCAGCCTCAAGCTCAGCGTCCTCGACGGCGACGGACACCGCGTGGCGGCCCACACCGTCGAGGCGTGGGAGGGCACCGGGCACCTCGCGCCCATCGAGGACTTCCTCGCGCAGGTCGAGCGCGTCGACGCGACGGGCCACCGGGTGGTGCACGGCGGTTCGAAGTACGCCGCCGCGACGCTCGTGGACGACCGGGTGCTCGACGACCTGGAATCGGTCAGCGACCTCGCCCCGCTGCACAACCCGCGTGCGCTGGCCGGCATCCGTGCCGTCCGACGACTGATCCCCGACACGCCCGCGGTCGCCGCGTTCGACACCGGGTTCCACGCCACCCTTCCCGCGGCGGCCCGCACCTACGCCCTCCCCCGGGCCTGGAACACCCGCCTGGGGTTGCGCCGCTACGGATTCCACGGGCTCTCCCACGCCTACGCCGCGGGCCGCGCCGCCGAGATCGTCGACCGGCCGTTGGACCAGCTGCGCATCGTGTCGTGCCACCTCGGTGCCGGCAGCTCGCTCGCCGCCGTGCGCCACGGGCGATCGGTCGACACGACCATGGGCTTCACCCCACTCTCCGGACTGGTCATGCAGACCCGCGCCGGCAGCCTCGACCCCGGACTGGTCCTCTGGCTGCTCAAGCACGCCGGACTCGACGTCGACGAGCTCACCGCTGTCCTCGAGCACGACTCCGGCCTCAAGGGTCTCTCGGGCACCTCGGGCGACCTGCGCGAGGTCCTCGCCGCCCGCGCTGCCGGGGAGCCCGATGCCGTCCTGGCCTTCGACGTGCTCGTCCACCGTCTCGTGCGCGGCGTGGGCGCCATGACGGCCAGCGCCGGCGGCCTCGACGTACTCGTCTTCACCGGTGGGGTGGGCGAGCACTCCCCCGACGTACGCGCGGCAGCCGCGGCGCGGCTGGAGCACCTCGGCGTGGCGATCTGCCCCGACCGCAACCTCGGGTCCGGTGAGGGGGACCTGTCCACCGACGATGCCGTCGTGCGAACGCTCACCATCACCGCGGCCGAGGACGTGGAGATCGCCCGCCAGACGAGGGCGTGCCTCGACGGTCCGGCCACGCCTCCCGACTGACGGTGAGCCGCTGCTGCACCGTCGCTCGGGTGGGTCCGGGGGCCCACGGCCCCGGGGACGTTGTGCTCTGCCGCCGGGCTGCTCCGCTGCGGTGGGATGGCACGCAGAGCACCACGGGTGATGCCGGGAGAGCGGATCGCGCGACGACGACAGGATGGGCTTGATGGACGAGCGCCCGACCGCCCTGCTGTCCCGCCAGCTGCGCCTCCCGGTCCTCACCGGGACAGGCGAGCGACTGGGGGACGTCGCGGACCTGGTCGTGCCGATGGGCCCGGCACGACCGTGCGTGAGCCACCTGCTCGTCCGGTCGACGCGGTCGACGGGCTATCGCGTGCCGTGGGCGGACATCGCCGCGCTTGAGGAGGACCGCGTGGTGCTGCGGGCCGGCGCCGAGCTGCAGCAGGTGACGCCGTCGCAACCCGAGCTCACCGACGATGAGGTCCTGCTCGCACGCGACGTGATGGACACCCAGGTCGTGGACCTGCAGGGACTCCACCTCTCCCGGGTGTCGGACGTGCTTCTGGAGCCGGCGCCGGGAGGACTGGAGGTGGCAGCGGTCGACCTCGGTGCCGCCGGGTTGGTGCGCCGCATCGGTCCGCGGTGGCTGCCCGCCGGTCCGCCGACCGCCGTGGTCGCCTGGCCGGACCTGCACCTGACCTCGCGCCGAGGGCACCAGGTCCAGCTGAGCACCGAGACCGCGAGCTTCCGGCGCCTCGACGCCCGCGGCCTGGCCGAGCTGTTCGCACGGCTCAGTCCACGCAAGGCCGCCGACGTCGTCCGCGCACTCGACCCGGTCCGCGCCGTCGCCGCGCTCCACCGCAGCCACCCCCACACGGGTCGGCGGCTCTTCCGGGCCCTCGGCGCCCGGGAACGCCAGCGACTGCGGGAGGCAGTCGGCGGCAGCCAGCAGGCGACCATCGCCGAGCTCGACCGGCGTCCGCCGCCGCTGCGGGGACGGCGCTTCCTGCGTACGGCCGGCTGGCGCCTCCACCGGCCCCCGCGGGGATGAGCCCGATGACTGCCCTCGACTCTCCACCCCGGCCCACCCGTTCCCTGCGGACCCGACTCGCCCTTCTCGTCGCGGTGCTCGGTCCCGGGCTCCTGGCCGGTCTCTCGGACGACGATCCGGCCGGCATCACGACGTACTCCGTCGTGGGTGCCGACTACGGCTACCAGCTGCTGTGGGTGCTCCTGCTGGCGACCGTCGCCCTGATCCTGTTCCACAGCCTCGGGGCGCGCATGGGCGTGGCCACCGGCCAGGGGCTGATCGGCCTGGTCCGGGACCGGTACGGCGTCCGGCTCGGCAGCACGGCCATGCTGCTCCTGCTGCTGGCCAACCTCGGCACGGCGTGCGCGGAGTTCGCCGGCGTCGCGGCCGGCTCCGAGCTGTTCGGCGTCCCGCGCCATGTCTCCGTCCCGCTCGCGGCGGCCGTGGTCTGCCTGCTGGTCCTGCGCGGCACCTTCCACCGCGTCGAGCACCTGCTCATGGCCCTGGCCGCCGTGTTCGTCGCCTACGTCGCGGCGGGCCTCGTCGTCGGCCCGGACTGGGCCCTGGCCGCCGAGGGCCTGCTCGTCCCGACGGCGCCGGTGGACCGCGACGCCCTGGTCGTCGTCGTGGCCACGGTCGGCACCACGCTCGCCCCCTGGGGCCTGAGCTTCATCCAGTCCTACGCGGTCGACAAGAAGCTCACGGCGGCCGACCTGCCCTTCGAGCGCATCGACGTGGTGACCGGGTCGGTCCTGACCGGCCTCATCGGGTTCTTCGTCGTCGTGACCTGTGCGGAGACCCTCCATGCCGGCGGGGTGAGCATCGACTCGGCCGCCGACGCCGCCGGCGCCCTGGAGCCCCTCGCCGGCCACTTCGCCAGCGCGCTCTTCGCCGTCGGACTGATCGGCGCGGCCCTCCTGGCGGCCGCGATCCTGCCGCTGTCGACGGCGTACTCCGTGTGCGAGTTCACCGGGCACGAGGGCGCCCTGGACGACGGGTTCCGCGGGGCGCCGCTCTTCTACTCCACGTTCGTGCTGGTCGCCACGATCGCCGCCGGGCTGGTGCTGGTCCCCGGTGTCCCCCTCGTCCCGGTCCTCGTGCTCACCCAGGTCCTCAACGCCGTGCTGCTCGTCCCGTTGCTGGCCTTCATGTACGGCCTGGCCCGCGACCCGGAGCTCATGGGCGAGCACCGCGCGAGCAGCGCCGAGGCGGTCGTCTACCTGGTCACCATCGCGCTCATCTCCCTGTGCGTGGTGGCCCTGCTCGTCCTGACCATCGTCTGACCGCCGCCGGCACCTCGCCTGCCCGGGGGCCAACGGCGCGCTGGCCCGGGACCTTCGACCATGGTCATCGGGCCAGGGGCGGCGGAGAGTCGGCTCCGTCGGAGAGCACGAGCGCCGGACGCGGTCGAGCAGACCGCAGGAAGGAGGCGATGGTGGTGCGCACCGGAGCCCATGACCTCCTCACCTGGCAGAGACCACGGCCCGTGGTCGAGGTGAACGGCCGTCGCCTGCTGTCGCCGGCCTTCTACCACCGGGTCGAGTCCTTCCAGTCCATCCACCTCGCCGACCATCGGGCCGTCGCCGAGGCGCTGCCCAGCGACATGCTCCACCCGGTGCGCTGGTTCGACGGGCGGGCGGCCCTGATGGTCTGGGCGTTGCGGTACCACGACGTCACACTGACGGACGTGACCGGCGGACCGCCCGGGGTGCCGGTCCTCCTGCATCCCTACGGCGAGGTCGGGGTGGTCGCGCTGGCCACCCGGCGACAACGGCCACGGGGACTTCCCCTGCTGCTGCCGACGATGCCCGGCGTGGGCGGCTTCGTCTTCCACCTGCCGGTCACGACGGCCGAGGCGCGCGACCTGGGCAGGGTCGTCTTCGGTCTGCCGAAGTTCGTCGCGGACATGAGCTTCGTCGAGGGCCCCCGCACCCGCACCGTGACCGTCAGCGAGGACCAGCAGCAGGTCCTGAAGCTCACCGTCCACCCGGCCGGCCCGGTTCTTCCCGACCGCAGGCCGGCGGTGATGTACTCGGTGCTCGACGGCCACCTGCTGCGGACCGTGGTGCCCGCCGTGGGGCACCGCCAGGTCAGGTTCGGTCGGCGCTCGGCCGAGCTGCACCTCGGCGAGCACCCGGTCGCGGGCTTCCTGCGGGACCTCGATGTCGACCACGGCGCGGTCATGGCGGCCAATTACGTCGACCAGCGGATGATCCTCCCGGTCGGCGTACCGCTCGGTCCAGCCAGGGCGGACTACGTCGGGCACACGGGCCGAGACCGCGACCACGGGCGGTTCACCGTGACCTATCCGGACTCCGGACCCATCGACCAGTACGCCGCCAGCGCCGAGGCACACCCCGCGCACGACGAGCCCCGCCGAGCGCCCCGCTAGCGTGGCGTCAGCGGGACGTGGCGGCGCGTGTGCCGTCGGTGTCGCGCCGCGACGCCTTGGCGGCGTACATGGCCCGGTCGGCGTCGCCGAGCACCTGGTCGACGGTCCTCCCGGGGGTGAACCCGGCGACGCCGACGGAGACCGCCACCGGGATCTCCGCCCACCGGCTGATGCCGTCAGCGGGGTCGTCGAGGCAGCGGGCGACCTTGGCTCCGACCGCCTGCGCCCCCGGGACGTCGACGTCGGGCAGCACGACCGCGAACTCGTCACCGCCGAGACGCCCCACCCTGTCCGTGGTGCGCACCGCCTGCAGGATGAGCTGTGCGACGTGCACGAGCAGCTCGTCTCCGGCCTCGTGGCCGAGCTCGTCGTTGACCCTCTTGAAGTTGTCGAGGTCGCAGAGCAGCACCGCGCCGCCTGCTCCCCGCGCGGCCAGCGCGGCCTGCCGATCGAGCTCCTTGGTCAGGCCGCGCCGGTTGAGGACGCCGGTCAGGGGGTCGTGGTCGGCGAGATAGGCGAGCTGCTCCTCCTGCAGCTTGCGAACGCTCGTGTCCTGCAGCTGGGCCAGGAAGTACGGTTCGTCGTCGTCGGGGTCGGTGCCCTTGACGACGGTGACATCAGCCTGCGCCCAGACCGTGTGGCCGTCCGCGTGACGGTAGCGGCGCTCCTCCGCGAAGTGGGCGATCTCGCCGGTGAACAGGCGCTCGCGGATCTCGCGCGACGACGCGCGGTCCTCGGGGTGGATCAGCTCGTCGACGTCCATGCCGGCCAGCAGCGCGACGTCGTACCCGAAGAGCCGGCTGGCCGCCTGGTTGGCAGAAACGATCGTGCCGTCGGCATCGCTGAGCAGGGTCGCCGACGGCGCAGCCTCGAAGAGCGCCCGGAAGCGCGCTTCGGCCCGGGCGAGCGCCACCTCCGCTCGCCGGCGTTCGCTGATGTCGGTGACCAGCACGAAGATCCCCCGCACCTCGCCGTCGTGGACGTCGGGCAGGTAGAGGGCCTGGGTGTAGCGGGGGCCGTGAGGAGTCGGGATCTCGCGGTCGAACTCCTGCCGCGCACCGGCGAGCGCGCGTTCCAGGTAGGGCAGGTTGAGCCGGTAGAGGTCCGGGCCGAGGAGCTCGCTGATGTGGCGGCCGAAGATCTCCTCGGGCGTCATGCCGAAGTAGTCGACATAGGCCTTGTTGGCGAGCCTGTTGTTCAGGTCGCGGTCCCAGTACGCGATCAGGGCGGGAAGGTTGTCGAGGATCGCCTGCTGGTCGGCACGCTCGAGGTCGCGTCGCCCTCCACCGGCCGGCGGCCGCTGCGCGGATTCCACTGGCCGCCGCCTTTCCTCGGGTCGCCACGGCACCGGGTCACCCGGACGCCGCGACCTGGTGCGCCCATTGCACCGGGACGCCCGGCGCACGAACAGGGCACAAGGACCGGTCCACCGGGTGTCGTTCGGACCATCACGCCGGGAATCGACCCGCAACGTCGGGACCAACTGCCCTGCCGCGTGAAGCGGAGTACCGCGAGGATCGGGGCAGGAGGTGAGGCCTCGTGGGCCAGATGGGCGCTCTCGACGCCGCGTTCCTCCAGCTCGAGGACCGGCACGCCGCCCTGCACATCGGCAGTGTCGGGATCTTCGACGGACCGGCACCCCCCTTCGCCGACGTGCGGGCGGAGATCGACGACCGGCTGGACCGGGTACCGCGCTACCGGCAGCGCATGGTGCCGGTGCCCGCCGGCCTCGGCCGCCCCGAGTGGTTCGACGACCCCGAGTTCGATCTCGACTACCACCTGCGCCACACCGCGCTCCCGGCGCCCGGCGGTGACGCGGAGCTGCAGGACCTCGTCGGCCGGATCATGTCGAGTCCGCTCGACGAGGAGCGTCCGCTGTGGGAGGACTGGATGGTCGAGGGCCTCGCCGGCGGCCGGTGGGCGCTGATCTGCAAGGTCCACCACAGCATGGTCGACGGGATCGCCGGGACCGACGTGCTGACCACCCTCTTCGGGCCGGAGTCCCCGTCGGCTGGACCGAGCCAGCCGGCGCGGGGCTGCCGAGCGCCCCGGCGGAGTCCGCCGGCCCTGCCCGGGCGGGTCGCCCTGGTCGCGCGGGCGCTGCGCCGGGACGCCGCCGACCTGATGGCCACCGCGGCCGGGGTGACCCGTGCCGTCCGCCACCCGCGTCGGCTCGCGACCACCTCCGCCGGCGCCGTACGGGGCCTGCTGCAATTCGCCACGGCCGCCCGGCCGGTGAGTCGGACCTCCCTGCTCGGTGGCCTCGGCGCCGCCCGCCGCTACCGGTTCGCCACGTTCCCCCTGGCCGAGGTCCTCGCGGTGCGCTCCGCCTTCGGCTGCACGGTCAACGACGTCGTACTGGCGGCCGAGACACTCGCGTTCCGCCAGCTCCTGTGCAGCCGGGGCGAGGAGCCCGGGCTGCACGCGGTCCGCACCCTGGTGCCCGTCTCCGTCCGCCGGCCCGAGCAACGCGGCACGCTGGACAACCGGGTGTCCGCGATCGTCCTCGACCTGCCGGTGCAGAAGGCAGACCCGGCGATCGTGCTCGCCGAGGTGGCCCGGCGGACCCGCGAGCTCAAGTCGTCCCGCGAGGCCGAGACCGGCGAGCTGATCACCGCGCTCGGCGACCGTGTCCCCCCTCCGGCGCTCGCCGGCTTCCTGCACCTGGTCTTCCGGGTCCCCCAGCAGCTCATCACCACGGTGACGACCAATGTCCCCGGGCCGCGTACGCGCCTGCAGCTCTGCGGTCGGACGATGGTCGCCGCCTACCCGTACGTGCCGATCGCCGACCGGCTGCGAACCGGTTTCGCTGTCACGTCGTACGCGGACGACCTCTGCTTCGGGATCACCGCCGACTGGAGGTCGACCCCTGACATCGACGTCCTCCGGGATGCGCTGGTCGCCGCGCTCGCCGATCTCTCGCGCCGCGCCGCGCAGGTGAGGACACAGCAGGAGAACGAGGAGGACCGGCCATGAACAGGGAGCCGATGCGTCACGCGGACGCCGCCTGGCTGCGGATGGACACCCCGACGAACCTCATGGTCGTCAACAGCGTCCTGTGGTTCGGGGAGGCCGTGTCCGAGGAGGACCTGAGCACCGTCCTCGACGAGCGCCTGGTCGGCCGCTTCCGGCGGTTCGCCCAACGGGCGGTGGAGGACCGCGGGACCTGGTGGGAGGACGACCCCGACTTCGACCTGTCCCACCACATCCACCACGTCGACCTGCCTGCGCCGCGGGGCCGGCGCGAGCTCGAGGCCCTCGTCGCGTCGTACCTGACCGTGCCGCTGGACCGCCGCCGCCCGCTGTGGGACATCTACGTGGCCGACGGCTACCACGGCGGAACCGCGCTCTTCTTCCGCATGCACCACTGCATCGCCGACGGGATCGCGCTGACCCGCGTGCTGTTGTCCCTCGCCGACGGCGGCGGTGACAGCGCCAGTGTCGTCGCGGACGACCCGGCGGCCAGGGGCCTGGTCCGCGAGGTGGCGGGAGCGGCCGCGCACGAGGCGATCCAGGTCCTCACCCACCCGCGCCACCTCCTCGACCTGGCGGCGACGGGCACGAACGACGCCCGTGCCCTGGCGAAGCTCCTGGCGCTGCCGCCCACACCGACGGTGCTGACCCGTCGTACGGGGACCCACAAGCAGGTGGTCTGGTCGGACCCGATCCCCCTGGCTCGTGTGAAGGCCTGTGCGCACGCGACCGGCACGACGGTGAACGACGTCCTCCTGGCCGCCCTGGCCGGCGCGCTCCGGGCACAGGACGAACGGCGCGGTCGATCGGCCCGGGACCAGCGGGTCGTGGTGCCCTTCAACCTCCGCCCGCTGGACGCCCCGCTTCCCGCCGGACTCGGGAACCAGTTCGGCCTGGTCTACCTCGACCTGCCGCTCGACAAGGAGTCCCCTCAGGAACGACTCCACGAGATGTCACGCCGGATGCGGTCGATCAAGAACTCCGCCGAGGGAGCCGTTGCCTACGGCATCCTCGACGTGGTCGGCCAGGCGCCGGCAGCCGTGGAGAAGCTGGTCGTCGAGCTCTTCGCCGCCAAGGCGAGCGCGGTCGTCACCAACGTTGCCGGACCGACGCAGCAGGTCACGCTGGCGGGCTCGCCCCTGCTCGGGACCATCGGGTGGGTGCCGATGACGGGCACCATCGGACTCGGCGTCTCGATCTTCAGCTACGCCGGCGACGTGGTGGTCGGGATCGCCAGTGACGACCACCAGGTGACGGACGCCCGCCTCCTGCTCGACGACGTCGTCGACGAGGTGCAGAGCCTGACGGCGACGGCCGTGCAGTGAGCCCTCCCCGGCCGGCGATCCTCTCGACGGAGGACCGGACCGGTCACGTGGCACAGCGGCGTACTTCAACACTATGCTGAGGTTTGTTGTTGAAGTCAGCCGCCGGCTCACCTGGACGAGGACGTGACCCCGATGCCCACCGCGACCCCCTTCGAGACACGCAGGCCCGGCCCACTGAAGCCGCTGGCCGTCCAGGTGGGGGCGATCTCCTGGATGCCGCGGCTCCTGCCCCAGATCGTCCGCACCGACAAGGCACTGCAGGCCGCGACCCGGGGCAAGGTCACCATCCTCGACATCGCCGGACTGCCGAACCTGATGCTGACGGTGACCGGTCGCAAGAGCGGCCTCCCCCGCAGCACCCCGCTGCTGTGCGTCCCGGACGGTGACCGCATCCTGATCGCCGGGTCCAACTTCGGCGGGCCGGTGGAGCCGATGTGGGTCCGGAACATCGAGGCGAACCCGGACGTCGAGGCTCGCTTCCGCGGCGCCACCCACGAGCTCACCGCTCGCCGTCTGGTCGGCGCGGAACGGGCCGCCGCATGGTCCACGATGGTCCGGACGTGGCCGAACTTCACCCGCTACGAGCAGCGCACCGACCGGGAGATCAAGGTGTTCGAGCTGCTCCCGCGGCAGACGGCCACCGCCTGATCCGTCACGGCTTCGTCGTGATCGGAGCCAGCACGCAGTCGACGACCTCGCTCAGGTCGCGGCAGTCGGGTCCGGTCGGGCTGGGCGAGGGCGTCGTCGTCGGCGTCCCCGACGGGCGGGGCTTCGGCGAGCCCGACGGCTTGGCCGAGGGCTTCGGCGTGCGCGGGTCGTCGTCCGCAGGCTCCTCGGCCTCCGGCTCGTCGGCGTCATCCGTCTCCGCCGCCGGCACCACGCCGACGGGGTCGGTGGGACTGGCGGACGGGCTCCCGCTCGGACGAGGCCGGTCCTCGACCTCTCCCATCACCGAGGGCTCCTCGCTCGGCGAGAGCGAGCTCTCGGGAGAGGCGGGCCCGGTCTCGCGGTCCTCGGCGGGCCGGTCGTTGCCGATCGCGAGGCCGACGGCCCACGCGCCGACCACGAAGGCGATGACGCCTGCGGCGATGCCGCGCGTCATCCAGATCCTGCTCAAGCGCATGCCCATGTGATCACCAGCCCCACGTCCGATGCAGCGATGGTAGGGCGTACGGGCGCTCGGCGCACAGGCGGGCGGCCCGCCGGGCGCTCGGGGGACGTCACCGGCGCGCTGGCGCCTTGGCAGAGCGGGCCCACGGGGCCGGTGATCGCGGGCCGGGAATCACCGGCGGCCCGCCGCGCTTGTACCCGGAGCCTCCGCCCGGCGATCCCGGGGCGGACCCAGCCCGAGGAGACCTCGATGTCGACCACCCCACCCGCTGCCACCGCGACGCGACCCGTCGCCGCACCCAGCCGGCACCAGCTCGCCCTGATGATCTGGATCGCCGTGTTCCCGACCCTCACCCTGCTGAACCTGACCGTTGGCTCGCTGCTGCAGGACACCAACACGGTGCTGCGCACGCTGGTGATGGCGAGCATCGCCGTCCCGATCGTGGTCTACCTGCTGCTCCCCCGGCTCCACCGCGTCCGCGCGCGGCTACTCGCTCAGCGCACGCCCCACGAGTAGGTCTGCTTGCGCAGCCGCAGGTAGACCAGCGCCTCGGTCGACAGCACGCCGGGGATCCGCCGGATCCCGCTGGAGATGATCTGCAGCAGGTGCTCGTCGCTCTCGCACACCACCTCGGCCAGCAGGTCGAAGGTGCCGGCCGTGATCACGACGTAGTCCACCTCATCAAGCTCGGCCAGCGCGTCGGCGATCGGCTCCAGCTCGCCGGTGGCCTTGATGCCGATCATCGCCTGGCGCGCGAAGCCCATCTCGAGCGGGTCGGTGACGGCGACGACCTGCATCACGCCACTGTCGGTGAGCCGCTGCACGCGCTGCCGCACGGCGGCCTCGGAGAGTCCCACGGCCTTGCCGATGGCGGCATAGGAGCGGCGTCCGTCCTCCTGGAGCTCGGCGATGATCGCCTTGGAGACGTCGTCCAACGGAGCGGGCTTGGGCTTGGTCACCCCCGAATCCTCACAGGTCCGGAGCGCGCCGCGCAACGCGCATGTTCGGATTTCGTTGCAATCACATCAACTGACCACGGAATCCCTTGTCATGTGACCTGCGCCATGTCACGATGCGCAGACAGTCCAAGGGAGGTGGGAGCTTGGCCGGCTCGCCCGGAATCAGTCGCAGGGCTGCCCTGCGCGGTGGCGCAGGGGTCGCACTCGGCGCCGCCAGCCTCGGCGTACTGCCGTTGTTCGGCACGCCCGACCGCAAGCAGGACCCCGCCACGTGTACGACGCGCGACCTGTCCGCGTCGGACCGGCGCCTCGTCGTGTCCAACTGGCCGGGCTACATGGACGAGGACGACGACGGTTACGTCTCGACGCTCACCGAGTTCCAGAAGCGCACCGGCATCGAGGTGTCCTACACGGCCGACGTCAACGACAACCTCGAGTTCTTCGCCAAGGTGGTCAACCAGCTCGGCTCGTGCCAGTCCTCGAAGCGCGACATGTTCATGCTGACCGACTGGATGGCGGCGCGGATGATCCAGGTCGGCTGGATCCAGCCGCTGGACAAGACCAAGGTGCCGAACCTGCACGCCAACCTGATCGACTCCCTGGCCGACGTGGGCTGGGACCCGGACCGGCAGTACTCCGCTCCCTGGCAGAGCGGCCTCACCGGCATCGCCTACAACAAGTCGAAGGTCAAGGAGGTGCGTTCCTTCGAGGAGCTGCTCTCCCGCAAGGACCTCAGGGGTCGCGTGACCCTGCTGACCGAGATGCGCGACACGATGGGCCTCGCCCTGCTCGCCCAGGGCGACGACCCGGCGAAGTTCACCGACGAGCAGTGGGACAACGCGGTCGACCGGATCAGGAAGGCCCGCAGCGACGGCCAGATCCGCGCCTTCACCGGGAACGAGTACATCCAGGACCTCGCCGCCGGCAACGTCCTTGCCTGCGAGGCGTGGTCCGGTGACGTAGCAGCCGCCGAGGACGAGAACCTCGTCTTCGTGGCGCCCGAGGAGGGCCAGATGATCTGGTCCGACAACATGCTCGTGCCGAACCTCGCGACGCACCAGACCAGTGCCGAGGAGTGGATCAACTACTACTACGAGCCCGAGGTGGCCGCGAAGCTCGCCGCCTGGGTCTGGTACATCTGCCCGGTCAAGGGCGCCCAGGAGGCGATGGAGAAGGTCGACCCGAGCCTCGTCGACAACCCGCTGATCTTCCCGACTGCCGAGTCCCTGGCCACGACACACACGTTCATGGCACTCGAGGAGTTCCAGGTCCGCGCCTACGAGAAGGACTACGCCGATGTCACTGGCGGCTGACCGCACCGACGCCCCCGCCCACCGCTCGTCCGGAGAGCCCCGCAACCTCCGGCTGACCGCGCTGACGAAGGAGTTCGCGACCTTCACCGCCGTGCGCTCGCTCGACCTGGAGGTGCCGGCCGGCACCTTCTTCGCCCTGCTCGGCCCCTCCGGCTGCGGCAAGACCACCACCCTGCGGATGGTCGCCGGGCTGGAGTCGCCGACGTCGGGCACGATCCACCTCGGCAACGACGAGATCACCTGGGAGAAGCCCTACCGGCGCCCGGTCAACACGGTCTTCCAGAACTATGCCCTCTTCCCACACCTCGACATCCACGAGAACGTCGCCTTCGGCCTGCGCCGGCGTGGAGCGAAGGACGTCGACCGCCAGGTGCAGGAGATGCTCGAGCTGGTCGAGCTGGAGGGACAGGCCCGCAAGAAGCCGCCGCAGATGTCCGGCGGCCAGCAGCAGCGCGTCGCCCTCGCCCGGGCCCTGATCAACAGCCCCGAGGTGCTGCTGCTCGACGAGCCACTGGGCGCCCTCGACCTCAAGCTGCGCCGCGCGATGCAGATCGAGATCAAGCGGATCCAGACCGAGGTCGGCCTCACCTTCGTGCACGTCACGCACGACCAGGAAGAGGCCATGACGATGGCCGACACCATCGCGGTCATGAACGGCGGCGTGATCGAGCAGATGGGCTCCCCCACCGAGCTGTACGAGAACCCGCGCACCACCTTCGTGGCCAACTTCCTCGGCCAGTCCAACCTGATCCCGGGCACGGTGACGGCTGCCGAGGGCGACGTCGTACGCGTCGACATGCACGGCACCCAGGTCTCCATCCCGACGGACCGGGCGCACGTGCGCAGCGGCAACGGCTGGATCGGCATCCGCCCCGAGAAGGTCCTGGTCGCGCCCGAGGGCGAGCCGATCGACGCGCCGGGCAACCACCTGCCCGGCGGGGTCATCACCGACGTGAGCTTCGTCGGGGTCAGCACGCAGTACCTCGTGCGGATGCCGTGGGGCCAGGAGCTGATGGCCTTCGAGCAGAACACCGGCCGCCGCAGGATCCTCGAGCACGGCACCCGCGTCGACGTGTCGTGGCGCCCCGAGTTCGCCTTCCTCCTGCCGGCCGACCAGGACGTCAACGCCGGCGCCCTGGAGGAGATCTGATGCGCAGGGGCCGCTTCACCGGCTACTGGCTGATGCTGCCAGCGGCCCTGTGGCTCGGCGTCTTCTTCGTCATCCCGTTCTACTCACTGCTCGCGACCAGCCTCTACGACCCCGAGGGCTCGGTGCTGACCGGGTACGACGTGACCTACCACGTCGCGAACTTCGGCAACGCGATCAGCGAGCACTGGGACGAACTGTCGCGCTCCCTCGTGTACGCCGGCATCGCCACCCTGATCTGCCTGGTGCTCGGCTACGTGCTGGCCTACGCCATCGCGTTCAAGGCGGGCAGGTGGCGCACGCTCCTGCTGGTGCTGGTGATCGCCCCCTTCTTCACCAGCTTCCTCGTCCGCACCCTGTCGTGGAAGCTGATCCTCGCCGACGACGGCTTCGTCGTGGACGCCTTGCAGACGCTGCACCTCATGGGCGACGACGACCGGCTGCTCGCGACGCCGGTCGCCGTGATCGCTGGCCTGGTCTACAACTTCCTGCCGTTCATGGTGCTGCCGCTCTACGCCAGCCTCGAGAAGATCGACGTACGGCTCATCGAGGCCGCGGGAGACCTCTACGCCTCACCGTCACGCGGGTTCCTGCGGGTCACGCTGCCGCTGTCGATGCCCGGCGTCGTGGCCGGCACGCTGCTGACCTTCATCCCCGCCGCCGGTGACTACATCAACGCCCAGCTGCTCGGCAGCACCAACCAGCGGATGGTCGGCAACGTCATCCAGGACCTGTTCACCGACACCGGCGACTACGCCGCCGCGGGCGCCCTCTCCGTGACCCTGATGGCGATCATCGTCGCGCTGGTCGTCATCTACATCCGCAAGGCGGGGACGGAGGAACTGCTGTGAGCGGCCTGCAGCGCATCGGACGGTGGATCGGCGAGCACCTGGTGCTCGCGGCCGGGCTCCTCGTGCTCGTCTACATGTTCGTGCCGATCGCCATCGTGATGCTGATGAGCTTCAACGACAACAGCGAGTCGCGCAACGTCTACGCCTTCCAGTCCTTCACCTTCAGCAACTGGGCCAACGTCTGCGAGCCGGACGGGATGTGCGAGGCGGTCCTTCGCAGCATCGGGATCGGACTCGCCGCGACCCTCGTGGCCACGATCCTCGGCACCCTGGCGGCCTTCGCTCTCGTGCGCCACCGCTTCCACGGCCGCTCGGCGATGAACACCATCATCTTCCTGCCGATGGCCTCCCCCGAGATCGTGATGGGCTCCTCGCTGCTCGCCCTCTTCGTGTCCGCCGGCTTCGGCGGCAAGCTGGGTCTGGTGACGATCTTCATCGCCCACGTGATGTTCTGCCTGTCGTTCGTCATCGTCACGGTCAAGGCGCGCCTCGCCGGGCTCGACGGCAACCTCGAGGAGGCCGCGATGGACCTCTACGCGAGCGAGTCGACGACCTTCTGGCGGATCACCTTCCCGCTGGTCTTCCCCGGCATCGCCGCCGCCGCGCTCCTCAGCTTCTCCCTGTCGTTCGACGACTTCATCATCACGAACCTCAACGCCGGCCAGACGGTGACCTTCCCGATGTACGTGTGGGGCGTCAGCCAGCGCGGCGTGCCGATGCAGGTCAACGTCATCGGCACGATCATGTTCCTGATCTCGCTGTCGATCGTGGCCGGCAACATGCTGGCCACGCGGAGGAAGCAGCCGGCCTGACGTACGACGGCACGGGGTCACGCCGTTGCGCAATCCGCTCGATCGAACGGTTTGAGCAGGCATTCGGCCGCCGGCTCTGCTCAAACCGTTCGATCGAGCAGTTCGAGCAGGCATTCGGCCGCCGGTCCTGCTCAAACCGTTCGATCGAGCAGTTCGAGCAGGCATTCGGCCGCCGGTCCTGCTCAAACCGTTCGATCGAGCAGTTCGAGCAGGCATTCGGTCCCCGGTCCTGCGCAATCCGATCGATCGAGCAGTTCGAGCACGTTGCACCGGCCGCGCGCAAACGAAACGGGCCCCTGTCGCGCTCACCCACTCGGTTGCGCGACAGGGGCCCGTTCCGGTCCCCGGCTGTGGCTACAGCAGGCCGGCCGCCTCGGTGAGGACCGAGCGCAGCTTCTGCTCGATCTCGTCGAAGTGCGACTGGTCGCAGATGAGCGGCGGCGAGAGCTGGATAACCGGGTCGCCCCGGTCGTCGGCGCGGCAGTAGAGGCCGGCGTCGTACAGGGCCTTGGAGAGGAAGCCGCGCAGCAGGCGCTCGGACTCGGCCTCGTCGAAGGTCTCCTTGGTGGCCTTGTCCTTGACCAGCTCGATGCCGTAGAAGAAGCCGTCGCCGCGGACGTCGCCGACGATCGGCAGGTCGAGCAGCTTCTCCAGGGTGCCGCGGAACGCTCCCTCGCGCTCGCGGACACCCTCGTTGATCTTCTCGTCCTCGAAGATCTGGAAGTTCTTCAGCGCGACCGCGGTGGAGACCGGGTGGCCGCCGAAGGTGTAGCCGTGCAGGAAGGTCTCGGTGCCGTGCGCGAAGGGCTCGTAGATCCGGTCGCTGGCGATCATCGCGCCGAGGGGGGCGTAGCCGGAGGTGATGCCCTTGGCCGAGGTGATGATGTCGGGCTGGTAGCCGTAGCGCTCCGCGCCGAACATGTGGCCCAGCCGGCCGTAGGCGCAGATCACCTCGTCGGAGACGAGCAGGACGTCGTACTGGTCGCAGATCTCACGGACCCGGTCGAAGTAGCCCGGGGGCGGCGGGAAGCAGCCGCCGGCGTTCTGGACCGGCTCGAGGAAGACGGCGGCGACGGTGTCGGGGCCCTCGTTCTCGATCGCGACGGCGATCTGGTCGGCGGCCCAGCGGCCGAAGGCCTCGGGGTCGGAGCCGTCGAGGAAGCCGCCGGTCATCTCGGAGGCGCGGTAGGCGTTGGTGTTGGGCACCCGGAAGGTCGAGGGCACCAGCGGCTCGAAGGGCGCCTTGAGGCCCGGCAGGCCGGTGATCGAGAGGGCGCCGTGGGTCGTGCCGTGGTAGGCGATCGCGCGGCTGATGACCTTGTGCTTCATGGGCTTGCCGGTGAGCTTGAAGAAGTTCTTGGCGAGCTTCCAGGCCGACTCGACGGCCTCGCCGCCACCGGAGGTGAAGAACACCCGGTTGAGGTCGCCCGGCGCGTAGCCGGCAATCTTGGCCGCGAGCTCGATGGCGGTCGGGTGGGCGTAGGACCAGAGCGGGAAGAACGCCAGCTCGGAGGCCTGCTTCGCCGCGGCCTCCGCCAGGTCGGTCCGGCCGTGGCCGAGCTGGCTGACGAAGAGCCCGCCCAGCGCGTCGAGGTACTTGCGACCCTGGGCGTCCCAGACGTACGCACCCTCGCCCCGCACGATGACGGGGACGTCGGCGGTGTCGTAGGACGACATGCGGGTGAAGTGCATCCACAGGTGGTCCCGGGCGGAGGCTTGCAGGGCGCTGTGCGCGGTCTCGTCGTACACGACCATCATCCTCCCCTTGATTCAGGAAATGAGCAAGCGATTTCGTGGCTGTAACGGCATATGGCAACGGATTTCGTCGCCAACTCCCTTTCAAGTCGTCGAGATCCTGACTACGCTCCCCGCATGACCATCCTCCGCAACGTGATCGACGGTGCCTCCGTCGACGCCGCCTCCGGCGCCACGTACGACGTCGTCAACCCCGCCACCGGACTGGCCTACGCGACCGCGCCCGCCAGCGGGGCCGAGGATGTCGACCGGGCGATGCGCGCCGCGGAGCGGGCCTTCGACGGCGGCTGGGCCGACACGACGCCGAAGGAGCGCCAGGAGGCGCTGCTGCGGATGGCGCAGGCGCTGGAGGACCGGGCCGAGGAATTCGTGCAGGCGGAGTGCGCGAACACCGGCAAGCCGATCGGCATCACCCGCGACGAGGAGCTGCCGCCCGCGGTCGACGAGCTCCGCTTCTTCGCGGGAGCCGCGCGGGTGCTGGAGGGACGCAGTGCCGGGGAGTACCTCAAGGACCACACGTCGTGGATCCGCCGCGAGCCGATCGGCGTCGTCGCGCAGGTGACGCCGTGGAACTACCCGCTGATGATGGCGATCTGGAAGATCGCCCCGGCCCTCGCCGCCGGCAACACGATCGTGCTCAAGCCGAGCGACACCACGCCCGCGAGCACCGTGCTGCTGGCCGAGCTGGCCAACGAATTCCTGCCACCGGGCGTGCTCAACGTCGTCTGCGGCGACCGCACGACCGGCCGCGCGCTGGTCGAGCACCCGACCCCGCAGATGGTCGCGATCACCGGGTCGGTGCGGGCCGGCATGGAGGTCGCGGGATCCGCAGCCGCGGACCTCAAGCGGGTCCACCTCGAGCTCGGCGGCAAGGCGCCCGTCGTCGTCTTCGACGATGCCGACGTCGCCGCGGCGGCCGAGGCGATCGCGGTTGCCGGCTACTTCAACGCCGGCCAGGACTGCACCGCCGCCACCCGCGTCCTCGCCGCCGAGGGCGTGTACGACGACCTGGTGGCCGCTCTCGCCGAGCAGGCCCGCGGCACCCGCACCGGCATGCCCGACGACCCCGACGTCCTCTACGGCGCCCTCAACAACCCCGACCAGCTGGCGCGCGTCAGCGGCATGGTCGACCGGCTGCCCGACCACGCGAGCATCGACGCCGGCGGCACCCGGCCGACGATCGCCGGTGGCGAGGGCGGCTACTTCTACGACCCGACCGTCGTCTCCGGGCTTCGCCAGGACGACGAGGCGATCCAGCAGGAGATCTTCGGGCCGGTCATCACCGTCCAGCGCTTCGCCGACGAGGCCGAGGCGCTGCGCTTCGCCAACGGCGTGCAGTACGGCCTGTCCTCCAGCGTGTGGACGAGGGACCACGGCCGAGCGATGCGGATGTCGCGCAAGCTCGACTTCGGCGTGGTCTGGATCAACACGCACATCCCGTTCGTGTCGGAGATGCCGCACGGCGGCTTCAAGCACTCGGGCTACGGCAAGGACCTGTCGATGTACGGACTCGAGGACTACACGCGCATCAAGCACGTCATGTCCTTCACGGGCGAGTGACCGCGATGAGGATCCTGCTGGTGGGCGCCGGCGGCGTCGGGAGCGCGTTCGCCGCGATCGCCGCGCGCCGCGACTTCTTCGAGCGCATCGTGATCGCTGACTACGACCTCGCCCGTGCCGAGACAGCCGCCGCCACCGATCCGCGCTACGTCGCAGCCCGGGTCGACGCGTCCTCCGCGGAGTCCGTCACCGCACTCTGCCGCGAGCACGGGATCACGCACGTGATGAACGCCGTCGATCCGGTCTTCGACATGCCGGTGTTCGAGGGTGCCTTCGCCGCGGGTGCGGACTACCTCGACATGGCGATGTCGCTCTCGCGGCCGCACCCCGAGGCGCCGTACGAACGGGTCGGGGTGAAGCTGGGTGACGAGCAGTTCGCGCAGGCCGCGGAGTGGGAGCGGGCCGGCCGGCTCGCCCTCGTCGGGATCGGCGTGGAGCCGGGCCTGTCCGACGTCTTCGCCCGCTACGCCGCCGACCACCTCTTCTCCGAGATCGACGAGCTGGGCACCCGCGACGGCGCCAACCTGGTCGTGACCGACGACGACGGCAAGGAGGTCTTCGCGCCGTCGTTCTCCATGTGGACCACGATCGAGGAGTGCCTCAACCCGCCGGTCGTGTGGGAGAAGGACCGTGGCTGGTTCACGACTCCCCCGTTCAGCGAGCCGGAGGTCTTCGACTTCCCGGAGGGCATCGGCCCGGTCGAGTGCGTCAACGTCGAGCACGAGGAGGTGCTCCTCATGCCGCGCTGGATCGACTGCCGCCGAGCGACCTTCAAGTACGGCCTCGGCGAGGAGTTCATCACCATCCTCAAGGTGCTCCACACGCTCGGCCTCGACCGCACCGAGAAGGTGCGGGTCAAGGGGTCGAGGTGTCGCCACGCGACGTGGTCGCGGCCGTGCTGCCCGACCCGGCCACGATCGGCCCCCGGATGACGGGCAAGACCTGCGCCGGGCTGTGGGTCACGGGCACGGGCAAGGACGGGGCGCCCCGGTCGACGTACCTCTACCACGTCGTCGACAACGAGTGGTCCATGCGCGAGTACGGCCACCAGTGCGTGGTCTGGCAGACCGCGGTCAACCCGGTCGTCGCGCTCGAGCTGCTCGCCACCGGCGTGTGGCAGGGCACCGGCGTGCTCGGGCCGGAGGCCTTCGACGCGGTGCCCTTCCTCGACCTGCTGACGGCGTACGGCGCCCCGTGGGGTCAGCGCGAGCAGTGAGCCCGTCGACCGCCCATGCCCGCGCCGACGCCGCCGCACCGCGGGTGCTGTGGCTGGACACCCCCGACCGTCCGGCGCCGCGCCCTGCGGTGAGCACCGAGGTGGGTGGGGCGACCGAGGTCGACCTGCTCGTCGTCGGCGGCGGCTTCACCGGCCTGTGGACCGCCCTCTGCGCGCTCGAGCGGGAGCCGGGTCGTTCGGTCCTCGTCGTCGAGCGGGACCGGATCGCCGAGCAGGCCACCGGCCGCAACGGCGGCTTCTGCGAGGCCAGCCTCACCCACGGCGAGGACAACGGACGCGACCGCTGGCCCGAGGAGTACGACGAGCTGGAACGCCTCGGTCTCGAGAACCTCGACGCCATCGAGGCGGCCGTGGAGCGCCACGGCATCGACTGCGACTTCCGGCGGACCGGCCAGCTCTCGGTCGCCACGCGGCCGCACGAGGTCGAGTGGCTCGCTCCTGATGAGGACGGCTTCCTCGATTCCTCGGCGGTGCGGGCGATGGTCGACTCCCCCACCTACCTCGCCGGCCGGCTGGACGCCGAAGGGTGCGCGATGGTCGACCCGGCGCGACTGGCCTGGGGGCTGGCGGACGCGGTCGAGTCGCTGGGCGGGGTGATCGCCGAGGGGACCTCGATCTCCCGACTCCGCCGCAAGGGAGCCACCGGCGTCGTCGAGGCGACCACGGCGAACGGTGCGACCGTCCGGGCCCGCCGCGTCGCGATGGCGACCAACGCCTTCCCGGGCCTGCTGCGCCGGGTGTCGGCGCGCGTCGTACCGGTCTACGACCACGTCCTCGCGACCGAGCCACTGAGCGCCGGCCAGCTCGCGTCGCTGGGCTGGAACGAGCGGTGCGGGGTCGCCGACTCCGGCAACCTCTTCCACTACTACCGGCTCACCGCGGACGACCGCATCCTGTGGGGCGGGTACGACGCCGTCTACCACTTCGGCAAAGGCATCGCCCCCGGCCACGAGCAGCGTCCGGCGACCCACCGGGTCCTGGCGGAGCACTTCTACGAGACCTTCCCGCAGCTCACCGATGTCGGCTTCAGCCACCGGTGGGGCGGGGTCATCGACACCTGCACCCGGTTCTGCGCGTTCTTCGGCACCGCGAAGCGTGGGCAGGTCGCGTACGCCGCCGGCTTCACCGGGCTCGGCGTCGGCGCGTCCCGCTTCGCGGCCGAGGTGATGCTCGACCTGCTGTCCGGCGAGGAGACCGCGCGCACCCGGCTCGCGATGGTGCGGGAGAAGCCGCTGCCCTTCCCGCCCGAGCCGCTGGCCTGGACCGGCATCCAGCTGACCCGGTGGGCGTCCGCCCGAGCGGACGCCACCGGGCGCCGGAACCTGTGGCTGCGCACCCTGGACCGGCTGGGGCTGGGCTTCGACTCCTGATCCCTCCGGGAAGGGTCAGGCGCAGTACGAATCGGCGACGTCGAGCGCCGCGTCGAGCACGGCGATGCCGGCCAGCACGTCCTCGTCGCTGGTCGTGCACGGCGGCACGACGTGCGTGCGGTTGAAGTGCACGAACGGCCACACCCCGCCGGCCTTGCACGCCGCCGCGAAGGCCGCCATCGGCGCCGCGTCGGGACCGGAGGCATTGAAGGGCACGAGCGGCTCGCGCGTCGTACGGTCGCGGACCAGCTCGAGGGCCCAGAAGACACCCAGGCCGCGGACCTCGCCGACACTCGGGTGCTTCCCGGCAAGGGCGCGCAGGGCGGGGCCGATCACCTCGTCGCCGAGGCGGCGGGCGTTCTCGACGACCTTCTCCTCGCGCATCACGTTGATCGACGCGACCGCCGACGCGCAGGCCAGCGGGTGGCCCGAGTAGGTGAGGCCGCCGGGGAACGGACGGTCGGCGAAGGTCGCGGCGATCCGCTCCGAGATGACGACGCCGCCGAGCGGGACGTAGCCGGAGTTCACGCCCTTCGCGAACGTGATCAGGTCGGGTACGACGCCCCACCGGTCGACCGCGAACCACTCACCGCAACGGGCGAATCCCGCCATCACCTCGTCGGCGATCATCACGATGCCGAACTCGTCGCACAGCGCCCGGACGCCCGCGAGGTAGCCCTCCGGCGGGACCAGGATGCCGTTGGTGCCGACCACGGTCTCGAGGATGATCGCCGCGATCGTCTGCGGGCCCTCGACAGCGACCAGGTCGCGCAGGTGGGCCAGGGCGCGCTCGCACTCCTCGGCCTCGGTGGTGGCGTGGAACGCCGAGCGGTAGAGGTACGGGCCCCAGTAGCGGACCACTCCGGAGATGCCGGGCTCGGAGGCCCAGCGCCGCGGGTCGCCGGTCAGCGCGATCGCGCCGGCCGTGGCGCCGTGGTAGCTCCGGTAGGCGGAGAGCACCTTGTGCCGGCCGGTGTGCACGCGCGCCATCCGGATCGCGTTCTCGTTGGCCTCGGCGCCGCCGTTGGTGAAGAACACCTTGTCGAGGTCGGCGGGGGCGACGTCGGCGACCAGCCGGGCGGCCTCGGCCCGCACGTCGTTGGCGAAGCCGGGCGCGAGCGTGGCCAGCCGGCCCGCCTGCTCCTGGATCGCGGCCACCACGCGCGGGTGCTGGTGGCCGATGTTGACGTTGACCAGCTGCGAGGAGAAGTCGAGGAACCGGTTGCCGTCGGCGTCCCAGAAGTAGCTGCCCTCCGCCCGCGTGACCGGGAGGGGCGCGATCTGTGCCTGGGCCGACCAGGAGTGGAAGACGTGGGCCTTGTCGAGGCGGCGGATCGTCTCGGCGTCGTACGACGGCAGGAGGCTGTCGGAGGTGGCGTGGCTCATCACCGGGGCTCCTCAGCGGGTGCGCGGGAAGCCGAGGTCGACGCTCGACGTGGCCGGGTCGGGCCAGCGCGAGGTGACGACCTTGCCGCGGGTGTAGAAGTTGATGCCCTCCGGGCCGTACATGTGGGTGTCGCCGAAGAGGGAGTCCTTCCAGCCACCGAACGAGTAGTAGGCGACCGGCACCGGGATCGGGACGTTGATGCCGACCATGCCGACCTCGACGTCGAACTGGAACTGCCGGGCCGCGCCGCCGTCGCGGGTGAAGATCGCGGTGCCGTTGGCGAACTGGTTGCTGTTGATCAGCTCGAGACCCTCCTCGTAGGTCGCCACGCGGACCACGCCGAGCACCGGGCCGAAGATCTCGTCGCGGTAGCAGGTCATCTCGGGGGTGACGTGGTCGAGCAGGGTCGTGCCGAGGAAGAAGCCGTCGGTGGGGACGTCCGCGGTGCGGCCGTCGACGACGACGCTCGCACCCTGCGCCTCGCCGGAGTCGACGTACGACGCCACCCTGTCGCGGTGCTCGCGCGTGATGAGCGGCCCCATGTCGGTCCCCGGCTCCGCGCCGTCGCCCACGACGAGCTTGGGCAGGCGCACCGCGATCGCCTCGACCAGCGGGTCGGCGATGTCGCCGACGGCGACCGCGACGGACAGCGCCATGCAGCGCTCGCCGGCCGCACCGTAGGCGGCGGAGACGATCGCGTCGGCGGCGACGTCGAGGTCGGCATCGGGGAGCACGAGGGCGTGGTTCTTGGCGCCGCCGAGGGCCTGGACCCGCTTGCCGTGAGCCGTGCCGGTCTCGTAGATGTACTGCGCGATCGGGGTGGAGCCGACGAAGCTGACCGCCGCGATGTCCGGGTGGGTCAGCAGCGCGTCGACCGCCTCCTTGTCGCCGTGCACCACGGAGAAGACGCCGTCCGGCAGGCCGGCCTCCTGCCACAGCTGCGCCAGGAAGAGCGCGGCCGACGGGTCCTTCTCGCTCGGCTTGAGCACGAACGCGTTGCCGCAGGCGATCGCGTTGGCGCACATCCACAGCGGGACCATCGCCGGGAAGTTGAAGGGCGTGATGCCGGCGACGACGCCGAGCGGCTGGCGGATGTTGTAGACGTCCACGCCGCTCGCGGCCTGCTCGGAGAAGCCGCCCTTGAGCAGCTGTGGGACGCCGGCGGCGAACTCCACGTTCTCCAGTCCGCGGGCGATCTCGCCGAGCGCGTCGGCGTGCACCTTGCCGTGCTCGGCGGTGATGATCCGGGCCAGCTCGTCGGCGCGGTCGTGGAGCAGCTGGCGGAAGGCGAAGACGACACCGGAGCGCTGCGAGAGCGACGAGCTGCGCCACTGCTTCGCGGCCTCGACCGCGGTCGCGACCGCCGCGGAGACCTCGGCGGTCGAGGCGAGGTCGACCTGCCCGGTGACGGCGCCGGTGGCGGGGTTGTGGACGTCGGCGGTGCGACCCGAGGTGCCAGCGACGACGCGGCCCTCGATCCAGTGCGAGATGCGGGTGCTCATGCGCAACAGATTATGTTTCACCGATAGCCACATCAAAGCGTCTATTGCTATGTTGCAAAGATGTCGACGTCGTCGAAGGAGCTCATCTCCGGGATCGAGACGCGGCTCGCCGAGCCGACGTCCAAGGGCCTGGCCGCGGCCGTGGGCCGGGCGATCCGCGACGGACTACTGGCACCCGGCGACCGCCTGCCGCCGATCCGCGAGCTGGCCCACGAGCTCGCCCTCTCCCCCACCACCGTCAGCGCCGCCTGGGCTCTGCTCACCCGCGCCGGGACCCTGCGGACGGCCGGGCGCCGCGGCACGCTCGTCGCCGACACCTCCGCCCCGCGCACCGGGCGCTACCAGCAGGCGCTGGAGAAGCCGGCCGCCTTCCCCCTCGACCTCTCGACCGGCGTGCCGGACGAGGAGCTGCTGCCCGCCCTCGGCGGCGCCCTGCAGGCCCTCACCACCGCCGGCACGCCGCACTCCTACCTCGATGACCCCGTGCTCCCCGAGCTGCGCGATGCCCTGCTCGCCTCCTGGCCCTACGAGCCGGAGGCACTGACCGTCGTCGACGGGGCGATGGACGGGCTGGAGCTCGTCCTCCGCAGCCGCCTGCAGTACGGCGACCGGGTGGTCGTCGAGCACCCCGGATTCCCGCCCCTGCTCGACCTGCTCGAGGCCCTCGGCGCGGTGGTCGTCGGGGTGGCGCTCGATGCGGAGGGTCTCCTGCCCGGGGATCTCGAGGCAGCGCTGGCGGAGCCGGTCGCCGCGGTTGTCCTGCAACCGCGCGCCCAGAACCCGACCGGCATCTCGATGAGCACCGGGCGCGCCGCGGAGCTGGCGGCGCTGCTCGGTCGGCACGACGTGCTCGTCGTCGAGGACGACTCAGCAAGCGCCTTGGGCGGCCCGGCGCCGGCCACTCTCGCCACCCACCTGCCCGGCCGGACCGTGCACATCCGCAGCTACGCGAAGTCGCACGGCCCCGACCTGCGCCTCGCCGCCCTGAGCGGCCCTGCACCCGTCGTCGACGGCGTGCGCCACCTGCGCCAGCTCGGCCAGGGCTGGAGCAGCCGCCTGCTCCAGCGGATCCTGCTCCACCTGCTCACCGACCCCGGCTCCCGCGCCGAGGTCGAGGCCGCCCGGGTCGCGTACGCCGCCCGTCGTACCGCCTTCGTCGCCGCGCTCGCCGCCGAGGGCGTCGAGGTGGGCGGGGGCGAGGGCCTCAACGTGTGGGTTCCCGTCCACGACCAGGAGGCCGCGCTCGTCCGGCTCGCCAGCCAGGGCATCGGCGTCGCTGCGGGCTCCCCCTTCCAGCTGCTCCCCGACGACCCGCACGTCCGGGTCACGTGCGGGTTGGTGCGGGAGGACCTGCCGGCGGTCGCGGCGGCTGTCGCTGCGGCGGCGCGGACCGGGGGCTGGGGCAACCGGGCGCGGTGAGGCATCGTCGGCTCCGAGACAACGCCCCGACATCGTGAGGAGCCGTCCTGGCCGTCCTGATGATCTAGAAACGGTTGACCAGCTCGCGCGCCAGTTCCTGGGTCGCCTCGTACGGATCATGCTTCGCCAAGTGCTCCACCAGCTCGCGAGCACTGGTCGGCCAGGTCCTGGTCGGCCAAGCTTCGAGCGCCTTTAGCGCCATGTGGCGATTCCGAACCACCGGGCTCTGCAGCCCAACCGTGATCAACTCACCGCCAAGCGTCGGGAACCGCCGGAGGTCCTGGAGAGTCCAGTCCAGGGCCGTGTGGGCGCGGAACTCGGGCCCGAATCCGTCCGAGCTCCCAATTCCCGATGCGATCTCGCTCAGCGGCAGACTGGCTCCTGCCAAGGCGACCAGGCGTCGGGCTCGGTCTTCGTCTGCTTGCTGCCAGGCCTCGAACCACGGGCCGTCGAACGGGTCCGCGACGACCTTCTCGAAGAGAAGCTCGAACGTGTCGACGCCGAGCGTCCTGGCCGCTCGATTCGCACTCCACGCGACGGCAGGGTCGGAGGAGCGAAGGTCGTTCCCGATGGTCTCTCGCCAACGTGGTCGTCCCAGTATTCCGTCGCATTGTTCGATGGCCCGCACCCGACGGGCGCCGGTCCACCCATTCCCGGCCTCATCCCAGTCGCGGTCTTCGCGAAGGAACTCGCGAATCGACGCGACGGTGTTGAAGTCCGTCGTTGCCGATGCATGGTCGGCCATCCGTCCGAGATACAGCGAAACCGCCTCGGCGGCATCGGCGTAGTCGTCAATGTCCTCGGCAGGACCACCTGCGATCAGCGCGTCGAGGATCTCGCCGGCGGCGGTCAGCAGCTCGCGATCGTCGTCCGCGGCAAGCGCTGCCCGCAAGTTCCCGGTCGTTGCAGCGGCGTACGCCAAGTACTCGTACATGATCGAGTTCCGAAAGCCCTCGCGCAGGATCCAGTCCTTGACCTCAGGGTTGGTCGTCTCGCGAAGCCGATCGACGCACTCGATGCGTCCCCATCCCTCGACCGATCTCGCGAGGGCCCACAGTTCGGACTCGTGGTTCTCCGTGCCGTTGCACAACGCGACCGCCGCGTAGAGCGTGAACTCCTCGTGGGCGCCGAGGATACGGACGATGTCGATCGCGTCATGGACACCGCTGGCGCCCAGCAGCGCAAGGCCGACCTTGGTCGCGTTCCGATGGCTTGCGGTCTCGGCAAGCCATCGGCCGACCGCATGCACGCCTGCCGCACTTGCCTTCACACGCACGAGTTCTTCGACCAGCTCATCGATGGAGTCGAGGGCAGATTCTGCAGAGACCGCTTGATAGAGCTTGGTGAGACGTCGCCTGCTGGGTCGCTTGCTGGTCACCGCGACGATGAGCCTCGTCAGCTCGGCGGCCTTGCCCGTGGCATTGCCGCCGGAGACGTGGTGCCCGAACACACCGTCCATCGCACCCGCCGCCCACCGGATCCCGTCGCCACGGGGGTTCTCATCCGGCAGGGTCATGCCCGAGTCCTCAAGCCGTCCGCGAGCGTCGACGTGGGCGACGACGAAGTCGTAGAGCGACGGCCCCTGAGACAACTTGGGCAAAGGCGACGACATGCGGGCAGAGTCTCACGAGTGACCATGACGCGGCGCCCGATTTGCGTGCACCCATGGCACCGTTCTCAGAGCGCAAGGCCCGACGAGCGGCCTGCTGCCGGCTCTGACCACGATCGGGCAGCAGGCGGTTCGATGCCCGAGGATGAGAGTGTGGACCCACGTCAGCGCAGCGCATCTCGTCGACAGCTCGAGCGAATCGGCCTGGTCTGCGCGGTCGGCCTGTTCTTCATCGCGGTGAGCGCCGTGTCGGACCTCATCGGGCTCGACGGCGACGGCGGCTACCGGAGCTATTCGAACTTCTGGGGCTACCTGATCGGTGGGATCTGCATCGCCTCGGGGCTCTACGAACTGGTACGACGCCTCGTCCTCGGGCCACCACGCCCCGGGAAGAGAGCACGTCACTGACGGCGGGCAGCACCCACAGCCCGGCGCAGCTCAGGCGATGAGGTCGTCCCAGCCCGCAGCGAGGTAGTCGATGAAGGCCGGGCCGACGTGCTCGGCGCGGAGGTCCGCGGCCGGCACTGGTCGCTGGCGGGCACGGAAGGCGGGATCGGCGAGCGAGCGCGCTGCGAAGTCGTGGTGCAGGATCGCCGCGATACCGACGGTGACGAAGTCGGCGCCCTGCTCGAGGCACCAGCGCGCCTCCTCCGCAGAGGTCACTCCCCCGGCGACGCCGAGGAGCGTCCCGTGGCGAGGGAGGTCGGAGAAGTGCTCGATTAGCAGGCCGTCGACCGAGGTGTCGCGCGGTCTCATCGTCACGTCCCACAGGGACATGTCGAGGAAGTCCAGCAGCCCGGTCGCCAGCAGGGTGCGGGCGGTCTCGCGCGCCTCGGCAACGGTGATCCCGTAGCCCTCGGGCGTCAGCCGGAGCCCGAGCTGGAAGTCGGGCCCGGTGGCGGCACGGATGCCGGTCAGCACCTCGCGGAGCACCCGCATCCGGTCCTCGAGGCTCCCGCCGTAGCCGTCGGTCCGATGGTTCGAACGGCCGTCGAGGAACTGCGCCAGCAGGTAGCCGTGGGCGCCGTGCACCTGGACGCCGTCGAAGCCCGCCTGCTCGGCCCGGACCGCGGCGCCGACGAAGTCGGCGATGACCCGGTCGATGCCGTCCGCGGTCAGCGCGATCGCTTCCTTGCGGGGCTCGTCCCACGGGGCCACGTTCGGTACGCCGTTGAGGGCGGCGTCGGCGCGCATCCCGGCGTGGTGCAGCTGGACCGCCGACCGGGTCCCGGTGGCACGCAGGCTCCGGGCGAGTCGGGTCAGGCCGGGCAGGTGCTCGTCGCTCGCGATGCCGAGCTGACCGCGCCACGCCCGGCCCTCGGGAGCGACGTACGCCGCGCAGGTCACGGTCAGCCCGAAGCCGCCGCGTCCGCGGGCGACCAGCCAGTCGTGCTCGTCATCGGACAGCGTGCCGTCGCCGTTGCTCTGGGTGTTGGTCAACGGGGCCAGCGCGAGGCGGTTGCGCCAGGGCTGGCCGTGAGCAGGACGGAGCGTGTCGGTCAGGTCGGCCACGCTCGCATTCTGGCAGGGACCTGCTCGCCTCCTGTCGGCGCGACGTACGGCGGTGCGGGTATCGCAGGCAGGCGGCCGGGTACTCGCGCGGACGACCTGATGCAGCAACCCAGAGGGAGAGACCATGTCCGACGCCGACCACGGCACCGTGCGTCCCTGACCGACGCGGTCGCTCATCGCCTGAGCTCGCTCCGCAATCCCACGGTCGTCGTCCCGTCACGCCACCGCCATCACCACGGCCTAGGGTGGAGAGGTGCTGTACGAGGTCCTCCACTCCGTGGTCCCTCCGCTTGCGCGCGCCATCTGGCGCCCGACCATCGAGGGCGTCGACAACGTGCCGTTGACCGGGCCGGTGCTGTTCGCGAGCAACCACCTGAGCTTCGCCGACAGCGTGGTGATCCCGATCGTGGCGCCCCGCAAGGTGGTGTTCCTGGCGAAGGCGGAGTACTTCACCGGCTCGGGGATCAAGGGCCGGATCAGCAAGGCGTGGTTCGAGGGGCTCGGCATGGTGCCGGTCGACCGCGATGACACCCGCGCCGCGCTGAACTCGCTCGACGTGGCGCTCGAGGTGCTCGGTCGCGGCGACGCCTTCGGGATCTACCCCGAGGGCACCCGCTCCCGCGACGGTCGGCTCTACCGCGGGCGGACCGGCGTCGCGCAGCTGGCACTCACCGCCGGCGTACCCGTCGTGCCCGTCGGCCTCCTCGGCACCGACCAGCTCCAGCCGGTCGACTCCCGGTTCCCGCGTCGGGCCAAGGTGACCGTCCGCTTCGGCAAGCCCCTCGACTTCGCTGGCCGCTTCGACGGCGTGGCCCCGGGCAAGGCGCGCCGCGAGGCGACCGACGAGATCATGGGCGCGATCCACGCGCTGACCGGCCAGGACCTCGCCGGCGCCTACAACGAGCGCCCGGTCGACGCCTGACACCGACCGGTCAGGCACGGGCGGCCACGCAGCTCAGGCAAGGCCGTCGAACGGGCGCACCTCGACCTTGCCGCGACACGCCTTCGACGCGGCGGCGGCGAGCTTGATCGCGACGTCGAGGTCGGGCGCGTCGATCACCCAGAAGCCGGCCATCGCCTCCTTGGTCTCGAGGTAGGGGCCGTCGGTGACCACCGGCGACTCCCCCTGGCCGTCGACGACGGTCGCATTCGAGGGCGACTGCAGCCCACCGGCGAAGACCCAGTAGCCGTCCGCCTTGAGCTGGTCGTTGTAGGCCCCCGTCTCGGCGAACGACTGCTCCATCTCCTCCTTCGACCCGTAGCCGAAGAACTCGTCGTCGTACTCGACCGGACCGATCACGGACATCAGGTAGTGCGTCATGGCTGTGCTCCTCGGTTGCGGGCGATGCCGATCACCGCCTTCACCCCCACCACGAACAGCACCACGCCGGTACGACGACCCGCCAGAGGAAATCTGTCGTGATCCACGTCCCGCGGGTGGAGGCCACGCACCCGGGTACCGCCAGCGACATGAACCCGATCTCCACCGTCAAGGGCATCACCCACCACGTACTGAAGACACCGTTCACCCTCGCGGAGACGGCGACGCGGATCGCCCGGAGCGTGATCGGCTCGCAGCAGGACGAGCCCACCTCCCACGAGGCCCGTCCCGAGCCCGAGGTCGACATCTCGCCGGACCGCCCGGTCAACGTCACCGAGGAGCTGGGGCTCGACCCGTCTCCGGTCGCCAAGGCGAAGCGCCCGCGCCAGCAGGCCGAGAAGCCCGTGACCTCGATCGACGCGGAGGCAGACCCGACCGAGGTCGAGGTGACCCCTGCCGACGTGGCCGAGGCCCTCTCCCACCGCGCCACGCAACCTACGGACGAGTAGGGATGGCGCGCGGGCGCGCCGAGGAGTAGGCAGGGAGGCAACCGGCGATGCCGGCCGGGCGTCGCCCTTCCCGAGAGGAGTGGGCCGTGTACGCACGCTCGAGCACGTTCCACGGCAGGCCCGAGAACATCGACGCGGGCATCAGGTTCGTCGAGGCCGAAGCCGCACCGACGCTCGCCCGCACCGACGGCTGTCGCGGCCTGTCACTGCTGGTCGACCGCGACACCGGTCACTGCATCGCGACGAGCTCGTGGGAGAGCGAGGAGGCGATGATGGCGGGCGACGCCCCGCTGCGGGCGATGCGTGAGCGGGGGCGCGACATCCTCGGTGCCTCGATGCAGGTCGACTCGTGGGAGATCGTCGTCATGCACCGTAGCCACCACGGCGAGTGCTGCCGGGTGTCCTGGCTGGCGGGCGACATCGACACGATGACCGAGACCTTCCGGACGGTGCTGCTCTCCCGGCTCGAGGAGCTCGACGGCTTCTGCAGCGCCAGCCTCCTCGTGGACCGGGACGCCGGCCTGTGCTGCGCGACCACCACGTGGGAGACCCGGGACAGCATGGAGGCCAGCAGGGCGGCAGCCGGCGAGATGCGGACCCAGCTCGCGAAGGAGGCTGCGGGCCACGTCGCCGACGTGCACGAGTTCGACCTCGCCTACGCCCACCTGCACGTCCCCGAGATGGTCTGAGCCGGGGACCGGGCGGGCCGGGAGGTCAGCCCTTCCTCACCGATCGGACCAGGAGCTGCAGCAACGTCGTCACGACCGCCTTCAGGGCGACCTGCTCCACGACCGGCAGCCTCTGGTCCGCGGTGAGGGTCCACTCGATGCGGGTGCCGTCACCGGCCGGGGACAGCACGACCTCGCCGCTGTAGTTGCGGAAGGGCACGCCGCCCAGCGCCTTGTAGCCGAGCACCCCGTCGGCCTCGAAGCGGGTGATCTCCTCGACGATCGCCGGCGCGGGCCCGGGCGCCTTGATCCGTCGTACGGCGCCGACGCCGTTGCGCTCCGTCGTGCCCTCCCTGTCCAGGGACACCTTCATCCCGGGTCCCCAGGAGGCCATGCCCTCGTGGTGGGACAGCGCGGCCCACACCTGGTCGACGGAAGCCTTGACGGTGGCGGTTGCGGTGGCGCGCACGGGGAGCCCTTTCGGCGGACATCGATGACGGACAGCGATGCTACGGTCTCGCACTTCCCTAGAGTCGGCACATGTCCGAGACGAGGATCACGCACATCGGCGGCCCGACCACGTTGATCGAGGTCGGCGGGTGGCGGATCCTGACCGACCCGACCTTCGACCCACCGGGGCGGCGCTACTTCTTCGGATGGGGTACGACGTCGCGAAAGCTCGCGGGCCCGTCGATCCCTCCCGGCGAGCTCGGCAAGGTCGACGCGGTCCTGGTCAGCCACCACCACCACGGCGACAACCTCGACCCGTCGGCCCGCGAACTGCTGCCCACGTGGGGCACGACCCTCACCACGAGGATCGGAGCAGCGAAGCTCCGCAACGGCGCGGTCGGGTTGGCCCCGTGGGAGACCACGACCCTGGAGGCGCCCGGGAAGGAGACGATCACCGTCACCGCGACGCCCTGCCGGCACGGGCCGGTCGGTAGCGCGCCCATCACCGGGCCCGTCATCGGTTTCTCCCTGGCCTGGCCCAGCCAGGAGAACGGCGAGCTGTGGGTCACCGGTGACACGGTCCTGTATCCCGCACTGCGGGAAGTGCCGTCACGGCTGCGGATCGGCACCGTGCTGCTGCACCTCGGGTCGGTCCGGTTCCGCTACCTGTCAGGGTGGCTGCGTTACACGATGGACGCCCGTGAGGGTGCCGAGCTGATCGGGCTCGTCGATCCGGCCCACGTCGTACCCGTGCACTACGAGGGCTGGTCGCACTTCCAGCAGGGACGCGCGCCCGCCGAGGCGGTCCTGGCGCGGTCTCCGCTGGCCGACCGGATCACCTGGCTCGACCCGGGCGAGGACGTCACGCTCCCGGTCTGACGCAACATCCCGCCGTCTGCCTCCCAGCGCCCCGGGGTACCTCGGAAGGGACCAGTCGGGCTGCCGACGCCCACCGGGACGGTGGGGCGCAGCGCCGACGGAGAGGAAGCGAGATGACCCAGATCCAGGAGTCCATCGACGTCGACGTACCCGTCCGCACCGCCTACGACCAGTGGACGCAGTTCGAGTCGTTCCCGAAGTTCATGTCGGGCGTCGAGTCCATCACGCAGATCGACGACAAGCGGCTGCACTGGGTGACCAACATCGCTGGCGTGGAGCGGGAGTTCGACGCCGAGATCACCGAGCAGCACCCCGACGAGCGCGTCGCGTGGACGAGCACCGGCGGCGACACCCGCCAGGCCGGCGCGGTCACCTTCCACAAGCTCGACGAGGGCAAGAGCCGGGTCATGGTGCAGATCGACTGGCAACCCACGGACCTGGTCGAGAAGGTCGGCTCGGCCATCAACGTCGACAACCGCAGCGTCAAGGGCGACCTCGAGCGCTTCAAGGAGTTCATCGAGGCCCGCGGCACCGAGACCGGCGCCTGGCGCGGCGACATCGACAACGACCCGACCAGCTGACCGGCCGGCGCGTCAGCGCCTGAGCAGCACCCCGTTGCCGGCCGGCACGACGACCTGCTCCGCCCCGGCGGGGGGTGCGTCGGGCCGGTCGGTGCGGAACAGGACCTCGGCGGCGGACCCGACTTCCCAGGGCTCGTCGCCGAGGTTCACGTGCATCACGACCGCGCCACGCTCCAGCGTGAGCTGTAGGCTCGCCTCGTCGGCCCGGGCACTGCCGAAGCGCGGATCGGTGAGCTCCGGCAGCTCCCGACGCAGGGCGGCCAGCCGCCGGTAGCCGGCCAGCACCCGGGCGTGGCGGCCCTGCTGCAGCTCGCTCCAGTCGAGCCGGCTCCGCTCGAAGGTGGTGGGGTCCTGGGGGTCGGGAACCTCCTGGGGATCCCAGCCCATCCGCTCGAACTCGGCGAGGCGGCCCTCCGCCGTCGCCCGGGCCAGCTCGGGCTCGGGGTGGGAGGTGAAGAAGGCGAACGGGGTACTGGCCGCCCACTCCTCCCCCTGGAACAGCATCGGCGTGAACGGTGAGCACAATGTCAGCAACGCACCGCACAGCAACAGGGACTCGTCCAGGTGCTCGGCCGTGCGGTCACCTCGCGCACGATTGCCGACCTGGTCGTGGTTCTGCGCGCACACGACGAGCCGCCACGCAGGCATGTGGTCCGTGTCGACCGGACGACCGTGGTCGCGGTCGCGGAAGCTCGAGAAGGTGCCGTCGTGGAAGAAGCCACGGTCGAGCACCTTCGCGAGCGCGCCCAGCGGCGCGAAGTCGCCGTAGTAGCCGTCGGTCTCGCCGGTGAGGGCGACGTGGACCGCGTGGTGGAAGTCGTCGCTCCACTGCGCGTCGAGCCCGTAGCCCCCTGCTTCGCGCGGGGTGACGAGCCGGGTGTCGTTGAGGTCGGACTCCGCGATCAGCGTGAGCGGCCGGTTCTGGTGGGCCGACAGCCCAGCGACCTCGACCGCCAGCTCCTCCAGCAGGTGCACGTCGGAGCCGTCGGACAACGCGTGCACCGCGTCGAGGCGAAGGCCGTCGACGTGGTGGTCCCGCAGCCACATGAGGGCGCTGTCGAGGATGTAGCGGCGCACCTCCGTGGAGCCCTCGCCGTCGAGGTTGACGAGGTCGCCCCACGTGTTCCGGCCGTCCTTGAGGTAGGGGCCGAAGCGGGGCAGGTAGTTCCCGGAGGGTCCGAGGTGGTTGTGGACGACGTCCTGGATCACGCCGATGCCCGCCTGGTGGCAGGCGTCCACGAAGCGCTGGTACGCCGCCGGGCCGCCGTACGCCTCGTGCACGGCCGACCACAGCACGCCGTCGTAGCCCCAGTTGTGCACGCCGTTGAAGGCGTTGACCGGCATCAGCTCCACGAACCCGACACCGAGGCCGACGAGGTGGCTGAGCCGCGTGGCCGCCGCGTCGAGCGTGCCCTCCCGCGTGAACGTGCCGACGTGCAGCTCGTAGATGGTCGCTCCGGCGAGCTGACGCCCGGTCCAGCCCTCGTCGCCCCAGCGGTGGGCCGCGGCGTCGAAGGTCGCCGAGAGGCCGTGCACGCCGTCCGGCTGGCGTCGCGAGCGGGGGTCGGGAAGGGGCTGCTCGTCGTCGTCCAGGAGGTAGCCGTAGCGGGTGCCGTCGGGGACGGGGCCGGGGTCGGTCGCGGGCGCCCAACACCCGCCCGCGACCGACGTCATGGGGTGCGTCGCACCGTCGAGAACGAGCCGGACACGCTGCGCCCGCGGCGCCCAGACCTCGAACGTCATCGCTCCTCCCGCACGAGGAGGGCGACGGGCAGGTCGTGGAGGACGGTGCCGACGTCGGCCGTTGCCGCGCGGTCCGTGAGCAGGTCGCGCCAGTCCCCCGGTGGCAGGTGGAGGCGCGTGTGCCGCCAGCCGCCGCCGCGTTCGAGGCCGATCGGCATCCGGGTCACCACGGTGAGCGCGCCGCCGCGGTCGAAGGCGAGCACGTGCCGCGCGGCCTGACCGGTCGCCACCACCGGGTCGTAGCGGGTGAAGAGGTCCGGCCGGTCGCGCCGCAGGCGCAGGGCCGTGCGCACCACGTGCAGCTTCGACCTCCCGTCGTCGTCCGGCCCGCTGGGCCGTCCGACCGGGTCGCCGTCACCAGCGGCCGACAACAGCCGGCGGCGCAGGTCGAAGTCGACCTCCCGGCGGTTGTCCGGGTCCACGAGGCTCTGCTCCCACAGCTCGCTGCCCTGGTAGAGGTCCGGGACACCCGGCACGGTGAGGCTGAGCAGCTTCGCCGCGAGCGCGTTGCTCCATCCCGGGGTGGCCAGCCGCGCCACGGCCCGGTCCACGACGGCGGTCGCGGCCGGGTCGTCGTACAACGCGTCGACGAAGGCGTGCACCGCGGTCTCGTACGACGGGTCGGGCGCGGTCCACGTGGTGTGCTCGCCGGCCTCGCGCATCGCCTTCTCGGCGTAGGCGTGCAGGCGCTCGCGCGAGATCGGCCACGCACCGACCGCCGCCTGCAGCAGGAGGTGGACGAAGCCGCCCGGCGGCGCGGGCGCGACGGCCAGGAGCGCGTCGAGGGTCTCCTCCCACCAGTGCGGCACCTCCGCGAGCACGCTGATCCGCGCTCGGACGTCCTCGCCGCGCTTGGTGTCGTGCGTGCTGAGCGTCGTCATGGCCTCGGGCGTCGTCGCCTGGCGGCGCGCCATGGACGCGTGGAAGGCGTCGGACCTGATCGAGAACTCGGACGGGTCGCCCCCGACCTCGTTGAGCGAGGTCAGCTGGCTCCGGCGGTAGAAGGCCCGGTCCTCGACCCCCTTGGCCATGATCATCCCGCTCGTCTGCTGGAAGCGCAGCGAGGGAGCCCGGACGCGGTCCGCGAGGAGGGGCAGCACGAGGTCGAGCGCCTCCTCGAGGTCCGGGCGGTCGGCGCGGACGGCATCGGCGGCCAGCTGCAGGTGGTGACGCCCGGCAGGCAGATAGCTGCGGTAGACGGGGAAGGCCGCGAGCAGCTCGACCAGGACCTCCTCGACGGGCTCGCGCCACGAGCGGTCGGGGGCCACCTCCAGCTCCACGGCGATCTCGCGGGCGATGCGCCGAACCTCCGCGTGGAGGATCGTCTCCGCGACGTGGCGCTTGCTGGCCCGCACGAGCTCCGGCCAGGGCGGGCCGTCCCCACGGAGCCGGTCGTCGAGCGCACCGAGCGCCTGGGCGCCGGACGGCTCCACCAGGACCCGGTCGATCAGGGCGAGCACGTCGTACCCGGTCGTCCCGGCCGTGCGCCAGCGCGGCGGCAGGTCCTCGCCGGGCTCGAGTATCTTCTCCACGACGACCCAGGCGTCGCCGGCGAGGGCCGCCAGGTCGTCGAGGTACGACGCCGGGTGCCGCAGCCCGTCCGGGTGGTCGACGCGCAGGCCGTCCACGAGCCGCTCGCGGAACCAGCGCGCGATCTCCACGTGGCTGGCCTCGAAGACGTCGCGGTCCTCGACCCGCACACCGGCGAGTGTGTTGACCGCGAAGAACCGGCGGTAGTCGAGGTCGTCGTCGGCCGCGCGCCAGCTCACCAGACGGTAGTGCTGGCGGTCGTGGACCTGCTGGGGGTCATCGGTCCCCTCGTCCGTCCCGGGGGCGATCGGGAAGCGGTGGTCGTGGTAGCCGAGCATCCCGTCGACGATCCGCAGGTGCGCGATCGGGCCCTGCGGGTCGGGGCGGTCGTCGTCGCCGACGACCGGCAGGAGCACCCGGCCCCGCCCGGCGACCCAGTCGACGTCGAAGAAGCGAGCGAACCGGGAGTCGCGGCCGTGCTTGAGCACGTCCCACCACCAGCCGTTGGTCGCCGGGCTCTCGACGCCGACGTGATTGGGGACGACGTCGACGACGACGCCCATCCCGCGGCGGTGCGCCTCCGCCGAGAGCCGGGCCAGGGCGTCCGGCCCGCCACGGGCCGGGTCGACGCGGGTGGGGTCGACGACGTCGTACCCGTGGTCGCTGCCGGGGTGCGCCTCGAGGATCGGCGAGAGGTAGACCCAACCGACCCCGAGCTCGTCGAGGTAGGGCAGGAGCTCACGCGCGGCGTCGAGGTCGAAGGACTCCCGGACCTGCAGGCGGTAGGTGCTGCTCGGCACCCGGCCCGCCGTCACCGGTCCTCCGCCAGGGCCGCCACGGACGCTGCCGGGCTGACGTCGGCCTCCGGCTCCGGCTCGTGCCACTGGCGCAACACCACGACGCAGCGGTGCGGCAGGCCGAGGCGGCCGCCGGCCCCGAGGCGCTGGTCCGTCGGGCAGGTCCCGCTGGTGTCGAGGACCACCTGCCAGGACGCGGCGTACTCCTCGTCGGGCAGGACCACGTCCCGCGCGTCGTCCCCGTTGAGCAGCAGCAGGAGGTGGTCGTCCCGGATCGCGCGCCCCTGGCGGTCGCGTCCGGCGATGCCGTCGCCGTTGAGGTACATCCCCAGCGTGCGCAGGTCTCTCCAGTCGCCGTCCTCCATCGGACGGCCCTCGGGGTGGAGCCAGACGATGTCGTTGAGCCGCTCCCCCTCACCGGCCCGCACCGTCGTGCCGGTGAAGAAGCGCTGGCGGCGCAGCGACGGGTGCTCCCGGCGCAGCCTGGTCAGCTCGGAGACGAAGTCGCACAACGGCCGGTCGACCCGTTCCCAGTCCACCCAGCTCACGGCGGAGTCCTGGGCGTAGGTGTTGTTGTTGCCCTGCTGGGTGCGCCCCAGCTCGTCACCGTGCAGCAGCATGGGCACGCCCTGGCTGAGCAGCAGGGTCGCGAGCAGGTTCCGCTGGTCGCGCGCCCGCGCCTCGTTGACTCCGGGATCGTCGCTCGGCCCCTCGACTCCGTGGTTCCACGACCGGTTGTCGTCGGCGCCGTCACGCCCGTCCTCACCGTTGGCCTCGTTGTGCTTGCCCTCGTAGGACACCAGGTCGCGCAGCGTGAACCCGTCGTGCGCCGTCACGAAGTTGATGCTCGCAACCGGGCGACGCCCGGTGTGCTCGTAGAGGTCCGCCGATCCCGCGAGGCGGCTGGCCAGCTCGCCGAGGTTGTGCTCGCCGCGCCAGAAGTCGCGGACGGTGTCGCGGTAGGCGCCGTTCCACTCCGTCCACTGGGGCGGGAACCCGCCGACCTGGTAGCCGCCGGGTCCGACGTCCCACGGCTCGGCGATGAGCTTCACCTGGCTCACCACCGGGTCCTGCTGCACCAGCTCGAAGAAGGTGGCGAGCCGGTCGACGTCGTAGAACTCGCGGGCCAGGGCCGAGGCCAGGTCGAAGCGGAAGCCGTCCACGTGCATCTCGGTGACCCAGTAGCGCAGCGAGTCCATGATCAGCTGCAGCGAGTGCGGGTTGCCGGCGTTGAGCGAGTTCCCCGTGCCGGTGTAGTCCACGTAGTACTGCCGGTCGTCGTCGACCAGCCGGTAGTAGGCCGGGTTGTCGATGCCCTTGAAGCTGAGCGTCGGGCCCAGGTGGTTGCCCTCGGCGGTGTGGTTGTAGACCACGTCCAGGATGACCTCGATGCCGGCGGCGTGCAGCGCCTTGACCATCGCCTTGAACTCCTGCACCTGGTGCCCGGGCGTGGCGACGGACGTGTAGCCGGCGTGCGGCGCGAAGAAGCCGAGGGTGTTGTAGCCCCAGTAGTTGCGCAGGCCGCGCTGGAGCAGGACGTCGTCGTGCACGAACTGGTGGACCGGCATCAGCTCGAGGGCCGTGACGCCGAGGCCCTGGAGGTGCTCGACCACCGCAGGATGGGCCAGCGCGCCGTAGGTCCCCCGCAGCGACTCGGGCACGTCCGGGTGTGTCGCCGTGAGGCCCTTGACGTGCGCCTCGTAGATGACCGTCTCGGCGTACGGCGTGCGCGGCGGCCGGTCGCCCTCCCAGTCGAACCAGGGGTTGGTCACGACGCCGAGCACCATCTGCTGCAGCGAGTCGTCGTCGTTTCGCGAGTCCGGGTCGCCGAAGTCGTAGCCGAACAGGCTCTGGCCCCAGTCGACGTCACCCACGGTCGCCTTCGCGTAGGGATCCAGGAGCAGCTTCGCGGGGTTGCAGCGCAGTCCCTGCGACGGGTCCCACGGACCGTGCACCCGGTAGCCGTAGAGCTGACCGGGCTGGACCTGCGGCAGGTAGGCGTGCCAGACGTAGCCGTCCACCTCCGTCAGCTCGACCCGGGTCTCCTGCCGCACTCCCTTCCCGTCGACGTCGACGAGGCACAGCTCGACACGGTCGGCCACCTCGCTGAAGAGTGCGAAGTTCGTCCCGCTGCCGTCGAAGGTCGCGCCGAGCGGGTACGCCGCCCCGGGCCAGGTCTCGATGGTGTGTCGAGGCTGCGTCTGCATCGCCGCGCAGTACCCGCGCGCCCCGACTCCACCCATGGGAACGGAGTGCTGCCGGTCACCCCCTCAGCACAGCGAGTTCGGCTCGAAACGGGGCTCCGGGTCCGGGTCGTCGCGGCCCGGACGGACGAACTCGAACCCACCCGTCCGCACGAGCACGAGGCCGGGACCGACGGTCGCGAGGAGATCCTGCGCGCAGCCCTCGTGCAGCGGCGGCAGGTGGAAGGCGTTCCGGTCGCGCTCGTCGGGGTCGCCGACGAAGGCCACCGGCCGACCGAGGGTGCGCCCGCACACGCCGCAGACCCTGGCGAGCGCGCACCGGACGACCGTACGACGGTCGAGGACGCCGTCACGCCATGCGAATCCGACGATGGTGGGCGCAGCGGCCATCGTCGCGCTCAGGCCGAGGCCTGGTCGGAGCGGGACCAGCCCCCGAGCTCGCGGCGGCGCTGCTGACGGGCCTCCTGCTGCCGGCGACCGTGCTCGACGGTGACATCGGTGCCCGTCGGCGGCTTGTCGTCCTTCGTGAGGCGGTTGGGCAGGGACAGCTTCATGATCACGCGCAGGACCTGTCCGTACTGCCGGTGCAGCGGCCCGGTGGTGTACGGGATGTCGTACTTGTCGCAGAGGCCGCGCACCCGCGGGGCGATCTGCGCGTAGCGGTTGCTCGGCAGGTCCGGGAACAGGTGGTGCTCGATCTGGTAGCCGAGGTTGCCGCTCATCACGTGCAGCAGCCTGCCGCCCTCGAAGTTCGCGGTGCCGAGGATCTGCCGGAGGTACCACTCGGCCCGCGACTCGTCGTCGAGCTCGTCCTCGGTGAAGTGGAGCGCTCCGTCGGGGAAGTGGCCGCAGAAGATGATGAGGTAGGCCCACAGGTTGCGCATGAGGTTCGCGCTGGCGTTGGCCTTCATCGTGGACCGCCAGTGCCTGCCGGTCAGGGCCGGGTAGAGCACGTAGTCCTTGAGGACCTGGTTGCGTCCCTTCCTGAGGATCTGCCGCAGCTGCCGCTTCATCTCCTTCGGGTCCTTCTGGCCCTTGCGGATCGCCTCGAGGTCGAGGTCGTGCAGCGCCACTCCCCACTGGAACAGCCCGGCGAGCAGCGCGTTGTAGACCGGCTGGCCGAGGTTGACCGGGTGCCACTTCTGCTCACGGGCCATGCGCAGGACGCCGTAGCCGATGTCGTTGTCGTAGCCGAGCACGTTGGTGAACTGGTGGTGGATGTAGTTGTGGCTGTGCTTCCACTGCTCGGCGGGCTGACCGGTGTCCCACTCCCAGGTGGAGGAGTGGATCTCGGGATCGTTCATCCAGTCCCACTGGCCGTGCATCACGTTGTGCCCGATCTCCATGTTCTCGAGGATCTTGGCGAGGCCGAGGCTGACCGCACTCGCGGCCACGACCGGGCGCCGTACCCGTGGGGGCAGTGGAGCGCTCGCGATCATGCCGATGCGGGCGGCGGCCGCCATCCAGCGCTGGGTGCGGATCACCCGGTTGATGTAGGCAGCGTCGGACGCGCCCCGCGACTCCTCGATCTCCGCCCGGATGGCGTCGAGCTCCCGGCCGATCTCGTCCACCTCCTCGGGGGTCAGGTGGGCGTACTCCGCGACATCGGCGATGGCCATGGTTCCTCCAGTGGTGGCGGGCTGTCGGACGGTGGTGGTTGCTGGGTCAGATGTCGAGCACGCACGCGCCGACCGGCACGGTGACGCACGTCTGGACCTGCTCGTTGGGCTGGTCGAAGTCGTTGCCGTTGCGCAGGTCGCGAACGGTGCCGGAGATCTTGGTGACGGTGCACGTGTGGCAGATCCCGACCCGACAGCCGTAGGGCATTCCGACGCCGGCGGACTCCCCGGCTTCGAGGACGGTGGTCGCGCCGTCGGCCTCCGCCTGCCTGCCGGAGTTCTGGAAGGTGATCGTGCCGCCCTCGCCCCCGTCGCCGGTCAGGGCCAGCGAGAAGCGCTCGAGGTGGAGCTGTCCCGTGAGCCCGGCGCGTTCCCAGTGCTCCTCGATCGCGTCCAGCATCGGCGCGGGGCCACAGGCCCAGGTCTCGCGATCGCGCCAGTCGGGCACGACCTGGTCGAGGGCGTCGAGCTCGAGGACGCCCTCACTGTCGGTGTGCCGTTCGTGCAGCACGAACGACGGGTGCTTCTCGTGGAGGGCCAGGAGCTCCTCGCGGAAGATCATCCGCTCCGGGGTCGTCGACGAGTAGTGCAGGTCGACGTCGGACATCGTGCCGCGCCGGTCCAGGGTCCGCAGCATCGACATCACCGGGGTGATCCCGCTGCCCCCGACGAGGAACAGCGATCGCGCGGGCGGCGGGTCCGGCAGCACGAAGTCGCCGCTCGGCGTCGCCAGCCGGACGATCGTGCCGGGCTCGAGGCCGTTGACCAGGTGGTCGGAGAGGAAGCCCTCCGGCATCGCCCGGACCGTGATGGCGAGCGTGCGCCCGGCCCGGACCGGCGGGGAGCTCACCGAGTAGGAGCGCCAGTGGTACTTGCCCCGGACCTGGACGCCGATCCCGACGAACTGGCCCGGCCGGTGCAGGTAGCGCCATCCCCAGCCGGGCCGGATGACGAGCGTGGCCGCGTCGTCCGTCTCGCGGATGACCTCCTCGACCCGGCCGCGGAGCTCGCGCGAGCTCCACAGCGGGTTGAGGAGGGTCAGGTAGTCGTCAGGGAGGAGCGGCGTGGTCAGCTTGTCCGCGGCCTTGCGGACCCGTTCCCACGAGAGGGTGGGCCGGTCCGTCGGGCGCTCGGCGTCGTCGACGGTCGTCACGTTCGCTGTCCCCATGGTTTCAGTGAACAAGTGCTCACTGAAATCGTCAAGGGCCGGGTCACCTCGATGTCGGCTAGACGTCGGCGGACCGCGCCGAGTCGACGCCGTGCTCGACGGCCTCCACGAGCGCCGCGACGAAGGCGGGCAGGTCGTCGGGCTTGCGGCTCGTGATGAGGTTGCCGTCGGTCACCACCCGCTCGTCCACCCAGTCCGCACCGGCGTTGCGCAGGTCGGTCTGCAGGCTGGGCCAGGACGTCAGCCGCCGGTCACGGACGACGTCCGCCTCGATGAGCGTCCAGGGAGCGTGGCAGATGGCGGCGACCGGCTTGCCCGCCTCCATGAACGACTTCACGAGCGCCACCGCACCGGCGTCGGTGCGCAGGGCGTCCGGGTTGGCCACGCCGCCGGGCAGCACCAGCGCGTCGAACTCGTCGGCGTCGGCATCGCCGACCGTCACGTCGACCCTCCGGGTGGCGGCCTTGTCGAGGTGGTCGAACGTCTGGACCTCGCCGCCCTCCGGACTGATCAGCACCGCGTCGTGGCCGGCGTCGACCACGGCCTGCCACGGGTCCTCGAGCTCCACCCGCTCGATGCCCTCGGCGGCCACCAGGAAGGCGATCCGCTTGTGCTCCTGCGGCGCTCCGGCCTCGGTGTCGGTGACGCTGTCCGCGCCGGTGGTCAGGGAGCTGCCCATCGTGGTCCTCCTCGGTGTCGTGGTCACTGACCTGCACCGGTACCCGGACCTCGCGAGCGGACACGGCGACGTTGCCGGACTAGGGCTGGACGCCGCCCCGAATCCTCGCCAGCCGGGTCCGCAGCGCGCCGGCCCGGTCGGCGTTGGCACGGAGGTCGACGTACTCCTCGCCGTAGGTCCACAGCAGTGCGTCGTCGAGCCGTCGTACGGCGCCGGGCGGGTAGCGGTAGCCCATCCGCTCCCGCAGCAGGTCGGCGTCGACCTGGCGCAGCGCCTCCCCGAGCGCCGACAGCGAGGTGATGCCGAGCTCGAGCACGATGGTCGCCATCCACACGTAGTGGTCGGTCCGCGACCAGCCGGCGTCGGCATACTGGCCGGCGAGGAAGGCCGCGAGCTCCCGTGGCGGGATCCGCGGGTCGTCGTCCGGGCCGCCCGCCGGCTCGCCCGCGTCGGCGAAGCCCGGCTGGATCCGCTCGCGGATGATCGAGAACTCGCGGTCGGCGAGCTCGAGCAGGCCGGCGGCGAGGGTGAACCGGCGGTCGAAGTCAGGGACGTGCTCGTCGGGGATGGTGCCCTTGTAGCGGATGTCGTGCTCGAACTCCGCCCACGCGTGCTGCAGCACGGTGCGGATCTGCACCTGCGCGATCCCGGTCGTGCCGGCCAGGTCGTCGACCTGCACCAGCAGGTGGCGGCTGGCGTAGCCGAACCGGCCCTCGCTCGCCGTCTCCCGCCCCATGTCGCGGTCGTCGAGCACCGTGACCTGGTCGGCGAGGAGCTCGGCGACGGCCTGCACGTCACTGTGGACGTAGGTGATGACGCGGACACCGACCTGGTCGGTGATCTCGCGCAACGGGTCGGCGTAGACCGGGCGCCCCGCTGCCGTGCGGGCCGCCTTCGCGGCGAAGGACGTGACCGACTTCGCCCGCCCGGTGACGGTGAGGTAGTTGATGCCGGCCTCGTCGAGCACCGTCGTGACCAGGCCGACGAAGCGGTCGGTCGCGTCACGGACGGCGGGCCAGTTCTCGGCGTACTCACGCACGGCTGCGCCGATGTCGGGTGCCGCAGGGACCACCGGCGCCACGGCAGACTGCTTCCGCCGCGGGGTCGGGACGAGGTCGTCGGGCAGCGCCGGGGTCACGATGTAGCCGGAGTCGAGGTCGCCGTAGACGACCGTGTCCTCGCGCCGGAGGTCGGCGTAGCGGGCGATGTAGGCGCACACGACGGCGTCCACCTGGTCCTCGACGACGCGCAGCTCGCTCTTGCGCCCCGCGGCCACGACCGCGGCGTGCAACGCCCGCCAGGCCGGCCCCTCGACCCGCAACGACGGCTCGGCGCTGGCGAGTCCCTCGACGAGGCGCATCAGCACCAGCAGCTCGGCACGCAGGTGCTCGAGGTCGCGACCGGGCTTGTCCTTGTACTTCAGCGTGCGCCCGAGCCGGAACAGCGCGACCGTCGCGGGGTGCGGGTAGACCTCGATCCCCCTCCGCGGCCGCCGCGACCAGGGATTGATGTCGAGGCCGAGACGGGCCGCCACGCGCGCGGCGCGGGGCTGCTCGCTGAACTCCGGCTTGCCCGTGTTGGACGGGTGCGCGCCGGCGTCGAAGCGTGCGAAGTCCTTGTTGAGCTGCTTCTCCGCCGGCCGGTTCCCCGTGGCGTTGCGCACGATCAGCGGGGCGTCGATCGCGACCAGGCACTCCCCCTCGACGTACGACGCGAGGGCGGCCTCGATCTCCTCGTCGGTCCGCACCGCGGAGACGGCCAGCAGGGTCCCGTCCGCGTCGAGGACCGCTAGGCCGGTCGGCCTGCGCTCTCCCCAGGCGAGGTCGATCCCGACGTAGTGCATGGCGCGACCCTACTGGGGCGCGCGGATGCCGTGTGCCGGTCGTCGGCACCAGCCCCCGACACCGGGCCGAGGCCGGGACGCCTCAGGCGCCGAGGTCGGCCCGGACCGCTCGTGCCGCCCGCTCCCCCGAGACGAGGGCACCCTGGATGGAGCTCGTGTCCCGGTGGTCGCCGCAGACGTAGGCACCGTCGACCCGGACGGCGGACTGGAAGGGGTGCGGCGCCGGCATCGCGGGAAGGGCGCGCGGGACGTCGTACGTCGCGACGTGCTCCCAGCCGGCCGTGGAGGTGTCGTAGAGGACGCCGAGGTGCGCACGCACCGCCGCCTCGTCGAAGGACGCGCGGCCGCTGTGCACCAGCGAGGTCGCCACCAGCGCCCGCCCCTTCGGTGCGTACGACGGCGCGGCGGCCGAGACCACGACGGTGTTGTTGACCGGGCTGTCCCCCGGGTCCAGCAGCAGCGTCGGCTTGTCCAGCGGCGCGTCCGGCGCCGCGTGGTAGATCGTCGTCACGCCCTTCCACTCCTTCACCCCGAGTGCGCCGCCGAGCAGCCGGTCGGCGCTGTCGGCGTCCGTCGCGACGACCACCGCCCGGGCAGCGACCGGGCCGGCAGCCGTCGTCACGCCGTCGGGCCGGACCTCCGCCACCTGGACCCCCAGGTGCACGCTGCCCGTCGGCAGCCGGCCGGCGAGCTGTTCGGGAACCTGCTGCATCCCCCCGGCCGGCACCGTCGAGTCGCCGCGCGCGAACATCCGCAGCATCAGGTCGACGAAGCGGGAGGACGTCGTCATCTCCTCCTCGAGGAGGACGCCGCTGAAGAACGGCCGGAGCACCCGCTCCACCGCGGTGTCGTCGAGCCCCATCGCTGCCCAGTGCTCGGCTGCGGTCCGGTCGTCCCTCGCCTTGAGCTTCGATGCAGGTGCGAGCGTCGCGACGCCGGCGTACCCCGCGAGCGCCAGCTTGGACCGTACGCCGCCGACCGGTGCGGTGAGCGCCCGCGGCAGGGCCATCAGCTCCCGGCGCGGGTCGCCGATCCGGTGGTTCTCTCCGTCCACGTGGACCAGGGCGGCCCGGTCGAAGGCGCAGAGCTCGAGCGCGTCGAGGTCGAGCAGGCGTCGTACGGCGGGATAGGCGGTGTTGAGCACCTGGAAGCCGCGGTCGAGCAGGAACCCGTCGACCCGGTCGGTGCGCATCCGGCCACCGACACCGTCGCTCGCCTCGAGGACGGCGACGTCAAGGCCGGCCTTGTTGAGCTGCGTCGCGGCCGCGAGGCCAGCCAGGCCCGCACCGACCACGACCACGTCGCAGCTGTTCGGCAACGCGCTCATGCGGACTTCTCCGGGTCGTGGCCCCAGTTCATCAGCGAGTGGCGCCACGGCGAGTCGGTGACGTCGCCGGTGGGTCGCTGGGCCAGGTGGCGGTGCACGTAGCCGACGACCTTGCGCATGTGGGCGGCATCGTCCTCGGTCAGCTCGGCCTTGCGGGTCCGCAGGATCTCCACGATCCGACGCCCGGACCGATGGCCCGTCGACTCACCGCCGCCCTCCTTGGCGCCGACCGATCGTGACTCGTCGGTCTGCAGGAAGTCCTCGATCTCCTTCGGGGCCATGTTCACCGCGTCCTTCCAGTCGTCCCAGATGTCGGCGACCGCGTCGGCCGCGCGGGTGGCCACGCCTCAGCCCTTCCGCTTCAGCGCCGACGGCTTGTGCACGGCCTCGCCACCGCTCTTGGCGCTGCGCACGAGGTACTGCGGGTCGTCCTTGCTCGCGCGCACCGTCCGGCCCGCCAGCTCGGTGTCCTCGGTGATCTTGCGCAGCACCTCGCCCTCGGCCGTGCCGCCGTGGCTCTGCCAGGTCACCCGGTCACCCTTGTGGAACTCCGTGGTCATCTCCGCTCCGTCCCGATTCGGTTACGTCCTGCGGGCGGTACCCCGGACATGCCACTGGAACCCGCTACCTCCTCGGGTTCGGTGCGGTCGGTCGAACGGATGGGTCACGAGCCGCTGGAGTCCTCCGCCTCGACGGCGTCGGAGATCGGCGTGATCCACGCCTGGTGGGTCTGGGCGTTCTTCGTGATCGCGAGCAGCTCGTCCATGTGCGGCTCCAGGCCGGTCACCTTGTCGAGCGGGACGCCGATGATCAGCTGGAACCCGAGGCCCCGCCACGCCTGCACGGCACGGCCGGCGAACTCGGAGTCCGCCTTCACGAAGCCCTCGTCGAGGAAGACCGGCGCGAACCGGGGGCGCGAGCGCATCTCGTCGCCGAGCCGGAAGCGCAGCGCGGAGCCGACGATGAACGCCACCAGCTCCTGGCTCTCGCCGCCGGACTTCTCCCCCAACGTCCGGTACGTCGCGCGCACCTCTCCGCTGAGGTAGTCGTAGCGCTCGGCGCTGATCTCGACGTGGCGGCGAACGTCGAGCAGACGGTCGCGGTCGGTGGGCCCGTCCCCCGCGTGGTCGGCACGCCGCAGCTGGCGCATGAACCGGCTCAGCTCGGCGAACCTCTTCTCGAGGTCCTCCTCCTTCAGCTCGGTCGTCGTGCCGGTCGCGAGGACGCGCAGCTCCTTCATGAACACCTGCACCTGCGCCGGCGCGAGCCGCCGCAGCCGGATGCGCAGCCGGTCGCCCGACGCGCCGAACTCGAGGCGGCGCAGAATCGCGTTGATCGGCTCCAGCCGGTCCTCGATCTCCTCCACGCTGGACGACATGGCCCCCAGCAGGGGGACCAGGTCCTGACCGCTCCACTCGGTCAGCCGGCGGCGCCACTCGGCGTGCCGGTCGGCCAGGCCCTTGCCGCGGATGTCGTCGAGGATCCGGGCGTAGTCGGGGTAGGAGTCCGCGGTCGCGCCGAGGTTGGGCGAGTCCCAGGAGAACTTGTAGCTGCGGAAGATGTGCGCGAGGTCCTCGTCGCAGCGCTTGATCTCCGCCTCGGCGTCCGCGAGGGCGGTGCGCAGCCGTTCACCGAGCCGCTGGGAGTTGTGGGCGAAGCGGTCCAGGTCCTCCGGGTCGTCCGGCGCGGCCGCGGCCGCGAAGTCAGCGGCCAGGGCCGCCTCCTGCACCTCGTCGAGGACGACGACGCCCGCGTCCTCGACGGCCCAGACGCGGCCCTTGACGACGTCCTCGGCGTCGGTGAGGTCGCCGTGGTCGGTGTTGAGCTGGTCGCGGCGCTGCTCGAGCGAGAAGCGCTCCTTGCGGGCCCGGCCGAGCTGCTCCTGCAGGTCGTCGATCTGCGCCTGCAGCACCTGCAGGCGGTCGTCGGAGGCGAGGATCGCCGACCGGCGCTCCTCCAGGTCGGCGATCCGGCGGTCGCTGCCGGCGACGTCGACGTCGTCGAAGCGCACCATCACGATGGCGTCGTACGCCTTGCGCTGCAGGTCGATCAGGCCCGAGAGGCGGCCGAGCTCGGCCAACCGGCCGTCGATCTCGGCGAGCTGACGCTCGACCTCCGCGAGCTGGGCGTCGATCTCGGCGATCGCGTCCTCACTCGAGAAGCCGATGATGTTGCGCTGGTCGCTGCGGCCGTGCGCGCCGCGACGCCCGTTGCGGGTCTGGCCGGCGAGGCTCACCCGGAAACCGGGTCCGTCGAGCTCGGCGGCAGTGTCGACGCAGAGCGCGTTGCGCGCGGGCTCCTCGACGTGCTGCTGCACCCAGCCGGCGAACGGCGAGTCCTTGAAGAGCAGCTTGCCGGCGATCCGCTCGGGATCCGACGGACCGGTCTCGGGCAGGTCCAGCTCGACGCCCTGGAAGGTCAGCCGGGCCGGCAGCCGCAGGTCGTCGATGGCCGCGGAGAAGTCCTGCAGTCGATCGAGCGGCACCAGCATCATCCGGGCGCTGCCGCCCAGCACGGTCTCGATCGCCGTGCGCCAGCGGGCCTCCTCCGGCGCCACGTCGATCAGCTCGGCGACGAACGGCAGGTCCTCCACCGACATGCCGCTCGCGCGGGCGACAGCGGTGCGCAGGTCGTGGAGGTACGACGGCACGCGGCCGGCGCGGCTCTCCAGCGAGGCCCGCTCCTGCTTGAGCACCGACTGCTCCTGGGTGAGCGGGAACTGCTGCTCGCGCAGCACGGTCTCGCGCTCGGCCTGGAGCCGCCTCTGCTCCCGCTCGCCCGCGGCGACCCGCTCGCGGGCCTGCTCCTGGAGGACGGTGAAGGCGCCGGCGTCCTCGAGGGCGGACTCGAGGTCGGGCGGGTCGATGTCGGGCAGGCCGATCAGCGGGTAGACCCGCTCCTCGAGCTCCGCGAGCCGGTTGCCGCGCTCCACCCGCAGGTTGCGCTCCGCGTCGGCGAGTGCGGCCAGCCGCTGGAGGTCACCGCCACCCGCGTCGCGGTGTGCCTCCTTCGCGGCGTCGAGGTCCTCGGCGAGCTGCAGCTCGGCCGCCTGCGCCGACGCCAGCGCCTGCACGGTCGCGGCGCGCGCCTCGCGGTTGGCCGCGACCGCGGACTCGATCAGGCGCAGATGGGTGCGCAGCAGCCAGTAGCGCAGCGGGGTCTCGTCGCCGGACTGCGTGATGCCGTAGGAGTCGAGCTCGTCGAGACGCTTCGCGGCCGTCGTACGGCGCTCGTGCATCTCCGTGATCGGCTCGAGCAGCTCGAGCTTCTGCTGCTCGGTGCGCATCGCGGCGTGGGCGGCGTCGAGGTCGTCGAAGTGCTCGATCGCGCGGTCGGCGGCGGCGTAGGTCGCCGGGCGCTCCAGCACCATGTCCTTGTAGAGCTCGTCGACGCTGCGGACCTGGTTGCCCGCCTGGATCCGCGCCAGCAGCCGCAGCGCCTTGCCGCCGTCGCCGTTGGCGCCGATGCCGAGCCGGGCGTGCAGGACGGCGCTGAACTCGGCGTACGTGCGGTGGACGCGCACCCCGGGGAAGAGCTTCTTGAGGGCGTTGGCGTGGAACTTCTCCGGTACGGCGGCCTCGAGCTTCTCCAGCGGGAGCGCGCCCTCGTGGGTCCACATCTGCATGAGCACGTCGCTGGAGCGCGCAGCCCGGCGTGGGACGTAGTAGGTGCGCAGCGCCGTGAACCGGCCGCCCTGGTCGCTGACGAAGGTCATCGCGACAGCGCCCCAGGTGTCGGCACCCTTGCCCCGCAGCAGCTTCTCGACCGGCCGGCCGGTCTTGGGGTCGTCGACCACGTCGACGGCACCCCGCAGGTAGGACAGCAGGTTGCGCTGGCCGATGCTGCGGGCGCGGCCCGCCACGGCGTCGTTGGAGGCACCGTTGAACTTGGTGTCGGACGGCATCATCAGCGCGGTGTAGGCGTCGAGGATGGTGCTCTTGCCGACGCCGGAGGCGCCGGAGATCATCGTCGCGTCGCCCGCGAGCGGCACCGAGGTGAGACCGCCGAAGCCACCCCAGTTGACCAGCTGCAGCAGGGAAGCGCGCCACTGGACGGTGTCGTCGGCGGGCGTCGCGACGACCTGCTCCTCGAAGAGGCCGTCCGTCTCGTCCTGGTGGTCGAGGAGGCCGTCCGCGGCCGTCACGAGACCCTCGTCGATGCTCACTCGGAATCCCCTTCGCTGGTCGAGTAGCCGCGAGGAACGAGCGGCGTGTCGACACCTTCCGCAGCCTCGTCGAACAGCTCCGCGTCCTCGACCTCCTCCACCGGCTCGGTCCCGTTGGCCTTCCGCAGGGCCTCGAGCAGCTCCTGCAGCAGCTCCAGCGGCAGCAGCGGCTCGACCGCCTCGCTGATCTCGAAGCGGTCCTCGGCGGCGGTCGCGATCAACAGGCCGGCCTTGGCCACGCTGGTCACGGCGTTGCGGGCACGCTTCTCGTCGCCCGACTCGTCGGTGGCGTGGGCGGGTCGGTAGCTGGCGACGTAGTCGAGGAGGTCGTCCCGGTCGACGTACACACGGGCGTCGCCGCCGGCCAGGCCGGCCCGCAGCCGGTCGCGCAGGTGGACGAGCACGAGGGTCTCCTCGCGCGACCACGCGGTGTCGTGGAGCAGCGTCGGGAAGCGGCCGCCGCCCTCCGCCTGCGCCTGCCGCTTCCACGCGACCTCGCGGGCCCGGTCGATCTGGAGGTCGAGGAAGAGGTCGTTGAGGCGGGAGCGGAAGACGCGCTCGTTCTCGACCAGCACCTGCCAGTCGCGCGGGTGGGTGCGGGCGCTGATGAACCGCTGCTTGAGCAGGGAGACCAGGGCTTGGCGCTGGGCGTACTCCAGACCGCCCTCGTCGCCCTCGAAGAGCGAGACCGAGTCGGCCTCGAAGTCCTCCACCTCGTCGACGTACTCCGTGTCGATGCTCACGATCGAGCCTCCTCGCGGTCCAGGTCGGGGTCGGGCAGCGGCATCCGCGGCACGGAGAACGTGCGTTGCGTGCCGTCGGGTCGTACGGCGTGGAAGGACTCGGTGGCGTCCTCTGTCCGCAGGTCGCGGTTGGCCGCCAGGTGCAGCAGGCCGAAGATCTCCACCGGCCGGCGCAGGGACGGCTCGAGGGTCTCGAACAGCTCGCCGAGGGAGGCCGCCGGCAGCAGGTCGCGCAGCGCGTCGTCGAGCCGCTGGCGCAACGACCCGAGCTGCGGCCCGCCCTGCGCCATGAGCTCGGCGAGCGACAGGCCCGGCGCATCGGCGGGGTCGGCGGCGCTGATCCGGTCGGGCAGGACGTCGTCGGCGGGGTCGTGGAAGCGCTCGCGGAGGTGCTCGACGCCGACCCGGCTGGGCAGCAGGGAGACGTCGTGCGTGGCACGTGGCCCGGTCTCGGCCATCCAGGTCATCAGCTCGGACTCGACCTGCCGCAGCGTCTGCTCCAGCTCACGGTCGCGAGCGGCGTCGTGGGAGACGATGTACTCCTTGAGCGTCGCCGTCACACGGCTGCGCTGGGCGAGCACCCGGTCGAGGCCGTCGCGCACCAGACGGACGGTGCCCCGGAGCTCCGCCCGGTCGGCGTCGCCGAGGATGCCGTCGGACAGCGGGTGCTCCAGCAGCGCGGTGAGGTCCTCGCGCAGCTGGGTCACCAGCGCGTCGTCACGCAGCAGCGCGAAGGCGCCCTCGAACGCACGCCCCTCGTGGGTGGCGGTCATCAGGGCGTCGGCGCGGGCGAGGTACTCGTCGATCACCTCGCCGGCCGGCCGGTCCTCGGCCCGGAAGGCCGCCAGGATCTCGGCGCGGATGGTCGCGAACCGCTCCTCGACCCGGGCGAAGTCGCTGGGAAGGGCGGAGATCAGCGAGAGCAGCTCGGTGAAGCCCTCGACCATGTAGTCCTCGGTGGCGCTGACCATCTCCGCGCCGTCGACGAGCCGGTCACGCTCGGCCTTGAGCCGGGCGATCTCGTCGTTGAGCAGGGTCACCCGCGCGCTGCGGTCGGGGTTGGCCTCGGAGTTGAAGCGGCGGACCGTCCCGAGGATGGTCGCGATCCGGTGCTCGCTGAGCGTGGCCCGGTCGCGGGCGAGGTTCTTGACCAGCTCCAGCGCCTGCTGCGCGTGGGAGGTCAGCGAGTAGACCTCGTTGCCCTGCTCGTCGAGCGAGCGCACCAGCCACTGCCCGCGCATCCACCGCTGGCAGATCTCCTTGCCGCTGCCGGTGGGGACGTCGGTCTCCCCCGCCTCGCGGATCGCGGCCAGGTGCTGCTCGACCTGGGTGTGCAGCCGAGCCGTCGAGATCGGCTTGTTGTTGCGCCCGAACGCGGCCCGGAAGATCGTGATCACCACCGCCGCCTGGCGCTGGTGGAGCAGGGTCAGCGTCGGCTGCGCGAAGGCACCCTTGACCCGCGCGAGCTCACCGGCGATCTCGCTCACTTCCGTCCCCACCTCCTCCGGGCTGCTCGGGGGAAGGGTCAGTGTTCCAGAGCGGTACGCCGCAACCGCGCGCCACCCCCGTGGAGGGCGCCGGTGACGACACCGATGACTGGGCGGTCGCAGGCCGGTCAGCACCAGCATGACTTCGGTACGCACCCACCTCTGGTTCGGCAACGACAAGGCCGTCGAGGCCGCCCACTTCTACGCCGAGCACATCCCCGACTCCGCCGTCACCCGCGTGACGACCGCCCGCACCTCCCCCGACGACCGCGTCGCCGACGTCGTCGAGTTCACCGTCGCCGGCCACGAGGTCATCGGCCTCAACGCCGGCCCGGTCTTCCACCTCAACGAGGCCTTCTCCTTCTACCTGCGCGTCGACGGCCAGGACGAGCTCGACCACTACTGGGACCTCCTCACCGCCGACGGCGGCGAGCCCGGCGCGTGTGGATGGTGTCGCGACAAGTTCGGGGTGTCGTGGCAGGTGATCCCGCGCGAGCTGGAGGAGCTGTCCGGCGACTACTCCACCGAGGCGAACCTGCGGGTGTGTCAGGCGATGTTGGGGATGGGGAAGATCGACGTGGCTCGGTTGCAGGCGGCGTACGACGGCGGGTGATCCGTGGTGCTCCTCGACTCCGCCGACAGTTGCTCTCGGCGTTCGGACCGGCGCAGCGTCACTTCGCCGCACATGAGGCCACGCCGCTGCCGCGTTCGCGGCCGCTGGGGGTGAGCTCAGGGGCGAGAGCGCGATCCAGCCGATGACGCGCCTGCGCCGAGCGCACAGGTCTGAGCGAGACCGAGGGCCCAGCACGTCGGGCACCCGCGCAGCAATACCGCGGCCGGCACGACGAGCAGGAGCGTGAGCGGACCAAGCCACGGCACCAGCGCGAAAGCCGCCACCATCATCGGCAGGCCGAGCGCTCCCCGGACGAGGTGCCGGAGGACGCTGCGGCTGGCGAACATGGTGTCGGGGTGGCTCACGCCGTGGGTTCGACACCGATCCAGCGAACGGATGGGTTCGCCGCGGCCCCCGCGCTGATTCGGTCCCGGGGTGAGCGCGTCTTTCGCCGCGTGCGGCCGTCCGCAACGCCGTCCGCCAGATGCGCGTGCGGCACACTGCAGGGGTGTCCGACCCGCTGCGCGACCTCCTGGCCGCACCGCCGGACCTGCCGGTCACGTCGGGCCTGGCCGCCATCGACGAGGCGCTCCGGACTCACGGCGCCGTGGTGGTCCACGCACCGCCCGGCACCGGCAAGACGACGCTGGTTCCGCCCGCGGTCGCCGAGGTCGTCGACGGTCGGGTGGTCGTCACGCAGCCCAGTCGCATCGCGGCGCGCGCCGCGGCCCGCAGGCTGGCGCACCTGCTGGGCGAGCCGGTCGGCGAGACCGTCGGGTACGCCGTACGTGGCGACCGCCGCAGCGGTCGACGGACGCGGGTGGAGGTGGTCACCACCGGCCTGCTGCTGCGACGCATCCAGCACGACCCCGAGCTGGCCGGGGTCGGGGCCGTGGTCCTCGACGAGGTGCACGAGCGCCACCTCGACGCCGACCTGACGCTGGCGCTGCTCCTCGACATCCGCGCCAACCTGCGCGAGGGCCTCGCCCTGGTGGCGATGTCGGCCACCATCGAGGCCGAACGGACCGCACAGCTGCTGCACGGTGCTCCGGTGGTCAGCGTGCCGGGCGCCCTGCACCCGGTCCGGACGGTCTGGTGTCCCCCGCCTGCCGGCGTGCGCCGCACCGACGCCAGGGGGATCACCCCGGCATTCCACGACCATGTCGCAGCGACCGTGCGTCGCGGGCTCGCCGAGCACGAGGGCGACGTCCTCGTCTTCGTGCCGGGCGTCGCGGAGGTCGAGGCGACCGTACGCCGCCTGGTCGGCGTCGACGTCGACGTGCACGCCCTGCACGGACGGCTGTCCGGCGCCGAGCAGGACCGTGCGCTGCGCGAGGGACCACGTCGACGCGTGGTCGTGTCGACAGCGGTCGCCGAGTCGTCGCTGACGGTGCCCGGAGTACGCGTCGTCGTGGACGCCGGTTTCTCCCGCGAGCCACGCACCGACCACCGTCGTGGGCTGGGGTCCCTGGTCACCGTCGCGGTGAGCCGGGCGTCCGCCGAGCAGCGCGCGGGACGGGCCGGACGGCTGGGGCCGGGCGCAGTGCTGCGTTGCTGGTCGGAGGCGGAGCACACCCACCTGGCCGCCCACCCGGAGCCCGAGATCGCCACCGCCGACCTGACCGCCTTCGCCCTGGAGCTGGCGTGCTGGGGCGCTCACGACATCGGCGACCTGGCCCTCCTCGACCAGCCACCCGCGCACGCGTTGTCGGCGGCCAGACAGGTGCTGGTCGACCTGGGGGCGATGACCGAGGACGGTCGAGCCACCCCACGCGGCCGGATGATCGCGGGTGTGCCGACAGATCCCCGGCTGGCGCGCGCCCTCATCGACGGAGCCGGTCTGGTCGGGCCGAAGCGGGCCGCGGAGGTGGTCGCGATGCTGAGCGAGGACGTGCGCGCTCCCGGCGCCGACCTGGTCGCCGCGCTCCGCTCGCTGCGCGCCGGCCACCGGGCAGGCTCGTGGCGCAGCCAGGTCACCCGACTGCAGCAGGTCGTCGACGGACCGGACTCCCCCACCGGCCGGACCGCAGCGTCGGGCAGTGCGTCGGGTAGTGCCCGAAAGCTGACCGATGACGTGGCGGTCGGCCTGGTGGTGGCCTTGGCACACCCGGACCGGATCGCCCGCAAGCGCCCGGGTTCCTCCGGCTACCTGATGGCGTCCGGCACGGGCGCCGCGCTCGACCCACGCGACCCCGGCCCGCTGACCGGTCTGGAGTGGCTCGCAGTCGCCGACGCGGAGCGCCGCCCCGGGCAGCGTGAAGCCCGGATCCGGGCGGCGGCGCCCCTCACCGAGGACCTGGCGCTGGAGGCCGCGGGTTCCCGGTGGAGCGAGGTGGACGAGGTCACCTGGACCGGAGGACGGGTACTGGCCCGCCGTCGTACGCTCCTAGGCGCGATCGAGCTCAGCTCGGTCCCGCTCGCCGACCCACCGGCGCACGCCGTGACGGAGGCGATCCGCGAGGCCGTGGCGAGCGAGGGCATCTCCCTGCTCACCTGGTCGGAGGCCGCCACCGCGCTGCGCGCCCGCCTCGACTTCCTGCACCGGGCCATCGGGGAGCCGTGGCCCGACGTCAGCGACGAGGCCCTCACCCAGCACCTCGATGCCTGGCTCGGGCCGCAGCTGGCCCGGGTCCGCTCGTCCCAGGACCTCCGCCGCATCGACGTGGCCACCGCGCTGCGCGCGATGGTGCCGTGGCCCCAGGCGGGCAGGCTCGACGACCTCGCCCCCGAGCGCGTGCAGGTCCCCAGCGGGTCGAGCGTGCGCATCGACTACTCCGCCGACCAGCCGGTGCTCGCCGTACGTCTGCAGGAGGTCTTCGGCTGGACCGCGGCCCCCGCCCTCGCCGACGGCAGGGTGCCGCTCCTGCTGCATCTGCTCTCCCCCGCCCGCCGGCCCGCCGCCGTCACCGCCGACCTGGACTCGTTCTGGGACAACGGCTACCCGGCCGTGCGCGCCGAGCTGCGCGGGCGCTACCCCAAGCACCCCTGGCCGGAGGACCCCCGCAGCGCACCCGCCACCACCCGGACGAACAGACCACGCCCTCGCCCTTGATCGCCGCAGGGCACCACCGGTCGGGCCCGCGGACTCGGGCGCAACTCTCGAAGAACGCCTGTGAGCCGCCCACCTCCGTGCCACACTGCAGCCCGGACCGTCTCGGAGGAGTCCCGATGCCCAAGCTGTTCCTGTCGCTCGTGCTGGCGTTGATCGGCACCCTCGCCGCCGTCAGCTCGCCGGCGTCCGCCACCACCGAGGAGGTCGGGCCACCGGGCCTGTTCTTCCGCGGCAACCTGGCGATCTACACGACCACGCCGGAGGTGCGGCTGCGCATCGACCGCGGCGCCGTCAACATGCCCGACGCGACGGGTGAGGAGAACCTGTCGTGGGACGTGCAGGTCCTCCGCACCGACATGCGCACGGCGTCGCGGCCCGCGTGGCGGCCGGCCCGCACCGCCACGACGGCGCGGTACCACTCGTTCCGGGTGAGCTCGGGCGACATCATCTGCGTCCGCGCCCGGCAGCACAGCTGGGGCGTCACCGGGACGTGGTCCGCACTCACCTGCGTCGCCCGGGCTCTCGATGACGAGCACCTGCGTCGGCGTGGGGCCGTCAAGGTCGTCTCCGACTGGAGGTACGCCGACGACCGAGCCTCGGTGCTGCTGGCGACCACCCGGGTGGTCGTGGGTGGCGTGCCCGCCGGCGCGATGTACGGGCCGGTCTACACCGACCGAGGGATCAGCCCGAGCGGCGCCCGGTGCACCTTCCCCACTTGGCGGATGCGCGGCTATCCGACACCCAACTCCGCGACCGGCATCAGCGCAGGCGCACTGCGCCTCTCGTTCCACCGCACCAGCGTGGCCGGGACCGCGATCATGCGCTCGCCGTTCGGACGCACCTGTCCGGTGGGCGGGTTCGTCGTCGTGCCGCGGTGGATGCCCCGCTGACGCTCCGAACCGAAGTGGTCAGTGGCACGGTCAGCTGAGCGAGAACGGCGGATACCGGTCGGTGACCAGCAGGAACGCGTAGGCGTTGACCCGCAGGCCCCAGCGGCCGACGCCGACGACGAAGTCGAACAGCCCACGCGGGTAGCGGCCGGTGAACAGGATCGCGAACCAGGCGACGATGACAACGACGACCGCCGCGACCATGAGGAAGAACAGCACCACGTAGTGCGGGATCGCGAGGAACCACTTGACCAGGGGCAGCCAGCGGTTGAGGTCGACCCCGGCGTCGGGATAGTCGATCTCGAGGTGGACCGCCTGCTCCTCGACCGTCGAGGGGTACTCGTCGGTGAGGCAGGTGACATAGGCACCGATCCGCGCGGCGAACCTGGTGAGCTCTCGCGCGAAGTCGAACCACCAGCGCGGGTAGCGCTGCCGGAAGACGATCATCAGGGCCGTGGCGAAGAACAGCCCCGCCACGATGCCGCCGCTCGACGTACTGACGTCCTTGCCGCTCTCCTCGACGACGGTGCTGGTCGCGCCGGCGGTGAGCGCGCCGTAGACGATGGCGATGGGGATGACCAGCACGATGCGGAACAGCGTGGTCACCCGATCGTGCTCGGCCCTGGCGTCGACCTCGAGTCGAGCCGGGTACGCCACGCGAGGAGGTGGGAGGTCGGGTGCGGACATTGCTGGTCCCCTGTCGTCGGGTCGCCTCGGGTCAGGTACGCCGCGGCCGGGCGGACCGGCACCTCGATCGCCTGGCCCGCACGAACGCCTTCATGACACCAGCCTTGCCACGGGCGCGGAGGACCGGTCAGAGTCTCAAGGACGTGATCGGCAGGACCTTCGCCCGGTTCCCCTGCATCACCGGGCGCGCTTCCCCGGCCGCTGCCACCACGAACATGCTGACCCTGTGCGCGGAGCGAACACGGGGAGGAGGAGACGATGGGACGACATCAGCGATTCTCCATCAGCGGGGTGCGTCGGTCGCAGAGCGAGCGGCTGCGCCGGCGGCAGCGGTGGTACGTCGCCCTGATGGGCACCTGCCTGGTCCTCATCCTCCTGGCCTGGAACCTGGTCCGGTTGTGGTCGACGACGGCGGCGGTGGCCATGTCGGCCGTCGCGGCGGTGCTGCCACCCATCGCAGTGGTCATCGCCAACTGGGGCGAGGACCACTGACCGACCGAGGGCCGGTCTTCGGCGCCCGCCGTAACACGCTGTCCACAACAGGCCGAGACGACTTGCATTCGAACACATGTTCGATAGACTGAGCGCATGACCACTCCCGGAGCGCTCGACACGGCCACCGCCGTCGTCCAGCGCGCCCAGGAGCTGGCCCAGACCCCGTGGGACCAGGTCGACGGCCCCGAGGCCGTGGCGGTGGCAGAGACCGTCGCCGCCGCGAAGGGTCTCCTCGACGCGGCCCTGCTGCGGGCCGCGGAGCGGATCACCGACACCAACGCCGTGGCCGAGCTCGGCTGGGCATCGGTGAAGGACTTCCTGACCCACGTCCTCGGCGGCCACAACGGCGCGGGCGGCGGGCTGGTCCGGGCCGCCGCGCAGCTGCGCGAGCTGCCGCAGGTCCAGGCCGCCCTCGAGGACGGCCGCCTCACTCTCCCCCAGGCCCGCGCGATCGCCGGCCAGGTCCACACCCTCCCGCGCGTCCACGACTTCCGCTCCGCTGTCGCCGACCGGCTGCTCGAGCTCGCGACCGACGACGCGCTCAACGCCTCCGCCCTGCAGAGCGTCTTCGCCGAGGTCGTCCGCGACCTCGATCCCGACGCCGCGATCTTCGACACCGAGAAGCAGCGCAGCAAGGACGAGCGCAGCGCCCACCACCAACGACACCTCACGATCACCGAGGACGGCCGCGGCGGTGTCCGGATCAAGGGCTACGGCTGCGTCGAGGATGCCGAGCACCTCAAGGCCACGCTCCTCCCGCTCTCTGCACCTGTCACCACCGAGCCCGGCTCCTGCGGCGGCCACGCCGCCGACCCCAACGGCCCGCTGTTCGACGCCGACGGCAACCGCACCCAGGTCCCCTGCCCCACCCCCGGCTGCGCCCACGACGGTTCCGACCCCCGCGACGCCGGAGCCCGGCTCTGGGACGCCCTCGTCGACGCCTGCATCCGACTGCGCAACAGCGACGAGCTGCCCCGCGACCACGGATCAGCGGTCAAGGTCGTCGTCACCATCGACCACGCCTCCCTGCGCCAGCAGGCCATCGACGCCGGCCTCGCCCGCGAGGGCCACACCGACACCGGCGCCAGCCTGTCCGCGACCGCCGTACGACGCCTCGCCTGTGACGCCCTGATCCTCCCCGCCGTCCTCGGCACCGACGGCCAGGTCCTCGACGTCGGCCGCGCGCATCGCCTCGTCACGCCGGCGATCTGGGCCGCGCTCGTCCTCCGCGACCGCCACTGCGCCTTCCCCGGGTGCACGCGGATGCCGCTGGCGTGCGATGCCCACCACATCGTCCACTGGGCCGACGGCGGCGCCACCAGCCTCGACAACCTCGTCCTGCTCTGCCGCCACCACCACACGCTGACCCACCACTCCCCCTGGCAGGTCCACATCGATTCGCGGACCCGACATCCCGTCTGGACCGGACCACCACGCCTCACCCTCGCCGCCCTCGAAGGCCGGATGACCTACCGACCCGCCCAGCCACGCGGCGCACCGCTCGTCGCCTGAGGAATCGGGCGGAAGGCTCCCGGCCGCAGGTGACCTTCGGCCCTGACGTCGCGCGTCGCGCTCGCCGAGACTCGCGGCATGCCACTGATGTCACCGCACGTCGTCGACCTCGAGCCCCAGGAGACCATCGCGGTCCGCGGCGAGGTCCCGTTCGCCGAGCTGTCCGCGTTCTTCGAGCACGCCTTCCGCGAGGCCGCGGAGGCAGCCGATGCCGCCGGCGTCGAGATCGTCGGGCCGCCGTTCGGCTTCTACCCCGAGGCCCCGGCGGAGAAGGTCGTGGTCGAGGCCGGCTTCCCCGTCTCCGCCGCCGCCCAACCCCCGGGCGAGGAGGCGCACCGTCTGGTGCTGCCCGGGGGCCGCGCCATCGAGGCGCTCCACGTCGGGTCCTACGACGCGATGGAGCAGAGCTACAGCGAGCTCGAGTCGTGGATGCGGGACGAGGGACTGAAGCCGGCCACCCGGATGTGGGAGTCCTACCTCTCCGACCCGGGGGCACAACCAGACCCCACCACGTGGCAGACCAGGATCCTGTGGCCCATCGAGTGAGCCGGTGCCGCCGCTACTGCTGCTGTGCCCGGGCCACGAGGCGCTGGCCGAGGATGCCGGCCTGCTGCGTGGAGAGCAGGCTGGTCTGCGACTCGATCAGGCGCATCAGGGCCGGGTCCTCGCGCAGCGTCTCCGACGACTGCATGAGGATCGTGCCCTGGCCGGTGAAGTCGAACTGGCGCTCCTCGCCCGACTCGCGGCCGAACATGCCCTGCAGCATCGCGCCGAGCGAGGCGGACATCCACTGCGCGTCGTAGTGGTGCGACGGCGACGGGCAGTCGGCCCAGCCGAGCAGGGCCTCGGGGTCGGCGCGGAACGGCGGCTCGACGAAGATCACCGGTCCGTTGGAGGACGCGAGGAACTTGCCGGTGCCGATCAGCGTGACGAAGCCCGGCACGATCGACTGCTTGAGCTCGAGCCCGGTCTCGAAGCCGAGCAGGTTGTTGGCCCGGAGCGTGAGGTTGCCGTCCTCGAGGTCGAACGACTGCACGTCGAACCCGCGGTCGGCGACGATCACCTTGCCCTGGCCCTCGGCGACCACCCAGTCCTGGATGTAGATCGGCGAGGAGAAGCGGCTGGCGATGAAGCCGTCGCGGCTGGCCCAGGCGGCGACGCCGTCGAAGTTGACGTTGCCGTAGTAGGCGATCATCGCGCCCTTGGAGACGAACCAGCGGCCGGCGAGCTCGATCGAGAACGCGTACGCGTTGACGTTGTCGTTGGACGGAAGGGTGTGGACGTCGTAGGTCTGCATCATCTGTCTCCCGTTCAGAACTTCTGCTCGCTGGCCTGGATGTAGACCGTGCCCTGGCCCGACATCCTCAGCTGGAAGGCCTCACCCGAACCGCGGCCGACGGCGTCGCGCCAGCCGACCTTCGCGGACAGGTCGACCTGGACGTTGCCGACGTGGCCGACGTAGGCCTGCGGGTCGACCGCGACCCCGCTCCCGTCGACCGGGATGGCGTAGGTGCCACCGTGGGACAGGAGGGCGACGGCGCCGACGCCGGACACCTTCGTCGTGAAGAGGCCCTGGCCGGTCATCGCGCCGCGTACGGCGGCACGGATGCCGCCCTGTCCGATGAACTCGACGCCCGTCTGCAGGTTCGCGTCGTGGGCGAGCAGCCGGTCGGCCTCGCAGGTGAGCGGGCCGGAGCCGTTGAGCTCGACGATCGTCACGTACAGGCCGCGGAAGCCGTAGAGCACGCTGCCGGTGCCCTCGGTCGCCATCATCGGGTTCGACTCGCCGGAGAGCGCGGCGCCGACGAAGCCGCCGACTCCCCCGCCCTGGCCGGCGACCGGGCGGAAGGTGACCTGGCCGTCGTACCCGAGCATCGCGCCGCGACGCGCGAGCACCGCCGTCGCCGGGGAGACCTGCGCCCGGACGACCTTGCTGTTGACCTGTTCGAAAGCCATCCCCGTCACCTCTCCGCCGGCTGCACGAGAACCGTGCCGGCGCCCTCGAAGCGGAGGCTGAAGGGCTCGCCCGAGCCCTCGCCCACCAGCGACTTCCACGACACCCCGGAGACGAGGTTCATCGACATCTGCCCGAAGGAGGCGACGAACGCGTCCGGGTCGACCACGACCGGGATGCCCTGCTGCACGGCAAGGGCGATCAGCGGTCCGTCCGACACGATCGCCACCTGGCCCTGGCCGGTGACGGTCGTCGTGGCGAGGCCCTGGCCGCTCGTCATGCCCTGCAGGCCGGAGAACTTCACGTCGAGGTTCAGCCCGCCGGAGACCGCGAGGATGTGCTCGGACTCGACCGCGAGCGTGTCGCCCGTCAGGTCGATGACGGTGACGTCCATCGCGTCCTGCGCGAAGGTCACCCGACCGGAGCCGGAGCACTCCATCAGCTTGATCGACTCGCCGCTCACCTTCTGCTTGAGCGCGGCCTTGAAGCCACCGCCCCCGCCCATGCCGGCGTGCTTGAACTCGACGTTGCCGGTGTAGGCGACCATCGAGCCGGTGGCGGCCCGGATCGTCTCCCCGGCTAGATCTGCGTGGAGCAGCCGCTTGTCTGCGGTCAGCGTCACCATGCGTGGGTCCTGTCTCGAGAGCTCGGACGTGCGAAGTACGAGCAGCAACCTACCGAGGTCGGGTGGCCCCCACACCTCGACCACGCGAACTTTTCCGGGACGCCGTCTGCGGGACGCGCCGGTGCGTACCGCATCAGCGGAAAGCCGCCACCGACAGGAGGATCGCCGTGCCGTCGTACACGACGAAGGGCAGCTCGTACGAGCGTGACATGGACTACGTGCCCGACCGGATCACGAGGGAGCCGGGACGCTCGCAGGACCCGTACGACGACCGGGAGCTCGACGTGCGGACCTGGCCGGTCGAGCCCGGCCGCTATCGCCTGGTGGCAGCGCGCGCCTGCCCGTGGGCCAACCGTTCGATCATCGTGCGTGGCCTGCTCGGCCTCGAGGACGTCATCTCGATGGGCCTGGCCGGTCCGACCCACGACGAGCGCAGCTGGAGCTTCGACCTCGACCCGGGCGGCCGCGACCCGGTGCTCGGGTACGAGCGACTCCAGGAGGCCTTCCTCGCGCGCTACCCGGACTACGACAAGGGCATCACCGTCCCGGCGGTGGTCGACCTGCCGAGCGGGCAGGTGGTCACCAACGACTTCCCCCGGATCACCCACGACCTGTTCTTCGAGTGGCGCGACCACCACCGGCCCGACGCGCCGGACCTGTGGCCCGACGACTGCCGGGAGGAGATGGAGGAGGTGATGGAGCGCGTCTTCACCGAGGTCAACAACGGCGTCTACCGCTGCGGCTTCGCCGGCACCCAGGAGGCGTACGACGAGGCGTACGACCGGCTCTGGACCGCGCTGGACTGGCTGGAGGAACGCCTCACCGACCGCCGCTTCCTGATGGGCGATCACATCACCGAGGCCGACGTCCGGCTGTTCACGACCCTCGCCCGCTTCGACGCCGTCTACCACGGCCACTTCAAGTGCAACCGCAACAAGCTGACCGAGATGCCGGCGCTGTGGGGCTATGCCCGCGACCTCTTCCAGACGCCCGGCTTCGGCGACACGATCGACTTCGACCAGATCAAGCGGCACTACTACGTCGTCCACGAGGACATCAACCCGAGCGGGATCGTCCCGAAGGGACCCGAGCGCGCGAGCTGGCTCAGCCCGCACCTCAGAGCCAGGCTGGGTCCACCTCGTTGAGCAGCTGGTCGCCGCTCGCCAGCAGGTCCAGCATCGGCCCGGCCTTCGGCAGCTCGTGGGTGAGGAAGTAGCGCGCGGCGGCCCGCTTGCCCCGCGCGAAGTCGCTCGTGTCGTCGCCGAGGGCGAGCAGCTGGTCGAGCCAGAGCCACGCGACGACCACGTGGCCGGCGGCCTCCAGACCCGTGGTGGCGTTGACGAGGGCGACCGACGGGTCGCCCGACTCCCACGCGGCGGCCACCGCCTGCACCAACGACTCCAGCGCCTGCGCCAGCCGGAATGCGTGCTCCTGCAGCTGCGGGTCACCCGCGTCGCCGGCGCGGCCGATGGTGTCGTCGATGGCGTCCTTGAGCAGGAGCAGCCCGCTGCCGCCGTCCATCACCAGCTTGCGGCCGAGCAGGTCGAGCGCCTGGATGCCGTGCGTGCCCTCGTGGATCGGGTTGAGCCGGTTGTCGCGGTAGAGCTGCTCGACGCCGTACTCCCGGGTGTAGCCGTAACCGCCGTGCACCTGGATCGCGAGGTCGTTGGCCGCCAGGCACCACTGCGACGGCCAGCTCTTCACGATGGGGGTCAGGACGTCCAGGAGGGCACCCGCCCGCGCTCGCGCGGCCTCGTCGGGGTGGGTGTGCTGGTCGTCCAGCAGGCGCGCGGCCTTCAGGACGAGGGCGAGCCCGCCCTCGACGTACGACTTCGAGGCGAGCAGCATCCGCCGGACGTCGGCGTGGGCCGTGATCGGCACCGGCGGCGCGGCCGGGTCCTTGCCCGCCAGCGGACGGCCCTGGGCGCGCTCCCGGGCGTAGGCGAGCGCGCGCAGGTAGCCGGTGTAGCCGAGGGCGACCGCGCCGGCGCCCACCCCGATCCGGGCCTCGTTCATCATGTGGAACATCACGGCCAGGCCGCGGCCCTCCGCACCCACCAGCTCGCCCACGGCGCCGGGCGCACCGCCGGGCAGGTGCACGCCCTCGCCGAAGTTGAGGACCGTGTTGACCGTGCCACGGAAGCCCATCTTGTGGTTGAGGCCGGCCAGCGTGACGTCGTTGCGCTCGCCGCGCACACCGTCCGCCCCGACGACGAACTTCGGCGTCGCGAAGAGCGAGAGGCCCTTCACCCCGGGCGGCGCGCCCTCGACCCTCGCCAGGACGAGGTGGACGATGTTGTCGCCGAGCTCGTGGTCGCCGCCGGAGATCCACATCTTGTTGCCGAAGAGCCGGAAGGTGCCGTCGTCCTGGCGGACCGCGCGGGTCGCGACGTCGGCGAGCGACGAGCCCGCCTGCGGCTCGGAGAGGCACATCGTGCCGAACCACCGGCCCTCGACCATCGGCGGGACGAAGCGCGCGACCTGTTCGGGCGAGGCGTGGGCGAGCAGGAGGTTGGCGTTGGCCATCGTGAGCATCGGGTAGCCCGACGTCGACACGTTGGCCGCCTGGAACCACGCGAAGCAGGCCTGCTGGACCACGTGCGGCAGCTGGCCCCCGCCGACCTCGGCGTCCATCGCCGCCGACACCAGGCCCGCGTCCGCGAACGCCCGCACCGCCGTCGCGACCTCCGGGATGATCGTCACCGTCTCACCGTCGAACTGCGGCTCGTGGGCGTCGCTGAGCGCGTTGTGCGGCGCGAAGTGCTCCGCGGCCAGCTCGGCCGACAGGGCCAGGACGGCGTCGAAGGACTCCCGGTCGTGCTCGGCGTACCGCTCCCGCGCCGTCAGCTCCGCCACGTCCAGCCAGTCGTGCAGCAGGAACGCGAGGTCGCGGCGGGACAGCAGCAGGTCGGGGCTCATGGGCCCGAGGGTACGACGACCGGCATCCCCGCCAGCGGCGCGGCGACGACCCTCACCACACCGACCATGCGGGCCGTCGAGCCGAGGAGCACCGACCCGTGGTCGGTCCGCAGGGCCGACCGCCCGAACTGGACCTCGAGCACGCCGATCCTGAGTCGACCGCCCTCCTTGACCAGCGCCACTTCCCCGCGGCGCGGGCGTCGGTCGGTCGCGACGACGAGCTCGGTGCCGGCCGGCCAGCCCCGCGACGCGAGCGCGTCGTTGCGCAGCCGGATCCGCAGGTCGCCGTCGTCCCGGACCCGGGGCGCCGCTGGACCGGACGAGGGCCGCTCCCGTGCCGACACCTCCGCGGGCGGCGGCAGGTCGAGGGGCAGGCACTCCTGGCCCTCCGTCGACCGTCGTCCCGAACGCATGTTCGAAAGCCTAGGGCATCGGGGCGGCGCGACGTCGTAAAGGTTGGCGCGATCCCCCACGGCGTGCCGCCGGTCTCCACTAGGTTCGCCCGAGTTGAAGGAGGCCTGCGATGAGGTTGCTCTCCCGTGTCCTGGCTGCCGTCCTGCTGGCGACCGTGCTGTTCCACTCCGCTCCCGTGGAGGCGGCGACGAGACCGTCGGCGCCGCGGGCGGTGAAGGCGACCCCGCTCGACAAGGCGGTGAAGGTGACCTGGGCGGCGCCGTCCTCGCCCGGGACGTCGAGGATCAACGCCTACGCGATCCAGCGACGGAACACGACGTCGTCGCCGTGGGTGACGGTGAAGTACACCGGCGCCGCCGCCCGGGCGTGGACCGAGACGGGCCTGGCCAACGGCTTCCGGTTCTACTACCGGGTGATGGCCCGCAACGGCTCCGGCTGGGGCCCGGCGAGCGCCCAGGTGAGTGCGGTGCCGCGGACGGTGCCGACCGCGCCACGCGCACTGGAGGCGGACAGCCATGACGGCGCCCTCGGCACCTACTGGTTCGCCCCGGCGAGCAACGGCGGCGCCGCGATCGACCGGTACGAGCTGCAGGTGTCGCTCGACGGCGCCACGTGGACCCCGCCGGCGATCTCGACGACGGCGCCCACCTCCGCTGCTCCGCTGCTCGTCCCGCTGGCGGTCGGCACCCGCTACTGGCTGCGGGTGCGGGCACACAACGCCGCCGGCTACGGGCCGTCCACCGGCGCCGGGCCCTACCGCGTGTACACGAAGCCCGGCCCGGTCACCGGTCTCGACGCGGTCGTCGGCACCGGCGAGGTCGAGCTCAGCTGGACGGCTCCGACCGCGAGCCAGCAGACCGGCATCCCGGCGGCGGTCGCCTACCGGGTCGAGGTCAGCCACGACGGTGGAGCGACCTGGACGACCGACAGCTCCGAGGCGCAGTCGCCGTGGACGGTCGACGGACTCACCAACGGCGTCGCCCACCAGTTCCGGGTCAGCGCGCTGTCGGCCTTCAGCAAGGTCGGCCCGGGCCCCGGCACCGTGATCGCGCCGGCCGCGCCGGTGGGCCCGCCCACCGCCCCGCTGGACCTCGGCCTCGCCTGGGACGAGGTGCAGGACAAGTTCCGGCTCAGCTGGGACCCGCCCGCGAGCGACGGCGGCAAGCCGCTCACCCGCTACGTCGTCGAGTACTGGAACGACGGCACCGTGCCCCCTCGCCCGACATTCACCCTCGCGCCGGACGCCACCGAGGCACTCGTCGTCGACCTCCCGCTCGACCACCAGATGCGGTTGCGGGCGTGCAACGGACCGGACGAGGCGGACTGCGGGGACTGGAGCGCCCCCGTCGGGCCGATCACCGGGCCCGTGACCAGCCTGTCCGCGACGCAGGCGATGGCCGGCACGGTCCGCACGGTCACCGTCGACTGGAGCGCTCCGGTGAACGACCTGGCGACGTCGTACGACGTCCTGCGCAGCGACGACGGCACCACCTTCACGCCATTGGCCGTCGGCCTGACGGCGACCGAGTACGCCGACAGCACCACCTCCGCCGACACGGAGTACACGTACAAGGTCGTCCCGCACGGCGGCGGAAGCGGGAAGCCGACCACGACCGTGATCACCACCGGCGCCGACCAGTCCCTCGCCCTGCCCGTGGGTCCCGTCGCCCTGGCCGAGGGCGGCGAGCCGGCGACGGTCGAGGTGTCGCTCGGCGTCGTGTCGACGACCGACGTCGTCGTCACACTGACCTCCGGGGACCCTGCGGTCACGGTCGACCCGACCGTCGTCGTCCCGGCCGGGTCGCTGTCGGCCGACGCCGAGATCACTGCGGTCGAGGACGCCGACGCCATCGACGAGCTCGTGGTGCTCACGGCAGAGGTCGAGGACACCGGCCTGCAGGCCACCACCACCGTGGAGGTGACCGACAACGACACGCCCCAGATCGACACCAGCACCTCCGACGTGGCCGTGCCCCTCGGGACGACCGACACCTCGGTGCTGGTCAGCCTCGACCGTCAGCCGGCCGGTCCGGTGACGATCACGGCCACCCCCGGCTCGTCTCCGGTCCGGGTCTCGGTGCCGGCCGAGCCGTTGGTCTTCACCCCGGAGAACTGGGACGTCCCCCAGCCGCTCGCGATCACGGGGGTGGCGAAGGGCGCGACGACGGTCACCCTGTCGTCGCCGGGCCTGGTCGACAAGGTCGTCAACATCTCGGTGACGAACGCACCGTAGACCTCAGTGGCCGCGGCGCTTCCGGATCACCCACGCACCGAGGCCGACGGCAGCCAGCCCGGCGGCGACGGCGCCGGGACGGTTCTGCCAGCGCCCGTACTCCTCGGTCACCTGCGGCCACGCCTCGTCGATGACGGCCGCGGCGTCCTCCGGTGTCGCCTCGAGGCCCTCGACGGAGACGGGCGTGCCGAACACGATGCGCACCTTGCGCGGGAGCGGCCAGCGTCGCTTCTCGGTGCCCGTGATGGTCGCCGGTACGATCGGCGCGCCCGCCTCGATCGCCAGCCGCGCGGCGCCGCGCTTCGGGGTACCGAGGCCCTCGTCGCGCACCCGCGTCCCCTCCGGGAAGAGCGCGAGGGCGTCGCCGCGGCGCAGGATCGCCCGGGCGGTCTCCAGCGCCTCGGCGTCGGACTCGCCCCGTCGTACCGGGAACGCGCCCAGGCGCAGGAACACCTTGGCCATCGGGCCGTCGAAGTGCTCGGCCTTGCCCATGAAGTGCACCGGGCGGCGCAGCACGATGGCCACGAAGAACGGGTCCCAGAAGCTCTTGTGGTTGGGGACGATGACGACCGGCCCCTTCTTCGGGACGTTCTCCTTGCCCGAGGCGGTGAAGCCGCAGACGATGCGGAAGACCACCGCGGCGGCGTACTTCACCAGCAGGTAGAGCGGGCCGCTGACGCCTCGCTCGCGCGCGATGCGGTGGGCCTCCTCGTTGGTCGTCACCGGTTCACCAGGTCCTGCCAGTTCGCCGGCACCCGGCCCGCCGGACCGGGGACGGGTTGGTCGGTGGGGTGTCCCGTCGGGGCGGCGAGCTCGGGACCTTCGTAGTAGTCCTGCGCCTCGTAGTCCCAGAACCAGTCCTCGCCGGGCTCGAAGCTCTGGATCAGCCGGTGACCGGTCTCCTTGAAGTGCGCGGTCGCGTGCTGGGCCGGCGAGGTGTCGCAACAGCCGACATGGCCGCACGCGGCGCAGCGCCGGAGGTGGACCCACCAGCCGCCGGCTGCGTCGCACTCGGCGCAGCCGGCGCCGCTCGCAGGGACGTCGACGTCGATCTGGGGTGCGTCGGTCATGTCCCGAAACTAGTCGGCGGACGACGTCAGCACCACGACCGCACCCCGGAGCGCGACAGCGCGCGGTCGCGCAGCACGATCCCCAGGCGGCTGCCCCAGCGTGCGCAGGCGCGGGTGAAGTCGGCGCGGCGGTACTCGACCACCAGCACCCGCCGGCCGTACGACGCGACGTAGTCCCCGCACTCGCCGTAGCGCCCGCACTCCTCGGCCACGGCGAAGTCGAAGCCGAGGACGGTGCCGTCGAGCCCGGCCCAGTTCTTCTGGCCGGCCGCGAGCCCGTTCGCGTGCGCGCGGGCGACCAGGGTCCGCGCGAACGCCTTCGCCTGGGCGCGCGTGAGCAGCCCGCGGCTTCGCGACCAGGAGTCGAGGTTGTCGAACTCCACGGCGTCGAACCCGTCGCGGGCGCACCCGTCGATCCAGCGACCCACGATCCGGGCCAGTGCGGCGCGCTTCGTCGTCGTACGGATGTCGAGGAGCCACTCGCCCCACGCCTCGTCGACGACGGCGCGACCGTCCTTCTTCAGCACGAGGCTCCACCGGTCGCGCCAGAAGGGCGCCTCATCGGGCTGGGTCTGGAAGCCGTTGACGTAGCAGACGTTGTAGCGGCCCGGCGCCGGCGGCGCCGTGCGGTCGCGCACCACGACGTCGACCCGGGCAGCGGGGCGGCTCGCGCCCCCGAGCTGGTAGTCCACGTCGCCCCCGCCGGGCGGCGGGGTGACGACGGGAGTCAGGGCGAGGACGACGGAGAGGACCAGGGCCGAGAACACCCGACCAGTGTCGCAAGCGGACCTACGCTGTGCCCGTGGAACCGCTCGGCCAGTACCCCGACCCGACGCACGTGGTCGCGCACCTCAGCGACCCGCACCTGCTCGCCGACTCCCTCCAGTACGGCGCCGTCGACACCGTTGCCCATCTCGAGGCCGCGCTCGAGCGGCTCGGCCGGGTGCCCACGCCGCCACAGGCACTCGTTTTCACGGGCGACCTCGCCGACCGGGCGGAGCCGGCGGCGTACCGGCGGCTGCGGGAGGTGGTGGAGCCTGCGGCGGCCTCGTTCGGCGCCGAGGTGGTGTGGGTGATGGGCAACCACGACGAGCGGGACGCCTACTCCCGCGAGCTGTTCGGCGTCGAGAGCGACGCCCCGCAGGACCGCGTGCACGACGTCGGCGGGCTGCGGATCGTCGCGCTCGACACGAGCGTGCCGGGCTGGCACCACGGCGAGCTGTCGGACGAGCAGCTCGCCTGGCTGGAGGGCGTGCTGGCCGAGCCGGCGCCGCACGGGACCCTGCTCGCGCTCCACCACCCGCCGATCCCGGTGCCGATGCTGCGCCTCGCCGAGCTGATCGAGCTCCACGACCAGCAGGCCCTGGCCGAGGTCGTCGCGGGCAGCGACGTGCGCGGCATCCTCGGCGGGCACTTCCACTTCACGTCGTGGTCGACCTTCGCCGGGGTACCGGTGTCGGTCGCGTCGGCGACCTGTTACACCTCCGAGCTCGCACCGGACCAGCGGCTGCTCTCGGGCATCGACGCCCACCAGTCGTTCACCATGCTGCACCTGTACGACGACCGGGTGGTCCACTCCGTCGTACCGGCCACCGACGCGGCCGAGGTCAGCGGCTACGGTCTGGAGATGCTGGAGCCCTTCCGCAGCCTGACCCCGGAGCAGCGGTTCGACATGGTCTCCCGCAAGGACTCTCCCCTCAACGCTCCCCTGGACTGACGACCACCCGATGCACGCGACGCCCGAACGCCCCCGCAAGCTGCTGCTCGCGGTCGATGCTCCGTCGCTGCTGCACCGCAACCACCACGCGCGGGCGCACACCCGGCACCGGGACCGCGGCGGCCGACCGGCATGGGCCCTGCACGGGATGCTGCGCCAGATCATCGAGTCGATCGACGCGTTCGCCCCGGACGCGGTGATCTTCGGGCTGGACGACCGGACGGCGTCGTACCGCCGGGACCTGTACCCCGACTACAAGGCCGGCCGGGCGGAGAAGGACCCCGAGCTGGTCGACCAGCTCGACCGCGCAGGCGCCCTGCTCGACGCGCTCGGCCTGGCGACGCTCACTCCCCCGGGCCTCGAGGCCGACGACGTCAACGCCTCCGCCGCGACGTGGGCCGGCGAGAACGGCTGGGACTGCGTCGTGATCACCTCCGACCGCGACTCCTTCGCGCACATCAGCGAGCACACCCGGGTGCTGCGGCTCATCGACGGCGGCATCAACGGCTCGCCGCTGCTGACGCCCAAGGCGCTGCAGATCATGTACGGCGTGCCGGCGGAGCGCTACCTCGAGTTCGCGGCCGTGCGCGGCGACACCAGCGACAACCTGCCGGGGGTCAGGGGCATCGGCGAGAAGACCGCAGCCGTCCTGCTGAACCACATGGGTTCCATGCAGGCGGTCTGGGCGGACGTGGAGCACAACGACGGCGCGGCACTGGTCGCCGCGCTCGACTCGTGGAGCGAGGAGACCGGCTCCCGCCGGATCGGCGCGTCGACGCTCGCCCGGCTGCAGGCACCCGACGCCCGCGAGCGCTACGAGTTCAACCTGCGCCTGATGGCCGGGCGCACCGACCTCGACCTCGGCCTCACCCCGGACGTCCCCGGCACGCCGGGCCTGCTGCCGCTCGACATCGGGCGCGTCGAGCGGGTCGTCGGTCACCTCGGCATGGAGTCGACCACCGCCCTGGCCCTCCGGGTGCTCACGGGTGAGCCGGCGTCGTACGGGCGCCCCTGATCCGACGTCGTGCGTGACGGGAAGGTCAGGTCGCGCGCAGCTGACGCGGCTGGTCGACCGGCACGCCGGGAGCGAGCCGGAGCTTCAGGTCGACCACGGCGAGCTCGTCGGTCCCGACGACGACCGGGTTCAGGTCGAGCTCGGCCAGCTCGGGCACCTCCACGGCGAAGGTCCCGAGCGCGACGGCCGTGGTGGCGAGCCGGCCTGCGGCAGCAGGTGGTGCGCCCCGGAAGCCCGCGAGCAGCGGCCAGAGCCGCATCTGCCGGAGGGCGGCCATCGCCTCGTTCACGGAGAAGGGCGGCATGAGCAGGACGCGGTCGTCGGAGAGGTCGGTCGCCGTGCCGCCTTCGGCGATCATCACGAGGGGGCCGAACGACGGGTCACGCACCACGCCGAGGGCGACCTCGACGCCGCTGACCATCGGCTGCACCAGGACCGGACCCGCGGACGCCGGCCCGAAGCCCGCAACGGCAGCTGCGACCTCGTCACCGTTCAGGAGACCGGTCGCCACCAGGCCGCGCTCGGTGCGGTGCACGACGCCGGCAGCGGCCGCCTTCACCGCGACGGGGAAGCCCATCCGGGCAGCGGTGGCGGCGGCCCGGTCGGCCGGCACGACCTCGCCGAGCAGGCGCACGCCGTAGCGGTCGAGCATCCGGCTCGCTGCGGCGGAGTCGACCCAGCCGTCCGGGCCGACGGCACGCAGCAGTCCGGCCGCTTCGACGCGGGCCCCGTGGGCGCGGGCCGGGTCGCCCGGGGGTGCCGGGTCCGGGGGGTTGCGGCGCCACTCGGCGTAGGCCGCCACCCGCCCCAGAGCCGCCGCTGCCGCCCGGCCGGAGGCCATGATCGTGAGGCGCTCGGCCACCTCCGTTCCGAGCTCCGCACCGTCGTCGCCCACGAGGACGACGATCAGGGGCCTGCCGAGGTGCTGCGACCGGACGTCGGCCAGCTGGCCGAGGGCTGCCGCCACGTCGTTGGTGTCGGTCGCGGCCAGGACGACCAGCACGGCGTCGACCTCGTCCGACCCCAGGATCCGGTCCACGATCCCGGCGAGCCCGGCTGCGTCCACCCCGGCTCCGGCGTCGACGGGGTTGGCCCAGCCGTTGGTCTGGGAGACCCGGCCCGCAAGCTCCCGCTGGAGCGCGGGCGAGAACACGGCGACGTCGAGCCCGGCCTCGTCCGCGGCATCGGCGGCCAGGACGCCGAGGCCCCCGGCGTTGCTCACCACACCGAGCCGGCGCCCTTCGGGGAGCGGCTCGCCGGCCAGCAGCGTCGCTGTCTCCGCGAGCTCCTCGGCGTCGTGGCAGGCGATCACGCCGGCCTGCGCGAACAGCGCCTCGACACCCAGCGCAGGCGTGGCGGACGCGGCCGTGTGAGAAGCCCCGGCCCGCTGGCCGCCGCTCGACCGGCCGCCGACGACCGCGACCACGGGCTTGCGCTTCCCGAAGGCGCGGGCGAAGCGCAGGAACTTGCGTGCGTTGCCGAACGACTCGAGATAGAGCGCGGCGCAGGTGACCTCCGGGTCGTCGTACCAGGCGGCGAGCAGGTCGTTGCCGGAGACGTCGACCTTGTTCCCGAGGGAGACGAACGTGCGCACCCCGACACCCGCACGGCGCAGCAGCTCCATCAGCGCGATGCCGACCCCGCCGGACTGGCTGGCGAGCGCGAGCCCGCCGGGCGAGGGCGCCCGGAGGCCGAAGGTCGCGTTGAGGCGCACGTCGGGAGCGTTGTCGAGCACCCCGAGGCAGTTCGGCCCCACCATGCGGACGCCGTGCCGGCGTGCGAGCCGGCCGAGCTCGTGCTGGAGCAGCACTCCCTCGGGGCCCATCTCCCCGAAGCCCGAGGAGACCACCACGGCCGCGCCGGCGCCGCCCGCGATGGCGTCCTCCAGCGCAGCCCGCACCTGACCGACCGGTACGGCCAGCACGGCGAGGTCCACGGGCGGCCCGTCCCCGAGCCGGCGCCGGACCGGGACGTCGCCGATCGCGGCACCGTCCGGACGGACGACGACCACCGGCCCGTGGAAGCCGTCGCGCTGGACGGCCGCGAGGATGGCACCGCCGATGCCGGACCCGTCCCGGCGTGCACCGTAGACGGCGACCGACCGCGGTGCCAGCAGCGGACGCAGCGACTGCCGCTCGGCGGCGAACTCACGGAGGTCCGCAGCGGCCTGCGACGCCGGCCCGTCGGCGATGTCGAGCCGGACCTGGCACTCGCCGCCGCCACCGGTCCGGACGACGGTGAATCCGGCGCCCGTGAACACCTCGAGCATCCGGTGGTTGTCGGCCAGCACCTCGGCGGTGAACACGGTCGCCCCGCGGCTGCGCGCGAGGTCGGCGAGGTGCTCGACGAGCAGGGTGCCGACGCCGTGGCCGCGCAGGTCGTCGGCCACGAGGAAGGCGATCTCGTAGCTTCCGGGCGACGTGGGCTCGGCGGTCGCCAGGCCGACCATGCGATCGCCGGAGCAGGCGACGAGGGCCAGCGTCTCCGAGGACGCGAGGACGTGCTCGACGTAGGCGTGGGCCGCCCGCCGGCCGCTGCCGAAGAAGCGGAGGAAGAAGGCGTCGTCGGAGACCGACGCATGCAGGTCGTGCAGGCCGGGCCCGTCACCGGGCGCCACCGGGCGGATGACGGCGAAGCTGCCGTCCCGCAGCAGGACGTCAGCGGGCGTCGGGGCCATGGGCGTCTCCTGTCGTGCTGTGGCCGGCGCGCATCGCCGGACCGAGCCGACGGCCGGTGATCTCGTGCCACGGCACCCGGAACCAGATCTCGACGTCGCGCCGGACCCAGGGCGGCGGACCGGGCGCCGGTCGTCCCGTCGAGGTCAGCGGCCCCTCCGGCGCCCGGAGGGCCGAGCCCCGGGCGACCACGGACCACCCGACACCGCGCGACAGGTCGACCTGGTCGACCTGGAGCACGACCTCGACGCCGTCGGCGCAGCGGTCGAGCACGGTCCCGGGGCCGGTGCGCAGCCAGAACTCCTCCTCCGTGGCGACGTAGTTGACCGTGAGCAGCTCGGTGCGGCCTGCCCCGTCCGCGAGCGCGAGGCGGCCGAACACGGTGGAGCGCAGGAGCCGCCGGCAGTCGGCGGCAGGGATGTCGCTGAGCGCGAGCACGACGTCCTCAGCCCGCGTGGACGGCGCTGACGCCGGGGGTGGCGGACACCAGCTCGAGTACGACGGAGAGGTCGTCACCGGCGGCAGGAGCGGTCAGGCTGACCACGCCGTTGCGGACCCGCACGTGGCAACCGCGGACACCGGAGCGGGCGAGCAGGTCGGTGACGTCCTGCTCGAGCTCGTCGTCCGCGCGCCCGAGCGCGTGCACCAGGTCGCTCCGGCTCACGATGCCGACCACCTGGTCGGCGGCGTCGACGACCGGGATGCTCTTGTACGGCGTGGTCGTGAACACCCGGCCCGCCTCGGCCAGGTCGGTCTCGGGGTGGACCACGACGGTCCGGTGGCCCATCACGTCGGCCACCGGATCGGTCAGGTGGCACTCGGCCTCCGTGAAGCCGCGGGCGATCAGGTCGGCCTCGCTCACGATCCCCACGACGCGGTCGTGCTCGTCCACCACCGGCAGAGCCGTGACCCCGTGGCGGGCCAGGACCCGGGCGACGGTACCGAGGGTCGCGGTACCGCGGACCGTGACCGGCCGGTCGGACATGATGTCGGCGACGCGCACCGTCCTCACCTCGCCCCGACGAGCAGGTCGGCGTGGTCCCCGGCCGGCTCCGACGATCCGGGACCGGGCACCCGCGCCGCCGCGGCCAGGACCGCACGGCCGGCCTCGATGCGGGCGACGGGAACCCGGAGCGGCGCACACGAAAGGTGGTCGACCCCGAGGTCCTCGAAGAAGCCGACCGAGGCAGCGTCCGACGCAGCCTCGCCGCACACCCCGACCGGGATCGACGGCCGGACCGCTCGCGAGCGCTGGACGGCCGTCGCCACGAGGGCGCCGACGCCGTCGCGGTCCAGTGTCAGGAACGGGGAGGACCCGACGACGCCCTCGGCCAGGTACTGCGGGAGGACGGTCTGCTCGCCGTCGACCCGCGAGAGCCCCCAGACCAGCTGGGTCAGCTGGTCGGTGTCGATCACCAGGAAGTCGGCGACCTCGGCGATCCGGTCGGCGGTGAGCGCCGCACGTGGTGTCTCGACCGTGCTCCCGAACCGGTACGGCACCCGCCCGCGGCGGCCGGCCACCTCCTCCGCGGCGGCGGCGACCGCCTTGGCGACCACCTCCAGCTCGGCGAAGTCGGACACCATCGGCGCCAGCAGCTCCAGGTGGAAGGGCCGCCCGCGGTCGCGCAGGTCGGCGGCCGCGTCGAGGGCGGCGGCCACCTGCGCGGCGACGACCTCCGGACGGATGATCGCGAGGCGGACTCCCCGCAACCCGGCCATGGGGTTCTCCTCGTGGAAGCGCACGACCCCGGCCAACCGGGACCGGAGCGACGCTGCCCGGTCGGCGTCGGCCGCCCGCTCGAGCTGAGCGGTGAGTGCGATCGCGTCGGGGAGGAAGTCGTGGAGGGGCGCGTCGAGCAGCCGGATGGTGACCGGACGGCCGTCGGCGGCGTCCATCACGAGCGTGAAGGCCTCGTGGTGGACGGCGGTGAGCCTGCGGAGGGCGCGCTGCCGGTCGCCCGGATCGCCCAGAAGGAGCGCCTCGACGTCGACCTTCCGCTCCCCCAGGAGCAGGCTCTCGGTGCGGCACAGGCCGACGCCCTCGGCGCCGTAGCGAACGGCGCGGCGGACGTCGGTCGCGGTGTCGGCGTTCGCCCGCACGTGGAGGCGGCGTACCCGGTCGGCGTGCGCCAGGATCCGCGCGACCGAGGCCACGAGCGGGTCGGCGGGCTGCTCACCCCTGGCGTCCAGCCACCGGGCCACCTCCGAGGGCACCATGCGGTGCCGTCCCCGGTGGACGCGGCCCGAGGTTCCGTCGACCGTGACGACGTCGCCCTCGGCGAGGACCTCGCGCCCGCCCACCCGGACCTGCCGGAGGCCGGGGTCGACCTCGAGGTCCGCGACACCGCACACGGCTGGCAGACCGACTCCCCGGGCCACGACGGCCGCGTGCGACGCCGGACCACCCCGTGCCGTCACGATCGCGGACGCCGCCAGGAGCCCCGGCAGGTCGTCGGCGTGCGTCTCCGGGCGGATCAGCACGATGTCCTCACCGCGGGCGGCGAGAGCGGCGGCCGTCCGGGCGTCGAGCGCCACCCGTCCCGTCGCCACGCCCGGCGACGTGGCGTGCCCCGCCGCGACCTCCGACGCGGCCGAGTCGTCGTCGATCCGGGGGGACAGCAGCTGCGTGAGCTGCTCACCGGTGACGCGCAACAGGGCGTCGTCGTCGGTGATCCATCCCTCCTCGACGAGATCGGCCGCGATCCTGAAGGCCGCGGCGGGGCTCCGCTTGCCGACCCTGGCCTGCAGGACCCAGAGTCGGCCGTCCTCCACCGTGAACTCGATCTCGCACATGTCCCGGTGATTGCGCTCGAGTGTGCCCATCACGGAGCGCAGTCGTCGGTACGACGGTTGATCGAGCTCGAGCAGGTGGTCGAGCGGCGCCGGTGCGCCGCTGTCGCCGACGACGTCCGCGCCCTGCGCAGCGGGTCGGTACTCACCCCACGGGACGGGATCCCCCGTCCGCGGGTCGCGCGTGAACGCGACACCCGAGCCGGAGCGAGGCCCTCGGTTGCCGTAGACCATCGCCTGGACGCTCACCGCGACACCCAGCTCGTCGGAGATCCCGAACCGGCGCCGGTAGCTCGTGGCGGGCACGCCGAGCCACGAGTCGAACAGTCCCCGGATGGTCTGGTCGAGCTGCTCGCGGGGGTCCTGGGGGAGGGTGCGCCCGGTGAGCTCTCGGCACACCGCGTGGCTCCGCTCCACTGCGTCGCGAAGGGCAAGCGGCCCCAGCTCGTCCCCCGGGTCGATGCGGTACTGGTCCCGCACCTCGGCGAGCACGGTCTCGAACCGCTCGGCCGGCACGCCCAGCACGATCTGGCCGAACAGCTGCACGAGCCTGCGGTAGCAGTCCCAGGCGAACCACTCGTCCCCCGACCTGCGCGCGAGGCCGGCGACCGTGGCGTCGGTCAGGCCGACGTCGAGCACCGTCTCCATCATCCCCGGCATCGGCACGGCGGCGCCTGCCCGCACGGCGAGCAGGAGCGGGTTCCCGGCGTCGCCGAACCGCTGGCCCGTCTCCTCCTCGATCGCCGCGAGGTGGTGCTCGACCTGGCGGGTCACTCCGGGGGGCTGGCTGCCGTCGCCGAGCACGTGCCGGCAGGTCGCGGAGGTCAGGGTGAAGCCCGGGGGCACCGGCAGCCCCATCTGGACCATGCTCGCGAGGTCGGCGCCCTTGCCGCCCAGGAGGCCACGGTCAGGACGGCCCGGGGCGCTGAACGAGGAGATGTAGGTGGTCACGGGACGAGCATCAGCGCCGCGGACGGGCGTCGGCAGGGTCTGTGGCCCGTCCCGCGCGGGACGAAGGACCTGCCGTCCCGCTGAGATCCCTCGGGGGCCAGGGGACCTTCGGCCCTCCGTTCTCGAAACCCGTGGCAGCACGGGACGGAGCCGGGCCCACCGCCGCTGCCATGATGGCCCGGTGACCGACGACTCCGCCGCCGACACCCCTGCGCACGGCCTCACCGAGGTCCTCGCCCGTCGTTTCCTGACCACCGACGAGGCCCGTCCGGACAAGGTCGCGCGGTGGCACGCGAAGGGCCGGCGGACCGCACGGGAGAACATCGCCGACCTCGTCGACGCGGGCTCGTTCGTCGAGTACGGCCGCTTCGTGACCGCCGCGCAGGAGCAGCGGCGTCCGCTGGCCGAGCTGGTCGTCGAGGCGCCGGCCGACGGCATCATCGGGGGCACGGCGACGGTCGACGGCGTCCCCTGTGCCGTCCTGTCCTACGACTACCTCGTCATGGCCGGCACGCAGGGCATGCGCGGGCACCGCAAGTCCGACCGGCTGATCGAGGTCGTCGGGCGGATGGAGCTGCCGACCGTCTTCTTCACCGAGGGCGGCGGCGGACGTCCCGGCGACGTCGACCTGCCCCTGGTGTCCGCCCTCGACGTCGGCTCGTTCGCCCTGTGGGGCGAGCTGCAGGGCGTGGTGCCGCGGATCGCCGTCGTGTCCGGCCGCTGCTTCGCGGGCAACGCCGTGATCGCGGGGTGCGCGGACCTGCGGATCGCGACGCCCGACGCCAACCTTGGCATGGCCGGACCGGCGATGATCGCCGGCGGCGGTCTCGGACAGTTCGCACCGGAGGACATCGGTCCCGTCTCCGACCAGGCCGCCAATGGTGTCCTCGACGTGGTGGTCGACGACGAGGCCTCCGCCGTCGACGTCGTACGACGCCTGCTCGGCCTGCTGCACGACCCGGACCTCGGCGCGGGCGACCCGGGGGCGGCCCCGGCCGCGCTGCGGACGATGCTCCCGGAGAACGACCGCGAGGCCTTCGACGTCCGCCCGGTCGTGGAGGCGCTGGCCGACGACGACACGGTCATCTGGCTCCGCGACGCCTGGGCGCCCGAGCTGGTCACCGCGCTCGCGCGCCTCGACGGCGTGGCCGTCGGGATCCTCGCCAACCAGTCGACCGTGCTGGCCGGAGCGCTGAGCGCAGACGCCTCCACCAAGGCCGCCGACTTCCTCGCCCTGTGCGAGCGCTGGGGCCTGCCGGTCGTGTCGCTCGTCGACACCCCCGGCTTCATGGTCGGTCCCGAGGCCGAGCGCACCGGCCTGGTCCGCGAGGCGTCCCGGATGGTCACCGCCGGCGCCGGGCTCACCACGCCGCTCGTCGGCGTCGTGCTGCGTCGGGGCTACGGCCTCGGCGCACAGGCGATGCTCGGCGGCAGCACGCACCGCCCGCTGCTCACGATCGCCTGGCCCGGTGCCCACCTCGGCGCGATGGGTCTGGAGGGCGCGGTTCGACTGGCGCTGGCGCGCGACCTGGCCGCGCTGCCCGAGGACGAGCGCGAGGCCGCGGTCGCCCGGCACACCGCGGGGCTGCGCGAGCACGCGAAGGCCCTCAACGCGGCGCGGGTCTTCGAGATCGACGACGTGGTCGACCCGGCCGAGACGCGCACGCTGGTGGCCGCCACCTTCCGCCGGGCACGGTGACCCGGCGCCGGCTCAGCCCCTCGGCACGCTCCACGTCACGGTCGTCCCCTTGCCCTCGGCGGAGTCGATGACCACCTTGCCACCGCGCTGTCGCGCCCGGGACCGGATGTTCGACAGGCCGCTCTCCACCACCTCGGTCCCCATGCCGCGGCCGTCGTCGCGAACGGTCAGCACGATCTCGTCGCCGGCCGCGAGCACCACCTCGATGGCGGACGCCTCGGCGTGCCGGACGGCGTTGGACAGGCACTCGACCAGCACCGCCAGCAGGTCCGGCGCCAGGTCGGCGCCGACGAGGGTCCGGACCGGGCCCTCGAAGCGCAGGGTGGGTCGGACCTTGAGCGTCGACGCGGCGCGGTCGACCAGGCGGGTGACCTCCGCCTGGATGTCACCAGCCGTCTCCAGGGAGCTGAGTCCGAAGATGGCTCGACGGATGTCCTTGATGGTGGCGTCGAGGTCGTCGACGGCCTGCTCGACGCGCGCCGTGACCTGCGGCTTGTCGCTCATCAGCGCGGTCCCCTGCAGTCCCAGGCCGACGGCGTAGAGCCGCTGGATCACGAGGTCGTGCAGGTCGCGGCCGATCCGGTCCCGGTCCTCGTAGACCGCGAGACGGCGCTGGTCCTCCCGTGCCTCGGCGAGCTGCAGGGTGAGCGCCGCCTGCTCGGCGAAGGTCGAGACCAGCTTGGCGTCGAGCGCGTGGAAGAGGTCCTCCCGTTCGGGGGTCCAGGCCAGGGTCAACGTGCCGAGGCTGGTTGCCGACGGACTGAACGGGACCGACAGCACCGGACCGTCGGCCAGCTCACGGACGTCGGCGCCCACCCGGGCGACGACCGACTCCTCGGCCCCGACCTCGAGGGTGACCCAGGCGGCATCCGCGTCGCCGACCTCCCGCGCGCGGGAGAGGACGATCCTGGAGGTCTCCTCGACGCTGCCCGGCTCGGCGAGCGTCGCGTCGATCTCGGCGGTCGCGCGGGCCCACCGCTCGCGGGTGGTGGTCTCCTCGTAGAGCCGGGCGTTCTCGATCGCGACACCGGCGGCCGCCGCCAGTGCGATGACCACCTCCTCGTCCTCGGCGGTGAAGTCGCCGCCGCCGACCTTCTCGGTGAGGTAGAGGTTGCCGAACATCCGGTCCCGGATCCGTACCGGGACGCCGAGGAAGGAACGCATCGGCGGGTGGTTGTCCGGGAAGCCGTACGACGCCGGGTGCTGCGCGATGTCGTGGAGGCGCAGCGGCTCCGGCCGGTCGATGATCAGGCCGAGCAGGCCGTGGCCCGTCGGCAGGTCGCCGATCTGGGCGGCCAGCTCCTCCGACACGCCGTGGTGGACGAAGGTCCGCAGCCGACGCTGGCGTCCGGCGCTGAGCACGCCGAGGGCGGCGTACTGCGCGTCGACGAGACGGCTGGCGATCGCGACGATCCGGGTGAGGACCCCGTCGAGGCTCAGGTCGGCCGAAATCGTGACGACCGCGTCGAGCAGCAGCTGCAGCCGCGCCTGCTGGTCGAGGACGCCGTGCATGCGGTCGAGGACCGCCAGTACGAGGTCCTCGAAGTCGACCTGGTCCAGGCCGTCGCCGCCCAGGCGCCGGTCTCCGCGGCCCGACACCCGCCGGTCCTGCCGATCACCGGACCTGCGGTCCCAGGCGGCGCGCTCCGCGCCGTGACCCGTGCCCTCCTGCGCCGACTCCATGTCGCCACCTCCCGCCGCCATGACGTCCACGACATCTCCGACGCTAGCAGCGCGCCGGGGCGGCAGAGGCCGAAAGACCCGGAATCCGCGGGACCCGTGGACCTGCCCGCCCGGCCGGCCCGGCCCGAGGATGGGGACGTCCCCCCGAGGAGGAGGTCCCCGTGTCTCAGTCCGACATCCAGCCCGGCCGCTTGGCGGTGCTCAGCGACGGCGAGTGCTGGGACCTCCTCCGCTCCCAACCGGTCGGGCGCATCGCCTGGTCCGGCATGCAGGGGGTCTCGGTGGTGCCGGTGAACTTCGTGGTCATCGAGGACGCCATCATCCTGCGCACCACGCCGTACTCGCTCCTCGCACGCGACAGCGTCGACCGGGAGGTCGCCTTCCAGGTCGACCACCTGGACCTGGAGCACCACGAGGGCTGGAGCGTCCTCGCCCGGGGGCGGTCGCGTCGTGAGGACCGCTCCCCCGAGTACCCGCAGCCCTGGGCCACGGGGTCCAGGGTCCTCGGCGTGCGGATCGACGTGCGTGCGGTGTCCGGCCGGCGGCTGCTGCCCGCCGGCGGGACCGGTGGAGCCGCCGGGACCCTTCCTCAGTCGGCCGAGGCGGAGTTCTTCACGGCGTAGATCGCGGCCTGGGTGCGGCTCGACATGCCGAGCTTCGCCAGCAGCGAGGAGACGTAGTTCTTGACCGTCTTCTCGGCGAGGTGGATCTCGCGGGCGATCTGGCGGTTGGTCAGGCCTTCACCGATCAGTTCGAGGACGCGCAGCTCCTGCTCGGTGAGCGAGGCGAGCTCCTTGTTCACGGGCGGACCCGACCGGATCCGGTCGAGGACCTGGGCGGTCACGGACGGGTCGAGGGTGGACTGGCCCGCCGCGACCCGTCGGACGATGTCGAGGAGGTCGTTGCCCCGCACCTGCTTGAGCACGTAGCCGGCCGCGCCGGCCATGATCGCCGAGAACAGCGCGTCGTCGTCGTCGTACGACGTCAGGATGAGCGCGTTGATCGACGGATCCTGCGAGCGCACGTCACGGCACACGTCGATGCCGGACCCGTCGGGGAGCCGCCCGTCGAGGATCGCCACGTCGGGGCGCAGCGCGGGGATGCGCCGAGCAGCCTCCTGCGCGGAGTCGGACTCGCCGATCACCACGATGTCCCCGTCGGACTCGAGGAGGTCACGGATGCCACGGCGGATCATCTCGTGGTCGTCGAGCAGGTAGACGGTGATCCGGCCGTCGGGGAGTGAGGCGTCGTTCACGCTCCCACGGTAGCGCCGTTCGGCCCTTCGCGGGGCGGGACCGACATCCCGGAGGTCAGGACCTTGGGCCCTGTGCCGGGAGCCGGGCGTCCGCAGATCGTGGACGACGAACGAGGGGGATGAATGTCGATGCGCAACAAGCAGCTGCCGGAGCAGGCACCACCGGGAGTCGTGGAGGAGCTGGTCGAGCTGGCGTGCCTGGCACCGAGCGTGCACAACACCCAGCCCTGGCGATGGCGGTACGACGGCGGCCGGCTCGTGCTGGAGGCCGACCTCGACCGTCGGCTGCCCGTCACGGACGCGCGCGGTCGCAACCTGACCCTCAGCTGTGGGGCCGCGCTGCACCACCTGGAGTTCGCTGCGCGGGCCCTCGGCTGGGACACGAGCGTCCTCCACCTGCCGCCCGACCGCGACCCGACCGTGCTGGCGGAGGTGCTGGTCAGCAGGGCCGGCCGGCGCGCGACGGTCGCAGAGGACCTCGACCTGTTGCGGGCGCGCTGCACCGACCGGCGCCGGTTCACTGCGTGGCCGGTGCCCGACGACCAGCTCGCCCAGCTGTGCCGGATCGCCGGCGAGTGGGGCAGCGATGCCGAGGCGGTGACCAGCGACGCCGCGCGCATCCGGCTCGAGCTGCTGGCGAACCGCGCCCTGACCTTCCTCGAGATCGACGCCCGGCGCTACGTCGAGCAGGAGCAGTGGATCGACGTGCCGGGCCCGGAGGGCATCCCGCTCGGCCTGCTGCCCGACGCTCCGGATCCCCTGCAGGCGCGATCACGATTCCGCCCGGGGCTGCTGGAGGACACCCGGATGGTGATCCACGGCGGCGACCGCGTCATCGCGCTGGGCGGCCGGACCGACGACGTCGGTGGCTGGCTGCGCTCGGGCCAGGCGATGAGCGCGGTGTGGCTCGGGGCGACGAGGGCCGGGATCTCCCTCGTGCCGATGAGCCAGCCGATCGAGGTCGAGAGCATCCGCCACGAGATCGCGAGGAGCGTCCTGCACCGCGTACCCGAGCCGCACATCCTCCTGCGCGTCGGCTGGCAGGCGATCGGGCGCAGCGGTCTGCCCCGAACCCCGCGACGACCGCTGCACGAGGTGCTCGTGCAGTGACCCGGTGACCGGCGGGCCGAAGGTCCCGCGGGCCGGGGAAATCCGGCCGTGGGAGCCGGTGTCCGGCCGTTCCTAGCGTGGGCGCGTCAGCCCCCGACCCAGGCCAGGAGCACCCGTGGACCCGACCGACATCGCGCGGTGGCAGTTCGCCATCACGACCGTCTACCACTTCCTCTTCGTTCCCATCACGATCGGGCTCTCGGCGATCATCGCGGGCTACGAGATCGCCTGGCTGCGGACCGGGAACGAACGCTGGCTGCGGCTGACCAAGTTCCTCGGGAAGCTCTTCCTCATCAACTTCGCGATCGGCGTCGTGACCGGCATCGTCCAGGAGTTCCAGTTCGGGATGAACTGGAGCGACTACTCCCGCTTCGTCGGCGACGTGTTCGGCGCGCCGCTCGCGGTCGAGGGACTGCTGGCGTTCTTCCTCGAGTCGACCTTCCTCGGTCTCTGGATCTTCGGGTGGGACCGCCTGCCCGCCAAGCTGCACGCCGCGTGCATCGTGCTGGTCCACGTCGGGACGCTGTTCTCGTCGTACTTCATCCTCGCGGCCAACTCCTGGATGCAGCACCCCGTCGGCCACGAGTACAACCCGGACACCGGGCGCGCCGAGATGAACGACTTCGCGGCGGTGCTGTTCAACAAGGTGCAGCTGGTGACCTTCCCGCACGTGGTGCTGTCGGCGTACATGACCGGCGCCGCCTTCGTCGTCGGCGTCGCGCTGTGGCACCTGCGCCGCGCGCGCACCGACGCCGACCGCGCCCTCTACCGCCCTGCGGTCCGCACCGGCGCGTGGCTCGTGCTCGTGGCCGCGCTCGGCGTGGTCGCCAGCGGCGACGTGCAGGGCAAGATCATGACCGAGGTCCAGCCGATGAAGATGGCGGCGGCCGAGGGCCTCTACGAGACCGAGGGGCCGGCGGACTTCTCCCTCTTCCAGCTCGGCACCCTCGACGGCGAGGAGGAGACCTTCGCGGTCAAGGTCCCCGGGCTGCTGTCCCTCCTCGCCACCGGCAAGCCGAACGGCGAGGTGGAGGGCATCAACGAGCTGCGCGAGCGCTACCAGGAGGAGTACGGCGCCGACCCCGGCGCCGCCTACTACTCCCCCGGCGACTACACGCCGGTGATCCCGCTGACGTACTGGACCTTCCGGCTGATGATCGGCCTCGGCGTCGCCGGCGCGGCCGTCGCGGCCTGGGTGCTGTGGGCGACTCGCGCGGGGCGCATCCCGCAGGGCCGGGCCGTGCTGACCGCAGCGGTGGCGTTGCCCCTGCTGCCGCTGTTCGCGAACTCCTTCGGCTGGATCTTCACCGAGATGGGTCGCCAGCCGTGGGCGGTCTTCGGACTGATGACGACCGAGCGCGCGATCTCTCCCGGCCTGACCACGGCGGAGGCGTGGATCTCGCTGATCACCCTGACCGCCGTGTACGGCGTCCTCGCCGTCGTCGAGGTCCGGCTCCTGCTGACCTGGATCCGCAAGGGCGCCGAGGAGCTGCCCGAGAACCTGCCCGACGAGTCCGGCGACGACCGTCCGCTGGCCTTCGCCTACTGATCCCCGGAACGAGGACACATCGCCATGGAGCTCACGACCGTCTGGTTCATCCTGATCGCGGTCCTGTGGATCGGCTACTTCACCCTCGAGGGGTTCGACTTCGGCGTCGGGATGCTGTTGCCGGTCCTCGCCCGCGACGACACCGAGCGCCGCGTCATGATCAACACGATCGGACCGGTGTGGGACGGCAACGAGGTGTGGCTGCTGGTCGCGGGCGGCGCCACGTTCGCGGCCTTCCCCGAGTGGTACGCGACCTTGTTCAGCGGGTTCTACCTGCCCCTGCTGCTCATCCTGGTCGCGTTGATCGTCCGGGGCCTGGCGTTCGAGTACCGCGCCAAGCGTGACGACGACCGCTGGCGCCGCAACTGGGACCTGGCGATCATCGTCGGCTCCTTCGTGCCGGCCCTGCTGTGGGGCGTGGCCTTCGCCAACATCCTGCGCGGCGTCCCGATCGACGCCGACCTCGAGTACACCGGCGGGTTCTTCGAGCTGCTCAACCCCTACGCCCTGCTCGGCGGCCTGACCACCCTCGGCCTGTTCCTCACCCACGGTGCACTCTTCATCGCCCTCAAGACCGATGGCGAGATCCGCCACCGGGCCCGCCGCCTGGCCGTCCCCGCCGTCGCGGTGACCGCCCTGCTCGCTGTCGCCTTCCTGGCCTGGACCCAGCTGGACACCGGCACCGCCGGCTCGGCGACCGCGTTCGCGCTCGCCGCGCTCGCCCTCGTCGCCGCGGGGGTCGCGGCGCAGGCGGGCCGGGAGGGCTGGGCCTTCCTCGGCACGTTCGTCACGATCGCGCTCGCCGTGGCCGGTCTCTTCCTGGCCCTCTTCCCCGACGTCATGCCGACGACGCTCGCCGGCGGCACGAGCCTCACGACGACGAACGCCGCCGCGACGTCGTACACCCTCGGGATCATGACGGTGGTGGCCGTCGTCTTCACACCGGTCGTCCTGGCCTACCAGGCGTGGACGTACTGGGTGTTCCGCAAGCGGATCGCGGTCCACCACATCCCGGCGGCTCCGGCCCCGGCCGGTCGATGAGGCCCTCCGACCCGCGGCTGCGCGCGCTGTTGGTGCCGGCGCGCGCAGCCCTCGCCGGCGTGGTGGCGACCAGCCTGCTCGGCGGGCTGCTGGTCATCGCCCAGGCGTGGGTGGTGACCGGGCTCGTCGTCGCCGTCCTCGACGGATCCGGCATCGAGGCGTGGTGCGTCGCCGTGGTCGGCCTGCTGGCCCTGCGCGGGCTCGTCGGCGGCGCGGGCGACCTGCTCGCCGCACGGGCCGCGTCCTCCGTCGGCACGGTGCTCCGGCACCGGCTCGTGCGGACCGCCGTCGAGCGGTCCGCCGGCCCCGACCCGGCCGACGAGGTCGCGACGCTGGCGACCCGCGGCGTCAGCGCAGCGGAGCCCTACCTCACCCGCTACGTCCCGGCGGTCGTCGTCGCGGCCGTGCTCCCGCCGCTGACGGTCGTCGCGCTCGCGACCCAGGACCTGCTCAGCGCGCTCATCGTCGTCCTCACCCTGCCGCTCGTGCCGGTCTTCGGCGCTCTCGTCGGCATGGCCACGCGGGACCGGGCGGAGGAGCAGTGGCGGGCGATGGCCTCGTTGTCCGGACACTTCCTCGACGTGGTGCGGGGCCTGCCGACGCTGGTGGCCCACCGCCGCGCCCGCGCCCAGTCCGCGCGCATCGCGGAGGTCACCGATCGCTACCGCCGGGCCTCGTTGCGCACCCTGCGGATCGCCTTCGCGTCCTCCGCCGTGCTCGAGCTGGTCGCCACGCTGTCGGTCGCCCTGGTCGCCGTCACCGTCGGCGTCCGGCTCGCCTCCGGCTCCCTCGACCTCCCGACCGCGCTCGTCGTCCTGCTGCTGGCCCCCGAGGCGTACTGGCCGCTGCGACGCATGGGTGCGGAGTTCCACGCCGCGGCAGAGGGCGCCGCGACCTTCGAGGCCGCGCACGAGCTGCTCTCCCGTCCCGCGCCCTCCGGCGTGGACCGGGCGGCTCCCCCACACGCGCCGCTGGTGCTCGACCACGTGGGCGTCGTGCGGGAGGGCCGCAGCGTCCCCGCCGTCCACGACGTGTCCGCCGTGGTCCCGGCGCACGGCGTCACGGCCGTCACCGGTCCGTCCGGCTGCGGCAAGTCGACCCTGCTCGCGGCGATCGCCGGGCTCGTGCCACACGACGGGGCAGTGCTCGCGGGCGGTGAACCGGTGGGCGGCCCGCGCTGGCAGGCCCAGGTCGCGTGGCTGCCCCAGCAGCCCAGGTTCGTCGACGGGTCCATCGGCGACAACCTCCGCCTCGCGCGGCCGGACGCGACAGGTGACCAGCTGTGGCGGGCGCTGCGCGAGGTGGCGCTCGAGGTCCGGGTGCGCCAGCTCCCGGACGGCCTCGAGACGCCGCTCGGCGAGGACGGCGCCACCCTGTCCGCGGGCGAGCGCGCCCGGCTCGCCCTTGCCCGCATCGTGCTCGCCGAGCGCCCGTGGGTGCTGCTCGACGAGCCGACCGCCCATCTCGACGACCTCACCGAGCAGGTCATCGCCGACACGATCGCGGCCCTCGGTCGGCGCAGCAGCGTAATAGTCGTCGCCCACCGGCCCCGGCTCGTCGAGCTCGCCGACCGGGTGATCGCGCTTCCCGCCCCGGCCGCCGCCGCGGCGCCGCCTCGCCGGCCCGCTGCCGCGCTCCCCCGTCCCGGGACCGAGCCGGCGGACGACGTACCCGGGACGGCGGCCGAGCGCCGCACCCTCGCGGGCGCAGCGGTGATCGGCGCCCTGGCCTCCGCCTCCGGCGTCGCGCTGACCGCCACCGCCGGCTGGCTCATCGTGCAGGCCTCCACCCGCCCCGCCGTGCTGACCCTGCTGGTCGCCGTCGTCGGCGTGCGCGCCTTCGGGCTGGCCCGCCCGGTGCTCCGGTACGTCGAACGGCTGTGGGCGCACGACGCCGCCCTCCGGTTGCTGGCCCGCCGCCGCGTCCAGGTGTACGACGCCCTGGTCCCCCTCGTGCCGGCGCGCCTGGGCCGGCGGCGGGGCGAGCTGCTCTCCTCGATCGTCGACGACGTCGACAGCGTGGTCGACCGGCAGCTGCGCGTGCGGCTCCCGATGGCCCAGCTCGGGCTCGTGACCGCCCTCGCGGCAGCGGTGACGGCTGTGCTGCAGCCGCAGGTCGCGCTCGTCGTCATCGGGCTCGGCGCCGCCGCCGCGGCCGCCCACCTGGTCGCCCGGCACGGCGCCCGGGAAGCGGAGCTCCGGATGGTCACGCTCCGGTCGGCGCTGTCGCGGGACGTGGTCGACACGCTGCAGGTCGGTGAGGACCTGCGGATGTGGCAGCAGGCGCTCCCGGCGGCCGATCGGGTCGCCGAGACGAGCGCCCGGCTGGGCGCGGTCACCGCCACCACGGCGGGCTGGCTGGCGCTGGCCCGGGCGCTGGTGCTGACCGCGGGTGGTGCGGCCGTGGCCGCGACGGCGGCGCTCACCGACGGCGCGGTCGCGTCGGGCGCTCTCGGCGGGCCGGTGATGGCCCTGCTGGTGCTGCTCCCCCTCGCCCTGACGGACGTCGCGCTGCCGTGCGCCGACGCGGGGATGGTCGCTGCCCGGACCGAGGCGGCAGAGGACCGCCTCGCGGAGCTCGAGCGCACGCCGCCGGCCGTCGCCGACATCCCCGGCCGCGACCGGCCCGACGGGAGCGACGTCGCCCTCGCCGGGGTGCAGGCCCGCTGGGACGTCCGGTCCCCGGTCACCTCACCGGTGACCCTCGACCTCGCTCCCGGCGACCGGGTCGCCCTGGTCGGTGCGTCGGGGACGGGGAAGAGCACGGTCGCGGCGGTCCTGCTCCGCTTCCTCGACCCGTGCAGGGGGTCGGCGCGACTCGGTGGGGCGGAGCTCGCGGAGACCGGCCCGGACGACGTACGCCGCACGGTCGGCCTGGTCGACGACCAGCCGCACGTCTTCGCGACGACGCTCCTCGAGAACGTGCGTCTCTCCCGGCCCGGGGCGTCGGACGCCGAGGTCGAGGACGCGCTGCGTGCTGCCTGTCTCGGTCCCTGGCTGGACGCCCTCCCCGACGGCATGGACACGTGGCTCGGCACCGGCCACGCCGGGGTCTCGGGAGGCGAACGTGCCCGGATCGGAGTCGCGCGCTCCCTCCTCGCGGGCCACCCGGTGCTGGTGCTGGACGAGCCCACCGCCCACCTCGACCACGCCACGGCCGAACAGCTCGCCCTGGAGGTCCTGGCCGGCAGCCGGAGCCGTTCGGTCCTCTGGATCACGCACGGCACGGCCGGCCGCAGCCTCGTCGACCGCACCGTGGAGCTCCTCGCCCCGGCGTCAGGGGCCGAAGGTCCCGGGCTCCCGGGGGCCTCGGCCCGTGTGCGCAAGACCTCCTCCGGCCGGAGGGTGGAGCCATGACCACCACCATCAACCCCAGCAGCATCGTCGTCGCGACCGACGGGTCGGAGGATGCGGTCCGCGCGGTCCACTGGGCCGCCGAGCAGGCCTCCCTCGAACGGCGTCCCCTGGTCGTCGTCACCGCCACCGGTGCCACCCAGGTTCCGGCGATGGCCTGGGGCGGCGTCGGCGCCGGGTACGCCCCCAGCGTGGAGGACCTGAAGGCCCACGGCCAGTCCGTCGCCGAGGAGGGCGTGGCCCTCGCCCGGCAGCTCCGTCCCGGCCTGGACGTGTCCGCAGAGGTGCTCGTCGGCGACCCGCGGCACGTGCTGGTCGAGCTGTCGCGGCAGGCGCACGGGATGGTCCTCGGCTCCCGGGGGCGCGGCAGCTTCCGCAGCAAGTTCCTCGGCTCCGTCAGCGCTGCGGTGAGCCGCGACGCCGCGTGCCCGGTCTTCGTCTGCCGGCCGACGTCGGACACCGAGGCCCCCACGCGCGGGGTCCTGGTCGGCGCCGACGGGACACCCGAGTCGGTGCCCGTCATCGAGTTCGCCTTCCACCAGGCCGCGCTGCTCGGCCTCACCCTCACGGTCGTGCACTGCGTGTGGGACCAGGTCGCCGCCCTGCTCGGCCCCGGCCTCGTCTCGCCCCGGGAGGAGGGGCTCGAGGAGCAGCGACTCCTCCTCGCCGAGAGCATCGCCGGGATGTGCTCCAAGTATCCCGAGGTCACGACCGACCTGCGCCTGGGACGCGGCCTCGCCGAGGAGTTCCTCGCCACCGACACGGGCGGCTGGAACCTCATCGTCGTCGGACGGCACCCGGTCGACAACCTGCTGCGCCTGGTGACCGGGTCGGTCGCGGTCTCGGTCATCGAGCATGCCCGGACGACCGTGGCGGTCGTGCCCGAGGCCGACACGGTCGACGAGAGCTGAGGACACGCCATGGACCACCGGATCCGTCCCGGAAGCATCGTCGTCGGTGCCGACGGCTCCAAGCACAGTGCGCGGGCCCTGGAGTGGGCCTGCGAGCAGGCCCGGCTCGACCGTCGCCCGCTCGTCGTCGTCACCGCCGACGAGGGCAACGCCTTCCGTGTCAACGCCGACCGCGTGCGCGACGTGCGCGAGTCGTGGCCCGACGTCGAGGTGACCGGGCTGAGCGCGGCAGGCGATCCCCGTTCGGTGCTTCTCGAGCTCTCCCGCGACGCCCACCTGGTCGTGCTCGGGTCCCACGGCCGCGGAACCGTGCTCAGCGGACTCCTGGGCTCGGTCAGCGCGGCGGTGACCCGGCTCGCCGTGTGCCCGGTCGTCGTGTGCCGGCCCCGCGCCCACGGCCACGGCGGACGAGGCGTGCTCGTCGCGGTCGACGCGACGGAGTCCTCGCTCCCCGTGGTCGAGTTCGCCTTCGAACAGGCAGCCCTGCGCCAGCAGCCCCTGACCGCCGTCCACTGCGTGTGGGACGTGGTCGCGGCCGTCGCGGGCCTGCGCAACGTGCGGGTCGACGACATCGATCGCGGCGTCGGTGACGAGGCCCACCTCGCCCTGGCCGAGGCACTCGCCGGCTTCTCCGAGAAGTATCCCGACGTCGCCGTCACCGAGCGGGTCAACCACGGGTTCGCCGAGGACGTCATCGGGTGGCGGACCGCGGACTGGGACCTCGTTGTCGTGGGTCGCCACCCGATCGACACCCCGACGCGCCTCGTGACGGGATCGATGGCCACCACGATCGTCGAACGGGCGCAGACCAACGTGGTCGTCGTACCCGTCGACCGGGGGGCTCGCGACTCATGACAGCGCACCACCCCAGCGCGCTCGTCGTCTACGAGTCGATGTTCGACAACACGGCGCAGGCAGCGGACGCGGTCGTCCGGGGACTCCGGCGGGCAGGCCTGGAGGCACACGCGGTGCCGGTGACCTCCCTCGCGGCCACCGGGCCGGTCGAGGTCGACCTGCTGGCGGTCGGCGCACCGACCCACGCCTTCACGTTGAGCCGCCGGGAGAGCCGGTCGGAGGCGGTCCGCATGGGCGCGGCGACCGACCGCGCGGGGATCGGTCTGCGCGAGTGGATCGCCCGTGCCGTCCCGGGGCGCTTCGGCACCGACCGTCTCGTCGTCTTCGACACGCGCATCGGCCGGGTACGTCGCCTGCCGCTCTCCGCAGCGAGGACGGCGGCGCGGCTGCTGCGCCGCCGGGGGTTCCAGCTGATGCGTCGCCCCGCCGGCTTCACGGTCGAGACGATGCAGGGGCCGCTGCGTCCCGGCGAGCTGGCGCGGGCCGAGCGCTGGGGACAGATGATGGGCGCCGCCTGCCTCGACCAGATCTCCGCCGCGGCCTGACCGCGGCGGGTCCTCACCAGGGTGACGGCTCGTAGTCCTTCACGAACACGCCGTAGATGTCCTCACCGGCCTCGCCGCGCACGATCGGGTCGTAGACGCGGGCGGCGCCGTCGACGAGGTCGAGCGGAGCGTGCCATCCCTCGGCCGCGATTCGCAGCTTCTCGTGGTGGGGTCGCTCGTCGGTGATCCAGCCGGTGTCGACGGCGGTCATCAGGATCCGGTCCGTCTCGAACATCTCGCCCGACGACGTGCGGGTCATCATGTTGAGCGCGGCCTTCGCCATGTTGGTGTGCGGGTGGCCGGCGCCCTTGTAGCGGCGGGAGAACTGGCCCTCCATCGCCGAGACGTTGACGATGTAGGCCCGGCGGGCGCCGTTCTGGACCGCGGCGCGCAGCGCCGGCCGGAGCCGGGAGTTGATGAGGAAGGGCGCGATCGCGTTGCAGAACTGCACCTCGAGCAGCTCCAGCGGGTCCACCTCGTCGAGCACCTGGGTCCAGGAGTTGTTGTCCTGGATGTCCGGGATCAGGCCCCCCGCGTCGATCGCCGTGCCGGCCATGTGCGCCTCGAGGGAGGCACCTCCCGCCTTGAGGGCCAGCGCCGTCAGTGAGGCAGCGTTGTGGGCAGCGAGCGCCGCTTCCGCGGACTCCCCCTCGTGGTGGGCGACCGCCGTGTCCGAGAGCGCCCCGGCGATGGCTGCGGGATGTGCCTCGGAGATCCGGTCGAAGGTCACCATCTCCGGCAGCGCCGCCACCCCGAGGGATTCCGCGCTCGGCAGCGGCGTGTTCTCACCGTCGATCAGGTGCGCGTAGGCCCCCGGAAGCCGGCGGACGGTCTGGCAGGCGTTGTTGATGATGATGTCGAGCGGGCCGTCGGCCGCGACGTCGTCGGTCAGCGAGATCACCTGGGTGGGGTCGCGCAGGTCGATGCCGACCACCTTGAGCCGGTGGAGCCAGTCGGCGGAGTCCTCCATCGCGGCGAAGCGGCGTACGGCGTCCTTGGGGAAGCGTGTCGTGATGGTGGTGTGCGCACCGTCGCGCAGCAGTCGCAGCGCGATGTACATGCCGATCTTGGCCCGCCCTCCGGTGAGCAGCGCCCGCTTGCCCGTGAGGTCGGTGCGCTGGTCGCGCTTGGCGTGGCTCATCGCCGCACAGCGCGGGCACAGCCAGTGGTAGAACGCGTCGACGAGGGTGAAGTCCTCCTTGCAGATGTAGCACCCGCGCGCGGTGATCAGCTCACCCGCGAAGGCGCCCTTCGCCGTCGACACCAGCGGGATGCCCGCGGTCTCGTCGTCGATCCGCATCGGCGAGCCGGTCGCCGTCTTCTCGATGATCTCCTGGTCGTGTCGCTGGCGCTCCTGGCGGATCTCCGCGCGCCGGGACTTCTTGATCAGCTTGTACATGTACGACGCCGCGCGCTTCATCGTGCGCACGTCCTCGTGATCGGGGTGCAGCTCCGGGATCTGCCGCAGCACCTTGATCGCGATCGCCAGCTCGTCGGGGTCGATCCGTTCCACCGGCGAATCGTACGGTCGCCGGCGGCTCCTCCACCCATCGGCGTTGGCTCCGGCCGGGTCAGGCCCGGTGAGCCTGCCGCAGCTCGGACCTCGCGTCCGGGTCGGTGACCAGCCGCCGGGCCAGCACCGACAGGCCCTCGCCCCGTTGCCGGGCGAGATCGTTGATCACCTCGAAGGCCGCGTCGGTCGTCACCCCGAGCAGGCGGGCGACGGCACCCTTCGCCTGCTCGACCACGACCCTGTCGTTGAGGACGACCTGCAGCTGCTCGTTGACCACCTCGGCCCGGGTGATGGCCTGCTCGTGGATCAGCGCGATCGCGGCGACGTTCGCGAGGGCCTGGACAACGGTCTGCTCGGCCGCGGTGAGCACGCGGGGCTCGGCGCCGAACAGGTTGAGCGCGCCGATCACCTGGTCCCGCAAGCGCAACGGGAAGGCGTGCACCGAGCGGAACCCGCCGTCCAGCGCTGCTTCGGCGAAGCGCGGCCACCGTCCCCTCGCCTCGCGGAGGTCGGGAACGGCGACGGTGGCGCCGCTGGTGAAGCAGTCCAGGCACGGCCCCTCGTCCTGCTGGAGCTGGAACAGCTCCACCAGTCGAACGTCCTCGCTGGAGGCGCCCACATAGTGCAGCCGGCCGCGCTGGTCGACCAGCAGCACGCCGGCCGCCGTGGCGGCGCCGACCTCGACGGCGTGGAGTGTCAGCTCGTGGAGGAAGCCGACCAGGTCGTACCCGTCGACCAGGGTGTCGGCGACGTCGACGAAGATGTCGGCGAGCCGTTCGATCGCGATCATGATGTGGTCAACCTCCAGCACCGGATCCTAGTCCGGCATCGCCCGCACCCGGGGGGTCTGTCGGTGAGTCGTCGTCCCACCTCGTGGGGTCCTCGGTGCCGGCCACGATCCGGCCGGCCAGTTCGGCCATTGTCAGCCCGGCTCTGAAGGCCCGCGCCCTGAGACGCACCAACGCCTCCGCCAGCGGGACTCCCAGGTCGACCATCACCATGCCCTGGGCCTGGTGCACCTCGGGCCGGTGGTCCATCGCGTCGCGGAGGCCGCTGTCGACGCCGCCGTCGAAATTCGGACGAACCAGTACGAGGGTGGCCACGTCGGCGAAGGCGAACGCCATCGCCGTGGCTTCCTCGGTGAGTGGCCCTTCCCTGTCGGGATAGAGCTCGAGCACCCCGAACCGCATCGCGCCCGCCTGCAACGGAATCACCAGGACGGAGCCCAGACCCTGCTCGAGGGCGGACGAGACGTAGCCCGGCCAGCGCCCGAACCACGACGACAAGCGGGTCGCCAGCACCGGTCTGCCCCGCGCGAAGGCGTCGCGCAGGGGTCCGTCGCCCGCCGCCAGTGAGAGCTCGGCGCCGGTGCGGCCCCGAGGTCCCGCGACCGCGACGATCGCAGCATTGTCGTGACCGGAGAGCACGTGGACCGCGGCTCCCGCCAGGTCCAGGGCACGAACCGCGGCACGGCACAGACGCTGCAGGTCGGCCGCCGCGCCGGAGAGGCCACGCTCCGCCGACTCGTTGCCGGCCAGCTCGAGAGCGACGAGCACAGGGTCGATCCGACCGCCTGCCCCGGGCCCCTGCCGCACCATCTGCCGCTCCCCGCTCCCCGCAACCCGCTCGCCCCTCACGGCCGACGGCCGACCCGTCGAAACTAGCACTTCGGAGGCAGGTTCGACCGGCCACGACGCGGGGGGCCGGGCAGCATCAGGGTGGGGCACCGGCGCTGGCCGGTCACCGGGCCCAACGGCTCCCGTCCGATGACCTTCGGACCTTCCGGGTGCGCGGACCGCTGTTGTGCCATGGGTAGATGGACTCCTCGGCGGCTCCCGCCACCAACCGCATGCCTCCGGCGCCGCAGGCCTTGTACGGCCTGGGGATCCTCGGCGCCTGGGTCTGGTTCTGGCGCGCCGCCGACGGGTTCTGGGAGCACGTGTGGGCCCTCGTCCAGGGGGTGTTCTGGCCCGCCTACCTCGTGTACGACGCGTTCGGCGCGCTGCACCGTTGACCCCCGGCCCCCGCGTCAGAAACCGGAGGGTTCGGTCTCGAGCTCGGGCCCGCTCGGCGGTGCCTCGTGGTGGAGGGGCGTGAGGGCACGGGTCCGCTCGCACCAGATGAGCGCGTCGTAGCGGGCTCCCATCACCGTCGAGACGTAGTTGCCCGCCTCGTGCAGCGGGTCGTAGACCACGCCGATGGCGCGATGGCCGCGCCGCTCGCCGAGCCAGGGACCCGAGCGGTCGTCGGGGAAGACGATCACCGACGAGCGTCCGAGAGCGTGGTGGAGCAGGTCCTCGTGGCTGTCGGGCCGGGCCCGGGGCACGTCCATCTCCTGCTCCGGCTCCCCCCAGCCCGACGCGGCGAGCACGGACCCGCGGTGGGCGGCGAAGCCGAGGAGGGCCACGTCGTCCCTGGGGTGCCGCTCGCGCAGGATCTGCCCGACGTTCACCATCCCGGCCTGGGCCATGTCGGTCGCACGCGCGTCCCCGATGTGCGTGTTGTGCTCCCAGAGCACGCCCCTCGCGTCGGGTCCGAGGTGCTGCGAGATCCGGTCCACGGTGTCGGCCATGTGGTGGTCCCGCACGTTCCAGGACGTCCGGTCGCCACGGACCATCGCCCGGTAGTAGCGCTCGGCGCTCGCGGCGACCTCGGCGTTCTGCACCACGCCGAAGGCGTCCTCCCCCTCGGGGTCGGCGAGCAGGGCGCGACGGCGACGTACCGCGGCCAGCAGGGCCACCACCTGCGGCTCGCAGCTCGTCGGGACGAGCCGCGTCGCCCAGCCGTAGCGGTGCGGGTCCTCCCGGTAGGGCACGAAGCACAGCCAGGCCCGCTCCGCTGCCGCCACGGAGCCGGGCGCGTGCCGGGCGAGCCAGCCCATCACCTCCTGCAACGAGTCCCACAGGGAGTACACGTCCAGGCCGTAGAAGCCCACCCGGTGTGGGGGCGGCAGCTCGAGGTTCCACGCGTGGAGCCAGTCGAGGAAGTCCGCGACGTCGCTGTTGGCCCACATCCACGTCGGCCAGCGCTCGAACCTGCCGAGGACCTCGCGGGCGCCCAGCCCGTGGCCGGTGCTCCCGCGCAGCCAGCGGTTGATCCGCCAGCAGTCCGGCCAGTCCCCCTCCACGCCGATCCAGGTGAAGCCCGCCTCCTCGACCAGCCGCCGGGTCAGGGTGGCCCGCCACCGGTAGAACTCGTGCGTGCCGTGCGACGCCTCCCCGAGGCCGGCGAGGCGGGCCTGCCCCAGTCGGCTGACCAGGCCGTCGAGGGCGCCGGGGAGCGTCAACGGCCGGGCCAGCCCACGGACCTGTGCCGCGGCGACGTCGTCACGGAGGTCGTGGGCGGGCAGGTCCGTCCGCAGCATGATCATCCGCGGAACACCTGCTCCCGTCCGACGACGTGGTGCTCGACGCCGAGCAGGTGGCGCAGGAACCAGTCCCGCGCGAGCAGGGCCGCCTCGGCCAGCGCGCCGGGCTCCTCGAACAGGTGGGTGGCCCCGGCCACGACCCGCAGCTGGTGCGCGGCACCGAGCCGGGCCGCCGCCGCCTGGTTGAGCCGCAGCACCGTCGTGTCGGCACCACCGACGATCAGCAGCGTCGGAGCGCCGACAGACCCGAGCCGCGGGCCGACAAGGTCCGGTCGCCCGCCTCGCGAGACCACCGCCGCGATGTCCAGGGCAGCGTCGGCGGCCGCCCACAGGGCAGCACCCGCCCCCGTGCTCGCCCCGAACAGTCCGATCCTGGCGTGGGCGGTGTCCTCGCGCCCACGCACCCACTGCACGGCCGCGGCCAGCCGCGCGGCGAGCAGCTCGACGTCGAAGACCTTGGTCCGGTCCCGCTCCTCCTCGGGGGTGAGCAGGTCGAGCAGCAGCGTGCCCAGGCCGGCGTCGTCGAGCACGTCGGCGACGTACCGGTTGCGGTGGCTGTGCCTGCTGCTGCCGCTGCCGTGGGCGAAGACCACGACGCCGGCCGGTCGGTCAGGCAGGTGGAGGTGACCCTGCAGCACCACCCTCCCGGCCGGGATCTCCACGTCGACGTCGCAGTCGCCGTCGTGTCCTCCGGGCGGGAGGTGGCCGGGCGCCTGCGCCTCGGCCAGCAGGGCGACGACCTGCTCGTCGCTGGTCGGCACGAAGTCGCGGTAATGGCGCCCCACCGCCCAGAACGGGTCGGGGGCCCGGGCCAGCACGACCTCGTCCGCCCCGTGCATGCCGCGGAGCACGTCGACGGGGCCAACGGGCGCCGCCACCACGACACGGGCGGCACCGAGATGGCGCGCGACCTGGCAGGCCACTCTCGCGGTCGCGCCCGTCGCGATCCCGTCATCGACGATGACCGCCGTGCGACCGTCGAGGGCGAGCGGGTCGCGACCCCGGCGCAGGCGACGGACCCGCGCCTCGAGCTCCGTGCGCTCCTGCTCCTCGACCGCGCGCACCTGGCGCTGGGTGACGCCGGTGCGGGCTACGAGGTCCTCGTCGAGCACCTCGTAGCCGCCTTCGCCGATGGCGCCCATCGCGAGCTCGGGCTGGAAGGGCAGCCCGAGCTTGCGCACCACGATGACGTCCAGCGGGGCGCCGAGCGCCCGGGCCACCTCGAAGGCGACCGGGACACCACCCCTCGGCAGGCCGAGCACCACCACGTCCTCATGGCGCAGGTACTCGAGGTGACCCGCGAGCCGACGTCCCGCGTCCGCGCGGTCCTGGAACAGTGCCGTGGTGGTGGTGGAGGAGGTCATGGCGATCCCCGATCTGCGGTCGGCGTCGTGGACTGATCGATCCTCGCCCCGTCCTCGTCGCCGCGGTCAGTGCCACAGGTCCTCGGTGGCAGGACCAAGGACCGCGGTCCGCGACGACGCTCCCGGCACTGCGCCGAGTGACCGTCGACGGCGGGTCCTTGTGCCCTGTTGGCCGGTCGCGACGCTGCGCAGTCTGGGTCCAGGACCACGGCACAGGCGCGGGCCGTCCGGCCGCGCGGGAATCGACGAGACGAGGAAGCCATGACCATCAGCCCGCCCACCCTTTCCGACCTGATCAGCCTGTCCGGACGCACTGCGATCGTCACCGGCGGCGCCATGGGCATCGGCCGCGGCATCGTCGAACGCCTCTCCGAGGCCGGGGCCTCCGTGGTCATCGCGGACGCCGACCTCACGGCTGCGGAGGCGACCGCGAAGGAGCTCACGGACCACGGACGCTCCGTGATGGCGATGTACGTCGACGTGGGCGATGCCGACGAGGTGCACCGGCTGGTGGCCGACACCATCGGATGGCGGGGCCGGGTCGACATCCTGGTCAACAATGCCGGCATCTTCCCGAGCATGCCGGTGCTCGACATGGCGCCGGACGACTTCGACCGGGTGGTCCGGACCAACCTGCGGGGCGTGTACCTCTGCTCGCGGGAGGCGGCGCTGCGGATGCGCGGCCAGGACGGCGGCGGGCGGATCGTCAACGTCACTTCGATCGACGCGCTCCACCCGTCGGCCGTCGGGCTCGCCCACTACGACGCCTCCAAGCACGGCGTGTGGGGATTCACCAAGAACCTCGCCCTCGAGCTGGCACCCCACGGCATCTGGGTCAACGCCGTCGCGCCGGGCGCCATCGCGACACCGGGGGTGGCGGCGATGCAGTCGGCCGGCGATGCCGCGGACCCGCAGGCCGTCCTCGACGCCTTCCTCGCGCTGGTGCCGATGGCCAGGGTCGGGTCGCCCGACGACATCGCACGCGCCGTCCTGTTCCTCGCCAGCGACCTCGCGTCGTACATGACAGGTGTGCAGATCGTGGTCGACGGCGGTCGCCTGCTCCGCTGAGCACGCCCCGCTCAGCGGCTCCTGCGGACCCGGTGGCGGCCGTCGGAGGCGACCTCGATCGTGTACGACGACCCGCGGCACCGCAGTCCGTCCAGCCGGAGGGGCAGCAGCGGTGCCGGAACCGACGGCGCGCAGGTCGGTTCGTCTCCGTCGGGTGCCAGCCGCAGCAGGGCACGCAGCACCTCGACCGGGGCGGCCGCTGCCCAGGCCTGCGGTGCGCACGCGGCCGGGTAGGGGACGGCCACGCCGGTCAGATCCCGGTCGAAGCCGCCGAACAGCTCGGGCAGCCGGTGGTCGAACCCGCGAGCCGCGTCGAGCAGTCCCCCCGCGACGACCGCGGCTTCGGCGGACCGGCCGTAGCGCGCGAGGCCGGCGACGCAGATCGCCGTGTCGTGCGGCCACACCGAGCCGTTGTGGTAGCTGAGCGGGTCGTAGCGGGCCATCGAGGTGGCGAGCGTGCGGATGCCCCACCCGGAGAACATCGCAGGCGAGAGCAGGTGCTCGACCACCCGGTCGACGCGCGCGGGTGACACGATCCCGGTCCACAGGAGGTGGCCGAGCGACGACGTCAGCGCGTCGACCGGCTCCTTGGCGTGGTCGAGCGCGGCGGCGTACCAGCCTCGTTCCGGCAGCCAGAACACCTCGTCGAAACGCCGCTTGAGGTGCCCGGCCCGCTCCCGCCAACTCCGGGCCGCGTGCTCGTCCTCGAACACCTCCGCCAGGTCGGCCCGGGCGTGCAAGGCGGCGTACACGTAGCCCTGGACCTCGGCAAGGGCGATCGGTGCGTCGGCCAACCGGCCGTCGGCGAAGCTCACCCCGTCCCATGAGTCCTTCCAGCCCTGGTTGCGCAGGCCCTGCGGCGTCTTGCGCGCGTACTCGACGAAGCCGTCGCCGTCCGCGTCGCCGGGGCCCGTGATCCAGTCGAGCGCGCGGTCCACCGCACCCATCAGCTCGGGAGTCACCGCATCGGGACCGCACCAGCGCATCACCTGGCCCACGGTCATCACGAACAGCGGGGTGGCATCGACCGTGCCGTAGTACGCCTGTCCCCCACCCAGCGCCAGCGTGCCGGCGGGGCCGAGCCGGAGCTCGTGGAGGATCCGGCCGGGCTCCTCCTCCGTCGTCGCGTCGGACCGGCTCCCCTGATGACCGGCCAGGACCCGGCAGGTCCCGAGGGCCAGCTCGGGGGCGACGGGCAGCATCATCAGCGACGAGATCAACGCATCACGGCCGAAGAGCGCCATGAACCACGGCGCACCGGCGGCGACCACCGGTTCGCCCGGATGCTCGGGGTCGAAGATGCGCAAGGTGCCGAGGTCCTCGATGCTCGTTCGCAGGACCTCCCGGGTGCGGCGGTCCGGCGTCTCGAGGGTCGGCACGGTTGCCCACCAGTCCATCCGCCGGCGGTGCGGCGTCGCTTCCCGGACCGCGACGTCGCGGGGGTGGTGCGGGTCCAGCACGACGCCGCCGGCGCGCACGACGACCTCGAGCGCCGCCGTCCACGAACCGTGGCCAGCGAGGTCGACCGTCCACGTGAACCCGGCAGGCGTGGCCACCGCCCGGTCGTCGGGGACCACGACGACGCCGTACCCGCGATCGGGCACGCCGTCGATCCGCAGGTGGTTGCGCTGCACCGTCCGGGCCGGCAGGGCGACCCCGTCGGCCCGCCCGTCCTTGACCTCGAACAGGTCGGCGAGGTCGGCCGCGACCGCGAGCTGGACGGTCACACTGCGGTCGCGCGCGGAGCAGTTCACCAGGGAGATCTCCTCGCGCATCCCGTCACCGACAGCGCGGTGCCGGGTGACCAGGACCTCCCCGGCCCCGTCGGCCGCCGCCGTCCGCAGGTGCCCGACGTGGAGGGCCGCGAAGGGGGCCTCGTGGTGGACGACGAGGCTCGCCGGTCGCTGCCCGTCCACCATCAGGTCCCAGGTGCTGAGCACCCGGGTGTCCCGGACGAACAGGCCGCCCGGCGCGGCGGCCCCCAGATCACCCCGGCGGTCGCCGATGCAGAACGTGGTCCCCTCTGTGACCGTGACGCTCCCCGCCCCGGGCGCTGCCGGGCGGTCGGCGAACAGCCACGGCTCGGTCACGTCGCCGCGTGAGCCGCGGCCACCGGCTCCGGGATCGGCTTCCACCGGTCGGCGAGCCGTGCCTCGGAGTCGTGCATGGTCGTGTACTCCAGGTCCGACAGCGGCAGCCGGTGCGGCTCGAAGGGGCCGTGGCGGCGCAGGTAGTCCATCACCTTGTTGGCCGTCTTGCGGGCACGGTCGAAGCTGGGGTCGTCGAACAGGTCTCGCGGCCGGCCGAGCCGGCCCTCGTGCAGCTGGAAGCCGAGCGCGACGACCCTCGGCGGTCCGTCGAACCTCGTCGGGTGCGCCTGCTCGACACCGACCGGCATCAGCGGCGCGTGGTGCGAGCCCCGCATGCAGCCCGCGACGCTGAACGCCTGGGCGAACGGCTCGACGGCCTCTCCCACGGCGGGGAAGCCGGACTGGCACCGGACGATCATCACCGGGTCGTCCTTGCCGACGTACTTGCCGGCGATGAGCGAGAGCCGCTGGGTGCTCGTCGCGGCAGCGACCGCACCGGTCGCCCGGGAACGCACCGAGTGCACGACGTACCGGGCCGGCGCACCGATGTACATCAGCAGGTCGTACATCTCGTCCGGGCAGCTGAACTCGAGGTACTTCTCGGCGTACAGGTCGTAGACCTCGAACACGAACCCGGCGTGCATCGTCGTGTCGATGACCAGGCCAGCGGTGTTGAACGGGTCCGCGAACATCTTGAACAACGGGAGGTTCCACGTGCCGGGCTCGGTCTTGTCGGCCAGGAAGCACAGCACCGGCTCGCTGATCCGCTCCTCCATCTCCAGCTCCGCGTACCCCGGGCCCATGCCCCGCAGGTTCCCGGAGAAGGCATCCTTGAGGAGGTCCTGCCCGGCTCCGTAGAGGCCGAGACGCTTCGCGACCTCCGTCGTCGCGCCGAAAACGTCCCAGGCGAAGCCGTGGACGCGGCCACTGTCCGGCCCGTGCTCGTGCGTCATGATCAGCGCGAGGTCGTCGCCGCACGTGCCGACGAAGCCGTCGATGAGGAGACCCGACGCGCGGGCGCGGTCGATGTGCCGGCGCGCCTCGCTGATCTGGTCGGCGTGCACCGCGCTGTGCCCGACCCAGCCACCCGTGTCGGCCTTGATGATGCTCAACGTGACCATCGTTCGTCCTCTCGATCGAATCACCCAATCCCCCTAGGAGACCGCCGAAGGACCACTTCCTCCACGGCCTTCGGTCACGGCCCGCCGTGCCCTTCGGCCCTACATCGACCTCGGCGGCGGAGTCACGCTGGCACCATGAATGACCACTCCACCTTCGTCGTCGTCGGGTACGACGGCTCCGCCAGCGCCGATGCAGCGCTCGCCTGGGCAGTGGAGGACATGAGCGCGAACACGGAGCCCGACGACCTGCCGCAGCTGCGCGTCGTCCTGGTCGGCACGGCGATGGACCCGCTCCTGGACGGCGACTACCGGCGGGCGATGGACGCCGCCGTCGAGCAGTGGCGCGCGTCTGCCCAGGAGCGCCTCGACTCCCTCGGGGTCACCTGCGGCACCGTCGAGGTGCGGCACGGTCCCGTCGTTCCCGAGCTGCTGGCGGCGGCCGAGGGCGCAACCCTGGTCGTGGTCGGCAGCTCCGGGCACGGGCTCGTCGCCGGGACGGCGACCGGGTCGGTCAGTCAGCACCTCGCACGCCACGCCCCTTGCCCGGTGGTCGTGGTGCGACCGCCGCACTCGAGCGTGGCGGAACGGATCGTCGTCGGTGTCGACGGCTCCCCGGAGTCCGGGCGCGCCCTGCGCTTCGCCTGCCGGCGTGCCCGCCGCACCGGTGAGAGCGTGACGGCCATCCACGGCTGCTTCTCGGTGCTCGACCACATCCTGACGTTCGACAACGCACAGTCGTCGATCGCGGACCGGCACCTGCTGGAGGCCGAGCAGCTGGTCCACGAGGCCTGCAAGGACATCGCGGCGGACTTCCCCGACGTCGTGATCGACCCGGAGGCGATCCCGGTGCGGGCAGGGCAGGTCCTCGTCGACGCCAGCCATTCCGCGTCCCTGGTCGTGGTCGGTTCGCGGGGACGGGACGCCTTCGCCGAGCTCCTCCTGGGCTCGGTCGCGCAGCACGTGCTGCACCACGCCCACTGTCCGGTCGCCGTCGTCCGATGAGCCCGGAGCCAAGGAGGAGAGCATGAACGCCAAGTCGTGGCACATCGAGGTCCACCTGTCCGAGGACGGGTCGCGGACGAGGGCGGAGGCCGTGCTCCACACCGACGCGCACACCGAGCTGCGCAGCACCGGCCTGGCCCGCCGGAGCCCGCGCGACCGGGACCTGCCCGAGATCGGCGACGAGCTGGCCGTGAGTCGCGCCCTCGCCGCCCTCGCCCACGACCTCTTCGAGGCCACCGTGGCTGACGTGGAGGCCAACACCGGAGCCCCGACCACCTTCGTCCAGTGACCTGCCGGACCGCGCCCCCACGGGAGGACCGATGCCCGACGTCAGCCACGCTGCGTTCGCTCCGACGTCGCCGTGGGCACCCGGATACGAACGGGTCCGCGCATCGTTCACGTGGGCGGGCGCGCGTGCGCAGCTCACGGGCCTGCCCGGAGGCCGGGGCCTGAACATCGCCCACGAGGCCGTGGACCGGCACTGCGACGCGGGCCGCGGGCGTCGTACGGCCCTGCGCAGCGTCGCGGCGGACGGATCCGTCACCGACCTCGACTACGACGACCTCCGCGAGGCGAGCAACCGGTTCGCCAACGTGCTGACGACCCTCGCGACAGAGCCGGGCGACGTGGTCGTCTCCCTCCTCGGCCGGTGCCCCGAGCAGTACGTCGCGGCCCTCGGCACGCTCAAGGCGCGCGCCGTGTTCGCACCACTGTTCTCCTCCTTCGGGCCCGAACCGATCCGCCAGCGGGTCACGATGTGCGACGCCCGGGTCCTGGTCACGACGACAGCGCTGTACCGGCGCAGGATCGCGCTGATCCTCGCGTCCCTGCCGTCGCTCCGCCACGTCGTCGTCGTGGGCGAGGAAGCAGACCCGGGCACGACCGCCCTCGGCCCGGCGCTGCGCGCCGCCGACCCGCACTTCGTGATCGGGCCCACGGATCCCGAGGCCCCTGCCCTGCTGCACTTCACCAGCGGCACGACGGGGCGCCCGAAGGGAGCCGTCCACGTCCACGAGGCCGTCGTCGCGCACCACGCGACCGCGGCGTTCGCGCTCGACCTGCGGCCCGACGACGTCTTCTGGTGCACCGCCGACCCCGGGTGGGTCACCGGGACCTCCTACGGGATCATCGCCCCGCTGACCCACGGCGCGACCGTGCTGAGCCACGCCGGCGAGTTCGACGCCCGGGCCTGGTACGGCGTGCTGGCCGAGCACCGGGTGACGGTCTGGTACACCGCGCCGACCGCCCTCCGGATGCTCGCCAGGTACGGCGAAGAGCTCCCGCGTGCCCACGACCTCAGCGCGCTGCGGCACATCGCCAGCGTCGGCGAGGCGCTCAACCCCGAGGTCGTCGAGTGGGGCGTGCGCGCCTACGGCCTGCCGGTCCACGACAACTGGTGGCAGACGGAGACCGGCGCCATCATGATCAGCAACTACCGCGGCATGGAGGTGCGGCCCGGTTCGATGGGACGCCCGGTGCCCGGGGTCGAGGCCGCCGTCCTGGTCCGTGGCGAGGACGGACGCGCCCGGACGCAAGAGGGACGGGTCGGTCTCGCCGGCGTCGGCGAGACGGGTGAGCTGGCGCTGCGGACCGGCTGGCCCTCGATGTTCCGCGACTACCTGGGCGAGCCGGCGCGCTACGCCGCCAGCTTCGCCGACGGGTGGTACCTCAGCGGCGACCTCGCCCGGGTCGACGAGGACGGCTACTTCTGGTTCGTCGGACGCGCCGACGACGTGATCAAGTCCGCCGGCCACCTGATCGGACCGTTCGAGGTCGAGAGCGCGCTCATGGAGCACCCGGCAGTGCTCGAGGTCGGCGTGATCGGGCGCCCCGACGAGGTCGCCGGGGAGATCGTGAAGGCGTTCGTGACCCTGCGCCCGGGCCACGAGGAGTCCGAGGAGCTGCGGTCCGCGCTGCTCGCCTTCGGCCGGCGGCGGCTGGGCGCACTGGCACCCCGCGAGATCGCCTTCGACCCGCACCTGCCCCACACCAGCAGCGGCAAGGTCATGCGCCGCCTGCTCCGGGCCCGGGAGCTGGGCAGCGACCTGGGCGACCTCTCGACCCTGGAGCCGGCTCCGTGACGGGCCCGGACGACCTCACCGGCCACGCGGACCTGCTCCGGACCATGCTCCTCATCCGGCGCTTCGAGGAGCGCTGCGCGGAGCTCTACAGCAGCAGCAGGATCCGCGGCTTCCTGCACCTGTACGTCGGCGAGGAAGCCGTCGCGGCCGGGGTCCTGGGGTGCCTGGGTCCCGATGACACGGTCGTGTCGACCTATCGCGAGCACGGCCACGCCCTCGCCCGTGGCGTGCCGCCCGAGGCGCTCATGGCGGAGATGTTCGGCAAGGTCACCGGGTGCAGCAGGGGCCGCGGCGGGTCGATGCACCTGTTCGACCGGGCCACCCGCTTCGTCGGCGGCAACGCCGTCGTCGCCGGGGGGCTGCCCCTGGCCGTCGGTACGGCGCTCGCCGACGTCCTCCGGGGGCGCCGGCAGGTCACGGTCTGCTTCATCGGGGACGGCGCCGTGGCCGAGGGCGAGTTCCACGAGTCGATGAACCTGGCCGCGCTGTGGCGCCTGCCCCTCCTCGTGGTCTGCGAGAACAACCAGTACGCGATGGGCACGGCCCTGCGCAAGGAGCACGCCCGGACCGACCTCGCACTGCGCGCATCGTCCTACGGCGTGGCGGCCTGGCCCGTGGACGGCATGGACGTGCTGGCCGTCCGGGAGGGAGCGCGGCTCGCCGTCGAGCAGATCCGTGGCGGGGCCGGGCCGCACTTCCTCGAGATGCAGACCTACCGGTTCCGGGCCCACTCGATGTACGACTCGGACCGCTACCGGGACAAGGCCGAGGTGGCGGCCTGGAAGGAGCGCGACCCGATCGACCGCCTCGTCGCGTCGCTGCGGTCCGCCGGCCGGCTGGACGACGACGACCTCGCCCGGGTCGAGGGCGAGATCTCGGCGCTGCTCGACGAGGCCGTCGCAGCGGCAGAGCAGGCCCCGCTGGAGCCGGTGGAGGACCTCTGCAGGTTCGTGGTCTCCGAGCGGGAGCCGGCATGAGCGCGCCCACGACGACCGAGACGACCTACCGGGAGGCGATGCGCGCGGCCCTGCGCGAGGCCCTCCAGCGCGACGACCGCGTCTTCCTGATGGGCGAGGACGTCGGCAGCTACGGCGGCTGCTTCGCCGTGAGCCTGGGACTGCTCGAGGAGTTCGGTCCGGAGCGGATCCGCGACACACCGTTGTCCGAGTCGGCGTTCGTCGGAGCGGGCATCGGTGCCGCGTTGGCGGGCCTGCGACCGGTCGTCGAGATCATGACCGTCAACTTCAGCCTGCTGGCGCTGGACCAGATCATGAACAACGCCGCCTCGTTGCTGCACATGTCGGGCGGCCAGTTCAACGTCCCCGTGGTGATCAGGATGACCACCGGTGCGGGACGTCAGCTCGCGGCCCAGCACTCCCACAGCCTCGAGGGCTGGTACGCACACATCCCGGGCCTGCGGGTGCTCGCGCCGGCGACCGTCGCCGACGCGCGCGGCATGCTCTGGCCCGCGCTGGAGGACCCCGACCCCGTGCTGATCTTCGAGCACGGGTCGCTGTACAACGTCTCCGGGACGATCGAGGACTCCTCTCCGCACGTCGACATCGACCATGCGGCGATCCGCCGGCACGGCGACGACGTCTCCCTCATCACCTACGGCGGTTCCCTGCCGAAGGCGTTGGCGGCCGCGGACCGGCTCGCGGGCGACGGCGTGTCGGCGGAGGTCGTCGACCTCCGCACCCTGCGCCCGCTGGACGACGCGACGATCGTCGGATCGGTGCGGCACACCCATCGTGCCGTCGTCATCGACGAGGGCTGGCGCTCCGGAGGCCTGTCCGCAGAGATCAGTGCACGGATCACCGAGCAGGCCTTCTTCGACCTCGATGCCGCCGTCGAGCGGGTCTGCTGCGCCGAGGTCCCCCTCCCGTACGCCCGGCACCTGGAGGACGCGGCGCTCCCCCAGGTCGACGACATCGTGGCGGCCGCACGGCGCGCGGCAGGGCTGCGCGATGGCTGAGTTCACCATGCCGTCGCTGGGCGCGGACATGGACCACGGGACCCTGCTCGAGTGGCTGGTCCGCCCCGGAGACGTGATCCACCGGGGCGACCCGATCGCGGTCGTCGACACCTCGAAGGCTGCGATCGAGGTCGAGTCCTTCGTCACCGGGGTGGTCGACGAGCTCCTCGCCCCGGTGGGGACCACGGTCGCGGTCGGCACGCCCCTCGCGCGGATCACCACCGCCGACGAACCGGCGCCATCGGCCCCGGCACCATCGGCCCCGGCACCATCGGCCCCGGCACCATCGGCCCCGGCTCCGGCGGCCCCGGCTCCGGCGGCCCCGGCTCCGGCGGTCGTGGAGAGGGCGTCCGTGCGGGCCACACCGCTCGCCCGCCGCCTGGCCGCCGAGCTCGGCGTCGCGATCGAGACGCTCGGCACGGCCGGCGGCCTCCCCGTGCGCGCGGAGGCCGTGCGGGCCGCGGCGGCCGCCACGTCCGACGCTGCACGGGCGCCCGCTCCCGCGGCTCCGGCAACGGAGCCGCCGGCAACGGAGCCGCAGACAGAGCCGCCGCAGGCCGTCGTACCGCCGACCGCGGCACGCGAGGGCATGCGCGCGGCGATCGCCGCCCTGATGACGCGCGCCAACCGGGAGATCCCGCACTACTACCTCGGCGCCAGCGTGGACCTCGGCCGGACGATGCAGTGGCTGGAGCAGCACAACCGCGATGTTCCGGTTGCCGAGCGGATCGTTCCCGCCGCCCTCCTGCTCAAGGCGACCGCGCTCGCCGCAGCCGAGTGTCCCGGGCTCAACGGATTCTGGACCGCCGACGGGTTCGAACCCGGGACCGGCGTCCACCTCGGCGTCGCGATCTCCCTGCGCACCGGCGGTCTCGTCGCGCCGGCACTGCACGACGCCGACCAGCTGCCCGTCGCCGAGCTGATGCGCCAGCTGGTCGACCTCGTCACCCGGGCGCGCGCTGGCCGGCTCCGACGCCGGGAGCTGAGCGACCCCACCCTCACCGTGACGAACCTCGGCGACCAGGGCGCCGAGACCGTGTACGGCGTCCTGTACCCACCCCAGGTCGCGCTGGTCGGCTTCGGCCGGGTGACGCAGCGGCCGGTCGCGGTCGACGGCATGCTCGCCGTCCGGCCGACCACCGCGCTCACGCTGGCCGCCGACCACCGCGCCACCGACGGTTTCGCCGGGAGCCGGCTCCTGGCTCGTGTCGACCACCATCTCCAGCACCCGGAGGCCCTGTGAACAGCGATCCCGCACCACCGCCCGCCGTCACACCGGAGCAGGCCCGACAGGCCGTCCACGACGCGCTGCGCGCGATCGTGCCCGACGCGGACCTCGCCCGGCTCGACGACCATGCGCCGCTGCGCGGCGAGCTGGAGCTGGACTCGCTCGACCTGCTCTCGTTCGTCGCCTCGCTGAGCGCTGCGACCGGCATGCGCATCGACGAGGCCGACTACCCGCGCGTCGCCACCGTCGCCGGATGCGTGGAGTTCCTCACCGAGGGATGAGGCGCGGCCTCATTCGCACCCGCGGCCGGGCACGGACGCCGTCGCGATCACGACGTCGCCCGGCTCATCACCCGGCTCGTGGAGCGGGCCGGGACCGGCGCCCCCCGTGGCGGTGTCCGTCGGGGCGTCAGCGCTCTCCCCTGCGCCGTCCCCGGGATCCGGAACCGCCCGGAGAACACCGGCCCGGCAGTCGTTCCCAGCCGCTGCTGCGGTCGATGCATTCGCGAGCGGTGGGGTCACTTCTCCTCCTCGGTCCGGGACCGGCCCGTCGGCGCGGTCGCGTCGCCGTCACGAGGACGGCACCCCGCGGTGCTCGGATCACCACGGGTCGCGACGGCCGGCGGGCCGGCACTTGCGGTGCTCCCGGCCGAAGGACCGGAGTCTCCGCACCACCCACCTTGGCGAACCGGTCCGGATCACGGCAGGACCCAACGTCATCGTCCGCCGGGCCGAAGGTCCCCGGCGGCGCCGGCGTGCGGTCCGGGACCAGCGGGCAGGACCGAAGGCCCGGCTGGCCGGGACCTTGCACACTGAAACCGCAGCCCACCTCCTGCAACCGTGGGGTCCACCGTCACCAGGAGGCGCAATGAACCGGACCATGACCACCCCCGTGCCCGACTTCATGGCACCGACGGTGGCGACGATCGACCACGAGGCCACGCTCCAGGAGGCCGCCGAGGCGCTGACCGCGAGCGAGATCGGCGTCGTCGTCGTCCTCGGTGAGCACGCACCCGTCGGCATCCTCTCCGAGCGGGACGTCGTCGCGCACGTGGCGGTCGGCACCGACCTGTCCCACCTCCTCGTCGGTGAGGTCATGACCGACGACGTCGTGACGATCAGCGCCGACGCGGACCTCGCCGACGCGATCGCCGCGATGGCGACGGCCGGCGTCCGTCACCTCCCCGTGCTGCGCGAGGAGCGCATGGTCGGGATGGTGTCGGCGCGGGACGTGCTGGAGGTGCTGGCGCGGGTCAGGACGCCGTCGGGTCCGTGAGGACGACGGCTGCCCCGGCGAACCGGCCGCGCGCCAGGTCCTCCAGCGCCCGGTCCACGGCGTCGAACGCGTACCGCGTGACCGACGGCCGGATGTCGAGTGCCTGCGCGAGGTGGAGCAGCTCCTCGCCGTCGGCACGCGTGTTCGCCGTCACCGAGGTGAGGGTCCGCTCGCGGAACAGGTGCTGCTGGTAGTCGAGGGCGGGCACGTCACTGAGGTGGATCCCCGCGACAGCCAGGGTTCCGGCCTGGTCGAGGGCTGCGAGCGCGATCGGGACGAGCTCGCCCGCGGGCGCGAACAGGATGGCACTGTCGAGCGGGCACGGTGGTCGGCCGTCGGCGGGGCCGACCGACGCGGCACCGAGCTCGAGCGCCAGCGCCCGTGCAGCGGGGTCACGGGTGAGCACGTGCACCTCCGCGCCCTGACGGAGGGCGATCTGCGCCGTCAGGTGCGCGCTCGCGCCGAAGCCGTAGATCCCGAGCCGCCCACCGGGCGGGAGGTCGGCCCGGCGCAGTGCGCGGTACCCGATGATCCCCGAGCAGAGCAGGGGCGCCGCCTCCGCGTCGGTGAGCCCGTCGGGCAGTGCGTAGGCGAAGGCCTCCGGGACGACGGCGTACTCGGCAAAGCCCCCGTCGGTGTCCCAGCCGGTGTACGCCGAGTCCCGGCAGAGGTTCTCGGCACCGCGACGGCACATCCGGCACCGGCCGCAGGTACGTCGCAACCACGCGATGCCGACCCGGTCCCCCTCCGCGAACCTGTGCGCCGAGCGGCCGGCACCGACCACCCGGCCCACCACCTCGTGGCCCGGCACGACGCGCGGCGCACGTGGGGGCAGCTCGAGGTCGGCCAGGTGGAGGTCCGTCCGGCACACGCCGCACGCGACGACCCGGACCAGCACCTCGTCGTCGAGGGGGACCGGCGGGTCACGCTCCTCGAGCTCCACCCTGCCCTGCCCACCGGGGTGCCCGGTGGTCACCCACGCTCGCACTGTTCCTCCCTCCCGGCACCTGCCAACCGTGCCGACACCGCCACCACCGCGCCGGGCAGGATCGCGAGGACGACGACCGCACCCCAGCCGGCGGCCTCGATCGTCCGCGTCCCGAGGAGATCGTGCAAGGGCGGCCAGGTCGCGGCCAGCAGCTGGAGGCCGACCGCGACCGCGACGGCGATCTCGAGCAGACGCTCACCGGGGTGCCACCCGGTCCGCGGCGCGCGCAGCGCCAGGGCCAGCACCAGCTGCGCCAGGCCGAGCGTGAGGAAGACCACCGTCGGGACGTGCCACCCCCGGGCATCGGCCAGCAGGCCGCCGCCGAGGCTCACGCCGGCGATCAGGGCGCCCCCGGTGAGGATCCGCGGGACGAGCCCGCCCTCGAGGACGGAGCGCTCGGGCGACGGGGACGGCCGGCGCATCCGGTCCGGGTCGAGCGGCTCGTTCCCGAACGCAACGCCCGGCACACCGTGCGTCAGCATGTTGATCCACAGGATCTGACCGGGCAGGAGCGGCGCGGCGAGCCCGACGAACGGTCCGACGAGGAGGACGAGTATCTCGGCGAGTCCGCCGGAGAGGCCGTAGCGGAGGAAGGTCCGGATGTTCGCGTGGATGCGGCGCCCCTCGGCGACGGCCGCGATGACGGTCCGCAGGTCGTCGTCGGCCAGGACCAGGTCCGCGGCCTGTCGGGCGACCTCCGTGCCGTGGCGTCCCATCGCGACGCCGATGTCGGCCCGGCGCAGTGCGGGAGCGTCGTTGACGCCGTCGCCCGTCATCGCGACCACGTGCCCCCTTGCCTGCCAGGCGTCGATGATGTCGACCTTCTGCTCCGGATGGGTGCGTGCGTAGACGTCGATGTGCTCCACCCGGGCGACGTGGTCGCCGCGGGCCACGCACGCACCGTCGGCGACCTCGCTCCCCGGTCCGGCGACGCCGACCTCGCGCGCGACGTACAACGCGGTCGCGGGATGGTCGCCCGTGACGATGATCGGCCGGATCCCGGCGGCACGGCAGGAGGCGACCACGGCAGCGGCGTCCTCGCGAGGTGGATCGATCAGCCCGACCAGCCCGGCGAGCTCGGGACCGCCCCCGTCGAGCCGGTCGACCACCGCGAGGACGCGGAACCCGTCGCCGGCAAGGGCGTGCGCCTCGCGCCGCGCCTCGGCAGCGACCGGATCGCCGCCGAGCAGCTCGAGCACGACCTCCGGCGCGCCCTTCACGACCTCGAGCCGCTCGCCCCGCTCGTTGCGGTGAACCGTCGTCATCGACCGCCGCGAGCTCTCGAACGGTGTCTCCTCGATGCGGGGCCAGTTCGCGGGCGCCGACAGCAGCCGCTCGTCGGCGGCGACGGCGGCGACGAGCAGCGCCACCTCCAGCGGATCGCCCACCGCTGCACCGGCCCCGCGCTCGTCCAGGTGGGCGTCGTTGCACAGGACCAGGTCGCGCAGGAGCCGGCGGGTCGCGGCGCCCGGGGCACCCCCACCCCGAAGGGCTCCGGTACGGTCGGAGGCCGGCGCGAGCACCTCGCTGGCACCGTCGGCGCTCCACAGGCGGCGTACCGACATCCGGCCCTCGGTCAGCGTCCCGGTCTTGTCCGAGGCCAGCACGGACACCGATCCGAGTGTCTCGACGGCCGGCAGCCAGCGCACCAGGGCCGAGTGGCGTGCCATCCGGAGGGCTCCCAGGGCGAGCGCGACCGACACGACCGCCGGCAGGGACTCCGGGATGGCCGCGACGCCGAGGCTCACGGCCAGCACGAGGGCGTCCGTGACCGGCGTGCCGCGCAGCAGCGCCAGGACGAACACGAGGCCGACGAGGCCGCTCGTGATCACCACCAGCTGGCGCGAGAGCCGCGAGAGCCGCTGCTGCAGCGGCGTCGGCCGCACGCCTGTCGCAGCGATCAGCGCCGCGATCCGCCCCAGTCCGCTCGCGGCGCCGGTGCGCAGGACGGTGGCGAACGCCCGCCCGCGGGTGACGACCGTGCCCGACAGCAGCTCGTCGGAGGGACGACGCTCGACCGGGACCGACTCCCCCGTCATCGCTGCCTCGTCGACCTCGAGCGCGAAGGCCTCACGGACCTCGAGGTCCGCCGGGACGACGTCGCCTGCCTCGAGGCGGACGAGGTCCCCCACGACGAGCTCGGCGGCGGGCACCTCGGTCAACCGGCCGTCGCGCCGTACCCGGGCCCGCGGAGCGGCCATCTGGTCGAGGACCGCGATCGCCCGCTCCGCGCGCACCTCCTGGACCACCCCGATCACGCTGTTGAGCACGATGACGGCGGTGATGATGGCGGCGTCAGCGAGGTCGCCCACGGCCAGGACCACGACCAGGGCGCCGCACAGCAGCAGGATCATGGGGTCGGCGAGCTGGCGTCCCGCTCTCAGGAGCAGGCTGTTGGGCGCGGCGCGCGGCACCACGTTCGCGCCGTCCCGGGCCAGGCGCCGGCGCGCCTCGAGGGCGGTCAGCCCGTCGTCGGCCGCCTGGTCCGGGCCGGTCGTCATGGCGTCAGCACCGCCCGGTCCGCCTGCGCCGCTCAGCGCCGGCCGCCCAGGGGGACCACCTCGACCGGCGGGCTCGCGGCGCGCAGGACCGCCCGCGCGGTCGACCCGAGGTGCAGCCACCGCCCCACGCCCCGGGGGCGTCGCCCCACGACGAGCAGGTCCGTCGCCTCGGAGCCCGCGACCAGCACGTGCGCAGGTTGGCCGTGGACGACGGACGTCTCCACGGCGACGCCGGGGTAGGCGTTGCGCCAGTCGACGAGGAGGCTCCTGAGCAGGCGGGCCCCCGCCGCCCGCCACTCCTGGACGTACGGGCGGCTGTCGATGATGCCGCTGTAGGGGACGGGCATCTCCCAGGCGTGGATGACGGTCAGTGCGGCACCGTGCTGGGCGGCCCGGGCGAAGGCGTGACCGAGCAGCTCGTCGGCGTGCTCCTCGGACTCGACGCCGACAGCGACCCTGCCGTGGACGGTCGGGCGCCAGTCACCTCGCACCACGGCGACCGGCACGCGGGAGCGACCGGCCACGGCGGCCGTCGTCGTACCGGTGAGCAGCCGCTCGGCGCCGCGGCGCGTCTCGCGGCCGAGCACCAGGAGCGAGCCGGGGTCGCCGGCCGCGACGATCTCGTGGACCGGTGTGCCGACAGCGAGGACGGTCTCGACCTCCAGGTCGTCCGCCGCGGACCGTGCCGTCGCGCTCGCCTCGGCGAGCAGCTCCCGGCCGTGGCGGTGCATCTGCTCCACGAGGTCGGGCGCCTGTCCGAGGACAGCGTCACTGGCCACGAGGAGGGGCGAGACGTGCACGATCCGGAGGGGCACCTGTCGGTGCCGGGCCTCCTCGATCCCGTAGCCGAGGGCGCCTGCGCTGCGCTCGGTGCCGTCGGTGGCCACGACGACAGGGGCGCTCCGCACTCTCTCCATGGCCTCCACCTCTCGCAACCGGCACCGGACACGGCCGATGCTGCTCGTCCGCCCCGGCCCACCAGCAGGGTCCGGCGTCGGCTCGTCGGGGGCCTTAGGTCCCGCGGCCCGCCCCACCGTCGAGCCGGGAGCGCCGCGGGGCTGGACCGTCCGGGGGATTCCATACGGGACCAAGGGCCCGATTCCGCGAGGTCCTGCGGACTCATGCACAACGGACGGATCTGGGAGCACAATGGGTGGTCAACAGGGGGATCACGCTGGAGAGACGGTGCCCGGGCACCAGAAGAGCGAGGTGGGTCCACCTTGGTCCGTATTGGCATCAACGGCGCAGGCCGGATCGGCAGGGCCTTCGTCAGGCTCCCCGTCGAGGTGACGGCCGCCGGCGAGGATGCGCTGCTGATCGGCGACCGCCGGCTCGCCGTGAGCCGGTACGACGATCCCCGGCAGATCCCGTGGGCCGAGCACGGCGTCGACGTGGTCCTCGAGTGCACCGGATGCTTCCACACCCGTGACCTGGCGCAGGCCCGCTTGGCCGCGGGCGCCGCCAAGGTCGTCCTGTCCGCCCCCGGCAAGGGGGTGGACGCCACGATCGTCGTCGGCGTGGACAACGGCGCCGACGACGCCGACAGGCACCACGTCGTCTCGAACGGCTCCTGCACGACCAACGGCGTCGCGCCAATGGTCAAGGTCCTGCACGAGGCGTTCGGGATCCAGCACGGCCTGATGACCACGGTCCACGCCTACACGAATGACCAGAGCCTCCTCGACGCCCCGCACGAGAACCCGCGCCGCGCACGGGCCGCGGACGTCAGCATCGTGCCGACGACCGGCGCCGCGCGCGCCGTCGGCGAGGTGACGCCGGAGCTCGCCGGGAAGCTCGACGGACGAGCGCTCCGCGTCCCGGTCACCGACGGTGCGATCGTCGACCTCAGCGTGCTCCTCGAGCGCACTGTGGTGACCGAGGAGGTGAACGCCGCCGTCGCCGCCGCGAAGGTGCTCGGCTGGTACGACAACGAGTGGGGGTACACGAACCGGTTGGCCGATCCCGTCCGGATGGTGGCCCTGTGAGCCCGCGACGGACCGAACCGCCGGACCCACCGGTGGACATCGGCCTCCTGCGGGCGCTCGCCACGGAGATCCGTGCGGCCTTCGGCACCGCAGGGGCCAGCCTGACGATCCTGCAGGGTGCGCGACCGGCCCTCCGGTCCTGCGTCCCCGACGAGCTCGAGGTCCTCGAGAGGGTCCAGGAGCGCCACGGCGACGGCCCGGTCCCCGAGGCCATCGCCACCGGTCGTCCGGTTGCCGCGGCCGACCTCGACGGCGTCGAGCAGCGCTGGCCGGACTTCGCGCGGATCGCCGCCGCCGTGGGCATCCGCTCGTCGCTGGCCGTCCCACTCCTCGTGGACGGAGTCCCGATGGGCGCCCTGGCGATGTACGCGACCGCCCCCCACGCGTTCGACACCGAGATCGGACCCGCCACGCTTGTGGGCGCACTGGTCGCCGAGGTGGTCGCCAGCAACCGCGCCCGCCAGGCGCAGGAGCGACGCGCGGGACAGCTGCAGACGGCGCTCGACTCCCGGGTCGAGCTGGAACAGGCCAAGGGGATGCTCGCTGCCGGTCGTGGGATCGAGGTCGAGACCGCGTTCGAGCTGATCCGCTCGGCCGCGCGTCGGCACAACCGGACGATCGCGTCGGTGGCTCGGGAGATCGTCGAGAGCGGACAGCCCGCGATCCGCGACGGTGTGCTCGGCGCGGACGACACCGGCCGCTCCTGAACCCGCAGCAGACGGGCCCTTGGCGGGCAGCGCGCGGGCCCTAGGTCCCTGTGGCGCACCTGTCCGGGCGCACGAGGATGGGTGTGCGCGACCCCGGACCCCGGCCGCACCGAGACCCCGAGCAGGGAACGGCGAGAGGGAGAAGGATGACCACCACTGCGGTTCCCCGGGGTGCGGCCGATGGCGTGCCGGACGGCTCCGTGCCCCCCGTGGCGGGCCCGCGGCTGACGCCGAGGATGCGGATCGGCCTCGTTGCGCCGCCGTGGATCCCGGTGCCGCCGCCCGCCTATGGCGGCACCGAGGCGGTCATCGCCGACCTCGCCCGCGGGCTCGACGCCCGGGGGCACGACGTCACGCTCTTCACGGTCGGCACGTCGACCTGCCGGGTGACACGCCGGCACGCGTTCACCGAGGCGGTCGCGCCGATCGGCCAGTCCGTGGCGGAGGCGGCGCACGTCCTCGCGGCCTACGACGCGCTCGCCGACGTCGACGTGATCCACGATCACACGGTCCTCGGTCCGCTGCTGGCCCGCCGGACCGGCCTCGACGGCCCACCCGTCGTGGTGACCAACCACGGCCCGTTCACCGCACTCACCCGCCCGATCTTCAGGGCGATCGCCCGGCGAGCCGCCGTGGTGGCCATCTCCCACGACCAGGCGCGTCGTGCCGGCGACGTCCCGATCGCGGCGGTCATCCACCACGGCGTAGACCTCGAGACCTACCGCGCCGGGGACGGCCGCGGCGAGGGCCTGGTGTTCGTCGGTCGCATGTCCCCGGAGAAGGGCGTGGCCGCGGCAGTCCGGATCGCGCACGCGGCCGGACGCCCCCTCAGGATCATCTCGAAGATGCGGGAGGCCGAGGAGCACGAGTACTACCGCCGGTGCGTCCGCCCGCTGCTGTCCGCGACGGACGACGAGGTCGCGGAGCTCGGCCTCGCTGCGCGCGTGGCGGTCGTCGGCCGTTCCGCGGGACTGGTCAACCCCATCGCCTGGCCCGAGCCGTTCGGACTCGTGATGGTCGAGTCCATGGCGACCGGCACCCCGGTCATCGCACGCCCGCGGGGCGCCGCGACCGAGATCGTCGCCACGGGGCGCACCGGGTTCCTCGCCGAGCGGGAGACGGAGGCCGTCGCCGCGGTCCGTCTCCTCGGCAGTATCGACCGCGGTGAATGCCGTCGCGAGGTCGAGCGACGCTTCTCCGTCGAGCGGATGGCCGCCGACCACGAGGCTCTCTACGCACGCATCCTCGAGGCGAGCCTCACGTCGTCAGCCGCAGGGGCACGCGCCAGATGATCTCCGCCCCACCGCCGGCCGCCTCCCGGAAGGTGAAGTCACCACCGAGTTGTCGGGCGCGACTGGCCATGCTGCCCAGCCCGATGCCGTGCCGGGGAGGGTCGGGCGGTCCGCAGCCGTCGTCGACGACGCGTGCGACGACCTCGCCCGGCGCCACCGCGAGGCTCACCGCGAGACGGGAGCCCGAGGAGTGGGCGGCAGCGTTCTGCACCGCCTCGGCGACCACCGCACGCAGATGGTGACGGACCCAGGACGGCAGGCGCGGAAGGTCGCCGTCGATGCGGACCTCGGCCGTGCCGCCCATCCGCTCGGCACCCTCGTCGGCCAGCTGCCGAATGCTCGGCGCAAGGTCACCGGTCCCCTTGCTGCGGTCGAGCCCCGCCAGCACGAACCAGCGGACCTCTCCCACGAGGTCCTCGACGGAGTCGATCACCCTGATCATCCGCTTCAACGGGTCGCTGTCGAGCAGGTTGCTGACGGCAGAGAGCTCGAAGGCCAGTTGGCTGAGCCGGTTGATCGCGAGGTCGTGCAGGTCGAGCACCACCGATTCGACGTCCTGGGAGGCCTGGGCCCCCTGCGGTCCGGATCTCCTCGCGACGGACCGGTGCAGCGACGGCTGCCGCGACCTCAACCCACCGTTGGCTGGGGCCGGACTTGTCTGCGGACCCGTCGGACGGGATTCGGATGTCATGGGTGCCTCTCCCGGTGTGCATTGCGGCGCCGGGGTCCTGGGCATGTCGAGGTGTGACGAGATGTGACGAGGTACGACGACCTCGACGTTAGTCGGCGCCGCGACCGACCGCCAGACAATCCGGGTAATTTCTGCCGGGCCGGGGTGGCCCCCGCTCAGA
>CAZAQE010000005.1:0-40623 GCA_964487275.1 uncultured Nocardioides sp. | reverse complement strand
CGACCGCCAGACAATCCGGGTAATTTCTGCCGGGCCGGGGTGGCCCCCGCTCAGACCCTGCGCCGCGTCGCCGACAGGAGCACGGGCACCCGGCCGTGCAGCACCCGGCGGACCGTCTGCGCACGATCGCCACCGAGGCGCCGGGACCAGCCGAGGAGCACGAGGTCCGCCCGGCACCGCTCCGACTCCGCGAGCACCTCGTCCGGCGCTTCGCCCCGGCGCACCTGCAAGCTCGTCGATGCCGGCACGTGCCGTGCCAGGAACTCGTCCTCCCACGCCTGGCCGGCGTGCGCCGCCTGGTCCCAGAAGGCGGGCGCCGTTGCCCGCCCGAAGACGTGGGCGGCGACGAGGGTCGTGCCCGGGGCGAGGCGACCCAGCACGGCTGCCACCGCCGCCGTCGTGGCGTCGTCACCGTCCAGCGGCAGGAGGAGCCGCTCGAACCGGCCCATCGGGAGCCGCGCCCCGTCCGGTACGACGAAGACCGGCTTGCTCGCCTCGCCGATGATCGACCAGGCCGGGGCCCCGCTGCCGGTGCCGGCGACCACCAGCGCGTCGACGTCGTCGTCCGCCAAGGCCTCCCGTGCGACCGCGACGACGTCGTCCCGGCCCGCCCCCTCTCCGGTCGCCACCTGCCGACCCCGGCAGCCCAGCAAACGGGCGCCGGCGGCTGCCACGACGAGCACCGGACGGCGGTGCTCCTCCGCATCGACCAGGGCGACCACGTCGTTCATGCCGGACCCCGGGGAAGGACCGTCAGGACGCCGTCCCCGGCGACCTCGATGACGGGACCGTCGGCGCAGGCGGCCCGGACCGGGCGGCTCGAGGACAGGGCGACCTCGCCGGCACGGACCAGCAGCCGCACGTCGGACGACAGGCAACGAAAGCGCACCTCCACCCGCTGCCAGGTGGGTGGCAGACGAGGGTCGAGGCGCAGGGTGGTGCCGACCACCTCGGCTCCGACGAACCCGAAGAGGAACGCCTGCCACGCTCCGCCCATGGCACCGAGGTGCAGGCCCTCCGCGGTGGTGCCGGCGACGTCGTCGAGGTCGATTCCCAGTGCGGACAGCAGGAGCTCACGGGCCTGGCCCGTGCGGCCGGCCCGGGCCATGACGAGCGCCGTCGCCGCGGGCGAGAGCGAGGATCCGTGGGCCGTGCGGGGCAGGTAGTGGTCGAGATCGGGTCCGAGCGACCCGGGTGCGACCTCGTCCGGGACCATCATGTGGACCATCAGGACGTCAGGTTGCTTGATCAGCTGGGAGCGCGCGACGCGGTGGCGACCGAGCAGGACGTCGGCCGCGACCGGGACGCGACCGAGGTGATCGACCGTCAGGGGCTCGAGGTCGGCGTAGCCCTCGAACTGCTCGTGGCGGCCGGTCGTCGCGTCGTACCCGTCGACCACGGCCTCGGCCAGGCGCGACCAGCTGCGGCGCGTCGCGTCGGGGACACCCGTGGCGAGCGCAGCCGCTGCACGGAGGTTCCACCGTGCGAGCACGTTGGTGAACGCGTTGTCGTCGACGTCCTCGTGGTACTCGTCCGGTCCGATCACCCCGCGCAGGTGCGCCCTCCCTGCTGCCTCGACACTCATCCGGCTCGCCCAGTAGGTGGCGGTGGCCGCCAGCAGCTCCTCCTCGTCGGCCCGTAGCCCCCGTCCCGCCCAGCTGGCCTGGCGCACGACCGCCCACGCCACGTCCGCCGTCACGTGCTCCTCGCGAGCCCCCGTGTAGATCGGCACCTTCTCCGCACCGAGGCTGCCGGAGGTCGGCGTGACGTCGTCACCCGTCGCAGCCGACTCCCACGGGAAGCGGGCGCCCGCGAAACCGAGGGCTGCGGCGCGTTCCCGGGCCGCCCCGAGTCGGGCCGTGCGGTAGCGCACCATCGCCTCGGCAGCGGCCGGCTCGACCGTCATGAGCGCAGGGAGCACGAACACGTCGGCGTCCCAGAAGACGTGTCCGGCGTAGCCGCAGCCCGACAGGCCGCGGGCACCGATCGCGAGCTCGCCGTCCCCCGGCTCGAGCGAGCGGAGGTGGAAGAGCGCGAAGCGCAGCCCCAGCTCCAGCTCGGGGTCGTCCGGCAGGCTCACGCCCGCCGTTGCCCAGCGCCGGGCCCACTCCTCGCGCTGGGCCACGAGCAGGCCGTCGAAACCGATCCCTGCGGCGGCGTCGAGGCCCGCCCTCGCGCGGTCACGATCCGGCGCACCCCGCGGGTCCGGGTCGACGGCAGCCAGGGCCTGCCAGGTGGCCAGGCCGCCGTGCGCGCCCGACGATCGGCGCACGAGGACGCCGATCCCGCCCGTCGTCTCTCCCGTCCGACACGTCCACGACTCGTCCTGCTCCCCCGGGAGCAGCGCGAGGTCGGACACCGGTGCCTCCAGCCGCAGCGCACCGACCCGCGGCTGCGCCACGCTCGCGAACCGCAGGCTGCGGACGGGAGGACCGTCGGCGGCGACCTGCTCCCGCAGCAGGACGCCGGTCCGCAGGTCGAGCATCCGCGTGTCCAGCCCGGGCGGACGACGCAGCGGCACGTCGGTCCAGGAAGGCCCCGCCAGCAGGCCGTCCGACGGTCCCAACCCCCGGTAGACGCCTGCGGCCAGCACCATCGGCTGCCTCCCGTCGACGTCCTCCTCGACGGCACCGCGGGTGCCCACGCCGCCCCCGCTGAGGGTGAACAGCGCCTCGTCCACCCGTCGCTGTCCCTCGGCCGGGCCGTCCCGGCGCACGATCCACCGCGGGTCGCGGTCGATGTCGGGGACCCGGCCGTGGGCGATGCGGGCCAGCTGCCGGTCGAGGACGTCCAGCGGCGGCCGGCGATCGCCCGGACGGCCCAGCACGAGCACCAGGCCGGGGCCCACGCCGAGGTCGCCGAGGCGACCCAGCAGGCAGCCCGTCGCGTCCTCCACGGCAGTCGCACCCGAAGAGCCTGCCCCGGTGTCGATGATCCAGGATCGGCCGGGCCCGGTCGCCCGGTCCCTGAACCCGAGGCGCGCCACGCGGCCGATCACGCCGACGTGCACTCCTCGCGCGCACAACGCATCGAGTCGCAGCGCCAGGTCCTCGGCCGGAGCGCGGTCGACGACGCCCGCCCACAGGACCAGCACGGCCGCACAGGTCTGCTCGTGGACCGTCACGACGTCCCCGGCGGGTGCACACTCCTGGTCGGGACCAGCGGGACGGGGCCGGTCGCCTCGGACCGGCCGGGACCTCCGGCCCTGTTCCTGCGCACCCGGCTCCCGCCATCCTCGTCGTGCGGTGCCCCGGGCAGGGCCGGGGGCGCCAGCACGACCCCCGAGGAGGTATCCACCATGGCCGCCATCTCCCCGCGTTCCGGACAGGGCCGGCTCCACGCGACGGTGGGCGACCGTCTCGTCGTGCACCCAAGGACGGGCCCGGCTCGCGACGCCGAGATCCTCGAGGTCCGGCACTCCGACGGATCGCCGCCGTACCTGGTGCGCTGGTCGGACACGGGCCACGAGAGTCTCGTGTTCCCGGGCGACGACGCCTTCGTGCAGGAGTTCCACCCGGACCGCGACGACTCCTCGATCGCCACCGACAACTGAACCAGGCGGGTCACGACTCCTCCCATCGTCTCCTGACCGTCGGCCCCATCCTGTCCCCGGACCTGTCGCTCACGCAGGGGCGAAGGTCCCTTCCCGGCCGCGGTTGGACCCTGCCGCGGACACCGCGGCCGGCGTGACCCGCAGCCCGGAGCGGGCGGGACCTTCGGCCCTGCACCACGACCCTTCGCTGGGCGACGCTGGGCCTCATGGCACGAGATGACAGCCGGCGCTCGCGACCGACCACGGAGCAGAACCGCAACGGGCCGCCCGAGATGGCCGCCCTGCGGACCGCGCTCCTGCTGCTCACCTGCGAGGCCGCGGACCGGGATCGACGCATCGGGATGGTCAGTGTCGAGGTGGGCGTGCTGCCCGACGCACTGGCTGCTCCCCTGGCCCGCTGCGCCGCCGTCGTGGCCCGGCTGGATGCCGCCGACCTCCCGGCATCACAGGACGAGGACCTCGCCCACCTGTGTGCACTGCTGGAGGCGGCCACGGTGGGCGACACCCTGCGCGGCGGCCTCACGCTCAGCGGGCAGCGCGACCAGGTGGAGGACCTCCGCGCGGCCCACCGGAGGTCCGGCTCCCCCTGGACAGGCGCGCTGGAAGCGGTCTGCGCGACCTTGGGCACCGAGGCCGCGACCGCGCCGGACGCCATCGACGAGGCCCGCGACACGGTCGCGCCCGGTGACGAGCCGCGTGGCCCGATCAAGGTCTTCCTCGTCGACGACCACGAGGTGGTACGCCGCGGGCTGCGCGACCTGCTCGAGGTGACCGGGGAGTTCGAGGTCGTCGGGGAGAGCAGCACCGCGGGCCGCGCCACGGCGCTCATCCCGGCCCTGCGCCCGGACGTGGCGATCCTCGACGGGCGCCTGCCGGACGGAAGCGGCATGGAGGTCTGCCGCGACGTCCGCTCGGTCGACCCGACGATCCGGGCGCTCATCCTGACGTCGTACGACGACGACGACGCGCTCTTCACCGCCATCCTCGCCGGTGCGTCGGGCTACGTGCTGAAGCAGGCCTCGAGCGGCGACCTGCTCGACGCCATCCGGCGCGTCGCTGCCGGACAGTCGCTCATCGACCCCGCGCTGACCGCCCGGGTCCTCGACCGCCTGCGCCACCCCGAGCCCGAGATCACCGGGCTCGCCGGCATCACCGAGCGCGAGCGGGAGATCCTCGAGCTGATCGCGGACGGCCTGACGAACCGCCAGATCGGAGAGCGGCTCTGCCTGGCCGAGAAGACCGTGAAGAACTACGTGTCGGCCCTGCTGGGGAAGCTGGGGCTCGAACGTCGCACGCAGGCGGCCGTCCTGGCGGCGCGCCTCCTGCACTGAGGACCTGCCGCCCCGGACCTGCCGCCCGCGCCCCCGAGGACGCGGGCGGGAACGGTCACGAGGCAGTCGGCGCGGCGCCCTCCCCGCCACCGAGCGAGACCGGCACGTGCGTCGGCTCCGTCGCGGGCTCGGCGATCGGCATCGACACGGTCAGCACGCCGGCGTCGTACGTGGCCTTCACGTCCTGGTCCTGGCAGCCGTGAGGCAGCCGGAGGCGGCGGGTGAACGACCCGTAGTGCACCTCGGTGCGGTGCTTGTCGTGCTCCTCAGCGTGCCGCTCGCCGTGGATGGTGAGCGTCTCGTCGGCGATGGTGACGTCGACGTCCGTGGCCGGGTCGATCCCGGGCAGGTCCGCCCGGACGACGTAGTGGCCGTCCTCGACGAACTCCTCCACAGGGATGAACGACTCAGTCCAGGTCGTGCGGAAGGGTGCCACGGAGTCGAGCCAGTCGAACATCTCCGCGAGCGGGTGGGCCGTCGCCCTGCGAGCCAGCTGGGTCATCTTCACACTGTCCTCTCTTGTCGTCCCGTACGCGGCATACGGGTTCCCCGCCATCGTCCGGCCGGCGACGGTGCGCCGGAGCAGGCTTTGGTCCCGCTGCGCCGGCCGAATGTCCCGACCTCTGTGGCGCGGTACGACGACCCCCTCCGTGCGGCGTGACCTTGGTCCCTCGGGCGGGATTCCCTTGCCCCTGCCGGTCGGCGTCCGGCTCGGGTGGGATCGGGTCGAACCCGTCACGCGGGCAGGCCGAAGGAGGACGACAGGTGGGCGAGCCGGCACGGGCCTGTCGAGGTCCATCGACGCAGCCGCGCCGCGGTCCCCTGCGAATCTCGGGGCGTGCCGCGGTCCGCTGCCTCGGACTCGACCCCAACCCCCTGTGCCGCACGATCGACCGCGTCGAGGCCTGGACACGCCTGGCCGCCGCGGCCGCCGTCCTCCTCGCGTTGCCCCTCACCCTGTCACTCGGGTCCGACCTCCACGACGAGCTCGCCGGGATCGCGGCGGGGCAGGCGAGCTCGCCCCAGCGACAGGTGGCCACGGTGATCGAGGCCCCGGTCCGGGTCGGCGGCCGCAGTGCCGCGACCGCGCGGGCCTCCGTCTCCTGGCGGGACCCGGCGGGTGAGGACCACGTCGCGACGGCTGAGGTGCCCATCGGTGCGCAGCGCGGCGACGACGTCGAGATCTGGACCTCGTCGGGGACAGGGACGGCCACGCCCACGCGCGAGCCGTTCACGCGCGGCGACGCCGTGGCGGTCGCCGTCCTCGCCGCTGCCCTCCTCCACCTCCTGGCCGCCTCCGGTGCGTGGCTGGCCCTCCGGGCCGTGGTGGGGGCCATCGACCGACGACGACACCGCGACTGGGACATCGCTTGGTCACGCCTCGACACCGGCCAGAGCCGGTGACCTCGACGACAGGAGATCCGATGGAGACCACCACCCGCCCCCGCAGCGGGGCCGCCACCGCCGACCGGAGGTCGCTGGTGCGGCCGTTCGCCGAGGTCGGCCTGGCCGACGTCGCCGACGTCGGCGGCAAGAACGCCGGCATCGGCGAGCTGCACCACCACCTCCGCGGTGCGGGTGTCAGGGTTCCGGACGGCTTCGCCGTCACGGCACAGGCCTACCGCCACACCCTGAGCCGTGGTGGGACGTGGCAGGCGCTCGCGGACGTCTTCGCCGACCTCGATCCCGACGACCCGGACGGCCTCGCCCGGCGCGCCGCCGACGCCCGCCGGCTGATCGGGTCGACGCCCCTCCCGGACGACCTCGTCGAAGCGGTCCGGGACGCCTACCGGTCCCTCGAGATGACCCATGGCGCCGGGGTGCACGTCGCCGTCCGGAGCAGCGCGACGGCGGAGGACCTTCCCGACGCGAGCTTTGCCGGCCAGCACGACTCCTTCCTGCACATCTCCGGCGAGGCCGACCTCCTCGACGCCGTACGGCGCTGCTTCGCCAGCGTGTTCACCGCGCGAGGAGTCCACTACCGGGCCCGGCACGGCTACGACCAGCTCGAGGTCGCGCTCTCGGTGGGCGTCATGGTGATGGTCGGTGCGACTGCCTCGGGGGTGATCTTCACGGTCGACCCGGAGTCGGGCCACCGCGGTGTCGTCCTGTTGACGTCCGCCTACGGGCTCGGGGAGAACATCGTGCAGGGTCGGGTCGACCCCGACGAGTTCCACGTGCACAAGGCGACCTACGCAGCGGGCTTCCGCACCGTGCTGCACCGACGGCTCGGGGCGAAGGAGCTGCGCACGGTCGCCGGACCGGACGGCCTGATCGACGAGGTGCCCCCGGAGGACGACCGCCGCAGGTTCAGCATCACCGACGAGGACGTGCTGGAGCTGGCCGGGGCAGCCATCGCCATCGAGCAGCACTTCGGCCGGCCGATGGACATCGAGTGGGCCAGGGACGAGCGCGACGGCCTGCTCTACGTCGTCCAGGCACGACCCGCCACCGGGTCCGCGGTGCAGGACACCGCCGTCCTCGAGCGCTTCACGGTCGTCTCGGCCGGCGACCGGCTGGCCGAGGGACGGGCGGTCGGAGACCGGGTGGCGACCGGCCGCGTGCGCATCGTGGGGTCGACGGACGACCTCGCTGCGTTCCGGCCGGGCGAGGTGCTCGTCGCCACCACCACGACACCCGACTGGGAGCCGGTGATGAAGACCGCGGCGGCCGTCGTCACCGACCGCGGCGGGAGGACCTGCCACGCGGCGATCATCGCGCGCGAGCTCGGCGTTCCGGCGGTCGTCGGGACCGTCGACGCGACGACGCGCCTGGCCGACGGCGACGAGGTGACCGTCTCCTGCGCAGAGGGTTCCGTGGGCCGTGTGTACCGGGGCCGGGCCGAGGTCAGCGTCGAGCGGACCCGGCTCGCCGACCTCCCCGAGCTGCGCACCCGGATGATGGTCAACCTGGGCAATCCCTCGCTCGCGCTCGGCACGTCCCAGCTGCCGTGCGACGGCGTCGGCCTGGCCCGGACGGAGTTCATCTTCAGCGAGTCCGTGCGCGTCCACCCGCTCGCGGCCCTGCATCCCGACCGGATCGCCGACGCCGGTGAGCGCGCCCGGGTCGAGGAGCTCCTCGCGGGCGAGGCAGACGGGGCGTCGTACGTCGTCAACCGCCTTGCGGAGGGCGTCGGCCTGATCGCCGCCGCCTTCCACCCCCGGCCCGTCGTCGTGCGCCTCTCGGACTTCAAGACGAACGAGTACGCCGACCTCCTGGGTGGATCCTCCTTCGAACCACACGAGGACAACCCGATGCTCGGGTTCCGGGGGGCCTCGCGCTACGCGCACCCGGACTACGCCGAGGGCTTCGCCCTCGAGTGCGCCGCCATGCGCCGGGTGCGTGACGACATGGGGCTCACCAACGTCGTGCTCATGCTGCCGTTCGTCCGGCGTCTCGCCGAGGCCGACCTGGTGCTCGAACGGATGGCCGAGCTGGGCCTGGCACGCGGCGAGAACGGCCTGGAGATCTACGCGATGTGCGAGATCCCCAACAACGTGGTCCTCGTCGACGAGTTCGCGCGTCGCTTCGACGGCTTCTCGATCGGCTCGAACGACCTGACCCAGCTCACCTTGGGCGTCGACCGCGACAGCGAGACCGTCGCGTTCGACTACGACGAGCAGGATCCGGGCGTGGTCCGGATGATCGAGCTGGCCATCGACGGGTGCCGGCGCAACGGCATCCACTCCGGCTTCTGCGGCCAGGCGCCGTCCGACCACCCCGAGATGGCCGCCCTGCTCGTGCGCGCAGGAATCGAGTCGATGAGCCTCAGCCCGGACAGCCTGCTCCGCACCCGCGAGGTGGTGCACGAGGCGGAGGCCGGTGCGCCGCCCGAGAGGGCCGGGGTGCCGGTCGAGGGTGTCGACCGCGACCCGTGGTGTGCCGCACAGGAGACCCACTCCGGTGCCGTGATCCTGCTCGGCGACCTCGCCGTCAAGGTCAAGAAGCCCGTCGGACTGGGGTTCCTCGACTTCCGGACCGTCCGCGCGCGCGAACAGGTGTGTGCGCGGGAGGTGGAGCTGAACCGCCGCCTCGCCCCGGACGTGTACCTCGGAGTCGGCACCCTCGCCGCGCCCGGTCGTGCGCCCGAGCCCGCCGTGGTCATGCGACGCCTCCCCGACGACCGGCGGCTCAGCCACCTGGTCACCAGCGGACAGGACGTCACGGACCAGGTCCGCGCCGTCGCGCACCTGATCGCCTCCTTCCACGCCGGCGCCCGGACCGGTCCCGAGATCGACCGGGAGGGCACCGTCGACGCCCTGCGCACACGGTGGGAGGCGAACCTGGCCCGGGCCCGTGCCATCGGGTCCTCCACGATCGACCCCATGGCGCTGGACGAGATCTCACGGCTCGTCGACCGGTTCCTCGGCGGCCGCCGCGAGCTCTTCGAGGACCGTGTCCGCCGCGGCGCGATCGTCGACGGCCACGGCGACCTGACCGCCGACGACGTCTTCTGCCTCGACGACGGACCGCGCCTGCTGGACTGCCTCGAGTTCGACGACCGGCTGCGCTACGTCGACCGGCTGGACGACGTCTGCTTCCTGGCGATGGGCCTCGACGCGCTGGGCGCGCCTGACGCGGCCCGCCTGCTGATCGACAGCTGGGCGGACGGCGTCGGCGACCCGGCGCCGCCGTCACTGGTGCACCACTACATCGCCTACCGCGCCTTCGTCCGTGCCGAGGTCGGCCTGCTGCGGGGAGCGCAGGAAGCCGACGCCAGCCTGTCGTCGTACCTCGCGACGGCGCGTGCGCACCTCCGCGCGGCGGCCGTGACCCTCGTGCTCGTCGGCGGTCCGCCCGCCTCGGGCAAGTCGACGCTGGCCGGATCGATCGCGGACCGGCTGGGCATGGTCGTGCTGTCGACCGACCGCATCCGCAAGCAGCTCGCCGGGATGGATCCACTGAGCCACGCCCCGGCCGCGTTCGAGGGCGGGATCTACGGACCCGACCACACCCGGGCGACGTACGCGACCCTGCTGGAACAGGCCGGGCGCCTGCTCGCGCGCGGCGAGTCGGTCGTGCTGGACGCCACGTGGTCGAGCGCCGACCTGCGAGCAGAGGCGGTGGCGCTCGCTGACCGGAGCGAGGCGGACCTGGTCGAGCTGCGCTGCGAGGTCGACGAGGCCCTCGCCCGGCAGCGGTTCCTGACCCGGGACGGGCTCTCGGACGCCGACGAGCCGATCGCGGCCAGGATGCGCGCCCGCTTCGACCCGTGGCCCTCCAGCAACGTGGTCGACACGAGCACCTCGCTGGCCGACAGCGCCCGCCGGGCCTGTCACCTGGTCCGCCCCCACCCCGGGCCGGACACGGTGCCCGGCCGGCGACCGGACGCGCCGTGATGGCCGAGGTCCCCGCCGGCGCCGTCGTGACCGGCGTCGACGACTCCACCGGGGCCGACCGCGCCGCGCACTGGGCCGCGGCGGCTGCCCTGCGTGAGCACCGTGCCCTCGTCCTGGCCCGCGGGGCGTGCACCGCGGCCCGCCACACGGACCCGGAGACCGGGTTGCGCGCGCTCGAGGACGACCTGGTCGAGCTCGGCCGGGACCTCGTCGCCCGCACGGCCGTCGAGCTCGGCGAACCGGGCCGGACGACGGAGGTTCTCGCGACCTGCACGACGGGGCGGCCGGAGGGCCTCCTCGTCGACCTGTCACGAGAGGCGCACCTCGTCGTCGTCGGGTCCCGCGGCCTGGGGCGGGTCCGGGCCGCCGTCGAGGGATCGGTCTCGGGGACGCTGATGCGCCAGAGCCGTTGTCCGGTCGTGGTCGTCCGCCCGTCCCCTCCTCAGCAGGGCGGACGACACGGCATCGTGGTCGGCGTGAGCGGCGCGGAGACCTCCGGGGCCACCGCCGAGCTGGCGTTCCGCATGGCCTCGTGGACCGGGGAGGCACTGACGGTGGCGCACTGCTTCTGGGAGGCCGAGGGCCAGAGCGGCCACGCGCTCGCCGGTCCCCCGCACGCAGACCTGGCCGCGGAACGGCTGGCCGTGGCCGAGGTTCTCGCCGGGCTGCGGGAGCGCTACCCCGATGTCGCCGTCCGCGTCGTCCTCGAACGCGGCGACGTGGAGTACGTGCTCGGGGACCTCGCCGGCGACGCGACCCTGGTCGTGGTCGGGGCGCCCGCGCACTCGGCCCTCAGCGACGTGCTGCCGGGCTCGGTGGCGAGCGTCCTCCTCGGCCAGCCCGGTTGCCCGGTCGTGCTGGTCCCACACCGGGTCGTCGTCGGGGACGACCGGCGGTGACCCCGGGGTGGCGAAGGTCGGGACCTTCGGCCCTCCCGACCGCGCCGCAGGGCGAGGCACGCTGGAGGCAACGGAGGGAGACATCCATGGCAGACGGACGGACCCGGCGACGCGCGCGCAACGAGCTCGCCGACCGATTGATCGTCGAGTACGCCGGCGCTGTCCCGGCGGGCCAGGTGCTGGCTGCGGTACTGCGCGCCGAGCAGCTGTTGCGGAGCTTCCAGCAGGACGAGCCCAGCCGGCTCGCACTGTGCGAGCAGCTCGTCCGGCACCGGCTCACCGAGCGCACCTCGCGCCGAGGCAGGCAGCTCGTCGCCGTGGCGTCCTGATCTCCGCTGCCCAACAGACTGCTCACCGGGACTGATCACCGGGACCTCCTGGGGATCCCGCCGGGCCAGCCGTCGTGAGGGTCGGCCAGTCACGCACGGCCGCCCACCCGAGCAGGCCCAGCGCCGGACCGCTCCACAGGAGGAAGCCCCACCCGAAGAGCGGCAGCAGCAGGTGGAAGGCGATCACTCCCACCCAGCCGACGCGGGCGGCGCTGCCGCCCCGGAGGAGGAGCAGCCCCAGGGCGAGTTCGCCAGCGGCCAGCGCGAGTCCCCACGCCGTCGGTGCCGACATGAACACCTCACGCCAGGCCCGCCGCACCCCGGGCAGCACGGCGCCGTCGGCGAAGCCGCGGTAGAACCCGGTGTCCGCGGCGACGATGCCGACGTGGATCCCGCTGGTCCACACGAAGAACCCCGCGACGAACGACCGCACCGCCGTCACCCCCCGTGCCTCGGCTGGTGCAGCGCGAGGCTCAGGCCGAGGCCACCCAGCGCCGCGAGCACCAACCCGCCGACCAGCAGGCCGACGGCGACGCGCAGCACCCACGGCACCGTCGCGCCGACCCGGACCTGCGCCTCGACCGGTGCGCTCGCGTCCGCCCGCATGACCACCACGGACCAATCCCCCTCCTCGGGTTCGACCACCAGCTCCTGGCGGCCCGGACCGCTCACGCTGTCCTGCCAGATGGCGGTCTCCCCCGGTGGCTCCGGCTCCCGATCACCCTCGCTCTCGCGGTAGAGCGCGCGCCGGCCGGCGACGACCTCGCGCACGGTCGAGTACCGCACCCCCGACAGGTACTCGTCGACGTCCGCACTCCGGGCGACCCCGACGAACACGTCCTCGTCCGGCCCCGCAGACGCCGTCACCTTGACCTTTCCCAGGACCCGGCGCGGGAGGGCGTCGAGCCGCTCCGGGAGGTGGATCTCGACCGGCTCCGAGACGACGGCGTGGCCGTCGCTGCGCACCGCGAAGTCCGCTCCCGAGATGAAGCCGCCGGCATCCCGGTCGGTGGCGTCGACCTGCCGGAGCACCAGGCCGGCGAGGAGGAGCCCCGCTGCCACGACGAGGGCCAGGCACGAGGCGAGCACCACGGCGACCCGACCGGCGCTCCACGGCCGGGTCGCCGTCGTCCCCCCTTGTCCGGCCAGCGGCGCCGGCGGATGGTCCGGTGGCGGGTGGCCGGGCTCGTCACCGCCCTGGTCCAGCCGGAACGGCGGGTACACGTCGGTCATCAGGCTGGCGTAGACGACCACCCGGACCACCCATCGCTCGAGGCCGACGACGAGGTCGAACAGGCCGCGCGGGTACCGCCCGGTGAGGAGGAGGCTGACCACGGCGATGAGGACGAGCACGCTGACCAGGCCCAGCGGACCCGCGCCGTCCGCGTCGTCGACCGTCGGCCAGCCGGCGCCGGTCAACGCCCCCACGACGAGGTAGTGCGGGATGGCGAGCAGCCACCACTTGACCAGGGCCAGGCCGCGCGACAGGCGTTGCGGGTGGTCGACGACCAGGTCGGCCGGGTAGTCGGGGCGGGAGTCGAGCGTGAAGGGCGGGTACCGGTCGGTCGTCAGCGGACCGAAGGCGTAGCAGCCGACCCGCCACGTCCACCTCAGGACGCCGACGTTGAAGTCGAAGAGCGGCTCCGGGTACCGGCCGGTGAGCAGGATCGCGCCGAGGGCGACGAGGGTGAGGACCGGGTAGGCGAGCCACAGCAGCGCCAGGACCACGACGTGCGGCAACGCCAGGATCCACTTGACCAGCCACCGCCAGCGGCTGAGGTCAGGCTGCAGGGCGGCCCGGAGGCGCACGGGAGGAGGATCCGCCAGCCGCCGGCCGTCCGGGATGTCCGGGGTGTCCGCTCCGGTCGTCGGCTCCATCGCTGACCCCTTCCGGCTCCGGGCGCGCAGGCGCCCGCACCTCGATCGTGGTGCTCCGGCAGAGGCGGCCGCAGGGTCGTTCGTCCCGAGGCACCGGGACCTACGAGCCTCGGGACGCCCCCGCCCCGCCGTCGACCGTCACCGCGACGACGACCGTGGTCGTGCGGTACTCGCTGCCGTCGTACCCGCTGCACGTGGTGAGGACCAGCCGGGGTGTCGACGTCCGGCTGAAGAGCCGGGGTGCCAGCTCCGCGACGCGCGCCCGGTCATGGACCTGGACGTGGCCCACGCGGTAGATGACCTGGCCGCGGATCGTGACCACCCGGACGACGTCACCCGCCCGGAGACGGCCGAGCTCGTCGAACACCCCAGCTCCCCGGCTGGAGGTGTGACCCGCCAGCAGTACGGCGCCCTGCGTGCTCCCCGGCGCGGCGCCGTCCTGCCACCATCCGACCACGCGGACGTCCGCGGGCGGGGTCAGCACACCAGCGACGGCCGGGACCGGCACCACGGCGGCCGACACCCCGATCGCCGGGATCTCGAGCGCGACCGGCGCGGCGCCGATCAGCCCCTCGTCGACCGGGCCCGGCGCCGCAGGTGCGACGGGCAGCGGCTCCACCGCCGCGGGACCGCCCCCACCGGCCTCGTCCCCGCCGGGTCCGCCCTCACCCGGCCCGCTGAGCCTCGCGAACCCGATCGCGACCAGGACCAGGCCCACCAGCGCCAGCGCGCCGGCGAGCCGGGTCCTGGCCCGGCCGGGCACCGTCATCCGCGGCCGCGGGCTGCCGCGACCGACACACCGAACGCGGCAACGAGGAGCGCGAGACCGCCGCCGACCAGGGCCGCGCCCCACAGGTCGGTGGTACCGGCCTCGGCGCTCGCACCGGCGTCGATGACCGTCGGGACACCCCCCTGCTCGTCGTCCACGCCGGCGACCTCACCCTGGTCGTCCGTCGGCGTCTCGGTCACGATGCCGCCGACGTCCGAGGACTCCGCGTCGGTCGGCTCCGTCGTCACGTCGTCGGTCGGCTCCGTCGTCACGTCGTCGGTCGGCTCCGTCGTCGCGTCGTCGGTCGGCTCCGTGGTCGCCTGTCCGGGAGCGGTGCACTTGAAGACCTTGCTCTTCCACCACGACCCGCCGTCGTGCGAGACGTACGCGGTCACCTTGACCGGGATGCTCTTGTCCGCGTCGGCCTCGCTGACCGGGATCGAGAGGTCGTAGTCCCGGTCGCCGTTGAGGCCGTCACCGCCGGAGGGTGCAGGGAGGTCGAAGGCGTCGCCGGTCAGCAGCTCGCCCGAACCGGGACGTTCGAAGACCACACGGGTGACCCGCGTCCCCGCGACGAAGTCGAAGAAGCGCACCGACACCAGGCAGCTCACCTTCGGATCGTTGCGCGGACTGCCCGCGTACGGCGTGTCGGCGACGTCGATCGAGCCCTTGTTGCCGACCTGGTTGCCGACCTGGTTGCCGACCTGGTTGCCGTCCTGCACCGAGGACGACGCCGCCTGACCGGTCACCAGCAGGACGGCACCCGCGAGCAGCGCCAGCAGCCCGCCGACCCCGATGAACAGAGGCAGGCGCGACCGCGCGGACGAGAGTGCAGCAGAAGTCATCAGATGTTCCCTCCATCGAGCTGGCACGCGGCCGACGGGTGCGACCACGCCCAGCAGTTACCGGCCCTGACCCGAGACCGGCCCCTCCCTCCGATCCTGATGCCGGGACGCCCGGTGAACGCATGGTCGAAGGTCCCCGCCCGTCGGGCACTTCGTCGTCCCTGCAGCCGGAGGACCGGGGACTCAGTCCAGGCGGACGCGTTCGCCGACCGTCGGCACGACGGCGCAGATGCCCAGCTCGTCCTCGATCCGGACAGCGAGGGAGGCGGCGGACTCGGCCTCGCCGTGAACGACATAGACGGTCGTCGGCGGTTCGGGGGCAGAGGCCACCCAGGCGACGAGCTCGTCGGCGTCGGCGTGCACCGAGAAGTCGGGGACGTCCACCACCTCGGCGCGGACCGGGACGTAGCGACCGTGGACCTTGAGGTGACGGGCGCCCTCGAGGAGCTGCCGTCCGCGGGTTCCCGGGGCCTGGTAACCGGTCAGGATGACGCAGTTGCGCGGGTTCCACAGCTGGTGGGCGAGGTGGTGGACGACCCGGCCGCCACTCGCCATGCCCGAGGCCGAGACGATGATGCACGGGCTCTCGGGGTCGTTGAGGCGTTGGGAGGCGGCCGCGTCCCGCACGGCGTGGAGGTCCAGCGAGGACAACCGGTCCAGGGCCTCGGCACGGTCGGTCCGCAGCTGGGGTGAGCCCTCGTGCAGCGCCCGCAGGTAGACGCCGAGCGCCTCGAGCGCCATCGGGCTGTCGACGTAGATGGGGACGCGCGGCACCCGGCCGGCCCGCTCGAGCCGCTCCAGCTCGAGCAGGACCAGCTCCGTGCGGTCGACCGCGAACGCAGGGATCAGGACGGAGCCTCCCCGCCCGATCGTGCGCCGGACCGCACTCGCGAGCACGTCCGGGTCCGCCGCAGGATGCACACGATTGCCGTAGGTGGACTCCAGCACGAGCGTCCCGGCGGCGGCCGGTGCCGCCGGCGGCAGCAGCAGCGGGTGTCCGTCGCGACCGAGATCACCGCTGAACACGACCGTCTCACCCGCGACGTCGACCTCCAGCGTCGCGGACCCGAGGATGTGCCCGGCCGGGTGCAGCCGGACGCCGATGCTCCCCGCCTCCCGGCGCTCATCGAACGGCACCACCACGAAGCGGCGGATGGTCTCCTCCACGTCCTGCGCGGTGTAGAGCGGGAGCGCGGGGGCGTGACGTGTCCAGCCGGACGCGTTCGCATCGCGCGCCTCCTCCTCCAGCAGGTGAGCGCTGTCCCGCAGCACGATCGCCGCCAGCGCCGCCGTCTCCCGGCTGCACAGGATCGGCCCCGTGAAGCCGTCGCGGACCAGGCAGGGCAACCGTCCGCAGTGGTCGAGGTGCGCGTGGGTGAGCGCGATCGCGTCGATCGACGACGGATCGACCTGCAGCCGGTCCCAGTTCCGGCGACGCAGCTCCCGCGGCCCCTGGTAGAGCCCGGCGTCGACCAGCAGCTGGCTGCCGCCGTGCTCCAGCAGGAAGCAGCTGCCCGTGACCGTACCTGCTGCACCGAGGAAGGACAGGATGGGGCTGGCCGGCGCAGCACCGCCGGCCGGAGGCTTCGCTGCAGCCCGGGTCGCCCCCGCGGTCATCACCATCGTCCGACGCCTCCTGCTCACGGTGGCGAGCCGCCACGGATCCGACGCTAGGCGCGGCCGAGCCGTGGCAGACAGGGCATTTCGGCCCGCGTGCCCGGTCCGTCGTGCCCGGCGCGTCGCGCCCACCCGCGCCGGTCGTTCACCCCGGTCGGCGACGCCGTCGCTGGACGCCCTTGGCGACGCCGTCGACGCCGAGGAGGACGAGGGCGCCGGTCATCGCCAGGACCCACCCCGGCCCGTGCGGGAAGTCACCGCCCAGCACCCCGGCGACGGGCGGGACACCGACGAAGGCGAGGAGCAGCACCGCCTCCGCCGCCACCGCCACGAGGACCAGCCGGTTCCCGAGCAGGTCCAGACGCCAGACGGGCAGCCGCGTGCTGCGACAGGCAAAGGCGTTGGCGATCTGCATGCACGCGATGGTGGCGAAGGCGGTTCCCGACGCCAGGGCGAGCTCGTCGGCGCCGGGCGTCTCCCCCCACCGCCACCCGTGGGCCAGGAGCACCGCAGTGAAGGCCCCCAGCGCCATGACCGCCTCGGTCATTCCGAGCACCAGGAAGGCGCGGATGGCGAGCGCGCGGTCGATCAGCCCGCGGCGCCGCACCTGTCGCCGCATGACGTCCGAGCGCGCGGGCTCGCCGCCGAGGGCCAGGGCGGGGAGCATGTCGGTGCCGATGTCCAGCGCGAGCACCTGGAGCACGCTCAGTGCCAGCGGGAAGTTGCCGCCGCTGAGCGCCCACAAGGCGAACGGCGCCAGCTCGGCGACGTTGTCCGTCAAGTGGTAGGTGAGGAACCTGCGGACGTTCTGGGTGGTGGCCCGGCCGAGCTGGATCGCGCCCACCACCGTGGCGAAGTGGTCGTCGAGCAGCACGAGGTCGGCCGCCTCGCGCGCGACGTCGCTCCCGCTGGCGCCCATCGCCACCCCGACGTCGGCCGCGCGCAGCGCGGGTGCGTCGTTGACCCCGTCGCCCGTCATCGCGACGACGTGGCCGTGGCTGCGCAGGGCGCCCGCGATCCGCAGCTTGTCGGCGGGGGTCACCCGGGCGACCACCGCTCCGGCAGCGGAGTCCAGGAGGTCGGCGAGGTCGGCATCCCCGGACGGCAGGTCGCGCCCCTCGACGACGATGCCGCCGGCCCGCAGGAGGCCCACCTGCTCGGCGACCGCCCGTGCGGTCTCCGGGTGGTCCCCGGTGAGCATCGCGACCCGGATGCCCGCCGTACGACAGCTCGCCAGGGCCTCGGCGACGTCCTTGCGGGGCGGGTCCTGGAGACCCAGCAGCCCGAGCAGCTCGAGGTCGCGCTCGCGCGGAGCGTCCGTCCCCGACCAGTCGGCGCCGGCGACGGCGAGGACCCGCAGGCCCGCGCGGGTCAGTGCGTCCAGTCCGGCGGCGACCTCGCCGGGCACGTGGCGACAGCGCGCGAGGACCGCCTCCGGAGCACCCAGCACCGACAGGCGGCCGCCGCGGCCGGCCGAGCTGATCATCCGCTCCGTCGTGAACGGCCACCGTGCGTCGACCGGGCCCTCCTCCACGCCGACCCGCAGGGCGAGGGCGTGCAGCGCCGCCTCGAGCGGGTCGCCGACAGCGACCCACGAGCCGTCGCGGGCGACCGCCCTGCCGGTGACGCAGTCCAGCGCAGCGCGCGCCGCGGCAACCAGCTCGCCGCGCGGCGCCGTACCGCCGATCACCGCGACGGGCTCGTACCCGGCACCGTCGACAGTGTGCCGCCCGCCCGGCGTCACCACGGCGACCACGTTCATGCGGTTCTGGGTCAGTGTCCCGGTCTTGTCGGTGCAGATGAAGGTCGTCGCCCCGAGGGTCTCGACGGCGTCGAGGCGTCGCACGAGGGCGTGCTCGGCGGCCATTCGCTGCGCGCCCCGGGCCAGCGAGAGCGTGACGGTCGGCAGCAGACCCTCCGGCACGAGGGCGACCGAGACGCCGACGCCGAACAGGAAGGCATCGGTGGCGGACAGGCCGAGCACGACCGCCCCCAACCCCAGGCTGGCGCCGACGGTGAAGGCGACGGCGGCGACGACCCGCACGACGGTGTTCAGCTGCCTGGTCAGCGGGCTCGACGGACGCACCGCCCCCTCGGACAGGCGTGAGATCCCGGCCAGCGTCGTCGCCCGGCCGACCGCCTCGACCCTTGCGCGCGCGTCTCCCTGGACCACGAAGGTGCCCGACATCAGGCGGTCGCCGGCCGTGTGCGCCACCGGGGTGCTCTCCCCGGTCAGCATCGACTCGTCCAGGGCCAGGCTGGCAGCCCGGGTGACCCGGAGGTCGGCCGCGACGCGGTCGCCGGCCTGCACGTGGACCACGTCGCCGACAACCAGCTCGGCGGCATCGACGGCCCTCTCGGTGCCGCTCCTGACGACCCGGACGGTCGTCGGCAGCAGGGCGCGCAGGCGCTGCGCCGACCGATCCGCGTGGTACTCCTGCCAGAAGGCGAACACCGCGTTGAGCACCACGATCACTGCGATCGCAGCCGCGAGCGCCGGCATCCCAGCGATCGCGGCCAGCCCGGCAGCGATCCAGAGCAGCACGGCCAGCAGGTGGGTCATCTGCGCGGCGAGGAGGCGCCAGGGACCGGCGCGTCGCGGCTCCGGCAGCGTGTTGGCGCCGTACTGCTCCCGTCGGGCGAGGACCTCGCCCTCGTCGAGGCCGTCCTCGATGACGGTCGCGCCACAGGCCAGTGGGACGTCAGGCGAACCCATCGTCGCGTCCCGTGGTGGTCACCAGCGTGCCGGCGCCCCCGCCGAGGAGCTGTGCGGCATCGCCGAGCGCTCCGATGGCCGCCACCTTGCCGGTGCGCTCCACGAACCGGCAGGCTGCGTCGACCTTGGGGCCCATCGAGCCAGCGGGGAGATCGAGCGAACGCAGCGTCGCCGGGATCGCCCTGCGGATCGGGTCCTGCTCCGGTGATCCGAACCCCCGCATCACCGCCGGCACGTCGGTGAGCACGAGCAGCGCGTCCGCACCGAGCGCCTCGGCCAGCACGGCGCTGGTCAGGTCCTTGTCGACGACTGCCTCGACTCCGCGGAGCTCACCGCTCGCATCGCGAACGACCGGCACGCCACCACCGCCCGCACACACGACCACGACGCCGCGCTCCAGCAGCAGCTCGATCAGCGGTGTCTCCACGACCCGCTGCGGGCGTGGCGAGCCGACGACCCGCCGCCAACCGTCGCCGTCGGCCCGGACGGACCATCCCCGCTCTCGAGCGAGCCGTTCCGCCTCGGCCTGCGGGTAGACCTCACCGACGAACTTGGTGGGACGGTCGAACGCGGGGTCGTCGGCGTCGACGAGGGTCTGGTTCACGACCGCCGCGACCTGGCGGTTGCGCACGCGGTTCTGGAGGGACTGCAGGAGCCAGTAGCCGATCATCCCCTGGGTCTGGGCGCCGAGGACGTCGAAGGGGTACGGCGTGGTCAGGCGCGGGTCGGTCGCGCTCTGCACGGCCAGCACCCCGACCTGCGGCCCGTTGCCGTGGGTGATCACGACCTCGTTGCCCGGCACCAGCGGGGCAAGCGCATCGACCGCCACGCGGACGTTGGCCTCCTGGGTCGCCGCGTCGGGACGCTGCCCGCGGCGCAGCAGTGCGTTGCCGCCCAGCGCCACCACGATGCGCACGTCAGCCACCGAGGGTGGCGACCAGCACCGCCTTGATCGTGTGCATCCTGTTCTCGGCCTGGTCGAGCACGATCGAGTGGGCGGAACCGAACACCTCGTCGCTCACCTCGAGCGCGTCCAGGCCGGTCAGCCGGAAGACCTCCTCGCCGACCTCCGTGTCGCGGTCGTGCAGCGCAGGAAGACAGTGCATGAACCTCACCCCCGGGTTGCCGGTCGCCTCGAGCACCTCCATCGTGACCTGGTAGTCCCGGAGGAGCGCGACCCGCTCCGGCCAGAGGTCCCTCTTCTCGCCCATGGAGAGCCAGACGTCGGTGTAGACGAAGTCGACGTCGTGCACGCCGTCGCGCACGTCGTCCGTCTGCAGGATGCGCGCACCCGTCTCGGCCGCCACGCTCGACGCGTGCCGCAGGACCGCGTCGTCGTTCCAGAGGGCGCGGGGCCCCACCATCCGCACGTCCATGCCCATCATGGCGCCCGCGACGAGCAGCGAGTTGCCGACGTTGTTCCGGGCGTCGCCCAGGTAGGCGAAGGAGATCAGGCCGTCCGCCTTGGCCGCGTGTTCCCGCATCGTGAACACGTCGCACAGCGACTGGGTGGGGTGCCACTGGTCGCTGAGCCCGTTCCACACAGGAACGCCGGCATGGGCGGCGAGCGTCTCGACATCGCGCTGGTCGCCGCCGCGGTACTGGATGCCGTCGTACAACCGACCGAGCACTCCGGCCGTGTCGGCGAGCGACTCCTTGTGGCCGAGCTGGGAGCCGGCCGGGTCCAGACAGGTCACCCGTGCCCCCTGGTCGTACGCCGCCACCTCGAAGGCGCACCGCGTGCGCGTCGACGTCTTCGCGAAGACGAGCGCGATGTTCCGGCCCGACAGCCGGGGCTGCTCGGTCCCGGCGTAGCGGGCGGCCTTGAGGTCCTGGGCGAGGTCGAGCAGGTGGTGCCACTCCCGGACCGTGAGGTCGAGCTCCTTGAGGAAGTGGCGGCCACGCAGGTTGAGGGCCATCGTCAGGCCTCGCTGCGCTCGACCGGACAGGTCATGCAGCGCGGGCCCCCACGTCCACGCCCGAGCTCGCTGCCCTCGATCGTGACCACCTCGATGCCGTGGCGGCGCAGGTGCGTGTTGGTTGTGACGTTGCGCTCGTAGGCCACCACGACGCCCGGCCGGACGGCGAGGACGTTGCAGCCGTCGTCCCACTGCTCGCGCTCGGCCGAGCGTACGTCCTGGACCGGTGTGAGGACCTCGATCCGGTTCACCCCGAGCGCGTCGGCGATCACGTCGTGCATGGCCTCGGCCGGGTGGGCGACGACCTTGACCTCGCGTTCCGACGGACCGGGCTCGATCGTGAACGAGGGCAGCATGCCCAGCCCGGCGTACTTGGTGAAGGTGTGGTCGTCGACCATCGTCATCACGGTGTCGAGGTGCATGAAGGCGCGGCTCTGCGGCATCGACAGCGCCACGATCCGCTGGGCGCTGCCCGCCTCGAACAGGCGCCCGGCCAGGCGTTCGATCCCCTGGGGCGTCGTCCGCTCGCTCATCCCGACCAGCAGCGCACCCCTGCCGAGGACGAGGATGTCGCCGCCCTCGGTGGTGGCCGCTCCGTTGACCGATCCTTCCGCCCACCAGCGGAAGCCGGCATGGGCGAAGTGGGGGTGCCACCGGTAGATGGCCTCGTAGTGGACCGTCTCGCGCATCCGGGCCCGCTTGCGCATCGAGTTCACCGAGACGCCGTCGTACAGCCATGCCGAGGTGTCCCGCGTGAAGAGGTGATTGGGCAGCGGGGGCAGCAGGAGGTCGTCGAGGGCCATCGTGCGGATCACCACCGAACGCGGCTCATCGACGTGCTCGAGCAGCTCCCGCTTCGTCATCCCGCCGATGAGGTGCACCGCGAGCTCCTCGGACGGCAGCGAGGAGAACAGGTCGTGCAGGGTGTCGACGGCGAGCGGGCCGTACCGCCGCTCGTCCAGGGAGCCCTGCAGCACGTGCTTGCGTGCCTCGGGCACCTCGAGCGTCTCGACGAGCAACCGGTCCAGCAGGTGCACGCGCACGCCCTGCTCGCGCAACGCCTCCGCGAAGGCGTCGTGCTCCTGCTTGGCCCGCTTGACCCACAGCACGTCGTCGAAGAGGTAGGCGTCCTTGTTGGTGGGCGTCAGCCGCTTCAGCTCGAGGCCGGGTCGGTGAAGGATCGCCTGCCTCAGCACTCCCACCTCGGAGTCGACACGCAGCGTCATCGTTGCCTCCCTCTCACTGTCTGTCCGACCGATCCTGCTGTGCCCCCGACGGGACCGAGAGGGTCCAAGGTCCCTGCGGCCGAGGCACATCAGCACCTCACCGCCGCGCCGTCGGAATGGTTGCGTGGTCGGGATCGACCGCACGGCGGAAGGACCCACGATGCCGACCACCCATCGCCACCTCCATCTCGGCTCACGCAAGCACGGGCAGGACTCCGGGCAGGACTCCCGCCCGCCGGGCTCCTTCCGGTTCCCGAGCGCCTTCACCGTGCTGTTCGTCGTGACCGTCGTCGTGTGGCTCCTGGCCTTCGCCGTGCCGACGGGCAGCTACCAGACCGACGCCGAGACCGGCCGCCCGGTCCCCGGCAGCTACGAGCGGACCGAGACCGACCTGTCGTTCGGCGACCGCCTGATGGACCTGTTCCTCGCCCCCGTCAACGGCCTCTACGGCGTGCTCAACCCGGACGGCAGGATCGGCCCCTACGAGTCCGGCGAGCTGTACGGCGCCGCGGGTGTGTTCCTCTTCGTGCTGGCCATCGGCGCGTTCATCACGATGGCCATGCGGACCGGTGCGATCGACGACGGCGTGGCCCGGGTCGCCCAGCGACTGAGCAACCGGGGACCGGTCCTCATCGCCACCTTGATGGTGCTCTTCTCCATCGGCGGCACGACCGAGGGCATGGCCGAGGAGACACTGGGCTTCTACGCGCTCGTCATCCCGTTGATGCTCGCCCTGGGCTACGACCGGATGGTCGCCGCGGCGACCATCCTCGTCGGCGCAGGGGTCGGGGTGCTGGCGTCGACCGTGAACCCGTTCGCGACCGGCGTCGCCTCCGACTCGGCGGACATCTCGATCGGCGACGGCATCGCGTTCCGGTTCCTCCTGTACCTGGTCCTCGTCCCCGTGGCGGTCTGGTGGGTGCTCCGCTACGCCCGCAGGGTGCATGCCGATCCGGCCCGCTCCCTCGTGGGCGAGATCGAGGGCGACGACGAGCTGCGGGCCCACGGGCTGCGCGAGGTCGCACGCCTCACGGTGCGCGAGAAGGCGGTGCTCATGATCGTCGCGGCGACCTTCGCGTTCATGATCTTCGCCATCGTTCCGTGGGCGCAGGTGGTCGACGGCCCGGACGCCGCGAGCTACTCGTGGCAGCTCGACTGGTACTTCCCCGAGCTCGCCGCGCTGTTCATCGTGATGGCCCTCGTCGTCGGGGTCGTCGGCGGCCTCGGCGAGAAGGGCGTGACCGATGCCCTCGCCAAGGGGGCAGGCGACTTCGTCGGCGTCGGCCTCATCATCGTGCTTGCTCGGGGCGTCACCGTGATCATGAACAACAGCGAGATCACCGGGACGGTTCTCCACGCGATGGAGAACGCCGTCGACGGCACGTCGTCCGGCGTCTTCGGGGCGCTGATGTTCCTGGTGAACGTACCCCTGGCGTTCCTCGTCCCTTCGACGTCAGGGCATGCCGCACTGGCCATGCCGATCCTGGCGCCACTCGCCGACTTCGCCGGCGTGGAGCGGGCCATGGTCGTGACCGCCTTCCAGTCCGCCTCGGGCGTGGTGAACCTGCTGACGCCGACCTCTGCGGTGGTCATGGGCGGACTGGCGCTCGCCAAGGTCCGCTACGACCAGTACCTCCGGTTCATCCTCCCGCTCGCCGGCATCCTCCTGGTCCTCGGCACCGCTGCGATCGCGATCGGTGCCGGCATCAGCTGACCGGCAGCAGCTGACCGACATCGGGCGGCCTGCGTCAGCCCATCGCCTCGGCTCCCGTGCGCACCGCCTCACGGATCCGCGAGTAGGTCCCGCACCGGCAGACGTTGCGGATCGAGTCGAGGTCGTCCTCGGTGATCGCCCGGCCCTCGGCGCGGACCTTGTTGACCAGCGCGACCGCGGCCATGATCTGTCCGGGCTGGCAGTAGCCGCACTGGGCGACGTCGTGCTCGAGCCACGCGTCCTGCATCGGGTGCAACCCGTCGCCGGGGGCGGTGTCCGCGAGGCCCTCGATCGTGGTGATCTCGTCGTCCTCGCCGATCGCGGAGACCGGCACCGAGCAGGGGTTGAACGCCTTGCCGTTGATGTGCGACGTACAGGCCTTGCAGACGTTGATCCCGCAGCCGTACTTCGGACCGGTGACACCCAGGACGTCGCGCAGGACCCAGAGGATGCGCACGTCGTCCTCGACGTCGACGGTGACGGTCTCGCCGTTGAGCTGGAAGGTGTGCTTCGGCATCTCAGGGCCCCTCAGAACGTGTGGTCGAGGCCGTCGACCGGCGACTCGGGGACGGACGGGACGAACGACTTCGGCTCGAAGTGCAACGGCTCCCGGAAGTTGATCGGGAACTCCGTCGGCATCCGCCCGGTCGCCCGTGCGTAGGCACAGGCGACGGCGGCCATGGACGCGGCCACACCGGCCTCGCCCACGCCACCGGGCTCCCGGCTCTCGCTGTCGATCACCTCGCACTGGAAGTCGAAGGGTGTGTTCCACTGCCGCGTGTACGCCGAGTTGTCCCAGCTCGCCTCGAGGAAGTGCCCGTCGACGAAGTGGTTGCTGTAGGTCAGCGCCTGCGCCATGCCGTCGGAGAAGCCGCCCATCATCTGCGCCTTCACGCCTTCGGGGTTGATCACGATGCCTGCGTCCACGACAACCGTCGCCCTCGTGACGCGAGGGCCGGTGACCGCGTCGCGGACCTTGCGGTTGACCGTTCCCGGCCGGCAGTCGATCTCCACCAGCACCGCGGTCGCACCCTTGTACTCCTTGTGCACGGCGATGCCCTGGGCGGTGCCGGGCGGCATGGCCTTGCCCCACTCCCCCAGCTCCGCGGCCCGGTTGAGGACCCGCCTGACCACTCGGCTCTTGAGGTGGGTGCGCCGGAAGGCCACCGGGTCCTTCTTCAGCCGTGCGGCCAGCCGGTCGACCATCAGCTCGTTGGCCGTCGCCACGTCGGGAGAGAAGATGTTGCGCACGGAGCTGGTGTTGAACCGGTCGGGAGCGAAGTTCGGCTCGTTGAGCAGCTGCGTGATCACGCCGAAGTTGTAGGGCAGCTCCTGGGTCAGCAGGAAGACGGTCTCGGAGAACCCGAGGTTGCCCAGACCGGTCGGCAGCGCGGCCACCTCGGCGGTCAGGCGCTCCCCCAAACCGTGGCGGAAGTCCGTCGGCACGGAGGTGTGGCGCTGCTCGAAGCTGATCACGCTGCCGGCGAGGACCGTCGCGCGGATGCGGGAGACCGCCATCGGGTGCGCGCGGCCCTGTCGCGGCTCGTCGGCCCGGTGCCACATCAGCTTGACCGCCGCCCCGAACGCCCGTGACGCGTGGGCCGCCTCGATCGCCGCGTCGCTGAACAGCTTGCGGCCGAAGGATCCGCCGCCCTGCACCACATTGACGATGACCTTGTCCTGCGGCAACCCGAGCGCCTTGGCGACCTTGGACTGGGCGTCGATCGGCGACTTGAGGCCGCCCCAGATGGTCGCGCCCCCGTCCCGGACGTCGGCGATCGCGCAGTTCGGCTCCAGCGCCGAGCCACTGCGGAAGTGGAAGACGAACTCCCCGTCCAGCGACGTCGCCCCCAGCTTCGGCACCACCAGCGGGATCTGCGCCTTGCGCAGCTCCGCGAGGACGTCGTCGGCGTTCTTGCCCGGCACACTGCCGGCATTCCACTCCACGTCGAGTGCCCGCACGGCGTCGATGCACTGGCCGAAGGTCTTCGCCCGCACCGCCACCCCGGTGGGGATGATCGCGACGTGGGTGACGCCGGGCATCGACTCCACGTCACCCTGGTTGCGGACCGACCTCGCCGTGCCGTTGAGGTCGGGCGCTCGGCACACCATCGTCGGCAGGGCGCCCGGCACGTCGAGGTCCATCGCGAACTGCTTGCGCCCGGTGACCGCCTCGACAGCGTCGATGCGCCGCTGCGGCGTGCCGACCAGGGTGCGTTCGCCGAGTGGTTTGAGGGTGACCCGCACCCGCTTCGTCTCGGCACTCGCCGCGCTCGCCGCGACCTCACCGAAGGTCAACGAGTTGCCGAGCGCGTCGAGGATGACTCCGCCCTTGATCGTCAGCGTGGTGACGAGGGCACCGAGCTGGATGGCGGCCGCGTCGAGCAGCGCCTTGCGGGCCACGGCGGCGGCGACCCGCACCGGCGTGTACATCGAGATGATCGTGTTGGAGCCACCCGTGAGCTGGTTGAAGAGCAGCTCCTGGCGTGCGGGGGCCAGCGTGACGTGCACCCGTTCGAGCGGCAGGTCCAGCTCCTCGGCGATCAGCATCGCGATCGCCGTCGTGATGCCCTGGCCGACCTCCATGCGGGGTAGCGCGAAGTGGGCGTCCCCCTGCTCGTCGATACTGATCCCGATCTTGTTCGACGTCGGCAGCGCGCAGTGCACGAGGAAGTCGTTGAGGTCGTAGAGCTCCGGGACCTGCGGCACCGACGGGATCGGGATGGCCCGTGCCGGCGCGGCACCGAAGGCCAGGTCGGCGGCCACCATGAGCGTGGTGCCCCCGACGACGTACCCGACGAACGAACGCCGGCTGATTCCTGTGCTGGGCCCGTCAGCGGGCGTGGACGGTGTGGCGGCGCGCTCGCGCCGCGGTGCTTTCCCCATGCGATTCCCCCGAGTGTGAGCGTCGTCACTCGAGGATGGCGCCCGAAGATTGGTCGAAGGTTGGTCGACCCCTGCACCGGGTCCAGGGCGGGATCCCGGACGGAGCTGCTCCGGGCGGAACTGCTCCGATCGGGCCCGGCAGCGCCGATGGGAGTGATGCCGCCTGCGCAAGCCGAGGGAGTGGGAGGAGCCGTGGCCGCAACCGCCGCCCGGGCACTGCTGCCCGCTCTCGGCTTCGGCGCCGCGTACTCGGCCGCGATCCTGGTCGGACGCGCGACCCGGGTCGAGGGCAGCGAGGTGTCGCTGGTGTGGCCCGCGGCCGCGGTCGCGGTGCTCTGGGGGATCCACGCCCGCGGCCTGCCGCACCGCGCCGCGGCGGTGCACTGGCTCACCCTCGCCGCACTCACGTTCCTGGTGAACCTGACGACCGGCGCTCCCGTCGGGCTCTCGCTGTGGTTCGTGACGGTCAACGTCGCCCTCGCGGCGGTCACCACCCTCGTCCTCGGGTACGGCGGCCGCGGGATCACGCTGCGCGACCCTGCCGACCTCGGGCGCCTCGTCGTGGCGGTCACCTGCGGCACGCTCGTCGCCGCCACCCTGGCCACGGCCTGGTTCGCCGCAGTCGGCCACGAGGACCTGGTGCAGACCTTCGCCCTGTTCGCGGTCCGCAACGGCGTCACCGCCCTGGCCGGGGTCGCGGTCGTGCTCCGCCTCTACGAGGCACGGTGGCGCCGACCGCAGCCGTCACGGCTCCGCGTGCTGGAGACCGTCGCGTGCATCGTGGTGACGGTCCTCGTCTTCGGGCGGGTGTTCTGGTTCAACCCCGGCCTGCCGACGGGCTTCGGCATCATGCTGCCCGCGATGTGGGTCTCGTTGCGCTACACCACCACCGCGAGCTCCCTCTTCCTCGCCGCTGCGGGTGGGTCGATCGTCTGGGCCACCCTGCTCGACCGCGGTGCCCTGCGCGCGATCCCGCCACAGGAGCAGGCCGTGCTCGCCCAGGGCATGGTCGGCTGCCTGGCGGTCGTGGTGCTCACGCTCGCCCTCTTCCGCGACTCCCGCAACGAACTGATCGAGCGGCTGGGCCGCCTCGCCCTCCACGACCCGCTCACGGGGCTCGCCAACCGCACCCTGCTCATCGAGCGGCTCGACGACGCGCTCGCCCGCAGCGCGCCGGGCACGGTGGGGGTGGTCCTGATGGACCTCGACGGCTTCAAGCTGGTCAACGACGCCTGGGGCCACGAGGAGGGCGACCTCCTGCTCGTGGAGATCGCGCGCCGGCTGCAGGACGCCGTGCGGGCCGGGGACACGGTGGCCCGTCTCGGTGGCGACGAGTTCGTCGTGGTGTGCACCCGGCTGCGTGATCCTGCCGAGCTGCACCTGTGCGCGGAGCGGATCCGCGAAAGCGTGGCGGAGCCGTACGGCGAGGCCGCGGACGCGCCGTACGACCGGATCACGGCGAGCATCGGCACGGCCCTGTCGGAGCGGTCCTGCACCTCCCGCAGCCTGCTCAGCCGGGCCGACCAGTCGATGTACGACGACAAGCGGGCCCGACGCCGCCGCCCGGCCACGGTCACAGCCCCGGCAGCACGCCCTGCACGATGACCAGCAGCGACTCGCGGAGCAGGAGGTGGGCCTGCTCGCGGGTCAGCGTCCCCGCACGGGACCACTCCCGGATGGCGCCCCGGGCGAGCTCGCCGAACGCCCGGATGCACGCCCGGGACGCCACATCGGCGGGGTCGCCCCCGACCAGCTCGAGCACCCGACCCGCTGCCAGGTCGTGCGCGCCCTCGAGGATCGCCCGCACCTCGGCGTCGTCGCCGATCCCCTCCGCGGCGCCGATGGTGAGGTACGTCGCCCGCTCGGGCGTGATCGAGCCGAGGAACCAGTGCACGGCCGCATCGACGCGCTCGGCGAGTGAGCCGGTCGGCAGCGGCACGTCCTCGAGGGTGGGCAGGAGCGCCGCACGTCGTACGACCTCGAGGTAGAGGGCGCGCTTGTCGCCGAAGTAGTGGTTGAGCAGGCCGCGGGCGACACCGGCGGCCGCAGCCAGCTCGGTGGTCGAGACGTCGACGTACGGGCGCTCGGCGAACAGGCGCTCGGCCGCGACCAGGATCTGCTCGCGGCGCTGGTCCGGTGGCAGGCGCCGCCGTCGTACGGCCGTCTCGCTCATGGGACAGAACCTACTATTGGCAGGCTGCCAACAAAAGACTAGCCTTGGGCCGTGACCAGTCGAGCCGAGACCGTGCCCCGCAACGCCAGGGTGCGCGACGTCCCTGTCCCCCCGGGCTTCGCGATGCGCGACCACGTCTCCGGCATCGGCGCCCATCTCGCCGGTCCGGCCAACGTGATCATGCAGCTGAGCTGGCCCGGCGTCGGCCACGGCGTGATGAACAGCCGCGTGGAGAGCGGCTCGGCGATGAAGCATCCGTTCAAGCGCGGCCGGACCACCTTCACCTATCTCGCCGTCGCCCTGCTCGGCAGTGACGACGACCGCACCGCCTTCCGCAAGGAGGTCAACCGGCAGCACGCGCAGGTCTACTCGCGGCCGGGCGAGAAGGTCGCGTACAAGGCGATGGACCCGCGCCTGCAGACCTGGGTCGCGGCCTGCCTCTACTACGGCACGATCGACATGGTCGAGAAGATGCACGGCCCCCTTCCCGACGCCGAGGCCGACGCGCTCTACGCGCACTGCGCGCGGTTCGGGACGACCCTGCAGATGCCGGCGGACGCGTGGCCGGCCGACCGGGCCGCCTTCGCCGCCTACTGGGAGCAGTCCCTCGCCGAGGTCGACATCGACCCCGACGTGGCGGAGTACCTGATGCAGCTCACCACGCTGCAGAACTTCCCGCGGCCGTTCCGGTTGCTGGCGCCCTTCCTGGCCTTCGTCACCACCGGCTTCCTGCCACCGGTCTTCCGCGAGGCGATGGGACTGGCGTGGTCGACGCGCCAGCAGCGCCGCTTCGACCGGATGATGCGCGCCGTCGGTGCGCTCGAGCGCCGCCTGCCTGCGGTGGTGCGGGTCTTCCCGTTCAACCTCTGGCTCAACGACCTGCGCCTGCGCCGCCGGTTCCACCGCCCGCTCGTCTAGACGACGGTCGAGCAGCCGTCGCGCGGAACGAGCGACGGCTGCTCGAGACCACCCACACCAAGGAGCACCCATGGACTTCGACCTGCCCGAGTCCGCCCTCGCCGTCCAGGAGGGCGTCGCCGCCGTCGCGGCGAAGTACGACCATGCCTACTGGTCGCGCTGCGAGGAGGAGCACCGCTTCCCCCAGGAGGTCTTCGACGACCTCGGCGCGGGCGGCTGGTTCGGCCTCTGCGTCCCGGAGGAGTACGGCGGCGGCGGGCAGGGGCTGCTCGAGCTGGCCGTCGCCAACATGACCCTGTGCGCCTCCGGTGGCGTCGCGGGGACGTTCTTCTACGTCACGACGCCGGGCTTCGGCGCGATGACGCTGACCCGCCACGGCAGCGAGGAGCAGAAGCAGCGCATCCTGCCCGGCCTCGCCGAGGGCTCGCTGCAGTTCTGCCTCGCGCTCACCGAGCCCGACGCCGGCAGCAACGCGATCGAGATCACGACCCAGGCCCGCCGCGACGGCGACGAGTTCGTCATCAAGGGCCAGAAGGTCTGGATCTCCAACGTCGAGAACGCCGACTGGATGGTCGCCGTCACCCGCACCATCCCCGCGGCCGAGACGAAGGAGCGCGGACTCCCCCGCACTGCCGGCTTCACGCTCTTCCTCGTCGACGTCAAGGAGGCCCTCGCCGCCGGCACGCTCTCCTACACGCCGATCCCGAAGATGGGCAGCAACATCCTGCACTCGAGCCAGGTCTTCTTCGACGACGTCCGCGTCCCCGCCGCCAACGTCATCGGTGAGGTCGACGCGGGCCTCGCCGTCCTCTGGGACGTCCTCAACCCCGAGCGCATCCTCGCCGCCTCCGGCGGTGTCGGCACGGCGGACGCGGCCCTGCGCATCGCGAGCGACTACGCACGTCAGCGAGAGGTCTTCGGGCGGCCGATCGGCGCCAACCAGGGCCTGCAGTTCCCACTCGCCCAGATCAAGGCGAAGGCCGAGCTCGGCCGGCTGATGACCTACAAGGCCGCGTGGCTCTTCGACCAGGGCCGTCCGTGCGGGAACGAGGCGAACGTGGCCAAGCTGACCGGGGCCCAGGTCGGCTGGGAGGCGGCCAACCAGGCGTTCCAGACCCTCGGCGGCATGGCCTACTCGAAGGAGTACCCGGTGGAGCGGATCTTCCGCGACGCCCGGATCGCCAAGAACATCCCCGTCGCCGAGGAGCTCGTGCTCGCCCACATCGGCACCCAGATGCTGGGGCTGCCGAAGTCCTACTGAACGACGGCCCATTCCCTGGCCACCCGCACCACCTCTGTTGCGGGCACGCCGGGGCTGTAGCGGTAGCCCTGCACCTCGTCGCACCCGCGCTCGCGCAGGTAGTGCTCCTGGACCTCGGTCTCGACGCCCTCGGCAACCACGGTCATCCCCAGCGCATGGGCCATCACGATGATGGCGTCGACGATCGCCGCGTCGGTGTCGGCGCTGGTGATCTCCCGGATGAAGGAGCGGTCGATCTTGATCTTGTCGATGGGGAACTTCGTCAGGTAGGCGAGGCTGCTGTACCCGCAGCCGAAGTCGTCGAGCACGATCGTGACGCCGACCTCGCGCAGTGCCTCGAGCACCGCGACGACGTCGCCGTGGTCCTCCATCAGGATCCCCTCGGTGAGCTCCACCTCGAGCTGGTGCGGCTCGATCCCGCTCGCCTCGATGGCTTCGGTGATCTCGGCGAGCCAGGTGGCACTGCGCAGCTGGCGTGGTGACACGTTCACGGCCAGCCGCAGCGGGCGTCCGAGCTCGGCCTGCATCTGGACCAGGGCGCAGCACGCGGAGCGCAGCACCCAGTCGCCGAGCTGGATGATCATGCCGCCGTCCTCCGCGACCGGGATGAACCGGTCCGGGGCGACCGACCCGAGCCGCGGGCTCGACCAGCGGACCAGCGCCTCCACGCCGACCACGCCGCCGCCCCCGAGATCGAGCTGGGGCTGGAACACCAACGACAGCTCGTCGTGCTCGAGCGCCTGGCGCAGCGCCGCGGACAGCGAGAGCTTGTCGTTGTTGTCGTCGAGCATGCCGTGCTCGAACCACCGCACGCCGTTGCGGCCGGCCGCCTTCGCCTGGTACATCGCGATGTCCGCGTGCTTGAGGAGGGCGGCCGGGTCGTCACCGTCGGCCGGGTAGAGCGCTCCGCCGATGCTGGCCGTGACGGCGAGCTCGTAGCCGTGGACGACGATCGGGGCGAGCACGGCGCGGGTCAGGTCGTCGATCCGGCGGTCCAGGTCGACGCCCGGGTCGAGGTCGTCGAACACGATCACGAACTCGTCACCACCGAGACGCGCCACGACGTCGTACTGGCGCACCCAGGCCAGCAGCCGCTCGGCGACCACGACGAGCATCTCGTCGCCGATGTGGTGACCGAGCGAGTCGTTGATCCGCTTGAAGTGGTCGATGTCGAGGAGCAGGAGCGCGACCTGCCGGCGGTCGCGGTCGGCCGCGTCGAAGGCGGCGTCGAGGTGGCGCACCAGCAGGCCACGGTTCGGCAGGTTGGTCAGGCTGTCGTGCGTGGCGAGGTGCTCGGCACGCTCGCGCGCTTCGATGCGGTGGGTGATGTCGTTGGCGACCACGATGAAGCCGGGCTCGTCGCCCACGTCCATCGGCACGACCGCTTCGGCCACGGGGACGACGTGCCCGTCGCGGTGCCGGTAGGTCCACTCGGCCTCGTCACCGTCGATTCGACTCAACGCGGGGGTCCCGTCGGCGTACCGTGCCCGTTCGGCGGCGTCGACCTCGGTGATCCAGCGCCCGACCAGCTCTTCCTGGGCGTAGCCGAGGAGCGACTCGGCGGCGGGGTTGGCCGTGACGATGCGGCCGGAGCTGTCGGTCGCGATGATGCACAGCGGGATGCTGTCGAGGATCGAGCGGCGCAGGACGTCCTCGCGGACCGCCTTCTCGGCGTCCTGGCCGCGCAGGCGCTCGGTGATGTCGATCACCGAGGCCAGCACGAAGCGCTCACCTGCGATCGCGATCGGGTTCAGCCCGATCTCGACCCGCATCTCGGTGCCGTCCTTGCGGAGGGCGAAGAGCTCGCGGCCGACGCCCATCGCGCGCCGCGAGGGATGCGCGACGTACTCCTGCCGCTCCAGGTCGTGGTGGTGCCGGAACCGCGTCGGCACCAGGTCCTCGACCCGCAGGTGGAGGATCTCGTCGTGGTCGTAGCCGAACGAGCGCTCGGCCTCGGTGTTGGCCAGGACGATGCGGCCTTCACGGTCGACGAGGAGCATCGCGCTGGGCGACGCCTCGACCACGAGGCGCAGGGCGTCGTCGACGACGGCGGGCCGCGGCACGGCTGCCGGCACCATCTGCGACCCCATGGCTTCTCCGTCCTGGCAGCTTGCATCCCGCATCCGTGCGGATTCATCCGGTCAGATCGGCCGGGTCCTGTCCGATCAGAGGAATGTGCACGAGCGAATCGAAGACCGACCGCCCCCGGGGGCGACGCTGTCCCACCACCTCCAGCGCGCCGTCGGCCTGCTGATCTTCGGTACGGCGACTGCGGGCGCCGGCCTGCTGTGGTGGTCGGTGTCCGGGACCAGCCGGTCCGCCGACGACCCCGAGGGCAGGACCCTGCTCGGCTCGTGGCACGTCCTCTACGACCCACAGGCACCGGCCCTGGCGACCCTGGCGGCGGCGACCGGGCTCGCCCTGCTCTTCGCGGCGGGCGTGGCCGCGATCGAGCGGCGGATCGCGACCCGTGCCCGCCGCAGCGACGACGGAGCCCGCCTCCCGCTGTCCCCGCGCCACGTCATGCAGGTGACCCGCGGGGTGTTCCACGGCCCGGTGACGATCACGGTGCTCGTCCCGGCCCACAACGAGGAGCTGGCGATCGGGGCCACCCTCGCCTCCCTGCGCCGGCAGGATCCGGCCCCGGACCGGGTGGTCGTCGTGGCCGACAACTGCACGGACCGTACCGTCGAGATCGCCCGCGGGTGCGGCGTCGAGGTCATCGAGACCGTCGGCAACCGGCACAAGAAGGCGGGCGCACTCAACCAGGCGCTCGCCGCGCTCCTCCCCGGCCAGGGCGAGAACGACCTGGTGATGGTCATGGACGCCGACACGGTCCTCGACCCGGGCTTCCTCGCCGCGGCCGTGCGCCGGATGACCCAGGACCGCGGCCTGATGGCCATCGGCGGACTCTTCTACGGCGAGGACGGGAAGGGGCTGATCGGCCAGTTCCAGCGCAACGAGTACACCCGCTACGCCCGCGACCTCCAGCGCCGTCGCGGTCGGGTCTTCGTGCTCACCGGCACCGCCACCGTCTTCCGTCCGCGCGCCCTGCGCACGGTCGCGGCCGAGCGCGGCCGGATGCTGCCCGGGGTCCCCGGCGACGTCTACGACACCCTGGTCCTGACCGAGGACAACGAGATCACCCTCGCCCTCAAGGTGCTGGGCGGCCTGATCGTCTCCCCCGCCGAGTGCACCGTCGTCACGGAGGTGATGCCGACGTGGCGCGCGCTGTGGGCACAACGCCTGCGCTGGCAGCGCGGGGCGCTGGAGAACCTCGGCGAGTACGGCATGCGGCCCGCGACGTTCCGCTACTGGGCCCAGCAGCTCGGCATCGGGTACGGCGTGATCGCGCTCTTCGCCTACCTCCTGCTGATGTTCCTGATGCTCACGTCCTTCGACCAGTGGGTCTGGTTCCCGTTCTGGCTCGGCACCGGCCTCGTGTTCACCGTCGAGCGCGTCATCACGGTGTGGCACGGCGGCTGGCGGGCCCGGGTGCTCGCCGCGACCCTGTTTCCCGAGCTGCTCTACGCGCTGTACCTCGACGTCGTGTACCTGAAGGGCATCGTCGACATGTCCCTGGGCCGCACCGCGACCTGGAAGCACGTCGCGCAGACGCCGACGACCGTCGGGGCGGACGCGTGAGCGCCCTCGCCGCGTCGCTCGGCATCCTGTTCCCCGAGTCCCTGGTGCGCTCGCAGGGCTTCGCGATCCTGGCCGCGTTCGTCGCGATCAACACCGTCGTCTACGTGTCGCTGGCCGTCGCGAAGGCGTTGCCGAAGATCTACGTCGGCGACCACCTCCCCCGCCACTACGAGCGTGCGGAGACGCGGAGCATCCACCCGGACGACCCGGCCTGAGGGCCGGGACACCACGGCCTGGGGACCCGGACGATTCGGGACAACGGCCCGGGCCCGCCGTTCAGGTCGTCCCGGTCACAGCCGAAGAGGAGCCTGACCGAACGACCGCGCGCCGCCAGGAGGACCTCATGCCGCACCGCGCCGTCGCCTGTGGCGATCCGGGACACCGCCATCTTCCCCACCGGCAGCCGGGCGAGGTCATCGCCGCCGTGCTGCACGCGGCTGCGGCCGACGCCGAGGTCGCCCTGCTCGTCGCCGAGGCCGGTCCAGCGGTGGCCCCGGTCGTGCGCTGGACGAACCTGGGTGCGACCGAGCTCCTGGGCAGGGCCGGGTCCGACCTGGAGGGCGTGGAGCTGCACGAGCTCATCGAGTGCGTCGACGGCGAGGACCTGGTCCCGATGTTCCGTCGCGAGCGCCCGACCTCGACCGCGGTGACCGTCCGCACCGCCGTCGGCGAGCGGATCGCGTGCCGGGCCAACGCGATCCCGTCGCCCGACGGGCGCCTGTGGACGCTGCGGATCGCACCGGAGCACAGCGACCTCGAGCTCGCCCTGCGCGCGTCGGCCGACGCCCACCAGCACCGTTTCGAGGTGCTCGCCGAGCGCTCCCCCGTGCCGACGATGATGTCGGAGCAGGGCATGCGCCTGGGCCACGTCAACGACGCCCTGTGCGGCTTGCTGGGTGTCCCTGCCGACAAGCTGATCGGCATGGGCTGGACGGCGTACGCGCATCCCGAGGACCTCGACCGGATCACCGAGGCCGTGGTCGCCGCCCTCGGTGGAACCGAGCGCGAGCTCCAGGCGCGATTCGTCGACAGCGCCCGCACCGTGCGTCAGACCAGCATGCGCTTCACCCGGCTGCACACGCCCGGGGTGGGCGACGGCTTCGTGGCCACCCTCGAGGACATCACCGAGCGGCGCGCCTTCGAGGAGCAGCTCAACCACCAGGCCACCCACGACTCGCTGACCGGGCTGCCCCGCCGGGCCCGGCTCTGGGAGCACATCACCGCGTCGATGGCGGATCCCACGGCGGGGCTGACGTGCATGTTCCTCGACCTCGACAACTTCAAGGTCGTCAACGACAGCCTGGGACACACCGCGGGCGATGCCCTCCTGGTGGAGGTCGCCCGTCGCCTGGCGAGCTCGGTCCGGCCGGGCGACCTGGTCGCGAGGTTCGGCGGCGACGAGTTCGTCGTGGTGTGCAGCACCGGCTCGCTGGACACCGCGCTCGAGGTCGCCGACCGCATCCTGCGGATCCTCTCCGCCCCGGTTGTCCTCGAAGGCGTCGAGATCCACCCGCGGGCCTCCATCGGCGTGGTCCTGCGTGGGCCCGACCACCACTCGGCGGACGACATGATCCGTGACTGCGACATCGCGATGTACGAGGCGAAGTCGCGCGGCAAGGGCCGGGTGACCGTGCTGGACGAGGGCGCGCGCAAGGCGGCCTGCGACACCCTCGCGCTGGTGGCCGATCTCCGGCAAGCCCTGGACGACCGCACGCTCACGCTGCAGTTCCAGCCCATCGTCCGGTACGACGGCGGCGAACCCGTGCTGGCGTCCGTCGAGGCGCTGGCTCGCTGGAATCACCCCCGGCGTGGCCCGATCGCCGCGGACGTCTTCGTCCACCTCGCCGAGGAGCACGGACTGGTCAAGGAGCTCGGGGAGGTCGTGCTCGACGCCGCCTGCTCGGCGATGGTCGCCTGGCAACGGGAGCTCGGTCCCCTCGCACCGCCACGGATCAACGTCAACCTCTCGGCCCTGCAGATGAGCGACCACCTCGTGGTGTCGGTCGTGGAGCGGGCGCTCGAGGAGCACGGCCTGCCACCCGGGCAGCTGTGCCTCGAGATCACCGAGTCGGCCCTGATGAAGGACCCCAACACCGCTGCGGCGATCCTCACCCGGCTGCGCGAGCACGGCGTCCAGGTCGCGATCGACGACTTCGGCACCGGCTACTCCTCGCTGGCCCACCTGCACCACCTGCCGGTGAACTACCTCAAGGTCGACCGTTCCTTCGTGGCGGAGCTGCAGGACGGCCGCACCGCCGTGGCGCAGGCCGTCATCAGCCTCGCCCGCAGCCTGGAGATCGACGTCGTCGCCGAGGGCGTGGAGACCGCCGCGCAGGCACGGCTGCTCGAAGAGATGGGCTGCTCGCTGCTGCAGGGGTACGGCGTCAGCCGGCCCCTCGCGGCCGCCGACCTCGTCGCCTGGCGCCGGAGCGGCTGTCCCACGCGTTCGGAGGTGGGGGCGTGACGACGGTCGGGCTCGACGTCACCGCGACCCTCGACACGCTCGACCAACTGGCCTCCCAGCGGCCGATCGCCGCGCAGATCGTCGCGACCAGCAACAGGGAGAGTGCCGGGTCGGCCGACCTCGCCGCCATGCTGGGTGCCGACGTGGCGCTGGCCGCGAAGGTCATGAAGCTGGCCAACTCCGCGTACTTCGGCCTGTCCGGCAGGGTCACCAGCCTGCCGTTCGCCGTGACCGTCGTCGGCTTCAACACCGTGCGGTCGATCGCGACCGTTGCGCTCGCCGGGATCGACGACGCCAAGGCCCTTCCGGACGGGTTCTGGGACACCTCGGTCCACCTGGCCGCCGCCTGCGGGTCGCTCGGACCCCTGTTCGACGAGACCACCGCGGACGCCCTCTGCCTCGGCCTGCTGGCCCAGCTCGGCGCCGCGCTGCTCCACCACGCCGATGCCGCCGGCTACGAGGACCTCCTGGCGACGACCCAGCTCGGCGAGGAGCGGTTCGCCGCCGAGACCGACCGCTACGGCCTGTGCGCTCCGCAGCTCACGGCGGAGGCGCTGCAGCACTGGCAGTTCCCGGCCCGCATGGTGACCTCGCTGCGCGAGGCGCGGTCGGGCGACGACGGCGCCCTGGTCAGGACGGCCTACGAGCTCGCCGCCCGGCTCGTCGAGCCCAGCCACCGCCGCAAGCAGCTCGAACGGCTGTCGCGGTACCGGCTGCACGAGTCCCGGGCCACTGCGCGCCTCGCCGCCGTCCGCGCCGACGTGGCCGCGCTCCGGAGCGCCCTCGGGCTCTGAGCCGCGGCACCAGGTGTACCCGGCTAGGTCGCCGGCGCCGCCTCGCTCCGGGCCGGAACGCCGCTCGCCCCTGCTGCGGCGGCGTAGAGCCAGCCGTAGAAGGCGAGCAGCACCAGCCACGAGGCGATCACGACGCCGTACATCGTGGTCCACAGCCACACCGGGACGTCGGGTTTGCGCTCGCGCTGCAGCATGAACGGCTCGTGCACGAAGGCGGCGACCGTGTCGTCGTCGACCTGCACCAGGCCGGACGCAGGGCCGTCGATCGCGTCGTCGGCCGGCATGTGCACCGGCAGCGACACCATCGTCGTCGGCGCGAGGTGCAGGCGGACCAGCACCTTCCAGCTGCCGTAGAGCGGGAGCGGCTCGCTCGAGCGGAACTCCCCCTCCCTGCCGGTCGACTCCATGGCGACACTGATCATGCCGTCGCCGGGGACGTCACCGGAGGTGCGGTGGCGGCCCTGGTAGGCCAGCGCCGAGATCCACACGGCGTCGTCGGCGGCGTCGACCGGGTCGGTCCGGACGGTGATCACGGCCTCGCAGCCGTCGGTGCCGATGCAGTCGTCGTCGTAGCGGACGTGGCCCATGATCACGTCCGTGCCGGCGACCGGCTCGTACGTCGTGCGGCACTCGTCCCCGACGCAGTCCTTGACCATCTCGACCTCGCCTGCGCTCGTCGGCGGGGCGAAGATGGCCATCAGCACGATGAAGGCGAGCGTGCCGGCCGTGCCGACCCAACGGCCCGCGGCAGACATGCCGTGGCGCACGGGCGCCGACGCCTCGGGGAGGTCGGCGATCCGCTCGAGGTGACGGGCGAAGGACCAACCGAGCAGGCCACCGCCCGCCGCGGCGATCGCGCCGACCGTCAGCATGAGCGGCATCTGCTGGGTGTCCGGCGGCAGGGGGTACGGCATGAAGACGTCCATCCACCACCACTCGGTGGCGAGGCCGGCGCCTCCGGCGAGCACACCGGCCGCCGCCGCGAACACCGGCCCGCGGTTGCGGACGACGAGGGCGAGCAGCTCGATGCAGAGCGCAGGGCCGAGGAAGAGCAGCCAGTGGGCGCGGTGGATGTCGGGGACCGGGAGGGTGATGGCGTAGATCAGCACGCGCACCCCGAGGTAGGTCAACCACGTCACCAGGGCGCCGCCGGGGCCGAAGAACAGCCGGCCGGCGGTGAAGATCCAGGCCGTCAGGAAGCCGGAGATGATGAACATCGTGGCGGCCGGGAACTGCGGCACGCCGAGGTCGAACTCCATGAGGAAGCCGACCGGGATGATGCAGATGCCGATCACGATCGTCATGAAGAGGCGGGTGGACCACGCGGCCCGGTCGCCGAGCACCGCCTCCGGCGCCTCACGGCGTACCGGCGGGAGGATGCGGCCGAAGAGGCGCAGGCCGCCCGTGGCCAGGCCGCCGATCCAGGGCCACCGGCGTGCGGCGGGCTGCCCGACCTGGGACGCCTCGGCGAGCAGCAGCGGCACGGCGAGGATGCAGGTGACCGCGCCGCCGATCATCATCACGTGCGTGGGGCCCCACTCGGTCACGTCCTGGCCGAAGAGCCGGTGCCACACGTCGTCGGCAGGGAAGCCGGCCGCGGCGATCATGCCGGCGCCGAGCAGCACGAGCGTCCCCATGGGGACCTGCCACTTCGGCGTCAGCCGGACGGTACGACGCGGCAAGGGATCCTTCGCCAGGCCGGCGGAGATCACGCCGGCGGCGAGGAAGAAGAAGATCCCGAACATGATCGGGAAGTGCGACGGGTTCGCCAGGGGACCCTCGTCGCGACCGTTCTGCATGTGGATGGGGACGTCCCAGTAGACGCCGAAGGCGCACGACACCAGGGAGACCACGGCGAGGTAGCTGGGGAGACCGGCCCAGCGGGGCAGCCCGTCGATCGCGGAGACGCGGTCCGCGAGCCGCCCGATGATCGTCGACTTCCCGTCCCGCTCGCGGAGCAGGAAGATCCCGAGCGGGATGTAGATGGCGGCGAAGGCAGCGAACGCGATCAGGACCTGGTCGAGCGCTGCGCCACCGGCCGGCGGAGCCTCTTCAACGGCAAGCAACATGGGAGTACACCTCACAATCCTCGGTGCGAACGCTACTCGCAGTAACAGGTACCTGAACAGTGAAACGCCCGTGGTTGAGCGGGATCACGGGAGACCGCAGCGGATTCCCGATGTCGCTTCGCGTTGCGGGCGCGAGACGGTCAGGGAAACTCCGCGCCCTACGCGCCCGCGGGAACCGCCGATGTGTCATGATGGGCCGGTCGGGCCGCGACCGACCCCCCCAGAGGTCGCGGCCCGACGCCCATTTCCACTGCCACGCGGCCCTGTGCTCACTCCCA
>CAZAQE010000004.1:0-194397 GCA_964487275.1 uncultured Nocardioides sp. | reverse complement strand
TCGTGCGGGCTGCACGGGAGCCCTTGACCAGTTCAGGTCGCGTCGTCGTTGCCACAGAGGGCCACGCTACCCCCGCTACCGGGCGGTAGGTGACGCGGATCATGTGAGATAGGCACGTAAGGCAAGCCTTACTCGGATCACAGCACGGCGCCGGGGTTGAGGATCCCCAAGGGGTCGAGGGCGTCCTTGATCCGCCGGTTGAGGGCCATCACGTCCGGTCCGAGCTGGTCGGGGAGCGACCCCTTCTTCGCGCGGCCCACGCCGTGCTCCCCGGTGATGGTGCCGCCGAGCCTGATCGCGAGGGCCATCACGCCGTCGAACGCCCGTCGTGCGCCCGCGGCCGAGACCGGGTCGCCGGCGTCGTACACGACCAGGGGGTGGGTGTTGCCGTCGCCGGCGTGGGCGACGAGGGCGATCTCCACGCCGCACTCCTGCGCGACCCGCGCGATGCCGTCGACCAGGTCGGGCAGCTGCGGGATCGGTACGCCGACGTCCTCGAAGAGCACGCTGCCGCGCTGCTCCACCGCGAGGAAGGTGTTGCGGCGGGCGGCCACGAGGAGCGCGGCCTCCTCCTGGTCGGTGGTCGTGAAGACCTCCGTGGCGCCGGTCGTCCCGCAGCACTCCCTGATCACCTCGACCTCCGCGGCGCACGCCTGGCCGGGGGCGTCGGACTGGGCGATGAGGAGCGCGCCGGCGCTGCGGTCGAGGCCGTGGGAGCGCCAGTCCTCGACCGCGTTGATGGTGACACCGTCCATCAGCTCGAGCATCGAGCAGCGGACCCGGCCGCGGATCGCGACCACCGCCCGTGACGCCGCGGCCATCGAGGGGAAGCTCGCCACCAGCGTCGCGCCGGCGAGCTGGGCGGGGATCAGTCGCAGGACGGCCCGGGTGATCACGCCGAGGGTGCCCTCGCTGCCCACGAAGAGCTTCATGAGGGAGAGCCCGGCGACGTCCTTGACCTGCTTGCCGCCCAGCCGCACGAGGGTGCCGTCGGCGAGGACGACGTCCATGCCCAGCACGTAGTCGGTCGTGACGCCGTACTTCACGCAGCACAGGCCGCCGGCGTTGGTGGCGAGGTTGCCGCCGATCGAGCAGATCTCGTACGACGACGGGTCGGGCGGGTACCACAGGCCGTGCTCGGCGGCAGCGCGCTTCACCTCGGCGTTGAGGGCACCGGGCTCGACGACCGCGACCTGGCTCGCGGGATCGATGGTGATCGAGCGCATCCGGTCGAGCGAGAGGGTGATGCCCCCGTCGACGGCGGACGAGCCGCCCGACAGTCCGGTGCCGGCTCCGCGCGGCACGAGCGGCACCCGGTGGCGGGCGGCCCAGCGCACCGCCTCCTGCACTTGGGCGGCGTCCTCGGCGCGCACGACCGCGAGCGGGCAGCCCGCCGAGCCGTCGCGTGCGAAGTCCTCGCGGTACTTCTCGATCCCGGCGGGATCGGTGAGCACGACACCGGCGGGCAGTGCGTCGACCAGCTCACCGAGGACGGCCCGGGCGACGGCGTTGTCGGCCTCCATGGAGGCAGTCTGCCAGCGTCCACGGCGCGGTCGGCGATGCTTGTCCCGGACCTGCGCCATCATCAACGATGGTTATCGCCCGATGGACGATCGATCTTTGACGTCGGGCCTCGCGCGGGGGAGGCTGGCAGTGGCGCGCCACCACCCAGACGAGGAGCTCCGGATGCGGTCGGACGAGGATCCACGGGACGACCTGAAGGTCAGCCCGCCCAAGAAGTACGCCGCCGGGGTCCCGGCCGTCGCCCATGCGATGGAGTTCTCGCTGGCCCAGGCCGGACCGAAGCGCACGATGCTGACCCTGCTCAGCCTCAACCAGGCCGACGGCATCGACTGCCCCGGCTGCGCGTGGCCCGACCCGAAGCACCGGCACCGGAACGAGTACTGCGAGAACGGCGCCAAGCACGTCAACGACGAGGCCACCACCCGCCGCGTCACCCGCGAGTTCTTCGCGCGGCACTCGATCGCCGAGCTGGACCAGAAGTCCGACATGTGGCTCAACCAGCAGGGCCGGCTGACCGAACCGATGGTGAAGCGACCCGGCGGCACCCACTACGAGCCGATCGCCTGGGACGACGCGTTCGGCATCATCGCCGACGAGCTGAACGACCTCGCCTCCCCGGACGAGGCGATGTTCTACACCTCGGGCCGGCTCAACAACGAGGCCGCCTTCCTGCTCCAGCTCTTCTCGCGCTCCTTCGGCACCAACAACCTCCCCGACTGCTCGAACATGTGCCACGAGTCGAGCGGCTCGGGCCTCGGCGAGACCCTCGGGATCGGCAAGGGCAGCGTCTCGCTCGACGACATCCACGAGTCGGACCTGGTGTTCGTCGTCGGCCAGAACCCCGGCACCAACCACCCGCGGATGCTCTCGGCGCTCGAGCAGACCAAGCACAACGGCGGCAGGGTGATCGCGGTCAACCCGCTGCCCGAGGCCGGACTGATGAGGTTCAAGAACCCGCAGCGGCCCAGCGGCGTCATCGGCAGGGGCACCGCGATCGCCGACCAGTTCCTCAAGATCCGCCCCGGCGGCGACCTCGCGCTCTTCCAGATGCTCAACAAGCTCCTGCTGGAGGCCGAGGACGCCGCGCCCGGCACCGTGGTCGACCACGAGTTCATCGCCGCCCACTGCACCGGGTACGACGAGTTCGCCGCCCACGTGCGTGGGGTGACCTGGGAGCACGTGCTCGAGGCGACCGGCCTGACCCGCGAGGAGATCGAGCAGGTCCGCGACAGCGTGCTGGCGGCGAAGAGCGTCATCGTCTGCTGGGCGATGGGACTCACCCAGCACCGTCACGGCGTGCCGACGATCCGCGAGATCGTGAACTTCCTGCTGCTGCGCGGCAACCTCGGCCGGCCCGGTGCCGGCGTCTGCCCGGTCCGCGGCCACAGCAACGTGCAGGGCGACCGGACCATGGGCATCTGGGAGCGGGTGCCCGACTCCTTCCTCGACCGGCTGGGCGAGGAGTTCGGCTTCGAGCCGCCGCGCGCCCACGGCTACGACTCGGTCTCCGGCGTGCGCGCCATGCGCGACGGCAAGGCGTCGGTCTTCATCGCCGCAGCCGGCAACTTCGTCCGGGCGATGTCCGACAGCGAGGTCACCGAGCAGGCCCTGCGCAGCTGCCGGCTGACCGTGCAGATCTCGACCAAGCTCAACCGCTCCCACACGGTCTGCGGCGACACCGCGCTGATCCTGCCGACCCTCGGACGCAGCGACCGCGACTTCCAGGCGACGGGGGAGCAGTTCGTCACCGTCGAGGACTCGATGAGCGAGGTGCACCAGTCCCGGGGCCGCCTCGACCCGGCATCACCCGACCTGCTCAGCGAGGTCGCGATCATCGCGCGGATGGCGCGGGCGACGCTCGGCGCCGACAACCCCGTGCCGTGGGAGGACTTCGAGGCCGACTACGCGCTGGTCCGCGACCGGATCGCGCGCGTCGTCCCCGGCTTCGAGGACTTCAACGAGCGGGTCGCGCGCCCCGGCGGCTTCCGGCTGCCCAACCCGGTCAACGCCGGCGTCTTCCCGACGCCGAGCGGCAAGGCGGTCTTCACCGCCAACGCGTTCGACCGGATCACCGCGCCGGCCGGCCACCTGGTCCTGCAGAGCCTGCGTTCGCACGACCAGTGGAACACCATCCCCTACGCGATGAACGACCGCTACCGGGGCATCCACGATGCCCGGCGGATCGTGATGGTCAACCCGGACGACCTCGCCGACCTCGGGATCGCCGACCGGACGGAGGTCGACATCGTCAGCATCTGGCACGACGGCACCGAGCGCCGGGCGAAGGGCTTCACCGTGGTCGCCTACCCGGCAGCGCGGGGCTCGGCGGCGTCGTACTACCCGGAGACGAACGTGCTGGTGCCGCTCGACAGCGTGGCCGAGATCAGCAACACCCCGACCTCCAAGGGCGTGGTCGTGCGGTTGGAGCCCGTGAGTGCCTGAGGACGTCGCATGGGCCGCGTGACCGCACGCCGCAAGGTGCTCCGGATCCGTGAGGGTGTCGTGGACCGACGACCCGACACGCTCGCGGCCGAGGAGCCGATGGAGATCCGGGTCGGCGGCAGGTCGCTCACGATCACGATGCGCACGCCCGGCGACGACTTCGACCTCGCGGTGGGCTTCCTCGTCAGCGAGGGCGTGGTCCGGGCTGCGGACGACGTGGTCACCGCCCGCTACTGCGCCGGCACCACCGACGACGGCAGCAACACCTACAACGTCGTCGACGTCGCCCTCGACCCGTCGCTGCCGCCGCTGGACGTCTCGCTCGAGCGCAACTTCTACACGACCTCGTCGTGCGGACTGTGCGGCAAGGCCAGCCTCGACGCCGTGCGTACGGCGTCGACGTGGACGGTCGCCGACGACCCGCTGCGGGTGACGCCCGCGCTCCTGGCCGCACTGCCGGAGCGGCTGCGCGAGGCGCAGCAGGTGTTCGACCGCACCGGCGGACTGCACGCGGCGGCACTCTTCTCCGCGACGGGCGAGCTGGTCGTCGTACGGGAGGACGTGGGGCGGCACAACGCCGTCGACAAGGTGGTCGGCCATGCCGTCCGCAATGGGATGCTGCCGCTGCGCGAGTCGATCCTGATGGTCAGCGGTCGGGCCTCCTTCGAGCTCGTCCAGAAGGCCGTGATGGCCGGGATCCCCGCACTGGCGGCCGTCTCGGCGCCGTCGTCGCTCGCCGCCGACCTCGCCGAGGAGAACGGCATGACGCTGGTCGGCTTCCTGCGTGGCGCGTCGATGAACGTCTACGCCGGCGCCGAGCGGGTCCTGCTCGGCGGCTGAGCGTCGTCACCGAGCAGCTGCGCGAGGTCGACATCGCGCGCCGTCTCGACCAGCGCCGTGGCGAGCAGCGACTCCGGTCCGTGCCCGGCGAGGACCAGGCCGACCTGGTGGGTGCGCCGCGGCCTCGGAAGGGGCAGGGCCCGGATCCCGTCCGGTACACCGAAGGCGGGCAGCCACGTGTGCGGGACGACGCTCGACAACCCGAGCGCGGCGACGTGGGCGTAGACCGCGGAGACCGTGTCGGTCTCGACGACGACGCTCGGCTCGACGCCGGTGTCGGCGAGGTGGCCGTCGATGATCCGGCGGTTCTGCATGTCCGGCGTCAGCAGGCACAGGGGCGCCGCCGCGGCCTCCGCCCAGGTGACCGCATCGAGGTGCCCGAGCTCGCCGTCCCCGGGCGTCAGCAGGAGATAGCGCTCCCGGTAGAGCGGCACGATGCGGACCCTGCCGAGCGGCTCGCCGTCGACGTACGTCATCCCGACGTCGACCTCGAAGTCGTTGAGCCGGCTGACGATGTCGCGCGACGACATCGACTCGAGCCGGAAGCGGACCAGCGGGTGCTGTCTGCGCATCGGTGCGGTCAGCAGCGAGGCGACGCTCAGCGCGGTCGGGATCGCCCCGATCCGCAGCGTCCCGGACAGGCCGCCGCGCATCGCTGCCAGGGTCTGGTCCAGCGCCTCGCGCTCGGCGAGGATCCGCTGCGCCCAGTGCAGCACCTGCACGCCCTCCGGGGTGAAGCCCTCGAACCGCTGGCCACGCCGCACGATCTGCACGCCGAGCTCCCGCTCGAGCTTGAGGATCCCGGCGGACAGGGCCGGCTGCGTCACGTGGCAGGCCTGCGCCGCGCGTCCGAAGTGACCCTCGCGCGACAGGGCGGCGAGGTACTCCAGCCGGCGCAGCAGCATGGCGCTCACCCTACGGCGAGCGCTCCGGGCGCCGGCGTCAGACGCGGGTGGAGACCGGCAGGTGCTGGGCGACCAGCTCGTCGACCGCGTCCGCCCAGGTACGCCGCAGCACGCGGTCCCGGCCGGCTGCGCCCATCAGGTGACGGTGCGGGTCGGCGACGACGGCGGCCACGGCACCGACCAGGTGGCGGCTGTCCCCGGGGTCGTGCAGCAGGCCGGTCTCGAGGTGGGCCACCACGTCGCGGGCGCCGCCGGCGCGGGGCGCGACGACCGGGACGCCGGACGCGGCCGCCTCGCGCAGCGCGTGGCAGTCGGTCTCGTGCTCGCCGGGGTGGACCAGGAGGTCCAGGGTCGGCATCGCGACCGTCAGGTCGCCGATCGACAGCGGGCCGGTGAACCGGGCACCGGGCACGCGACGGGCGAGCCACTCGCGGTCGGGCCCGCTGCCGATCACCACGAGCCGGGTGCCGGGGATCTTCGCGACATCGACGAGGCGTCGTACTCCTGCGGGCTTGTGCAGGCCGCCGACGAAGCCGACGACGACCCGCCCTCCCTCCCGGGAGCTGGCCTTCGACCAGGACGCGTGCAGCCACGGGTCGCGGAGGGTGGGGTTGAAGGCGCGGCCGTCGACGCCGGGCTCCCACAGCGACGCCTCGACGCCGAGCTCCGCGGCGCGCTCGACCATCCACCGCGACGTCACGAGCACGCGGTCGGCGCGCTCGGCGATCTTGGTGCGCCAGTGGTCGGCGGCGAGGTCGAGGACGGCGGACTGCTCGACCGCCACGGTCGGCACGCCGAGCCGGGCGGCGTGCTTGAGCGCCTTGCGGCCGACGTTGCGGGGCGAGTGCACCTGGACGACGTCGGCACCGAAGGACTCGATCGCCTCGCGCACCTGCGCGCCGGTCGGCTCGAGCGGGCGCACGCGGACCACGTCACAGCCGCGGTAGCTGCCCAGCCCGGGCCCCGGGGCGACGATCCGCACCGCGTGGCCGAGGTCGACGAGCCGGTCCACCGTCGCCTTGAGCGTGGTGGTCGTGCTGTCGACGGCCGGGTAGAAGGTCTCGGTGGCCAGGACGATCCTCATGCCCACCACGGTGGGCCGACCACGTTGCGGGACCGCGGGCTGCGGGTTGCGATCGGGTGAACGCTCAGCGTGCTGTCCCCGATGCCCGCCTCGCTGTCGACCCGGCTGTCGGTGGTCGCGCCTAGGTTCGACGCATGGACATGAAGCTGGAGCTGGTGATGGTGCCCGTGACCGATGTCGACCGGGCGAAGGAGTTCTACGTGCGGGCCGGCTTCAACGCCGACCACGACCAGACGGTCAGCGAGGAGATCCGGTTCGTCCAGCTGACCCCGCCGGGCTCGGGCTGCTCGATCGCGGTCGGCAAGGGGCTGACCGGCATGGAGCCGGGATCCCTCGACAACCTGCAGATGGTGGTCGCGGACGCCGACGCGACCCACGCGGACCTGACCGCGCGCGGTATCGACGTCTCGCCCGTGGAGGACCTCGCCTGGGGCCGGTTCGTCCGATTCGCCGACCCGGACGGCAACCGCTGGGCGCTCCAGCAGCTGCCCGACTGGTCGGCGAGCTGACCGGTGTCCGACCCCCGGATGGCTACTGCCCGGTAGTCGGACATATCTCACACGGTCGGTGACAGTGGTCCTGTCACGGATAGTCTTGTCGCTCGTGACTGACTCGTCCCTGACGCTGGCGCAACCCGAGGACGCGCACACGCGCGCCGAGTGGGAGGCCGCCACCGCCGCCGTGCTGCGCAAGTCCCGCAAGCTCGGCGACAACGACCCCGACAGCGCCGTGTGGGAGAAGCTGACCCGCACCACGCTCGACGGCATCGGCATCACCCCGCTCGGCCTGCCCGGTGGCGCGACCAGCCCGGTCCGTCCCACCCGACAGGGTGCGTGGGACATCCGGAGCCTGGTGAGCGGCCCCGACGCGAAGCTCGCCAACGAGGCCGCGCTCGTCGACCTCGACGGCGGCGTGACCAGTCTGTGGCTGGCCGCCGACGAGTCCACCGACGTCGCCGCGACGCTGGCGAACGTGCTGCTCGACCTCGCGCCGGTCGTCCTCGACGCCCCCTCGGCGACCACCCAGGTGGCCGAGGCCTTCCTCGCGCTGCCCGGCGCCAAGCACCCCGACAGCAACCTCGGGATCGACCCGCTCGGCGTCATGCTGCGCGACATCCCGATCGCGGTCGACGAGGCCGTCGCCGAGCTGCAGACGCTGGCCCGCAAGGCCGACCAGCACGACATCCGCGCGATCGTCGTCGACGCCACGGCGGCCCACGACCTCGGCGCCAGTGACGTGCAGGAGCTCGGCTGGTCGCTCGCGGCCGGCGTTGCGTACCTGCGCTGGCTGACCGACCACGGCCTGACGGTCGACCAGGCCGCGGCCCAGCTCGAGTTCCGGTACGCCGCGACCGACGAGCAGTTCCCGACCATCGCCAAGCTGCGGGCCGCCCGCGTGCTGTGGGCACGGGTCCTCGAGCTCAGCGGCGCGACCTCGACCGGCCAGCGCCAGCACGCGGCCACCAGCCGGCCGATGCTCAGCAAGTACGACCCCTACGTCAACATGCTGCGCGGCACGGTCGCGGCCTTCGCCGCCGGTGTCGGTGGCGCGGACGCCGTCACGGTGCTGCCCTTCGACAGCGCGAACGGTCTGCCCGACGCCTTCGGCCGCCGGATCGCCCGCAACGTCAACCACCTGCTCATCGACGAGTCCCACGTCGCCGCGGTCGCCGACCCGGCCGGCGGCGCCTACGCCGTCGAGCAGCTGACCGCCGACCTCGCCGCCGCAGGCTGGGCCGAGTTCCAGCGCCTCGAGCAGGAGTGGGAGAGCGGCCACGACTTCACTCCGTTCCGCGAGCGGATCGCGGCCGTGGTCGCGAAGCGCGAGGCCGGCATCGCCCGCCGCAAGCTGCCGATCACGGGGGTGAGCGAGTTCCCGAACCTGGCCGAGACGCTGCCCGAGCGCGCCGCGGACCCGCTCAACGACCGGGTCCGCCGCTACGGCGCGTCCTTCGAGGCGCTGCGCGACGAGCCCGCTGCCCAGCCGGTCTTCCTGGCCACGCTCGGCACCATCGCCCAGCACACGGCCCGGGCCACCTTCATCAGCAACCTGTTCGCCGCCGGTGGCATCGCGGTCGAGGCCGCAGGAGCCACCTCCGGCGTCGAGGACCTGCTGGCGTCGTACTCGGGGCAGGCGGTGGTGTGCCTCGCCGGCACCGACGCCGCCTACGGCGAGTGGGGCGCCGCGGCCGTCGCCGCGCTCCGCGAGGCGGGCGCCCAGCACGTGATCATCGCCGGCAAGCCGGACGCCGTGGACGCGGAGGTCGACGACGCCGCCGCCCTGGGTGTCGACGCCCTGGCCTTCCTGACTGCGACGAGGGAGAAGCTCGCATGACCATCCCCAAGAGCTTTGCGGGCCTCCCGCTGGCCTCCGACCGGGCCGCGACCGCCGCGCCCGACCTGCCGGTCGCCGAGGGCTGGAGGAGCCCCGAGGGCATCGAGATCAAGCCGTCCTACGGCCCCGACGACCTCGCCGGCCTCGACGCGCTCGACACCTTCCCGGGCCTGAGCCCGTTCCTGCGCGGGCCCTACCCGACGATGTACACCACGCAGCCGTGGACCATCCGGCAGTACGCCGGCTTCTCCACCGCCGAGGAGTCGAACGCCTTCTACCGCCGCAACCTCGCGGCCGGCCAGAAGGGCCTCTCGGTCGCCTTCGACCTCGCCACCCACCGCGGCTACGACTCCGACCACCCGCGCGTGCGCGGCGACGTCGGCATGGCGGGCGTGGCGATCGACTCGATCTACGACACCCGCACGCTCTTCGACGGCATCCCGCTGGACCAGATGTCGGTGTCGATGACGATGAACGGTGCCGTGCTGCCCGTGCTCGCGCTCTACATCGCCGCGGCCGAGGAGCAGGGGGTGAAGCCGGAGCAGCTCTCGGGGACCATCCAGAACGACATCCTCAAGGAGTTCATGGTCCGCAACACCTACATCTACCCGCCGGCGCCGTCGATGCGGATCATCTCCGACATCTTCAGCTACACCGCCGCCAAGATGCCGCGCTTCAACTCGATCTCGATCTCCGGCTACCACATGCAGGAGGCCGGGGCGACCGCCGACCTCGAGCTCGCCTACACGCTGGCCGACGGCGTCGAGTACATCCGCGCCGGTCTCGAGTCGGGCCTCACCATCGACCAGTTCGCGCCCCGCCTGTCCTTCTTCTGGGCGATCGGCATGAACTTCTACATGGAGGTCGCGAAGATGCGCGCGGCCCGGGCGCTGTGGTCGCGCCTGGTCCGCCAGTTCGACCCGCAGAACCCGAAGTCGCTGTCGCTGCGCACGCACTCGCAGACCTCGGGCTGGTCGCTCACCGCGCAGGACGTCTTCAACAACGTCGGCCGCACCGCCATCGAGGCGATGGCCGCGACCCAGGGCCACACCCAGTCGCTGCACACCAACGCCCTCGACGAGGCGATCGCGCTGCCGACGGACTTCTCGGCCCGCATCGCGCGCAACACCCAGCTGCTGCTGCAGCAGGAGAGCGGCACGACCTTCTCGATCGACCCGTGGGCCGGCTCCTACTACGTGGAGAAGCTGACCCACGACCTCGCGGAGCGCGCGTGGGCGCACATCGAGGAGGCCGAGGCCGCCGGAGGCATGGCCGCCGCCATCGAGCAGGGCATCCCGAAGATGCGCATCGAGGAGGCCGCGGCCCGCACCCAGGCGCGGATCGACTCGGGCGCGCAGAAGGTCATCGGCGTCAACACCTTCCGGCTGCCGGCCGAGGACCCGCTCGAGGTCCTCAAGGTCGACAACGACGAGGTCTACCGCCAGCAGGTCGCCAAGCTGGAGCGGCTGCGCGCCGAGCGTGACCAGGCCGACGTCGATGCCGCCCTCGAGGCGCTGACCCGCTCGGCCGACACCGGCGACGGCAACCTGCTCGACCTCGCCGTCGGCGCCGCCCGCGTCAAGGCCACCGTCGGCGAGATCTCCGATGCACTGGAGAAGGTCTACGGACGCCACCAGGCGGTCATCCGTACCATCTCGGGCGTGTACAAGAGCGAGGTCGGCAACGACGACGCCGCCGCGGCCGTGCTGGCCGCGACCGCGAAGTTCGAGGAGGACGAGGGCCGTCGCCCGCGCATCCTCGTCGCCAAGATGGGCCAGGACGGCCACGACCGCGGCCAGAAGGTCGTCGTCTCGGCCTTCGCCGACCTCGGCTTCAACGTCGACGTGGGCCCCCTGTTCTCCACCCCCGAGGAGGTCGCCCAGCAGGCGGTGGACGCGGACGTCCACATCGTCGGCGTCTCGTCGCTGGCCGCCGGCCACCTGACCCTCCTCCCGGCGCTGAAGAAGGCGCTGGAGGAGCAGGGCCGCGGCGACATCATGGTCGTCATCGGCGGCGTGATCCCGCCCGACGACGTGCCGACGCTGAAGGAGATGGGCGCGGCCGCCGTGTTCCTGCCGGGCACGGTCATCGCCGAGTCCGCGCTGGAGCTCCTCGAGGACCTGTCGCAGCAGCTCGGTCACTGACCCCGCTCAGCCGAGGACGTCGCGGATCCACGCCGGGTTCGCGGCGAACGAGGACGGGTGCTGCGGGTCGACCACCACGGCGTCGTATTCCGCGGCGGCGAGCCGGAGCAGCTCCGAGCCGGGGCGCTGGACCACGTCGACCGCCTTGCCGTCGTACATGCGGGTGAGGCGGGTGGAGTCGGTGAAGGCGAGCACGACCCGCTCGTCGCGGTGGTTCACGATGTGGGTGGGTGACTGCCCGTCGCCGTGGGGATCGATCACCACGAGCAGCGACTCGCCAGCAAGCCGGCGCAGCACCTCGGCGTAGGCCGCGTCGTCCGGCCGGGCGAGGTAGGAGTCCATGGCTGCCTGTGCCTCGGGAGCGGCGACGACCGGTCCCGTCGTGACGGCGACCTGGCCGGCCGGCAGCCAGTGCTCGAGGTAGCCCAGGGTGGCGAGCGGGATCCACGGACCCGGGTGGTCCATGACGATCCCCGTGACGCCCCGCTGCCCGAAGGACGCCAGCCAGTCCAGCGCCTGCGGCGTCGGTACGCCGAAGAAGGTGCCGCCGGCGCCGGCCACCGCGCCGGCGCGCCCGGGCGTGCTGTAGACCCCGAGCAGCCTGCCGGTCCCGGGCACGTCGAAGCCGCTCGGCCGCGGGTCGTCCCGGGTGCCGCGGTTGACGACGTACCAGACGCCGAGCTTGCTGGCCGCCTCCCAGAAGGCCATCTCGGCCTGCTGGTCACCGGGGGACATGGCGGCCTTGCGCCGGTCGAGCTCCTCGACCAGGACGGGTGCGTTCTCGATCACGCGCGCCAGCCTGCCCCCGTCCGGCGCGTCCACACTGCTCATCTAGCCTTGCCACGTGGTCAGTGGAGCAGAGCAGGTGGCGGCACTCGTCGAGGGAGTCCTGGCCGGCAGACGCGCCCAGGTCTCCCGGGCGATCACGCTCGTCGAGTCCCGCAAGCCCGCCCACCGCGAGCTCGCCCGCGACCTGCTCGCCCAGCTCGCACCCCACGCCGGCAACGCGATCCGGGTCGGCATCTCCGGTGTGCCCGGTGTCGGGAAGTCAACGACGATCGAGGCGCTGGGGACCAACCTGACCGCCGAGGGCCACAAGGTCGCGGTGCTCGCGGTGGACCCCAGCTCGGTGCGCACGGGCGGCTCGGTCCTCGGCGACAAGACGCGGATGGCGCGGCTGTCGGTCGACCCGAACGCCTACATCAGGCCCAGTCCCAGCGAGGGGACCCTCGGCGGCGTCGCGCGCGCGACCGCGCAGGCGATGACCATCGTCGAGGCCGCCGGGTACGACGTGGTGCTGGTCGAGACCGTCGGCGTCGGCCAGTCCGAGGTCACCGTCGCCGGCATGGTCGACACCTTCCTGTTCCTGACGATCGCCCGCACGGGCGACCAGCTCCAGGGCATCAAGAAGGGCATTCTCGAGATCACCGACGTGATCGCGGTGAACAAGGCCGACGACGGGGAGCAGGAGATGGCCGCGCGGGTGGCCGCCCGGGAGCTCTTCGGGGCACTCAAGCTGGTGCGCGGCTCGGCCGCCGCGCCGCCGGTCGTGACCTACTCCGGCCTGTACAACAAGGACCTCGACATCGTCTGGGGCGAGGTGCTCCGCCATCGCGAGCGACTCGGCGCCGACGGGCTTGCCCGCAAGCGTGCCGAGCAGCAGCTGGACTTCACCTGGGCATTGGTCCGCGACGAGCTCGACCAGCGGCTGCGCCACCACGCCGGCGTGCGCGCCGTCCAGGACGAGGTTCGCGACGCCGTGCTCTCCGGCGAGCTCAGTGCTCCGTTGGCGGCCGACCGGATCCTCGCGGCCTACGACTCCTGAGCAGCCCCGATGGGCCCGATAGGCTGGACCGGTGCCCCTGCGTGAGACCTCCGACCTGCTGGCGCTCGTCGCCTCCGTCGTCGACAAGTACGACGACGAGCTGGTCGCGTTCCGCCGGGACCTCCACCAGCACCCCGAGCTGTCCTGGCACGAGCAGCGCACGGTCGAGCGCGTCGTGGCGCAGCTCGAGGGCACCGGCTGGCGGTTGACCCGCACGCCGCGCAGCGGCCTGGTCGCCGACATCGGCGACGGGGGCCCGCTGGTTGCGTTGCGCGCCGACCTCGACGCGCTCCCGGTGGACGACCTGACCACCGACCCGTGGCGCAGCACCGCCGAGGGGGTCGCCCACGCCTGCGGTCACGACGTCCATGTCGCGGCCCTCGTGGGTGCGGCGCACGCCCTGGCCGAGCTCCACCAGCAGGGCCTGCTCGCAGGCCGGGTCCGGCTGCTGTTCCAGCCGGCCGAGGAGGTCATGCCCGGCGGAGCCAAGCACCTGATCAGCCACGGCGCGCTCGAGGGCGTGCAGCGGATCTTCGCGCTGCACTGCGACCCGTCGGTCGACGTCGGGGCGATCGGGGTGCGGACCGGTCCGATCACGAGTGCGGCCGACCGCATCGACGTACGGCTCGAGGGCAACGGCGGACACACGTCTCGCCCGCACCTGACCGGTGACCTCACCTTCGCGCTCGCGAAGATCACCAGCGAGCTGCCGGCCGTGCTCAGCCGGCGGATGGACCCCCGCGCCGGCGTCAGCGTCGTGTGGGGCGTGCTCCGGGCCGGTTCGGCGCCCAACGTCATCCCCGACCACGGCCTCGCCAGCGGCACGGTGCGGATCCTCGAGGCCCAGGCCTGGGCCTCGTGCGAGCCGGTCGTGCGCGAGGCGGTGCTCGACATCGTGCGGCCCTACGGCATCACCGCCACCGTCGACTACCTGCAGGGCGTCCCGCCGGTCGTCAACGACGCCGTGTCGACGGCGATGGTGACCACCGCGGCCGACGAGCTGCTGGGCCCGCACCACCGCACGGAGGTCGAGCAGAGCCTCGGCGGTGAGGACTTCGGCTGGTACCTCGAGGACGTGCCCGGCTCGATGTTCCGCCTCGGCACCCGCACCCCCGGGGGAGCGCGCTTCGACCTGCACCAGGGCGACTTCGAGGTCGACGAGCAGGCGATCGCCCACGGCGCGAAGATGCTCGCGGGCTCCGCGGTGGTCGCGCTCGCCGCTGGTTGAGCCCCGTCACCGGCTTCGAGTTGGTAACAAGTTCTGCTGGATCACTGGCGCAAACGCGCACAACCCGTACTCTGACCCGCAGTGCGCCGAAAGAACGGCGCGAAGACTTCGAGGAGGAGCATCTTGCGCACTGTAGGCAAGATCGCGGCCGTGGCCGCAGTGACGACACTGGCGCTCACCGCCTGCAGCAAGCAGGACGAGGGCGGCAGCGACGACAACGACGGCAACGCCAACGCGAACGCCAGCGTCTGCGAGACCGCGGACGGCGACGGCCCCAAGGTCGGTCTGGCCTACGACGTGGGTGGCCGCGGCGACCAGTCGTTCAACGACGCCGCCTACGCCGGCATCGAGGCCGCCGTCGAGGAGGTCGACGCGACCTGCTTCGAGGCCGAGGCCGCCAACGACGAGCCCGAGTCGGCCCGCGTGGACCGCCTCCGCAAGATGGCGGACGAGGGCTACAGCCCGATCATCGGCGTCGGCTTCGCCTACAGCGAGTCGGTCAACGAGGTCGCGCCGGACTACCCGGACATCAGCTTCGCGGTCGTCGACGGCTTCGACCCCGACGCCGAGCCCAACGAGAACGTCGCCTACCTCGGCTTCGCCGAGCAGGAGGGCTCCTACCTCGTCGGTGTCGCGGCGGCCCTCAAGTCGAAGGCCAACCACGTCGCGTTCGTCGGTGGCGTCCACAACGACCTGATCAAGAAGTTCGAGGCCGGCTTCACCGCTGGCGCGAAGTCGGTCAAGCCCGACATCAAGGTCGGCGTCCGCTACATCGAGGAGACCGACCTCGCCGGCTTCGACGACCCGGCCGGTGGCAAGGCCGCCGCGCAGGGCCTGCTCGACAAGGGCGCGGACGTGGTCTACCACGCGTCCGGCGGCTCGGGCTCCGGCGTCTTCGAGGCCGTGGCCGCTGCCGGCGACGGCGTCTGGGCGATCGGTGTCGACTCCGACCAGTACCTCACGGCTCCGGAGGACCAGAAGGCCCACATCCTCACCTCGATGCTCAAGCGCGTCGACGTGGCGACGGCCGACGCGATCCGCGCGGTCGACGAGGGTTCGCCGCTCACCAGCTACCAGACCTACGACCTCAAGGTCGACGGTGTGGGCTACTCGACGTCCGGTGACTTCGTCACGGACATCCAGGACCAGATCGACGCCGCCGCGGAGAAGATCAAGTCCGGCGAGGTGAAGGTGCCGACCACCCCGTGACCCCCGCAGGGGACACGAGCAGCAACTGAAAGCGGGTCCGGGTGCCGTACGAGCTGTCGTACGGCACCCGGACCCCTCCCACGTGGTGACGAGGAGGGTCATGCCCACGAGCTCCGACCAGGCCGCCGTGGTGGTCACGGGTGTCACGAAGCGATTCCCCGGCGTCGTCGCCAACCGCGACGTCGACATCCGGATCCGGAAGGGTACGGTCCACGCCCTGATCGGCGAGAACGGCGCCGGCAAGTCGACGCTGATGAAGATCCTGTACGGCGTCCAGAAGCCCGACGAGGGAACGATCGAGGTCGACGGGGCGCAGGTCTCGTTCTCCTCGCCGACCGATGCGATCAAGGTCGGCGTCGGCATGGTCTTCCAGCACTTCATGCTCGCGGACAACCTCACGGTCCTGGAGAACGTCGTCCTCGGTGCCGAGAAGCTGCACGGCATCGGCGACGCCGCCCGCGCCGAGATCGAGCGGATCTCCCTCGCCTACGGTTTCGACCTCGACCCCGACGAGCTGGTCGAGCGGCTCGGCGTCGGCCAGCGCCAGCGCGTCGAGATCCTCAAGGTCCTCTACCGCGGCGCGCAGATCATCATCCTCGACGAGCCGACCGCCGTGCTCGTGCCGCAGGAGGTGGACGCGCTCTTCCAGAACCTCCGCGAGCTGCGCGCCAGCGGTCGCACCATCCTGTTCATCAGCCACAAGCTCGACGAGGTCCTCGCGATCGCCGACGACATCACCGTGATGCGCCGCGGCACGACCGTCGGCGAGGCCGACCCGAGGACCGCCACCAAGCAGCAGCTCGCCGAGCTGATGGTCGGCTCCGAGCTGCCCTCGCCCGAGACCGCCGAGTCGACCGTGACCGCCGCCGTGCTCCTCGAGGTGCGCGACCTCAACCTGGTGGACGAGCGCGGGCGGCACCTGCTGCGTGACATCGACCTCACCATCCACCGCGGCGAGGTCCTCGGCATCGCCGGCGTCGAGGGCAACGGCCAGGCCGAGCTCGTCGAGTCGATCATGGGCATGCGCCGCGCCACGGGCACCGTCGTCCTCGCGGGCGAGGACATCAGCCGCCACTCCACCCGCGAGCGCCGCGAGGCCGGCGTGGGCTACGTCCCCGAGGACCGCCACCGCCACGGCCTGCTCCTGGACGCTCCGCTGTGGGAGAACCGCATCCTCGGCCACCAGACGAAGCGTCCCTCGGTGCGCGGCATCCTCATCGACCGGAGGGCGGCGCGCGCCGACACCCAGCGGATCGTGGACGCCTACGACGTCCGTACGCCGGGCATCGACACCCCCGCCCGGGCCCTGTCCGGCGGCAACCAGCAGAAGCTGATCGTGGGGCGCGAGATGAGCAGCGACCCGGTCCTGCTGATCGCGGCCCACCCGACCCGCGGCGTCGACGTCGGCGCCCAGGCGGCCATCTGGGACCACATCAAGGACGCGCGGCGCAAGGGCCTCGCGGTGCTGCTCATCTCGGCCGACCTCGACGAGCTGATCGGCCTCTCCGACACGATCAAGGTCGTGCTGCGCGGCGAGCTGGTCGGTGAGTTCGACCCCCGCACGGTGACGCCGCAGGAGCTCGGCACCGCGATGACCGGCGGCAAGGAGGCTGCGAAGTGAGCGTGCTGAAGAAGATCGGCCTCGCGCTGGTCGCACCGGTCGCCGCGCTGGTCGCCGCGATGGCGATCACCTCGCTGGTGATCCTCGCGGTCGGCGGGCCGCCGGGCGACTTCTGGCGGGTGATCCTGTCGGCGCCCGACGACTCCGAGATCGTCACGATCGTCAACCAGGCCTCGATGCTGTTCCTCGCGGGCCTCGCGGCGGCGATCGGCTTCCGGATGAACCTGTTCAACATCGGTGTCGAGGGGCAGTACCGCGTCGCGTCGTACGTCGCCGCGGTCGTCGCCGGTGCCGGTGTCGCGAGCGGCATCGCCAACGTGATCCTCGCGGTCCTCGCCGCGATGGCGACCGGCGCCCTGTGGGCGGCGATCCCCGCGGTGCTGAAGGTGACCCGCGGCGTGTCCGAGGTGATCTCGACGATCATGCTCAACGCGATCGCGGGCTTCCTCGTCGGCTGGCTCCTGCTGAACTACGGCGAGGAGATCGGCAGCAGCCGTCGTACGACGCCCATCGACCGCGACACCACGCTGGCTGGCTGGGCGCCGTTCACCGACCGCGACGGCGCGATCTGGGGCCTCACGGTGCTGGCGTTGCTGGCCGGTCTGGCGTTCTGGTTCATCCTCAACCACACCCGCTTCGGTTTCGACCTGCGCGCCACCGGCCGCAGCGAGACGGCAGCCGTCGCGTCGGGTGTCGACGTCAAGAAGATGGTCGTCATCTCGATGATGCTCTCCGGTGCGGTCGCGGGCCTGGTCTGGCTGCCGGCGCTGTTCCACGAGAGCCGGACGCCCAGCTACTTCGCCGGCAGCCAGTTCCAGGCGGGACTCGGCTTCGCGGGCATCGCGGTCGCCCTGCTCGGGCGCAACCGGCCGCTCGGCATCATGGCCGGCGCGCTGCTCTTCGCCTTCCTCGACGCCCAGGCCGGTGACCTCGAGTTCGAGCGGGTCGACGTGTCCCGCGACATCGTCCTGGTCGCCCAGGGCGTCATCGTGCTGACGATCGTGATCGCCTACGAGGTCGTCCGTCGCTGGCGCACACGGCTCGAGCAACGGGTGGTCGCCAGTGCTGCACCACCGCCCCCCGCCCCCGGACCAGTCGCAGAGGAGGTGTCCGCATGACCACCATGACGACCACCCCCGCCCCGGCACCGGCCCGCGCGCCGCGCTCGGCGTGGGAGCGCTACCGCTGGCTGCTCGTCGCGCTGGCCGCACTGGCAGCCGTGTCGGCGGTCCGCCTGATCACCGGCGCGCACGAGATCACCTCGCGCGGCAGCCTCGACGCGGCCATCCAGGCCACCTGCCCGATCCTGCTCGCCGCGCTCGGCGGCCTCTGGGCCGAACGGGCCGGCGTCGTCAACATCGGCCTCGAGGGGCAGATGATCCTCGGGACGTGGGGCGCGGCCTACTTCACCTACTGGTACGGCCCGGTGCAGGGCATCGTCGGCGCAATCCTGCTCGGTGCGGTCGGCGGCCTGATCCACGCGATCGCGACGGTCGGCTTCGGTGTCGACCACATCGTCTCCGGCGTTGCGATCAACCTGATCGGCCTCGGCCTGGCGAGCTTCCTCTCCGAGGCGTTCTTCAAGGACCTCAACAGCGAGCGGGGCCGCGGTGGTCCCAACAAGCTCACCGGCATCGACCATCCACCGAGCTTCACGATCCCGGGGGTCTCCGACGCCCTCAGCGACCTGGCCGACAAGCACTGGTTCATCGTCTCCGACGTGGCCGCGCTGGGAGCCGCGCTCACCAAGGACCTGTCGCTCATGACGATCCTGACCGGCGTGCTGGTCGCGGTCACCGCGTTCGTGCTGTGGCGCACGACCTTCGGCCTCCGCCTGCGCTCGTGCGGCGAGAACCCGCACGCCGCCGAGAGCCTCGGTGTCCGGGTGCTGCGCTACAAGTACGCCGCCGTCATCATCTCCGGTGGTCTCGCCGGCCTCGGCGGTGGCTACCTCGCCCTCGTCGCCGCCAACGGGTTCAGCGAGAACCAGACCAACGGCCGCGGCTACATCGGCCTCGCCGCGATGATCTTCGGCAACTGGCGCCCCGGCGGCCTGCTCGTCGGGTCCGGAATGTTCGGCTACACCGACAGCCTTCGCCTGCGGGACCCGTCGACGGTGCACGCCCTCCTGCTGCTGGTGGCCATCGGCCTGTTCGCGTACGCCGCCCTCCGCGCCGCTCGCGGCCAGGTCCGGGCCGCGATCGTCCTCGGTGTCGCCGGCCTGCTGTTCCTGTCGTGGTTCGCGCTGACCGACGAGGTGCCCAGCGACTTCACGTCGATGACGCCCTACGTCGCGACGCTGCTCGTGCTCGCCTTCTCCGCCCAACGCTTGCGGATGCCGGCGGCAGACGGGCAGGTCTACCGCAAGGGCTCGGTCGGATGAGCGATGTCGACTGGGAGGCGTTGAAGGCCGCCGCGGTCGAGGCGTCCGGCCACGCCTACGCGCCGTACTCCTCCTTCCCGGTCGGCGCCGCGGCGCTGGTCGACGACGGCCGGGTCGTCGCGGGGTGCAACGTCGAGAACGCCGCCTACGGCGTGGCGCTGTGCGCGGAGTGCGGGCTGGTCAGCCAGCTGCACCTGACCGGTGGCGGCCGGTTGACGCACTTCGTGTGCGTCAACGGCAAGCAGGAGCTGCTGATGCCCTGCGGCCGCTGTCGCCAGCTGCTGTGGGAGAACGGCGGACCGGAGCTGCTGCTGTGGACGGCGCGCGGCGTGAGGTCGATGGAGGAGGTCCTGCCGGATGCCTTCGGTGCCGACGACCTCGATTGACCTCACCGCGGCCGAGCTGGTCGCCGACCCCTACCCGTTCTTCGCCGAGGAGCGCGCTGCGCACCCGGTGGCGTGGCACGAGCAGTCGGGCGGCTGGCTGGCGTTCGACCATGCCTCGGTCAGCGCCGTCCAGCGCGACCGGCGCCTGGGCCGGATCTGGCGGGACAGGGAGCCGACCGACTACCTCGAGCCGTTCAACCTGCTCCACCGCAACCAGATGATGGAGAACGAGCCGCCCGAGCACACCCGGCTGCGCCGACCGGTGGCCAGGGCGTTCGGCCGCGGGCACGTCGAGCGGCTCCGGCCGCGGGTCCGTGCCCTGGCGCTCGAGCTGCTCGACGGGATCGACCCCGCAGGCTTCGACGTCATCGCCGACTACGCCGAGCCCCTGCCGGTGCTGGTGATCGCCGAGCTGCTCGGCGTCCCGGCGTCGTACGCACCGGACCTGCGGGAGTGGTCGCAGGCGATCGTGCGGATGTACGAGCCGGCGCCGGGCCAGCAGGTCGTCGACGAGGCCGTGGCGGCCGCGACCGCGTTCGCCGGACTGGTGCGCGAGATCGCCGACGAGCGGCGACGTACTCCTGCGGACGACCTGATCACCGACCTCGTCGCCACCGAGCTGAGCGCCGACGAGGTCGTCGCCGCGGCGGTGCTGCTCCTGAACGCCGGCCACGAGGCGTCGGTCAACGTGTTCGGCAACGGGCTGGTGGCGATGCTCCGGCGCGGACTCCGCCCCGACGCCGACGTCGCCGCCACGGTCGAGGAGATGCTCCGCTTCGACTCGGCCCTGCAGCTCTTCGAGCGGACCGCGACCGAGCCGGTCGAGGTCGGCGGCGTCACCGTCGCCACCGGCGAGAAGATCGCGGTGCTGCTGGGCTCCGCCAACCGCGACCCAGCGGTGTTCGACGCGCCCGACGAGTTCCAGGTCGCCCGCGCCCACAACCCGCACGTCGCGTTCGGCGTCGGCGTCCACTTCTGCCTCGGCGCCCCGCTGGCGCGGATGGAGCTCACGGAGTCGCTGCCGGCGCTCTTCGACGCGCTGCCCGGCCTGCAACTGGCCGGTGAGCCGGAGAGCCGCGGGACCTTCGTGCTCCGGGGCTACCACCGCGTGCCGGTGTCGGGATGAACCGCGCCGCCGGCCGCCACGTAGGGTTCCCGCATGGCTGAATCGCACGACGCCGTCGAGGTCATCCACACCAAGCGTGACCGCGGCACCCTCACCACGAGCCAGATCGACTGGATGGTCGACGCCTACACGCGCGGCGTGGTGGCGGACGAGCAGATGTCGGCGATGGCGATGGCGATCCTGCTCAACGGCATGGACCGGCGCGAGATCGCCGACTGGACGGCCGCGATGATCGCGTCGGGGGAGCGGATGGACTTCTCCTCCCTGTCGCGGCCGACGGCCGACAAGCACTCGACCGGCGGCGTCGGTGACAAGATCACGCTGCCGCTGGCGCCCCTCGTCGCGGCGTGCGGCGTCGCCGTACCCCAGCTCTCGGGGCGCGGCCTGGGCCACACCGGCGGCACCCTCGACAAGCTCGAGTCGATCCCCGGCTGGCGTGCGCTGCTGTCCAACGAGGAGATGCTGGCGCAGCTCGAGGACGTCGGTGCCGTCATCTGCGCGGCCGGCGACGGGCTGGCGCCCGCGGACAAGAAGCTCTACGCGCTGCGCGACGTCACCGGCACGGTCGAGGCGATCCCGCTCATCGCCTCGTCGATCATGAGCAAGAAGATCGCGGAGGGCACCGGTGCGCTGGTGCTCGACGTCAAGGTCGGCACCGGGGCCTTCATGAAGTCCGTCGAGCGGGCCCGCGAGCTCGCCGAGGTGATGGTCGGGCTCGGCACCGACGCCGGCGTCAGGACCGTCGCGCTGCTGACCGACATGGAGACCCCGCTCGGTCTCACCGCCGGCAACGCCATCGAGGTCACCGAGTCGGTCGAGGTGCTCGCCGGAGGTGGCCCGGCCGACGTCGTCGAGCTGACGGTCGCGCTCGCCCGCGAGATGCTCGCCGCGGCGGGTCGCGACGACGTCGACCCGGCGGAGAAGCTCGCCGACGGCTCGGCGATGGACGCCTGGCGCGCGATGATCTCCGCGCAGGGCGGCGACCCCGACGCCGCGCTGCCGGTCGCGAAGGAGAGCCACGTCGTCACCGCGCCGTCCGACGGTGTCCTGACCCGCCTCGACGCGCTCTCCGTCGGCGTGGCGGCCTGGCGCCTGGGCGCCGGCCGCGAGCGCAAGGAGGACCCGGTGCAGGCCGGTGCCGGCGTCGTCTGGCACGCCCGCCCCGGCGACGAGGTCCGCGCCGGTGCGCCCCTCTTCACCCTGCTGACCGACACCCCCGACCGCTTCGACCGGGCGCTCGCCGCCCTCGAGGGTGGGTACGACGTCGCGCCGCCCGGCACCGCGTTCGAACCCCGCCCGCTGGTGATCGACCGGATCGGCTGAGCGGCGCGTGGCGATCTCCCGGACGACGCTCACCGTGGTGCGGGGCGCGACCGTGGCGGACCTCGCGGGCGCGTACCTGCTCGACGGCGAGGACACGACGGCCGAGCAGGCGGTCGCCGCCGGACTGCTCGAGCGGCTGTGGCTGGTCGAGCACGGACCCGACCTGGTCGTCATCGGTCGCGGCAGCGATGCCCGTCTCCCGCACACCCTGCACGAGGCCACCGGCAGCGAGGTGGTGCAGGCACTCTTCATGGCCGGCGTCGACTACTTCACCTGGACCGTCGTGAATGCCGACGGCCACCGCAGCTGGGCGTGCGGCGAGGGACAGGTCGTCGTCGACGAGGGCGCGCCGCTGCCCGAGGAGGCCGGAGTCCGGCTGCTCGACGCCGCCAGGCTGGCTCGGCTGCTGACGGCGCGCACCGGCATCGACCCGGCCGACCTGCGCGGTGCCGTCGCGCACGGGATCTCTGCGGCACCTGCACCCGCGAGGAAGCGGCGCTGGTTCGGGCGCGGCTGAGCGCCCTGCTGTAGTAATAGGTCATGCAACCCCCCGTCCTCGCCGCCGCCGACCTCCAGGCCGCCCCCAAGGTCCTGCTGCACGACCACCTCGACGGAGGCCTCCGGCCCGCGACGATCGTCGACCTCGCGGCCGCCGTCGGGCACGAGCTGCCGGCCACCGACCCGGGGGAGCTGGCGACCTGGTTCGCCGAGGCGGCCGACTCCGGCTCCCTCGAGCGCTACCTCGAGACCTTCGCCCACACCGTCGGCGTCATGCAGACCCCGGAGGCGTTGACCCGGGTCGCCCGCGAGTGCGTCGAGGACCTGGCCGCCGACGGCGTGGTCTACGCCGAGATCCGCTACGCCCCCGAGCTGCACGTCGAGGCCGGTCTCGAGCTGGACGACGTGGTGGCCGCGGTGCAGCAGGGCTTCGAGGAGGGCATGGCCGCCGCCGGCGGCCGGATCCTCGTCCGGCACCTGCTCACCGCGATGCGCCAGGCCGCGAGCGGCATGGAGATCGCCGGCCTCGCCATCCAGTGGCGCGACCGCGGCGTGGTGGGCTTCGACATCGCCGGCCCCGAGGCGGGCTATCCGCCGACCCGCTTCATCGACGCGTTCGAGTACCTCAAGCGGGAGAACTCCCACTTCACCATCCACGCCGGCGAGGGCTTCGGACTGCCGTCGATCTGGGAGGCCGTGCAGTGGTGCGGCGCCGACCGGCTCGGCCACGGCGTGCGGATCGTCGACGACATCAAGGTGGGGGAGGACGGCACGGCGGAGCTGGGCCGCCTGGCGTCGTACGTCCGGGACAAGCGGATCCCGCTGGAGATGTGCCCGTCGTCCAATGTGCAGACCGGTGCGGCGCCGTCGATCGCCGAGCACCCGATCAAGCTGCTCGCGTCACTGCGCTTCCGGGTCACCGTCAACACCGACAACCGGCTGATGAGCGGCACCTCGCTGAGCAAGGAGTTCGGCCTGCTGAACGCGACCTTCGGCTACGGCTGGCGCGAGATGGAGTGGCTGACGGTCAACGCGATGAAGTCGGCGTTCATCCCCTACGACGAGCGCTACCGCCTGATCACCGAGACCATCAAGCCCTGGTACGCCGAGCGCCGGGACTGATCCGCGCGGGGACCTGGCTCAGCTGTGCTCCCAGGCGTCCTTGTCCTTGACGTCGCCCACGTCGGCCGGGCTGAGGCCGGGCCAGTCGATGTCACGCTGGTCACCGCTCCCGCTGACCGTCACGCCGGTGAGGTCCTTGCCGTCGTTGAGGCCGTTCCAGACCGCGAGGTTGACCGTCTGGTTGTCGGCCCAGAAGGACAGCAGCTTCGTCACCAGCTTGCCGACGTTGACCAGGAGCTGGCCGATCAGCGAGGTGACGACGCCGGCGTCGAGGGTGACCCACTGACCGGCATCGGTGGCGTCCTTGATCTTGCCGAGGACCGTGTTGAGCTGGTCGAGGACGTAGTTGAGCAGCGCGATCCAGATGTCCCAGATCTGCTTCGCACCGGTCGCGCACGCGGTGGAGGCGGTCGACAGACCGGCCGCGAGGCCGTTCAGGGCGTTCTTCTGCTCGTCGGTCATGCCGCCGTAGGCCGTGAAGGCGTCGCCTGACCAGCCCTTCTGGATGTGCCGCTTGATCCGGTCGATCAGGGTCGCCTCGCCCCGCAGGATCCCGGCTGCCGAGCTGTAGCGCTCGGAGAGGTCCATCAGGCCCCACGGGGTGGCGAAGAGCGAACGGACCTCCTCCCACACGCCTTCGCAGACCTCCTTGAACTTCTCCCAGATGTCCTCGATGGCGTCCTCGAGGTTGCCCTTGGCGTGGTTGATCGCGAGCCACAACGCAGGGCTCACCCATTTGCCGTACTTGTTGACGATGCTGTTGTCCCACTGCTCCCAGACCCAGTCGATGCCCTCCTCGATCTTGTCCTCGACCTTGCCGAGCCACTCCTCGACGTCGTCGGTGAAGTGGACGTAGGAGAGGTCGGTCTGCGAGGGGCCGCTGCCCCAGGACTCGGGCGTGAAGACGGTCATCAGATCTCGTCCTTCGTGGTGGTGAGGTAGCGGGCCTGCTCGGCATCGGTCATGCCGAAGTCACGTGCGGTCTCGCGCAGCGCGTCGCCGATCGACGTGGCGATCGTCGCACCGGCCTGCAGGGCGTCGTAGATGTTGCCGATGAAGAGGTCGTGGGCGTCGCCGATGGCGTCGGCGAGGGTGCCGAACCGCCAACCGTCGGAGCGTCCCTCCTCGATCTTCGTCCGTGCCGAGAGGATCTTCGTGGACAGCTCGTCCCACTCGGCCGCGGCCAGGGGAAAGCGTTCGATGTCGGCTTCGAGGGTCATCGGTGTGCTCCGTTCGTGGTGGGGGTGTGCTCGGTGGACCGGCGGAACGCCTCGGCAAGTGCGGACTCGAGGTAGTGCTCCCGCGCGCCGAGGAGCCATGCGGGGTCGGCCTCGACGTCCTCGACCACGCCGGTCGGTCCGACGGTGACGGCGACGTAGCCGTTGTCGGAGCGTCCGGCGCCGGCCAGGGTCGGCCGGCTGCCGGAGTGCTGGCCGTTGGCGACCGCCGCGCGGGTACGACGGACGATCTCGCGTCGGGGAGCCGGTGGTGGTCGCAGCAGCGGGGTCACGTCCACCCGGTCGCCCGCCGGCGCCGGCTCACGGGCCTCCTCCCGCGATGCGCGTGCCCGGGCGAGGTCGGCCTCCCGGTAGGCGGCCCGGACCGCCGCGCGGAGCTGCGGCGAGGTGCGGACGAGTCCGGCGTCCGGGACCTGCACCTCCGTGACCCGTCGCGCGGCGTCGAGGGTGAGCGTCAGGCCGGTCCCGGCGTCGGTCCCGGAGACGGGTCCCACCTCCCGGAACCGGGTCCCGCCGCCGCGCTCCTGGAGGATCGCGAGTCGCTGGCGTCCGTCGAAGTCGAGCTCGACCATGTCTGTTTCTCCCGTCGGCACGAGGGTGCGACAGCCCGTGTGCCCCGGTGCCACCGGGCGAAACGTGGGTTTCCGGTGACCGAGCCCGGGCACGATGGCCGCATGTCGCGACCGCCCGCGGGACGCTCCCGCCTTGCCCTCGTGCTTGCTGCCGGTGCCGTCGGGTTCGTCCTCGCAGGGTCGTTGGCGGTGCTTCTCGACCTCGGCGGCGACGACGACGCGGACGGTCGGAAGCCGGTGCGTGCGGCGAGCGCCGTCGGGGACCTGTGCGCCGTCGTACAACCGCTGCTGCCGGAGGGGCTCGGGCTGGTCGCGGACCGGCCCGGATCGAGCATCGACCGCGCCGCCGGGATCCGGCGCTCGGGGTGCACCTTCGGCAGCCGGGGCGACGCGGCGCTCGACGTGGTGGTCACCAGCTACGACCTCCCCGGTGACGACCCCGGTGCCACCCTCGACCAGCTGGTCGCGACCGCGTGCGACGGCGCCGGACGGACGTTCGCGGAGGAGTACGCCGCCGACGAGCAGGGCTGCAGCGGTCAGGACGCCGCCGGTGCCGTCGAGCCGGTGACGGTGACGGCGGCCCGGATCGCCCGGCTCGACCGGTACAACGCGGTGGTCGCGGTGTACCTCACCGATCGCCGGCTGCCGGCGCAGGTGGCTGCCTACGCCTCCGCGATCGCGTACGACGTCGTCGCGAGCGACCTCGGCGCAGCAGGCTCCTAGCTCAGACCACGAACCAGAAGTGGCTCCACCCGCCGATGCCGACGTTGTGGTCGGCCCATCGCGCCCGGCCGATGGTGAGCACGGCGCCGGCCGCGGGATCGAAGACGTCGACGGCATCGTCGGTGGCGCGGACCGCGAGCGCGACGTGGCGCGGGAGCCAGCGGCTGCCGACGTAGACGGCGACCGGACGGGTGGCGAGGCTCTCCCGCAGCACCTCGAAGCCGATCGCCGGGCGCGGGCGGGCGTTGACGGTCGCGATCCGCTGGCCGGTCAGGGCGCGCAGCGCGTTCGCGACCGCCCACGGCGGCGTACCGAAGCGGCGCGGCCAGGGCAGCTGGAAGCGGTCGCGCGGGCTGCGGCTCGAGGTGAGCAACCGGTGCTCCTCGCGGATGTCGGTCTCGGCGTCCCCGGGCCGCCACGGTGTCAGCAGCACCCGCGCGGCGACGACCGACGCGGCGCCGCAGCTGACCTGGTCGGGCTGCTTCAGCGCGAGCGGGGTGAGGTCAGCGGGCCACCGCATGGTCGTCCTCCGTCGAGGGTGAGCCCAGCTCGGCGAACGCCCGGTCGCCGGACGCGACCCGGCAGCCGACGGCAATGGCCCGGCGCACGATCCGGCGCTGCTCGCGGGCCAGCGCGAGGCCGCGGCGTACCAGCACCAGGGGCGGCTTGCGGTGCTCGCGCAGGTCGCGGGTGAGCCGCCGCCAGAAGGTCACCATCGGGTGCTGCGTGATGCAGTACGACGCCGCCAGCAACCCCTGCGCCCGGCACTCCTCCACGACCTCCGCGGCGAAGATGCCCTCCGCACAGAAGCGGGTCGCGCCGCCGAGGTCGAGGTGCTGCGAGCCGGTGCGGCGGCTCTCGGCGATCGAGTAGACGGGGACGTCGGCCGACCCGGTGGCGCACAGCGAGCGCAGCGCGGCCATCGCGTCCTCGTGGTGCCAGGTGCCGGGGTGGTCCCAGTCGACGAGGCCGGCGTTCTTGCCCGCGGTGATGAGCGGGAGCCCCGGCTCGTCGCCGTCGCGGTAGAAGTCGTCGAGGCGGAGCGTCGGCCAGCCATGGGCCCTCTTGAGCCGCTCCGCGAGCCGCGACTTGCCCGAGCCCGACGGGCCGGCGAGGACGATCACACGGGCGGTCATGGGGCTCCATTGTGCCGCAGCGGCGCGGGCATCGCGGATTCCGCCCCGGCGGGGCCCCGTCCACGGCAGGATCTGCCCATGACCACCGACACGGAGCCGCAGGAGCCGGAGACCGCCCCGGCCGTCAGCGGCTACGAGGTCACGGCACGGCTCGGCGCCGACCCCGACGGCCCCCTGTTCGAGGGCCACCCGTCGGACGGCGCCGAGGTCGTCGCGCTGCGCCGTCTCACCTCCGAGGAGGCCACCGCGCTCGCGGACCGGGTCGGTTCACTGGTCACGCTCGACCACCCCCACCTCGTCGGGATCCGTGGTCTCGCCGAGGGCTCCGGGGCGTCGTACCTCGTGACGGAACGGGTGGAGGGCGCCACCCTCGCCGACCTGCTCGACCGCGGGCAGGCGCTCATCGTGGGGCAGGTGCTCGGCGTCGCCCACGGCGTCCTGCAGGGCCTCGCCCATGCCCACGAGCACGGCGTCGTCCACGGGCGGATCGCGCCGTCGGCCGTGCTGCTCGGCACCGACGGTCGGGTGCGGCTGACCGACGTCGGCATCGGGCGGCCGGTGCCCGCGTACCTGGCGCCCGAGGCCGTGCGCCACCCGGGCGCCGAGATGACCCGTGCCGCCGACGTGTACGCCGTCGCGGCCCTGCTCGTGCACCTGCTGACCGGACAGCCGCTCTCGGGGCAGAAGCGGCACCTCAAGGCCGTCGACACCACCTTGCGCACCGTCCTGGGCAAGGCGCTGTCGAAGGCGCCGGGAGACCGTCACGCCGACGCCCACGCCCTGCTGAACGCGCTCGGGCGGGCCGCGAAGCGCGCCTACGGTGCGACCTGGTGGACCGAGGCCGGGTTGGCCGCGCTCGCGGCGCCCGCGGCGCCGCCGGTCGTCCCGCTCGCGCCCGCACCACCCCCTGCGGCACCGCCGCGGCCCGCCCGGCGCGGGCGCCGGGTGCTCGCCGGCGTGGCCGCGGCCGCGGTCGTCGCCGGGGGAGGGGCCGCCGCGTTCGCCGTGCTGGACGAGGGACCGGAGCCTGCGCCGTCGTACTTCCGGACCGACCAGTTCTGCGGCGAGGTCGACGACGCCGTGACCGCGGTCGCCGGCGACGACACCCGGTCCCGGTTCGACTCGTCGGGTGCACGGGGCACGCCGACCGGCAGCGCGGCCAGCGCCCGGGCGTCGGCGTCGTGCTGGTGGGGCGAGGGCGCCTCCGGGACGGTCGTCAGCATCTCGGTCGGCGCGAAGTCGGACCTCGACGCCTCCGGGGTCACCACGGCCGACCGGTTGCGTGGCCTGCTCGACGGCGCCAGCCAGGCGGTCGTGCGGGAGGCGGGCGCGACCTGGGAGGCGTCGTACGCGGCTCAGTGTCGCGACCTCGAGCCGCACGGGTACGACGCCGCGTTCACCTGCACTGCGCCCCCGATCACGCTCCCGGGCAAGCCGGTCCACCCCGGAACCGTGCGGGTCGTCCTGGCGGCGACGCTCCTCGACCAGGCCCTCGTCTGCGGCGGCAGTCGCGCGCTCGCGACGACCGACGACGTGGCCGGCGCCGAGGAGCTCGCGACCGGCGTCGAGGAGCTGTGCGCCACCGTGATCGAGCAGGTCCGCCGCGGCGGCTGACCGGGTGGGTGCCGGGCCGGTTGCTAGCGTCAGCGGGTGAGCTGGATCAACCGTCGCCGGGTGAAGATCACCGGCCTGTCCCTGCTGGTCGTGATCGTGGTGCTGGCGATCGCCTTCTTCAGCTATGCGCCCGGCAAGATCGAGCGGATGCGCAACCGGATCGAGCCGGCCCAGCTCCCCGAGGTCACCGCGGACACCCAGCGCCTCCACGACTCGCTGCAGGTCGTCGACCTGCACTCCGACACGTTGATGTGGGACCGCGACCTGCTCGACCGCGCCGACCAGGGGCACATGGACCTGCCCCGGCTCGAGGACGGCAACGTGGCGCTGCAGGTCTTCTCGTCGGTGTCGAAGTCGCCGAAGGGCCAGAACTACGACAGCAACCCGACCGACGCGGGTGACAACATCACCCTGCTCGCGATCGCCCAGCTGCAGCCGATCAAGACCTGGGGCTCCCTGCTCGAGCGCTCGCTCCACCACGCCGATGAGCTCGCCAGCGCAGCCGAGGAGTCCGACGGGGCGTTGCGCCTGGTCCGCTCCCGCGCCGACCTCGACCGGCTGCTCGCCGACCGCGCGGACGGCCAGCAGGTCACCGGCGCGCTGTTCTCCGTCGAGGGCCTCCACAACCTGGAGGGCGACTTCGACAACCTCGACCGGCTCTACGACGCCGGCATGCGGATGGCCGGCTTCACCCACTTCTTCGACAACGAGGTCGCCGGCTCCATGCACGGTGAGGACAAGGGCGGCCTGACCGACCTCGGCCGCGAGGTGTTCGCCGAGATGGAGCGCCGCGGCATCGTCGTCGACATCGCCCACGCCAGCCACGAGGCCGTGGCCGAGATGCTCGACCTGGCCACGAAGCCGGTCGTCCTGTCCCACGGCGGCGTACAGGCGACCTGCGACGTGAACCGCAACCTCTCCGACGAGGAGGTCCGCGGCGTCGCCGCGACCGGCGGGGTCGTCGGCGTCGGCTACTGGGACGCCGCGGTCTGCGACCTGACGGTCGACGCGGTCGTCGACGCCATCGACCACGTGGTCGAGGTCGGTGGCATCGCGACCGCCGCGCTCGGCAGCGACTACGACGGCGCGACGACCGTCGGCTGGGACACCACCCACCTCGCGGCGATCACCCAGGAGCTCGTCGACCGCGGGTACGACGACGCGGAGGTCGCCGCGATCATGGGCGGGAACACGCTGCGGGTGCTGCGGGCGGTGCTCCCGGCGGAGTAGCCGAGTCGGCTTTCGTTGGTCGAGGAGGTCGAGCCCCTGGGCGAGGGCGTATCGAGACCACTGGACCCGGTGCACCTGCTCGGGTGTCAGCTGGTCTGCGGGCGGGTTTCAAGCGGCAGCGACGAGGAGCGTTGGGCGGGTGGCTGGGTTCGGTGGTGGGGTTTGGTCCGGCAGCCTCGTGAGTCCCTCGTTTCGCCGCTTGTTCTCCACACCCCGTTGGTCGAGTTTCCCCTGTGCACAGGCGGGTTTCCTCCGTGTCATTGTGCTGGATTGTGTCGGACCTTGGCGGGAGGATTCAGTCATGGATCTCGGGCACCAGCACTCACCGATCGGCCGGTACGACGGCCGGTCGGTGTCCGAGCTGCTCACCGAGATCAGCGCCGAGACGACCGGCCGCCAGGCCTCCCAGGTCCGCGAATGGGTCGCGATCGTCGCGTGGGCCGACCAGAACGCCGTCACGGTCTCCGAGGGTGCGGCGACGCTGGTCGAGGGCGTGATCGACACCGGTGTCCCGATCGCTGGCCCCGGCGCCCCCCTCGTCAGCGAGTTCAACCTGATGGAGCTGATCGCCGTCCTGCAGCGGTCCCCGGACGGTGGTCGTGCGTACGTCGGCCGGGTGATCGAGTGCGCCTGGCGGCTCCCGCGCCTCTACGCGGCCGTCGTCGACGGCCGGGTGGCGCCGTGGCGGGCCGAACGGATCGCCGACCTCACCCGCTCCCTGCCCGCCGACGCGGCGGAGTTCGTCGACCGCCACCTCGACGCCGCCGTCGGGGGCGTGGGGTGGGCGCAGCTCGAACGGCTCGTCACCGAGGCCATCGTCCGATTCGACCCCGAACGCGCCGAAGCGGAGCGGCAGGAGGCCAACGAGCACCGGCACTTCGACATCCACCTCGACGAGGTCGATGAGCACGGCAACGTCCACGTCGACGCCTATATGGACGCTGCGGACGGTCGCGACCTCGACGAGGCCGTCGCTCGGCGGGCGAAGCTGCGGGGCCAGCTCGGTGACACCGACTCACTCGACGTCCGGCGTGCCAGGGCCGCGGGCGAGCTCGCCCGTCAGGACCTCGCGCTCGACCTGTTGATCGCCGACGACGACACCGGCGAGGTCATCGCCGAGTCACCCGGCCGGCGGGTCGAGCTCCACGTCCACCTCACCGGAGAGTCGTTGACCGGCGACAACCCCGTCGGGCGGTGTGACGAGCTGAGGACCCCGGTCCAGGTCGCCCAGATCAAGGAATGGCTCCTCGCCCGCCACACCACCGTCACCGTGCGACCGGTGATCGACCTGGCCGACTGCATCCCCGTCGACTCCTGGGAGATCCCCGACCGCCACAAGCAACGCGTCCACCTCCGCGACCATTCGTGCCGGTTCCCCAACTGCCCCAAACCGGCCGTGAAGTGCGACCTCGACCACCACACGCCCTACGGCGAGGGTGGTCCGACCTGCCCGTGCAACCTCGTCCCGCTCTGCCGACGCCACCACCGCGCCAAGACCTTCTCGACCTGGCGCTACGCGATCCTCGCCCCCGGCCACTACCTCTGGACCAGCCCCCACGGCCACCACTTCCACGTCGGACCCGCCGGCACCACCCCACTCGACGGCTACTGACCACCCCGCCCCACACCCCGCCTGTGGGCGGGGTCACAGGCATGCCCGGACCTGTTCAGAGGGGGTCGGTGCCGGAGGTGCCGGACGGGATCGGTCCCTGGGGCCAATCGGGGGTGCCGCCGGCGCACGGCACCAACATCCCCGCGACGTACGAGGGTGCGCGCCGGTGGCGGGGTCCCCGGGTCTTGGCCCCGGGGACCGATCACGGGAGGCGCCGCAGGCGCCGACCCACCCACACCAGCCCGACCCAGCCCGACCGACCCAGGCCGGCAGACCAGGTCACCGCGTCTCGTGACGGTCGCTGCGCGACCTCCTCGACGAGCGAGTTGTCAGATCCCGATCGGGTGCCAGACGGTCTTCGTCTCGACGAAGGCCGTCATCGCGCCGAGTCCGGGGTCGGCCGACCAGTCCGGCTCGGCGTCGGGGGCCCGTCGTACCCGCTTGAGGTTGTCGGCGGCCGCGACCTCGAGGGAGGTGGCCAGATCGGTGGAGCCCGCGACGCCGGCGAGGTCGATGGCGTTGACGTCCATGTGCGAGGCGAGCCAGGGCCCGAGGGCGGCGGCGTCACCGGTGAGGATGTTGACGACACCGCCGGGGACGTCGGAGGTCGCGAGCACCTCGGAGAAGGTGACCGCCGGCAGCGGACGCGAGTACGACGACACGACGACGGCGACGTTGCCGGTCACGATCACCGGCGCCACCACCGACACCAGGCCGAGCAGCGAGGACGACTGCGGCGCGAGGACGCCGACGACGCCGGTGGGCTCGGGGGCGGAGTGGTTGAAGAACGGGCCCGCGACCGGGTTGGCGTTGCCCACGACCTGGGCGAGCTTGTCGGCCCAGCCGGCGTACCAGACGAGCCGGTCGACGGCGGCGTCCACCTGGGCGCGGGCGGCGGCGGCCGTGCCGCCCTCGGACTGCTTCACCGCCTCCTCGAACTGCGGACGGCGGTCCTCCATGACCTCGGCGATCCGGTAGAGGATCTGGCCACGGTTGTAGGCGGTCCGGCCCGACCAGGAGCCGAAGGCCTTGCGGGCGGCGACGACGGCGTCGCGGACGTCCTTGCGGGAGGCGAGGGCGGCGTTGGCCACGAACTTCCCCTTGCTGTCGGCCACCTCGTAGGAGTGGCCCGACTCCGAGCGCGGGAACGCGCCGCCGATGTAGAGCTTGTAGGTCTTGCGCACGTCGATGCGAGCCATCAGAGCTCAGCCCCCTTCAGGTAGGCCGCGAGTCCCTGGCGTCCACCCTCGCGCCCGTATCCGGACTCCTTGTAGCCGCCGAACGGGCTGGCCGGGTCGAACTTGTTGAACGTGTTGGCCCACACCACGCCCGCCCGCAGCTGCGAGGCCATGTGCAGGATGCGCGAGCCCTTCTCGGTCCACACGCCCGCGGACAGGCCGTACGGCGTGTTGTTGGCCTTCTCGACCGCCTCGGCCGGCGTCCGGAAGGTCAGCACCGACAGGACCGGTCCGAAGACCTCCTCACGGGCGATCCGGTGGGCCTGGGTGACGCCGGTGAAGACGGTCGGCGGGAACCAGAACCCCGACGACGGCAGCTCGCACGCGGGCGACCAGCGCTCGGCGCCCTCGGACTCGCCGATCTCCGACAGCTCCCGGATCCGGCCGAGCTGTTCCGCGGAGTTGATCGCGCCGATGTCGGTGTTCTTGTCGAGCGGGTCGCCGACGCGCAGCGTGCCCATCCGGCGCTTGAGCTTCGCCAGCACCTCGTCGGCGACCGACTCCTGCACGAGCAGGCGGGAGCCGGCGCAGCAGACGTGGCCCTGGTTGAAGAAGATGCCGCCGACGATGCCCTCGACCGCTTGGTCGATGGGGGCGTCGTCGAAGACGATGTTGGCGGCCTTGCCGCCGAGCTCGAGGGTGGCCTTCTTGTCGGTCCCGGCGATCGCGCGGGCGATCGCCTTGCCGACGGCGGTCGAGCCGGTGAAGGCGACCTTGTCGACGTCGGGGTGCGACACGACGGCCTGGCCGGTGGCGCCGGCGCCGGTCACGATGTTGACGACACCCGGCGGCAGGTCGGCCTGCTGGCAGATCTCCGCGAAGAGCAGCGCCGTGAGGGGCGTGGTCTCGGCCGGCTTGAGGACGACCGTGTTGCCGCACGCCAGTGCGGGTGCGACCTTCCACGCCAGCATCAGCAGCGGGAAGTTCCACGGGATGACCTGGCCGGCGACGCCCAGCGGCTGCGGGTTCGGCCCGAGGCCGGCGTACTCGAGCTTGTCCGCCCACCCGGCGTAGTAGAAGAAGTGCGCGGCGACGATCGGGACGTCGACGTCGCGGCTCTCCCTGATCGGCTTGCCGTTGTCGATCGACTCCAGGACGGCGAGCTCGCGGCCGCGCTCCTGGATGATCCGGGCGATCCGGAAGAGGTACTTGGCCCGCTCCTTGCCCGACAGGCGCGACCAGCCCCGGAATGCGCGGCGGGCCGCGCGGACGGCGAGGTCGACGTCGGCCTCGGAGGCCTCGGCGACCTCGGCGAGGGTCTCCTCGGTGGCGGGATTGATCGTCTTGAACGAGGAGCCTCGTCCGTCGACGAACTCCCCGTCGATGAACAGGCCGTACGACGGCTTGATGTCGACGATGCTCCGCGACTCCGGAGCGGGTGCGTACTCGAACGCCATTGTCTGAGTCCCTCAGTCCAGGGTGAAGTAGTCGGGACCGCTGTAGCGGCCGGTGGTCATCTTCGTGCGCTGCATCAGCAGGTCGTTGAGCAGCGTGGAGGCGCCGAAGCGGAACCAGTCCGGGTCGAGCCAGTCGTCGCCGGCGATCTCGTTGACCATGACGAGGTACTTGATCGCGTCCTTGGCGGTGCGGATGCCGCCGGCGGGCTTGACGCCGATCTGGACGCCGGTGGCCTCGCGGAAGTCGCGGACGGCCTCCAGCATCACCAGGGTGACGGGCAGGGTCGCGGCCGGCTGCACCTTGCCGGTGGAGGTCTTGATGAAGTCGGTGCCCGCGAGCATCGCCAGCCACGAGGCGCGGCGGACGTTGTCGTAGGTCTGCAGCTCACCGGTCTCGAAGATCACCTTGAGGTGGGCGTGCGTGCCGTCGGGGCGCACGCAGGCCTCGCGGGTCGCGACGATCTCCTCGAAGACCTGCAGGTAGTGGCCCGCGAGGAACGCCCCGCGGTCGATCACCATGTCGATCTCGTCGGCCCCGTTGGCTACGGCGTCGCGGGTGTCGGCGAGCTTGATGTCCATGGAGGCCCGGCCGCTGGGGAACGCGGTGGCCACGGCCGCCACGCTGACCTCGTTGCCGACGACCGCCTTCACCTCGCCGACCAGGTCGCCGTACACGCAGACGGCGGCGACGGACGGGCAGGTCGGGTCGGCAGGGTCGGGTCGCAGCGCCTTGTTGGCGAGTGCGCGGACCTTGCCGGGGGTGTCCTGTCCCTCCAGCGTGGTGAGGTCGACCATCCGGATCGCGAGGTCGAGGGCCCACGCCTTCGCGGTGGTCTTGATCGAGCGGGTCCCGAGCCCGGCCGCACGGGCCTCCGCACCGACCTGGTCGACGCCGGGGAGGCCGTGCAGGAATCGGCGCAGCGAGGCGTCGCTGGCCGTCACTTCGGAGTACGCCGCGAGTCCCGGGACGGGATCGGTGGGGGCGGAGGTCGGCATTGGCCCAGCATAGAGTTCGGGTCGTGGAGAGCGAAGGTAGCGAGAAGCCCGAGCACTATCGCGCGGGCGGTGTGGTCTCGGGCGTCGTCGGCATCGCGACGGCGCTCGGCCTGGTCGTCTTCGGCGTCGTGTCGGACCGGGACGGGTTCGCGCCGTGGGCCTTCCCGGTGCTGTTGGCGTTCGGGCTGCTCTCCTGGGCGATGTTGATCCGGCCCGCGGTCGTGCTGCACCGCGACGAGCTCGAGCTCCGCAACGTGCTCCACAGCAGGTGGATCCCCTTCGGCCGGATGGACGACTTCCAGGTGACGCAGGTGACGAAGGTGCGGGTGGGCGAGCGGACCTATGTCGGTGCGGGGCTCGGCCGCAGTCGTCGCGCCATGGCGCACGACGTCAAGGCGGGCGCCGACCAGGGCAGCGGCCAGCACTCGCTCGGCTGGCTGGTCGAGGAGAAGGTGCACCGACGGATGCACCCCCACGACGCGGTGGCCGACGGGGTCGAGGTCCGGCGCACCTGGGCGGTGCCGGAGATCGCGGGGTTCGCGATCCTCGCGGTGGCGACGCCGGTCGCCCTGCTCCTCGGCTGAGCGTCGGCAGAGGCTCAGATCCCCGCAGCGGCGGCGATGTCGACCCGCAGCGCGGCCAGCTTGCCCGTCGCGGCCTCGCGTGCGGCGTCGACGCCGTCGACGACCGGGACGACGACCTCGAGGTAGCACTTGAGCTTCGGCTCCGTCCCGCTCGGTCGTACGACGACCCGGCTGCCGTCGGCGGTGCGGTACCGCAGCCCGTCGGTCGGGGGCAGGTCCGCCGAGCCCTGGGTGAGGTCGTCGGCGGCGGTCACCTCGGCACCGCCGAGCGTCGTCGGCGGCTGGGTGCGCAGCCGCTCCATCGCGGCCGCGATCAGCGACAGGTCGGTGACCCGCACCGACAGCTGGTCGGTCGCGTGCAGACCGTGCGCGATCGCGATGTCGTCGAGCAGGTCGAGAAGCGTCCGGCCGGCGGCCTTCGCCTCGGCGGCGATCTCGCAGAGCAGCAGCGCGGCGGAGACGCCGTCCTTGTCGGCGACGTGCGTCGGGTCGACGCAGTAGCCGAGCGCCTCCTCGTAGCCGAAGACGAGGTCGGGGAGACGGCCGATCCACTTGAAGCCGGTGAGTGTCTCGGCGTAGCGCTGGCCCGCGGCCCTCGCCATCGTGCCGAGCAGGGACGAGGAGACGATCGAGGTGGCGTAGACACCGCTGCGGCCGGCCTTCAGCAGGTGGTCGGCCAGCAGCGCGCCCACCTCGTCGCCGCGCAGCATCCGCCAGCCGCCGTCCGCGGCCGCGTCCGGCACGGCCAGCGCACACCGGTCGGCGTCGGGGTCGTTGGCGACCACGAGGTCTGCGCCGGTCCGCTGGGCCAGGGCGACGGCGCGGTCGATGGCGCCCGGCTCCTCCGGGTTGGGGAAGGCGACCGTCGGGAAGTCGGGGTCGGGCTGCTCCTGCTCGGCGACGATGGTCGGCGCATCGAAGCCGGCGGTCTCCAGGACCGATGGCAGCGCACCGCCGCCGACGCCGTGGAGCGGCGTGTAGACGATCGCGAGGTCGCGCGGTCCGTCGCCGGCGATCGCGGCGACGGTGTCGAGGTAGGCGTCGACGATGCCCTCGTCGAGCACCCGGCCCCCGGTGGTCTCGAGCGGGACCCGCGGCACGGACGCGAGGCTGCCGATGGCGGCGATCCGCTCGGCGATGCCGGTGTCGGCCGGCGGCACGATCTGGCTGCCGTCGCCGAGGTAGACCTTGTAGCCGTTGTCCTGCGGCGGGTTGTGGCTCGCGGTCACCATCACGCCGGCGGCGCAGCCGAGCTCGCGGATCGCGAACGCCAGCAGCGGGGTGGGGAGCGGCCGCGGCAGGAGCAGCGGCTTGAGCCCGGCGCCCGCCATGACCTCGGCCGTGTCACGGGCGAAGACGTCGGAGTTGTGCCGGGCGTCGTACCCGATGACGACGGGGGTGCCCGGGTCCGTCCCCTCCTGCAGGAGGTACGACGCCAGGCCGGCCGCCGCGCGGATCACGACGACCCGGTTCATCCGGTTCGGCCCCGCACCGAGCGCGCCACGGAGACCGGCGGTGCCGAACTCGAGCGTGCCGCGGAAGCGGTCGGCGAGGTCGTCGCGCGCGTCCGCGTCGGCGGCCTGGACCGCGGCGATGACCCGGGTCAGCTCGTCGCGGGTGTGCTCGTCGGGGTCCTCGGCGAGCCAGGCCTGGGCCCGGGTGATCAGGACGTCGATGTCGGGCGTGGTCACCGGGCCACGGTAGCGGCCCGGTGATCCCCGCGTTGAGCCGTCGCTCAGGCGTCGATGCTGCTCATGTCGCCGTACCGCTCCCCGGCGACGGCGTCGCGCGGCACCGCCGCCTCGAGCGCCGCGAGGTCGTCGGCGGTGAGCTCGACGTCGAGCGCGCCGACGTTCTCCTCCAGGTAGCGGACCCGCTTGGTGCCGGGGATCGGCGCCACGTCGTCGCCCTGCGCCAGCACCCAGGCGAGGGCGAGCTGGCCGGGCGTGCAGCCCTTGGCCGCCGCGAGGTCGCGGACCTTCTCGACGAGGGCCAGGTTGGCGGCGAGGTTGTCGCCCTCGAAGCGCGGGAAGCGGCCGCTGGAGCGCGCGTCGTCCGCGGCGTCGGTGGGGACCGAACCGGTGAGCATGCCGCGGCCGAGCGGGGAGTAGGGGACCAGGCCGATGCCGAGCTCGCGCAGCGTCGGGAGGATGGTGTCCTCGAGGTCGCGGGTGAAGAGCGAGTACTCCGACTGCAGTGCGGTGATCGGGTGGACCGCGTGCGCCCGGCGGATCGTCTCGGCGGAGGCCTCGGAGAGGCCGAGGTGGCGCACCTTGCCGGCCTCGACGAGCTCCTTCATCGCGCCGACGGTCTCCTCGATCGGGACCGTCTTGTCGACGCGGTGCTGGTAGTAGAGGTCGAGGTGGTCGACGCCGAGTCGCTCGAGGGAGGCGTCGGCCGCCGCGCGGACGTAGTCGGGTCGGCCGTTGACGCCGACCCAGCTGCCGTCGGGGTTGCGCTCGTTGCCGAACTTCGTGGCCAGCTGGACCTCGTCACGACGGCCGGCGATGGCCTTGCCGACGAGGCGCTCGTTGGTGAACGGGCCGTACATGTCGGCGGTGTCGAGGAAGGTGACGCCGAGGTCGAGCGCGCGGTGGATGGTCGCGATGCCGCCGGCCTCGTCCGGGGTTCCGTAGAACTCCGACATGCCCATGCAGCCGAGGCCGAGGGCGGAGACGGTGAGGCTGGACGTCGTACCGAGGGTGCGGGTGGGGATCGTCATGTCCGCCAGCCAACTCCTTGGAGCGCGCTCCAGGTCAAGCGCTCTGCTCGAGCGCCTCCAGCTTGTGCTCGTAGATGCCGATCTTGTGGTCGATCGCCCCCAGGTGGGCGGTCACCTCCGCGAGCTGGCGCAGCACGCTCTCGCGGTGGGCGTGCAGCAGCGCGAGGCGCTCCTGCTCATTGCCGTCGCCCTCGCGCACCAGTGCGGCGTAGCGGCGGACGTCGCGGATCGGCATGCCCGTGGCGCGCAGGCAGGTGACCAGCCTGATCCAGCGCAGGTCCGGCTCGTCGTACTGCCGGTGGCCGCTGGAGGAGCGGGGGACCGGCCGCAGCAGCAGCCCGTCCTTCTCGTAGTAGCGCAGCGTGTCGGCGCTCAGGCCGAGCTCGTCCGCCGCCGCGGCGATGGTCACTCCGGTCATCCTGCGATCCTCCATCTTGGAGTGCACTCCAGGTCAAGTGCCGGCATGGCGACATGATGGACGCGTGCCCCGTGCCTACGCCTTCACCGACGCCTGGGAGGTCGCCGCTCCCGTCGACGAGGTCGCCGGCGTGCTCACCGACCTCGAGCACTACCCGCAGTGGTGGCCGCAGGTCCGCGCCGTCGCCAAGCTCGGGCCCGACACCGCTTGGGTGCGCTGCCGGTCCGCGCTGCCCTACACCCTCGACCTCGTCCTCGACGCGGTCTCGCGCACGCCGCCGGTCGTCAAGGTCGCGCTGAGCGGCGACCTCGAGGGATTCGCCCGGTTCGGCCTCACGGCGACGCCGAGGGGCACCCGGCTGGACTTCCGGCAGGAGGTCACGGTGCGCGGGCTGCTCGCCGCGGCGTCGTACGTCGGCAGGCCGGTGCTGGCCTGGAACCACGCCCGGATGATGGCGGGCTGTCGCGAGGGCCTGGCCCGGCGGCTGTCAGTGGTGGGCGCCTGACAGCTTGCGCCGCCGGTGCCGCCACGGCTGCAGCACGACCAGCAGGACCAGTCCGACGAGCGCGCCGAGTGCGGCGCCGGTGGAGTTGTCGATGATGTCGGTGACGTCGCACGCGCGGTCGATCCGCGCGAGCTCGAGCTGGGTCTTCTCGATCAGCACGGAGTAGCCGGCGAGCGCGGCCACGCCGAGCGGGGCCAGCAACCAACCCGCGCGCCAGCGGCCGACGGCGAGCACCAGCAGGGCGCCGGCCGGAACGAAGAGCGCCGTGTTGAGGGCGCGCTGGCCGGACTGGAAGATCCAGAAGCCGTCGGGGGCCGGGCCGCCGATGTCCCACGAGCAGGTCGTGAGCCGGCCCTCGGCCGGGACGATGCCGGGGTTGGCCTCCGCGGGCACGAGGGTGACCAGGCCGATCACCGCGACCGACCACAGGAAGCCGGCGATCGCGGCCGCCGAGACCCAGCCGAGCGGCCGGAGCAGGACCAGGCCCAGCACGCCACAGGCAGCCGCGGCGAGGACGATGCCGAGCAGCATCACCCCGGTGCCCCCGAAACCGACCATGGGGCAAGAGGCTATCGACCCCGCCCCAAGGCCGCCGAACCGACGACGGGCACTCAGCTCGCGTGCGCGCGCTGCTTCGCGATGAACCTGGTCGCCATCTTGTTGACGAGGGTGGGGGACAGGCGGCCGACGCGCCACGCGATGCGCGCCTGGCGCGGCTCGACCACGATCGCCTCGTTGCGAACGACCGCCGTGAGCACGCGACGGGCGAGCAGGTCCGGGTCGACCGGTCGCTTGACGCCCTGCCCCTCCAGGTAGAAGTCCCGGCCCTTGAAGCGGCCGATCTCGCCCTTGTCGAGGATCGGGGTGTCGACCGCTGCCGGGCACACGACGGTGACGCCGACGCCGTGCGCGGCCGCCTCGGTGCGCAGCGCGAGGGACATCCCGACGACCGCGTGCTTGGTCGTGACGTACGACGTCATCAGTCCTGCTGCCATCAGGCCGCCCATCGACGCGGTGTTCACGATGTGCCCGCTGCCCTGCGCGATCATCCGGGGGTACGCCGCGTGCACCCCGTGCACGACGCCGCGGATGTTGACGTCGATGATCGCGTTCCACTGCGTCAGCGTGAGGTCCTCGGTGTTGCCGAGGAAGGTGATGCCGGCGTTGTTGAAGACCAGGTCGATCCGGCCGTGCTCGGCCACGACGGCGTCGACGGCGTCCACGAGAGCCTCGGCCGAGGTCACGTCGACCTGGCGTGCGGTCGCCGTACCGGGTCCGGAGACGCCGGCGGCGACGGACTCCGCCGCGGCGAGGTCGAGGTCCGCGCAGAGGACGTGTGCGCCCTCGCGGACGAGGGCGCGGGTGAGCGCGGCACCGATGCCGGACCCACCGCCGGTGACGATGGCGGCGCGGCCCGAGAAGGGTCTCGTGACGGTCGCTGCGCGACCTCCTCGACCACCGGGCGAGCCGCTCACGCGAACGCCTTCTCGACGAGGGCGACGAGGTCCGGGTAGCGCTTGAGGTGGGCGCCGCCGTTGATGTCGAGCGTCTCGCCGGTGATCCAGCGGGATTCGTCGGAGAGCAGGAAGCGGATCGCGGCCGCGACCTCGTCCGGCTCGCCGGAGCGGCCCAGCGCGGTGTTGTCGAGGTAGTCGTCGCGCACGCCCGGGATGTCCATCGCCGGCGCGGTCAGCGGCGTCACGACCAGGCCGGGGGCGACCGCGTTGACCCGCACGCCGCGCGGGCCGAGCTCGAGCGCGGTGACCTCGGTCAGCGCGACCAGACCCGCCTTCGCCGCACAGTACGCCGCCAGTCCCGTGCCCGGCTGTCGTGCGTTGAGCGACGACAGCGACACCAGCGAGCCGCCGTCGGCCACCCGCTGGCCGGCGTGCTTGAGGACGAGGAAGGCGCCGGTCAGGCAGACGTCGACGACGCGGCGCCACTCGGCCGCGTCGTGGTCGACGACCCGCGCCAGGGTGCTCACGCCGGCGCAGTTGACCACGCCGTGGAAGGAGCCGGCTCCCTCGAGGAGCGCCGCGACGGAGGCCTCGTCGGTGACGTCGACCTCCGCGTCCGCGGGGGTGCCCGGCAGGTCGGCGACCAGCACGTCGTACCCGCTCGCCCGGAGGGTGGCGGCCGTCGCGGCCCCGATCCCGGAGGCCCCTCCGATGACGACGATCCTCTGCATGGTGGCTCCTGACGCTCGTCGAACATGATTGACACGTGTCAAATGGTGCGCCTAACGTGACGCCCGTCACCCCCGGCTGTCAAGGAGATCCGCATGCACCGTCCGACCGTCGCCGTGATCGGAGCGGGCATCAGCGGCCTCACGATGAGCAAGATGCTCGCCGACTACGGACTGGAGTTCACGACCTTCGAGTCGTCGGACCGGGTCGGCGGCAACTGGGCCTTCGGGAACCCCAACGGGCACAGCAGCGCCTACCGCTCGCTGCACATCGACACCTCGAAGCACCAGCTGTCCTTCCGGGACTTCCCGATGCCGGACGACTATCCCGACTTCCCGCACCACACCCAGATCAAGGACTACCTCGACGCCTACGCGGACGCGTTCGACCTCCGCCGGCACATCGAGTTCGAGAACGGCGTGGTCAGCGCCGAGCACCGGGACGGAGGCGGCTGGGAGATCACCGACCAGGCAGGGGCGAAGCGTCGCTTCGACGTGCTCCTCGTGGCGAACGGCCACCACTGGGACCCCCGGTTCGCCGACTTCCCGGGCGAGTTCACCGGCGAGACGATCCACTCGCACGCCTACATCGACCCCTGGACGCCGCTGCACCTGATGGACAAGCGCGTGCTCGTCGTCGGGATCGGCAACAGCGCCGCGGACATCACCGTGGAGCTGTCGCAGCGGGCGCTGCGCAACCAGGTGACCCTGTCGACGCGGAGCAGCGCGTGGATCGTGCCGAAGCTGATGTACGGCAAGGCGGCCGACATGAACTTCCGCACCAGCCCGCACCTGCCGCTGGCATGGCAGCGCAAGCTGATGCAGATGGGCCAGGTGCTCACTGCCTCCGACCCCACGCTCTACGGCCTGCCCGCGCCGAACCACAAGTTCTTCGAGGCCCACCCGACGCAGTCGGGTGAGCTGCCGTTGCGGCTGAAGTCCGGCGACGTGACCCCGAAGGGCAATGTCGCCCGCCTGGACGGCGAGACCGTGCACTTCGAGGACGGCACGAGCGCGGACTTCGACGTGATCATCTACGCCACCGGCTACAACATCACCTTCCCGTTCTTCGACCCGGAGCTGATCAGCGCCCCCGACAACGAGATCCGGCTCTACAAGCGGGTCTTCAAGCCGGGCTTCGACGACCTCGCCTTCATCGGCTTCGCCCAGGCGACGCCGACGCTGTTCCCGTTCGTCGAGTGCCAGACGCGGATGGTCGCGGCGTGGCTGGTCGGTCGCTACGCGCCACCGTCGGTCCCGGAGATGGAGCGGGTGATCGACGAGGACACCCGGAAGTACACCGGCCACATGGTCCCGAGCGCCCGGCACACCCAGCAGCTCGACTACTTCATCTACGAGCACGACCTCCGGGTCAAGGAGATCCCGGCCGGGCTCGCGCGGGCATCGCGGGAGGAACGGGTGGCGGCGCGATGAGCGAGGAGCGCCCCTGGGCGCGGATGGTCGACCGGCGCAGCGTCAACCGGGGCGACCAGCGCCGGGCGGCCCTGCTGGAGGCGCTCGACGACCTGCTCCGCGAGCAGACCCTCGAGGAGGTCAACGTCGCGGAGATCTCGCGCCGGGCGGGGGTGACGCGCTCGGCGTTCTACTTCTACTTCGAGAGCAAGGCGACCGCCGTGCTCGCCCTCATGGCCGAGCTGTACGACGACGCGTCGGACGCCACCGACCTGCTGGTCAAGGCCGAGGGCGAGCCCCATGCCCGCATCCGCACAGTGATCGCGACTCTCTTCGACTCCGTCGACCGGACCCCGCACACCTATCGCGCGCTCCTCGAGGCCCGCGCCACCAGCCCCGCCGTGCGCGAGCTGTGGGAGGCCGGGCGCGCCGAGTTCGCGGAGATGACCGCGGAGATGATCGAGCGCGAGCGGTCCGTCGGGCACGCGCCCGCCGGCGGTGACGCCCACGTCCTCGCCGCCGTCCTTCTCGACCTCAACGACCACGCCGTCGAGCGGCACGCGCTGGGCCTCGGCCCCGAGCGCGAGGCGCACATCGACGCGATCACCCACATCTGGATCCAGAGCATCTACGGGAGCACTGCGTGAGCACCACCTTCGACTTCACCTCATCCGGCGTCCGTTGCGCCGCAACTCACTTCGCCGGCACGGACGGCGCGCCGGTCGTCGTCCTCGCGCACGGTCTGGCCGGCACCCAGGACGCGGGCATGTTCCCCTTCGCCGAGGCCTTCGCGGCGGCCGGCCTGCACGCGGTCACCTTCGACTACCGGGGGTTCGGCGCGAGCGACGGCTCACCGCGCCAGGTCGTCTCGCTGGCCGGTCAGGTCGCGGACCTCCACGCTGCGGTCGATGCGGCGAAGCGCCTGCCCGGCGTCGACGCAGGCCGCGTCGTGCTGTGGGGCGCCTCGCTCGGGGGCGGCCACGTCGTCTCCGCCGCGGCCGAGCGCCACGACGTGGCGGCGGTCGTGTCCGTCGTACCCATGGTGGACGGGCTCGCCGCTGCGCGCCTCGCGACGAAGCACCACGCGCCCGGCCAGCTGCTGGCCTCGACGGGCCGCGGCCTCGCGAGCGCCGTACGACGGAAGGCCGGCCGCGGTCCCGCGATGATCCCCGTCGTGGCCCGTCCCGGCGAGCCCGGCGCGCTGACGCTCGAGGGGGCCTACGAGGACTACCTCGCGATCGCCGGGCCCACGTGGCGCAACGAGATCGCCGCCGACGTGGTGCTCGAGCTCGGTTCCCGTGCACCGGCGAAGGCGGCGGCGTCGCTGGACCTGCCGTGGCTGGTGCAGGTCGCGGACTTCGACCGCAGCGCCCCGCTGCAGGCGGCGATGAAGGCTGCCTTCGCCGGCCGTGCCGAGGTCCGCCACTACCCGGGCGACCACTTCGATCTGTTCGCCGGGAAGCCGTTCCACGAGCCGGCGGTCGAGCACGCGCTCCACTTCCTGCGACGGACGCTCGATCTCGCACCTGCCCCCGAGCTGGTGGGGAGCGACGCATGAGCTTCGACACGATCGTCCGGAACGGCCGCTGGTTCGACGGGACGGGCGCGCCCTCGGCCGTGCGCGACCTCGGGATCCGCGACGGCCGCGTCGCTGCGGTCAGCGAGGAGCCGCTGGACACGACCGGGTGCCCGCGGGTGATCGACGCGACGGGCCACTGGGTGCTGCCGGGGATGGTCGACATCCACACCCACTACGACGTCGAGGTGCTCGTCCAGCCGGGGCTGTCGGAGTCGCTGCGGCACGGCATCACCACCACCTTCCTCGGCTCCTGCTCGCTGTCGACGGTGCACGCCGCCCCGGAGGACGCCGGCGACCTGTTCGGCCGGGTCGAGGCGATCCCGCGTCCCTTCGTCGTCGGGGCCCTCGGTGAGCTGAAGACCTGGACCACCGCGGGGGAGTACGCCGCCGCGCTCGAGCAGCTGCCCCTGGGCCCCAACGTCGCCGCCTTCATCGGCCACTCCGACATCCGCGCCGCGCGGATGGGGCTGGCCCGCTCGACCGACCCTGCCGTCCGGCCGACCCCGGCCGAGCTCGCGCAGATGGAGGCGGACCTGGTCGAGGCGCTCGAGGAGGGCTTCGTCGGCATGTCCTCGCAGGAGCTGATGTTCGACAAGCTGGACGGCGAGACCTGTCGCTCGCGGACCCTGCCGTCGACGTACGCGAAGGGCAGGGAGCGACGGCGCCTCAACCGGGTCCTGCGCAGGCGGGGCCGCGCGCTGCAGGGCGGCCCTGATGTCGGTCGTCCGCAGAGCCTGGTCCGGATGGCGTTCAGCAGTGCGGGCTGGGGGCGCAAGCCCGCGCTCAAGGTCAGCCTGCTGTCGGCCGCCGACATCAAGGCGATCCCGTTCGTCGCCCACCTCTTCCCGTTCCTGGCGCGCACGGTGAACCGGTGCGGCGGCGACCTGCGCTTCCAGCACCTGCCGGTGCCCTTCGAGGTGTACGCCGACGGGATCTCGCTCGTGATCTTCGAGGAGCTCGGCGCCGGCGCTGCGGCGCTGCACCTGTCGGACCGGATCGAGGAGCAGCGTGCCCTGCTGCAGGACGAGGAGTACCGGCGCCGCTTCCGCAAGGAGTACGACAGCAAGTACGGCCCGCGCGTGTGGCACCGCGACTTCTTCGACGCCGACATCACCGAGTGCCCGGACGCGTCCGTCATCGGCAAGACGTTCGGCGAGGTCGGCCTCGACCGTGGCGGCCTGCACCCGGTCGACGCCTTCCTCGACCTCGTGCTGGAGCACGGCGACAAGCTGCGCTGGCGCACGACGATCTCCAACCACCGGCCGAAGGTGCTCGACAAGCTCACCGCCGACCCGGGCGTGCAGCTCGGCTTCTCCGACGCCGGCGCCCACCTGCGCAACATGGCCTTCTACAACTTCGGCCTGCGGCTGCTGCGGCGCGTCCGCGACGCACAGTCGTCCCCGCAGCCGTTCATGACCGTCGAGCACGCCGTGCACCGGCTCACCGGCGAGCTCGCCGACTGGTACGGCCTCGACGCCGGGCACCTGCGCGTGGGCGACCGGGCCGACCTGGTCGTGATCGACCCCGAGCGCCTCGACGCCTCGCTGGACGCGTACGCCGAGGCGCCGGTGCCGGCCTTCGGCAACCTCTCCCGGATGGTCAACCGCAACGACGCCACGGTCGTCGCGGTGATGGTCGGGGGAGAGCTGGTCGTCGAGCAGGGCGTGCCGACCGGGGTGGTCGGCACCCGTCGGACCGGGCGGTTCCTGCGGGCGGGCTGACCGCGCTCAGTCCGCGTCGGCGGAATGCGCCTCGAGGATCGCCCGAATGTGGGCCTCCTCCTGGGGCAGTGCCGTCTCGATCGACGACCACACGATCTCGTGGTCGACCGCGCCGTAGTCGTGAGCGACCAGGTTGCGTATGCCCTTCATAGCTCGCCAGCGGACCTCAGGGTGGGCGGACGTCAGGGCGGGCGCGTCGCGTTCGAGGCGGGCGACCGTCTCGCCGATCTTGTGGAGCAATGCCTCGGCAGCGAGACGAAGCATCTCGTCGGCGTCGTAGGCAGACTTGCCGCGGGCCACCAGGCGTCCGGCCGCTTCGGCGAACCCGAGGAAGTCGCGAAGGGTCTGGGCTGTTCGGTCGAAGGGCATCTCGTCGTGCGTCACAGAGGCCGCGCCTCCTCGCGGATTCGCTCGTGCCCTGCCCGCAGCCCGGCGTCGCTGACGATGTCGACGCCGACCCCGAGGAGGTCCTCGAGGTCGTGCTTGAGCTCGACCTGGTCGAAGATCGTGGCCCCGGGGCCAAAGGTCACCAGCAGGTCGACGTCGCTCCCCGGGAGGTCGTCGCCGCGCGCGACGGATCCGAAGACCTTCAAGGACAGCGCCTTGTGGCGAGCGGCGAGTTCGGAGATCTCCTGCCGGTGCCGCTTCAACGCTCCCGAGGGACGGGGACGAGCGGCGGCCGCGAGGCGAGCCAGCATCTTCGGAGACGGCCGTCGGCTCCCGTTCTCGTAGCTTGCGATGTTCGGCTGCGCGACCCCCGACAGGTCGGCGAGCTGCTGTTGAGTCAGCCCGGCCTGCTCCCGGATCTCCCGGACCCTGTTGGCCATGTCGCTCGCCTCCCGACTGCGCGAAGTGTCATATCAATGATATGACACTTCGCGCGACGTGTCGGGTGTCGGCGCTCTGCTCAGGCGGCGCGGTAGCGCTCGATCTGCCCACCGAGCTCCTCGAACAGCGCCTGGTTGAGGCCGAAGACCGCCTTGACCTCGTCGACCACGCGGTCCACGTCCGCGGGCGGGAGGTCGAGCGCGTCGAGGCGGGCGCGGTAGGCGTCCTTGTAGGGCTTGGGCTTCGGGATCTCCCGGAAGTCGTAGAAGGACACGCCCACGCCGTCGGGCAGGTCGAAGGTCCGCTGCAGGACCCGGCCGATCGCCTGGCCGCCCGAGAGGTCGCCGAGGTAGCGCGTGTAGTGGTGGGCGACGAGCAGGCCGCCCCACGCCGAACCGGAGCGGATGCGGTCGACGTACGCCGCCGCCGCGGGGGAGTCGACGGACTCGGGATCGACGCCGGGGGCCCAGTGCGCGAGGTCGGCGTCGATGGCGGCCAGCCGCTCGAGGGCGGTGTCGTGCACGGCGGCGACCACCGGGTCGCCGGCGTGGGCGGTGATGGTCTCCTCCAGGGCGGCGTAGACCCGGCGCAGGCGGAGCAGCAGGTCGGCGTACGCGGTGGCGTTGAGGCGGCCGTCCAGCAGCTCGGCCATGAAGGTCGAGCCCTCGGCGGCCTCGTGCTCGGCGCGCGATCCCTCGCGCATCGCGGTGGACAGGGTGGGGGCCGCGTCACGGGTGGGGGCGACGGACATGGGGGTGCTCCTCGGGAGTCGTCAGGATGCTGACAGAGTGTCAGAAAAAAGAATGGGCGGTGTCAAGCGTGGCCGGGCGGGGGCTCAGGCCATGTGGCCCAGGCCGCGGAGCACGAACTCCTCGACGGCCGGGACCGGCAGCTGGCGGGTCGCCAGCGCGGCGTGCAGCAGCGACATCGCTGCCTTGCGGTCGCTGACCCGGAAGGCGCCGGAGGCGATGCCTTCGTCGAGGATGTCCTCGAGGACCTCCTCCACGGCCGCGACGTGGTCGTGGATCTTCTCCATCGCCTCCTCGGAGAGGAGGTGGTAGAGGATCCCGCCCATGCCGGTGTGGAACTGCTGGCCGGCGCGCAGCTGGTGGCGCAGGTAGACCCGGATCCGGCCGACGGGGTCGGGCACGAGCTCGAGGTCGCGCCGCAGGTCGGCCAGGTAGTGCTGGGTCTCCTCGGTCGCGACGGCGCCCACGACCGCTTCCTTGTCCTTGAAGTGGTGGTAGATCGCGGTGCGGCCGATGCCGGCGCGGGAGGCGATCTGGGCCATCGTGATGGCGTCGAAGCTGCGCTCGTCCATCAGGGAGGCGAAGGCGTCGAAGATCCGCCGCCGCACCAGGTCGCGGTGGGCGGGCAGGGTGTCGGCGACGATCTTCGGCACGGTCCCGATTCTAGGTCCGGAAGGCGGTCGTGGTCGGTTCACGGAGGGGTCAGCGCCTGGTCGTGGTGAACCTCAGCGTCCACGTTCCGGGGGTGACCTGGCTGGTGCCGGCATAGGTCGCCGTCAGCCGGTAGGTCCCCCGCGGCAGGCGGGGCAGGGCCACCGCGGCGGCGGAATCAGCGTTGAGCCGCACCCGCACCGACGTCACGACCTTGCCCCTCGCGTTCCTCACGGTGACGGTCACGACGCCGGTGGGCTTCACGCCCGGTGCGGCCACCGCGATCCGGATGCCGCCGGCGCGGGCGCCGGTGGGCTTGCGGATCCACGCGCCCCGCACGGTCGAGGCGACCTTCGCGACCTTGACGCTGACCGTCTTCGACGATCCCGCGACGTCGGCGTCGCCGGCGTAGGTCGCCAGGAGCGAGTAGCTGCCGGGGAGTCGCTTCGGCAGCACGACGGTGGTGCTGCCGTCGGTCAGGGCGGCCGACGTCGTGGCGACCAGGGCGCCGGTCGAGGACCTCAGTTGCACCTGCACGTCGCCGGTGGCGACCGCGCCGTCGACGGCCGGGTCGACGCTCACCGTGGCGGAGCCGGCGGCCGTCGGGGTCGGCGCCCTGGTGACCTGGACGGCGGTCGCCGACGCGGACTTCGCGAACGTGACCGGGGTGTAGGTCTCGTACAGCGGCTGGACGGCGCCGGAGCCCGGGTAGGTGTAGATGCCGTAGTTGACCAGCGTCGGATCGGTGGCGACGGCGTCGATCGCGGCCTTGTCGACGGTGACGGTCGCCTCGAAGGTGCCGTCCGACTCCAGCTCGACGGCGCCGCCGGCGCTGCCGCCGATGGTTGCCATGTCCTCGGCGAGGACGGCCCACTTCTGCGAGGAGTTCTTGCGTGACGAGCTGGGCGCGCCCGCCGACGGCTGCCACGTCTCGGCGAACTTGCCGAAGACGACGTACGTGCCGCCGGCCCTGCCGGACAGCGGCGGCCGGGTGCCGGTCGCCAGCGCCGGGTCGAAGCCGCTGCCGCTCACGGTGACCTGGTAGCTGCCGGAGGGCAGGAACTCCGCCTGGGAGACCTGCACCTGCGCCTGCTCGGGCTGCGGCTCCTCGATGCCGAGGTCGACATTGACGGGCAGCGCGGGCTTGAGGTCCTGGTTGCCGCCACAGCCGGTCGAGTAGAAGTGCGGACGGACGCTGCCGGGGATCGCGTTGATGAACTCCTGCGGCCACGAGCCCCACCAGCCGGTGGCACCGCCGTCGGCGGTGCAGGTGGTGTTCTGCGCGCTGCCGTCGGGAACGGTGACCGTGACCCCCTGGTAGTCGGGGGTGGCCCGGAACGCGCCGTACGCCGTCTCGTCGACGGCGCCGTCGCTGAAGGTCAGCAGGGTGAGCCGGCCGAAGTCGTGTGCCGGCGTCGGGTTGCCGCCCATGTCGACGCCCTCGCCGAGGGCGAAGTTCATCGTCAGCTCGCCGTTGCCGTCACCGTCGAGGGTGAGCTCGGGGTCGGAGTAGACCTCGTTGGGGGCGTTGTAGATCGCCGGGTAGGCGTTGACGGTGTACGAGCCGTCCCACGCCACGTCGACCGCGCCGGTCTCCGGGTCGGTGGTGCCGGTGCCGGCCGTGAACTTCACGGCGTTGGGGGTCTTCTGCGGGTCGGAGACCGGCATCGACGTGGTCGGGACCGGCGCGACGGCGTACTCGGTCTGCGAGCCGCCGGACACCGAGCCGGTCAGCTGGGTGACGTTGCCGGTCAGGTCCTTGAACGTCCACGGGCCGAAGATGCCCTTCTGGGCGTAGCCGTTGAGGCCCCAGGTCAGCGTGGCCGCATCGACGGACACGTCCTCGGCCGGGTCGGCATGGGCAGTGGGTGTGGTGGCCACGGACAGGACGGACAGTCCGGTGGCGGCGAGGGCAGCGGCAGCGAAGCCGGCGATGCCCCGACGGGCGGTCTTCATCGGTTTCCTTTCAGGCGGTTCATCAGGGGGTTGAGCAGGGTGATTCCGACCGCCCCGAGCAGCAGGAGGAATCCGAGGGCCCACTCCCACGCCCGCCCCGGCCGGTCGGCGTGCGCACCGATGGGGTCGGCGGGGGAGGAGGCGAGGGCGTACGCGACCGGCGGCTGGTACGACGCCGGCTGCGTGCTCGTGGGGGGCGTGACCGGTGCCCCGGCGGGTGCCGGCAGGTCCGGCCCGGGCTGCACGGCGGACGAGGCCGGCGTGGACGTCGAGGGTGCTGCCGCCGGCGGCTCCTCGCCGGCCGGGTTCTGCGGCGTCTCGACGGGCGTCGTCGGCGTCCCGGTCGGCGGCTCGGGCTCGATGGCCGTCCTCGCGTCCCAGCTCACCGTGACCGGCTTGGTGACCTTGAACCGGTCGCCGCTGCCGCCGGAGGAGTACCAGTACGACGCCATCCCGACCTTCTCCAGGAAGGCGAGCAGGGAGGCGGGCATGGCACCCCAGGCCGCGCCCGTACGGACCTGCGCGGTGCCGCCGGCGGGGGCGTCGTACCGGACGCCGAGGTACTTCGTGCCGGCGGTGAAGCCCTTCTCGGCGGCCAGGTCGTCGGCGCCGACGCCCTCGAGCTCGGCGAGGGTGAGCGTGGTGGGGGCCACGGCCTGCCACTTCGTCAGGTCCTCCATGGAGCTCGCCCAGCCCGAGCCGGTGGCGGTGATCCGGGCCGAGGTCGGGGTGACCTCGAGGACCGGGTCGGTGACGGAGAAGAAGGTCATCCCGGAGTAGTAGAAGACCGTGAACGAGCCCTTCCAGCGGATCGTCGCGGTGCCCGCCCCGGGGTCCACCTCCCCGGTGCCGCCGGGGATCACGACCTGGTGGTTGCTGAAGACCTCGACGCTCGGACCACCCATCGGCTCGCCGTCCGGTCCGGTCCTGAGTCCTGGCCAGGTCGCGGGAACCGGCCCGGCCGAGGTGAGCTTCTCGATGCGCACGTTGCCGGCGGACGCGCGCCACGCGGTCGCCCCTGTGCCCGGCCACCTCGCCCGGTCGTCGATGACCTGGCCGCCGCGGCCGGGGTCGGGAGCCGTGCCGGCGCCGGGGAAGTTGTAGGTACCCGGCGCAAACGCGTTGTTGTTGGACTCGTCGTTGATGCCCCAGCGGAAGACCGCGTCGGTGACGGCGAAGGCGGTCGTCTCCTCGGTCGTCTCCTCGGCTCCGGCCGGCACCAGCGGCGTGAGGACGAGCGCCAGCAGGGCGGCCAGTATGGGCGCCACGCGGCGGGCCATCACGCGGCCCTCACGGCGCTGCGACGACGACGCAGCAGCACCCGCGCGAGCGACCCGATCAGGGCGAGGGCGAGGAGGGTGGCGGCGGCGAGGAGGAACAGGCGCGACGCGGTCGGTCCGTCGCCGTCGTCCGCCGTCGCTGCAGCCGGTTCGGTGGCGGTCGCGGCGTCGTCGGCGGCACGGACCGCGAACCGCTCGCTCGCCGCGCCGCCCGAGGCTGCGCCGGTCAGCCGCAGCTCGTGCGTGCCGGGGGAGAGGGTCGCCGGCAGCGGCAGGATGCCGGCGACCTCCCCCGACGGGCCGGCCACCATCGGGCCGATGCCGGCGACGCCGTCGTCGAGGACGCCGATCACCTGCTCGCCGGGGCTGAACCCGGTGCCGGTGAAGGCGAGGGTGTTGCCGACCCTCGCGGTCAGCCGGTCGGTGAGCAGCCTGGGGGCGGTGGCCCGGGCCTTGCGCGGCGCGGCCGCACCGGTGCCGGTGGACGTGCCGGTCGCACTGCCGGTGGTGGTCGAGGTGTCGCCGGTCGTGGCCTGCTCCTCGCCGCCGGCCGGCGCGGCGTCGTACACGGTGGCGAAGCGGACGGGCGTGAAGCTCTCGTTGGCGGGGTTCTTCACGCCGTGGGCGCCGATGGTGATGACGCCGCAGGTGACCTTGCGGCAGTCGACCGAGACGACCTTGCCGTTGCGGTCGACGCTCTGGAAGGTCGGCCCGGGCACGGTGAGCGCGACCGTGAAGGCGCCGGACGCGGACAGCACGGCGTTGGCCTCGGAGGCGGTCGCGCTGCCCGGGAACGCGATGAACTTCAGGTAGCCCTGGTTCGCGGCAGCGTCCTCCGCGTCCGGGATGTAGCGGTAGTCGGTGCCGGTGACGCCGCCGCGTGAGGGCTTCCACGAACCGCCGCGCGGGTCGTCGACCCACCCGAACATCACGTAGACACCGCCGAAGCCGCCCTTGACGGACTGGAAGCCGCGTCCGGTGATGGTGAGCTCCGTGCGGTAGGTCAGGTCGGCGGCCGACGTGCCTCGGTCGTTGACGACCGAGATCCGGGCGGCGGCGATGGCCGGCGGAGGCGGGGCGAGGACGGCGAGCGCGCCGGTCAGCAGGGCGAGGGCGAGCAGGCGCCGGGCCGGGCGGGTCATGCGGTCTCCTCCTGCGCGAGGCACGCGCGGCGGTCGGGCAGGACCAGCAGCTCGCCGGTCGCCGGGTGGGTGAGGACGTCGATCGGGTGGTCGTAGACCAGGCTCAGCAGCGGAGCGGAGAACACGTCGGCGGGCCGGCCCTCTGCCGTGACCCGGCCGCGGTGCAGGAGCACCACCCGGTCCGCCCACGCGGCGGCCAGCGACAGGTCGTGGAGTACGACGACCACGGCCGCGCCGCGCCGGGACTCCGCCCGCGCCCGCGCCAGCACGGACTCCTGGTGGCCGATGTCGAGCGCCGCGGTGGGCTCGTCCAGCAGGAGCACGCCGGTGCGCTGGGCGAGGGCCCGGGAGAAGGACGTGCGTCCCTTCTCCCCACCGGACAGCAGGCTGAACGGCTGCCCGCCGAGCCGCTCGGTGTCGGTCGCGGCCATCGCCTCGGCCACGGCGAGGTCGTCGTCCTCCTCCTCGGGCAGCCCGCGCCACGGCGCCCGGCCCATCCGGACCACGTCGGCGGCCGGGAACGGGAACGAGATCCGGTGTTCCTGGGTGAGCACGGCGCGTTCGCGGGCCATCGAGCGCAGCTTCCATTCGGCGAGCGGGCGGCCCTCGAGCCGCACCTCGCCGGTGTCGGGGGCGAGGTCCCCGGCGAGCACGGCGAGCAGGGTCGACTTGCCGGCGCCGTTGGGCCCGACGAGCGCGAGGACCTCGCGGCGTCGTACCTCGAGGTCGACGGAGTCGAGGACCGGCCGGCGGCCGTAGCTGAGGCCGACGCCGTGGGCGGCGAGGGCGGTGCGGCTCATGCCCAGCCTCCCGCCGTCGTGCGGGTGCGGCGCAGCAGCCAGAAGAAGAACGGACCGCCGACGAGCGAGGTGAGCATGCCGAGGGGCAGGTCGGTGTAGGCGACGGCGGTGCGAGCGACGGTGTCGGCGCAGATCAGGACGAGCGCGCCGGCGAGCGCCGAGGCGACGAGCAGGGTGCGGTGTCCGGGCCCGGTGACCATCCGGACCAGGTGCGGCACGACCAGGCCGACGAAGGCGACGATGCCGCAGAAGCTGACGGCCGCGGCGGTCAGCAGCGCGACCACGACGATCAGCAGGATGCGCAGCGCCTCCACGTTGACGCCGAGGTGGCGGGCCGAGCGCTCGCCGAGCGCGAGCAGGTCGAGGCTGCGGGCGCAGGCCAGCGCGACGGCCACGCCGACCACGGCGAGCGGGGCGACCACGACGACGTACGCCCAGCGGCTGCCGTTGAGGCTGCCGAGCTGCCAGAAGACGATCGACTCCCGGGCCTGGGTGTCGCCGAGGAACATCAGCAGCGCCAGCAGTGCGCCGGCCACCGCGTTGACCGCGATGCCGGTCAGCACGAGGGTCACCACCTCGGTGCGGCCGTCGCTGCGCGACAGCGCGTAGACCAGCAGCGTCGTCAGCAGCCCGCCGAGGAAGGCGCACACCGGGATCGACCAGTCGCCGGCGAACCGGAGGCCGAGGACGATCGCGGCGCCGGCGGCGACCGCCGCGCCGGACGAGACCCCGACGACGCTCGGCTCCGCCAGCGGGTTGCCGAAGACGCCCTGCATGGCCGCGCCGGCGACGGCGAGCGAGGCGCCGACGACCACGGCCATCGCGATCCGGGAGAAGCGGACGTTCCACAGCGTGTACTCGCCGCGCGGGTGGCTCGGCAGCGCTCCGGCGTCGAGCCCGAGCCGGTGCGCGATCGAGCCGAGGATCTCGTCGAGCGGGATCGTCAGCTGGCCCGACCCGCCTGCGACGAGGGCCGCGGCGACGAGCCCGGTCACCAGGCCGGCGTACAGGAGGGCGACGCGGCGGCGCCGCTTCCGCTCGCCGGCGGGTACGACGTCGTGGGCGGCCGTCGCGGGCAGCACCGCGGTCACGGCGCGTCCCCGGTGCCGGCGGAGGGCAGGCTGTCCGGCGCGTACAGCGCGATCGCGAGCGCGTTGAGCACGTCCGCGGTCCGCGGGCCGTAGCTGAGCACCTGGCCGTCGTCCATCGCGATCACGCGGCGGTTCTCGCCGGCCGGCGTCTGCGCGAGCGCCGGGAACTGGTCGAGCAGGCCGTCGACCCCGCCGACCGACTCCAGGCCCTTGTCCATCATCAGCACGGCGTCGGGCTGGGCCTTGATCAGGCCCTCGTCGTTGACCGGCTTCATGCCGTCCCAGCCGATCTCGCTGCTGACGTCGTACCCGCCGGCGGCGGTGACGAGCGCATCGGCCCCGGACCCGCGGCCGAACATGTAGTAGACGTTCGCCTGGCCGCGGACGTAGAGGAAGACCACGCGCAGCCTGCCGGTGACGTCGGCGGGCGCGACCGTCGCGATCTCGGCCCGGACCGCGGCGGCCTCGGCCTCGATCCGCTGGCCGAGCTGCTCGCCCTGGGCGGGGACGCCGAGGGCGTCGGCGACCTCCTGGGTCAGCGCGGCGAGGTTGTCCAGGTTGCGCTCGGCGTCGACGACCACGACGGGGACCCCCGCGTCGCGTACCTGCAGGACGACGTCCCACGGGCCGAGCGAGGTGTCGGTGACGAGCACGGTCGGGTCGAGGTCGAGGATCGCCTCGGCGTTGAGCTCGTGGCCGTTCCGGGTGACCAGCGGCCGGTCCTCGATCTCGGCGTAGGCCGACGAGACGTCGCGGCCGACGACGTTGTCGCCGAGGCCGAGCTCGAAGACGGTCTGCGACAGGGTTCCGTAGATGTCGAGCGCGAGGATCCGGCTGACGTCGGTCACGGTCACCTGCGTGCCCTGCGCGTCGGTGACGGTCGCGGGCAGCTCGGGGGTGGGGTCCTCCTCGACCGGCCGGATGTCGGGCTCGGGGAGGTTGATGTCCACCTCGCCCTGCCAGGACCGCGGGTCGGCCAGCGGCGTCACGTCGGCGATCGACGGGACGCTCGTGACCGGTCCGTCGTCTCCCTGGTCGCCACCCTTCCCGTCGAGGACGGGACCACAGGCGACGAGGCCGGTCATGGCCAGCACCAGGGCAGCCGCGCGAGCGGCACGACGGGGGAGCGAACGAGGGGCCACGAGGAGTGCTCTTTGCTGTCAGAGTGTCAGGAAGTGCGAACAAAGGGCACCCTAACATGATACTTAGGTTTACCTAATAAGGTGGTCTCATTCCTGCTCTGAACTGCGACGATGCCGGAACGTGTTCCGACGGATCAATTTGACAAGACGTCAGAACTGTCCGTTGCTCGCGTGAATCGCTCGCCCAGACGGGCCACGAGTGCGCCGAGCTCGTCAGGCGCCTCCACCTCGAAGTCGCAGTCCAGGCCGGCCATGACGAGCACCGGCCAGTCCAGCGAGTCGGTGTCCATCGTCATCCGGCAGCGGTCCTCGCCGAGCGGTTCGATGCTCGCCCAACGGCCCACGCTCGCCTCGGCCGTCGCGGCCGCGACGGCCATGGTGACGACGACCCGGTGCTGGCGAGGCCGGTGGCGCAGGCCCCGGCTGACGTACGCCGCCGCGTCGCCGCCCGGGATCTCGCGGCGACGGAACCGCTGGCCCGAGGCCGTGGGCGCGTCCTCGATGCGGTCCACCCGGAAGGAGCGCCAGTCCTGCCGGTCGCGGTCGTACGCCGCGAGGTACCACCGCCTCCCGAGGTTGACCAGCCGGTGCGGCTCGACCCGGCGCACGCTCGCGCTGCCGTCGGCCGCCGTGTAGGCGAAGGACACCGACTCGTCGTCGCGGCACGCCTGGGCCAGCGTGGTCAGCACGGCCGGGTCGAGCACCGGCCCGCCGGCCCACGCCATGCCCTCGGTCTGCGTCTGCAGGGCGGCCATCCGGCGGCGCAGGCGCGGCGGCATCAGTGCGATCACCTTGGTGAGCGCCTGCAGCGTGGTGTCCTCGAAGCCGGGCGCGCCGCCGTTGGCCGCCGCGCGCAGGCCGACCGCGACGGCGACCGCCTCGTCCTCCTCGAGCAGCAGCGGGGCCATCGCCCCGCCGGCCCGCAGCTGGTAGCCGCCCGCGGCCCCGCGGACCGCGTCGACGTCGTACCCGAGGTCGCGCAGGCGCTCGACGTCGCGGCGCAGGGTGCGCTCGGAGACCTCCAGGCGGCCGGCGAGCTCCCCGCCGGTCCAGAACCGGTGGGTCTGCAGGAGGGAGAGGAGGCGGAGCATCCGGGCGCTCGTCGACATGTCTCCGAGATTAGTCCGGAATCAGGACAGAAGTTGACCTAAAGCGTCCCTAGCGTGGTGGTCATGGAGAAGAACACGAGCAGGACAGGCAGCAGTGGCCCGGTCATCCGCACCGCCGGACTGACCCGCCACTACACGCGCAACAAGCAGACGATCGAGGCCGTGCGCGGCCTCGACCTGGAGGTGGCGGCCGGCGAGCTGGTCGCCTTCCTCGGCCCCAACGGCGCCGGCAAGTCCACCACCCTGCGGATGCTGACGACCCTCATCGCGCCGACCTCCGGCACCGCCGAGGTGGCCGGCTTCGACGTGGTGCGCGACCGGGCTTCGGTCCGTCGCTCGATCGGGTACGTCGGGCAGGGCAACGCCGCCGGCCACCAGTTCCGCGGCCGCGACGAGGTCATGAGCCAGGCCCGCGCGCACGGGCTCTCGCGCCGCGTTGCGCGGGCCCGGACGGAGGAGCTGCTCGAGGCGTTCGACCTCACCGAGCACGCCGACCGGCCGGTCGCCCGGCTCTCCGGCGGCCAGCGCCGCCGCCTCGACGTCGCCATCGGCCTCGTCCAGGAGCCGCCGATCCTCTTCCTCGACGAACCGTCCACCGGCCTCGACCCGCAGAACCGGGTCAACCTCCAGGAGCAGGTGCGCCGCCTCAACGCCGAGCTCGGCACCACGATCGTGCTGACCACCCACTACCTGGAGGAGGCCGATGCGCTCGCCGGCCGCGTGATCGTGATCGACCACGGCCGGGTCATCGCCGACGACTCCGCCTCCGCGCTGAAGTCGGCGCTCGGCGACCTCGTCGCGATGGACTTCGCCTCCGCAGACGCTGCCCGGTCCGCGGCCGAGCGGGCCGACCGGGTCGCCGGTGCGCAGGTCGTCGTGACCGGTTGCCACGTCGAGCTGCGGGCCGCCTTCGGCCGCGACGCGGCCCCCGGACTGGTCGCCGACCTGGCCGCGGCCGGCACGCCGGTCACCCGCCTCGAGGTCGTCGGACCGACCCTCGACGACGTCTTCCTCAACCTGACCGGGCGCAGCCTGCGCGAGGACCCCAGCAGCACCCCCGACACGACCGTCACGGACGAAGGAGCAGCAGCATGACCATCGAGATGACCACCCCCGTGGCCGGCGCCGTCGCGACGGCACCTGCCGTCCGTCGTACCCCGGTCGCGGCGCGGCCCGTCGGCATCGCCGCTGACATCTGGAACGTGCTGGTCCGCGAGCTCCAGCCGGTGCTCCGCCAGCCGGCCTCGGTGCTGTTCGCCATGGTCCAGCCGCTCGTCTTCCTCGGCCTGTTCGCGCCGCTGCTGCCGGAGAGCCCCGACGGTTCCGCCCTGCAGTGGTTCGTGCCGGGCATCGTGGCGATGACCGCGCTGATGAGCGCCTCCTTCACCGGCGCCAACCTGTCGGAGGAGATCATCAGCGGTTCGTTCGAGCGGCTGCTCGTCTCTCCGGTTCGTCGCTCGTCGCTCATGGTCGGCAAGGCGCTGCGCGAGATGGTGCCGCTGCTGCTGCAGACGATGATCATCGTGGCGGTCGTGACGCCCTTCGCGTTCGACCTGCACCTCGGCGGCGTGCTCCTCGGCATCGTGGTGCTGGTGCCGTTCAGCGTGGGCCTCGGCGCGCTCAGCCTGGCGCTGGCGATCGCCGCGAAGGAGCAGGCGTGGATCTTCTGGACCGTCCAGCAGACCGTGATCTTCCCGCTCCTGCTGCTCGCCGGTGTGCTGCTCCCGCTCGACGGCGCGCCCGGCTGGCTGCAGGCCGCCTCCGACCTCAACCCGCTGAAGTACCTCGTCGACGCGGAGCGCGCGCTGTTCGCCGGCTCGTACCCCGTGGACACGGTCGTGTCCGGCTTCGTCGCGTCGTTCGTGGTCGGGGTGCTGGGCCTGTGGGCCGGTGTGCGGACGATGGACCGCGCCAGCTGATCGGTCCCGCGTCCCGAGGTCGTCCCGCGGGCCTCAGATCCGCGGGACGACCTCGCCCAGCAGCGCGCCCATCCGGGTCGCCGCAGCGCGGCCGGCCTCCAGCACCTCGCTGTGGTCGAGCGGCTCGCCGCTCAGCCCGGCGGCGAGGTTGGTGACCAGGCTGATGCCGAGGATCTCCATCCCGGCCTCGCGGGCCGCGATCGCCTCGAGGGTCGTGCTCATGCCCACCAGCTGGCCACCGAGGATGCCGGCCATCCGCACCTCGGCCGGGGTCTCGTAGTGGGGGCCGGGGAACTGGACGTAGACGCCCTCGTCGAGGCCCGGCTCGACCTCGCGGCACAGCTCGCGCAGCCGGGTGGAGTAGAGGTCGGTGAGGTCGACGAAGGTGGCGCCGACGATGGGGGACTGGCCGGTGAGGTTGATGTGGTCGCTGATCAGGACCGGGGTGCCGGGGGTCCAGCCCTCCTTGAGGCCGCCGCAACCGTTCGTCAGCACGATGGCGCGGCAGCCCGCGGCGGCCGCCGTACGGACGCCGTGCACGACGGCCGGGACGCCCTTGCCCTCGTAGTAGTGCGTGCGGCTCAGGAAGGCCAGCAGGTGCCGGTCGCCGTCGACGCCGGGCAGCCGGATCGAGCGGACCTTGCCCGAGTGCCCGGCCACGGCCGACGCCGCGAAGCCCGGCAGGTCGGTCACCGAGAGCTCCGTCGTGTTCTCGCCGGTCGGGTCGAGTGCCTCGGCCGCGGGCAGCCAGCCGGACCCGAGGACCAGCGCGACGTCGTGGCGTGCCACGCCCGTCAGGTCGGCGAGGCGGGCAGCGGCCTCTTCGGCGAGGGCGTACGGCGAGGGGGTGTCGGTCACGGGTGCAGGGTAGTCGTCACCACCCGGCGACCACGGTTTCCGGTACGTACCCGTGCCGCACCCGCTGCGGGTGGTTGCCGACCGGGAGGTAGGCGACCTCCTCGCCGGTGCGGGTCGAGAGCACGGCCACGGCGTCGTCGTCGGACAGCGAGACCCAGCAGGTCTCGTCCAGGCCCTCCGTCGCCCAGTAGGGCTTGCCGTAGTGGTGGCCGGTGGTCGTCTCGTCGAAGTACGTCGCCTCGCCGGTGTCGGCGTCGATCAGCGCGGCATAGTCGTCCATCGTCCCGGCGACGCACAGCGTCTCGCCGTCGCCGCTGATCGCGATCCCGTGGTGCGCGGAGTCGTTGACATAGGCCTCGCGCATCATCGTCGGCACGCGGTTCTCGAGGTCGACGACGTCGACCACGGCGCCGGTCGCGGGCTCCGCCTCGCCGCCGAGGGTGTAGTCGCTGCGAGCGTTGAGGTCGTCAGCCTCGGTGTCGAAGACGACGTACCCGTGCAGGAACGACACCTGCAGGTAGAGCAGGCGGCCGTCGGGGTGGACCGCGACCGGGCGCACCGCGCTGCTCATGCCCGGGTGGCCCGCCTCGGCCAGCTCCTTGCCCATGTCCCAGCGGTCGAGGACCTCGAAGGTCTCCGCGTCGACGTACTGCAGCCAGCGGTCCGCCTTGACGGCCCCCTCGAGCGCCGACCACGGCAGGCTGTTCAGCAACCGGTCGAGGCCGAGCAGGCCGAGGCCCAGCTTGTTGAGCGGCAGGCCGAGGAGGCTGCCGTCGGCGGGGTCGAGGTCGTCCAGCGGTGTGTAGACGCGGCCGATCGACGCGTGCAGGATCCGCTCGCCGTCCTCGGTGTAGTTGCTCTCGTGGGGGGTCTCGCCCGAGGGGAAGGTGCGCAGCCGGTCGCCCACCCGCACGGCCTTGCCGTCGAGCGTCCCGTCGACCATCGAGTACTCGATCACCTGGCGCGCGGTCGAGTCCGAGACCAGCAGCCGGGAGCCGTCGTTCGAGACCTGCATGTGGTCGGTGCGGTAGCCGTCCATCTGCTGCTCCCGCACGATCGAGTCCGTCCGGCCCGCGGTCGCCTTGGCGATGTCGATCCACACCACGTCGGCGAAGCTCGGCCGGGAGACGGCGAGGTACTTGCCGTCCATCGTGGTGAACATGTCGTCGACGTACTGGTTGTGGCCCTGGCCGGGACCGGCGTTGATCGCCAGGTAGAACACCAGCGCCACCGGGTCCTTCAGGATCCGGTTGGTCTCCTCGGCCTTGTCGGGCACCAGGTTCACGCCGCGCTTGAGGACGGTGAGCGTGCGGGCGTCGACGATGCTCGCCGTGCCGTCCCAGTTGTTGCCGACCCACATGACCGAGCGCAGCCCGGACTCGGCCGGTCGCAGCGCCACGGGCAGCTCCAGCGCGGCGTCCTGCTCGTTCACGGCCTCCTCGGGCACCGGCATGGTGCCGCAGGCCGCGAGGGCGAGGGCCGCGAGGCCGGCGACGGCCACGGTCAGGACACGGGTGAAACGGGAGGGCGTGCGCACGAATGTGACAACGGTTCAGGTTACCGCGGGTCACGCCCCGCGCGTGGCCGCCGTCACAGGCCGGTGGAGCGGCAGTCGCGCCGCCGCAGCGCCTCGACGTAGTCGGCCGGGGCGTCGGCCGACTCGGCGGCGTCCGCGATCACGCCGAGGTACGACGCCGACGGGAGCCCGCCCTCGTACGCGTCGAGCACGTAGGTCCACGCCACGATCTCGCCGACCATGGTCGAGACCCGCACCTTGGTCTTGCGGTAGAGGCCCGAGTCGGCCGACTCCCACTGGTCGAGGTTCGGCTCGTCGAGCGGGCTGACGTCGTACACGGCGACGAAGACGGCGGTGGTCAGGTCCTGGACGATCGTCGCGAGCGCGCCGTCCCAGCCGTGCTCCTCGCCGCCGAAGGTGAGCCGCCAGCCGGTCAGCCACCCCGTCGTCTGCAGCGGGGAGTGCGGGCACCGCTCGCCCATCCGGAGCGGGTCGAGGTTGGTGCCGTAGGCGGCGTACGACGTCACCCGGTCAGGTTAGTGCGTCAGGCACGCCGTGCCGGACAGCCCGCTCAGCGCGGCACGAAGAGCAGCCCGTTGTTGGGCGTCCCCGCCGAGCAGAAGAGCAGCAGGCACGTCTTCTCGGTCCCCGTGACCTTGCCCTTCGTCGACGTGCCGACGATCGCGGAGTGCACGCTCGCGGGGGAGGCGCCGGGGTAGGCGTCGAGGTAGAGGGCCGCGGCGCCGACCACGTGGGGCGTCGCCATCGACGTCCCGCTGATCGTCCGCGTGGTGCTGCCCCGCCAGGCGGAGGTGATGTCGACGCCGGGCGCGAAGAGGTCGACGCAGGTGCCCCAGTTGGAGAAGCCCGCGCGGGCGTCGGCGCGGTCGGAGGCGGCGACCGTCAGCACGCCGGGGACGCGCGCCGGCGACGACTTGCAGGCGTCCGCGTTGGCGTTGCCGGCGGCGACGACCACGCTCACGCCGTCCGCGATCACCCTGCGCACCGCGGTGTCGAGCGCGGCGGACACCGGACCGCTCAGGCTCATGTTCACGATCGCGGGCTGCCCCGCGCGGTGGTGCCGCACCACCCAGTCGAGGCCGGCCACCACCTGGGAGGTCTCCCCGCTGCCGGCGCAGTCGAGCACCCGTACGCCGATCAGGCGCACCCGCTTCGCGACGCCGTACCGCGCGCCCCCGGCCGTTCCCGCGACGTGGGTGCCGTGCCCGTTGCAGTCCTGGGCCGTCCGGTCGCCGTCGATCGTGTCGATGCCGTTGATCGCGCGGCCGCCGAAGTCGGGGTGCGTGAGCTGGATGCCGGTGTCGACGACGTAGACGTGCGCCCGCGCGCCGGTGCGCAGGTAGGTGTAGGCCCGGTTCAGCGGCAGCGAGCGCTGGTCGATCCGGTCCAGGCCCCAGCTCGGCGTCGGGGTCTGGGTGGCCGTGGCGCGGAAGGTCTTCTCGAGCTCCACCGACCGGACCCGCGCGTCGCCGCGCAGCAGGTCCAGGAGCGAGGACGTGAGGGTGGCGGCGAAGCCGTCGACGGCGCTGGAGAAGAGTGCGGTGACCCGGCCGCCCCGGTTGGTCACCAGCGACCGCGCGGCGGTCGCCGGGTCGGTGCCCGGCTGGAGGGTGACCACGACGTCGAGGAGCCCGGCGGGCGCAGCGGCGGCGGCCTCCTGGGCAGGGGCGGGTGCCGGGGTGGCCACCGCCGGGACGCCGAGCGCGAGGACGCCCGCGAGGACAACACTGCCGATGCGCATCATCATGGTCGGACCTGCTCCTGTCCGGGCGCGCCCCCACGACGTCCCCCGCATGAACAACGCGCCTCCCGGCCCGACGTGACGGTCGGGCTGGGAGGCGCGTGTCGACATCTGGTTCGGCGCGTACCTCAGCTGCCCGTGTAGAGGAGGTGGTTGGCCGGCGTCGCGGGGGAGCAGATGATCAGCAGCACGCAGGTGCGCGCCGTCCCGCTGATCCTGCCCTTCGTGGTCGCGTTGACGATCGCCGTGCTCACCGCGCTCGGCGAGGCGGACGGGTGCGACTCGAGGTACAGCGCCGCGGCGCCGGCCACGTGCGGGGTCGCCATCGACGTGCCGCTGATCGTGTTGGCGCCGTTGTTCAGCCACGCCGAGGTGATGTCGACGCCCGGCGCGAACAGGTCGACGCAGGTGCCGCGGTTGGAGAAGCTGGCCCGGGCGTCGTTGCGGTCGCTGGCCGCGACGGTCAGGGCGTTGGGGACCCGGGCTGGCGACTTCGTGCAGGCGTCGGCGTTCTCGTTGCCGGCGGCCACGGCCATGGTCACGCCGTCGGCGATCACCCGGTTGACGGCGGCGTCGAGCGCCGTCGAGGCGCCGCCGCCGAGGCTCATGTTGGCCGCGGCCGGCTGGCCGGCCTGGTGGTGCGCGACGATCCAGTCGAGGCCGGCGACGACGCCGGACGTGGCGCCCGAACCGTTGCAGTCGAGGACCCGGACGCCGATCAGGTCGGCCCGCTTCGCGAGTCCGTACGACGACCCGCCGATCGTGCCGGAGACGTGGGTCCCGTGCCCGTTGCAGTCCGTGGCGTTGGCGTCACCGTCGACCGTGTCGGTGCCGGACACCGCACGCCCGCCGAAGTCGGGGTGCGTGGTCAGGATGCCGGTGTCGACGACGTACACGTCGACACCCTGGCCGGTCGCGGTGGAGGTGTAGGAGCTGTCGAGCGGGAGGTTGCGCTGGTCGACGCGGTCGAGGCCCCAGCTGGGCGTGGGCGACTGGGTGTCGCTGATGCGGACCGGCCGGTCGAGCTCGACGGACCTGACCCGCGAGTCGGCCCGCAGGAGCGCGAACAGCGAGTCGGTCAGCGTGGCGGCGAAGCCGTTGAGCGCGTGCGAGTAGACGTGGTTGACCCGGCCGCCCTTGCGGGTGACGAGGGCACGGGCGGCCGCCGGGGCATCGGCGCCCGGCTCGAGCGTGACGATGACGTCGAGCAGGCCCGCCGGGGCTGCGGTGGTGGCGGGGGTGGCGGGGGCCGCGCCGGCGCTCGCCGGGACGGCCGAGAGCCCGGCGAGGGCGACTGCGCAGGCGAGGATGAATCCGAGAATCCGAGACATGGAGGGAGCAGCTTCCTCTGAGCGGACGACGACCCCGTGTCGCCGTACCAGTGAGTAGCTGCACTCTGCCCCAGCGTGATGTGAGACACAAGCACACCCCCCACTAGGCTTGGGTCGTGACCCACTTCGATGTCCTCGTCCTCGGTGCCGGCCCCGGTGGGTACGTCGCCGCGATCCGCGCCGCCCAGCTCGGCAAGACCGTTGCCGTGATCGAGAAGCAGTACTGGGGCGGTGTGTGCCTCAACGTGGGCTGCATCCCGTCCAAGGCGCTGCTCAAGAACGCCGAGCTGGCGCACACGCTGACCCACGAGAAGGCCAAGTACGGCATCGAGGGCGACGCGACGATGGCTTTCGGCCCGACGCACGCCCGCTCCCGCCAGGTGAGCGCAGGCATCGTCAAGGGCGTCCACTACCTGATGCGGAAGAACAAGATCACCGAGGTCGACGGCTGGGGCACCCTGACCGGTCCCAAGTCCGTGTCGGTGGCGCTCAACGACGGCTCCACCGTCGAGCACACCTGCGACAACCTCATCATCGCCACCGGCGCGACCGTGCGCAGCGTCCCCGGGGTCACGCCCAACGGCAAGAACATCGTCACCTACGAGGAGCAGATTCTCGACGAGACGGTGCCGTCCTCGATGATCATCGGCGGCTCCGGCGCCATCGGTGTCGAGTTCGCCTACGTCATGAAGAACTTCGGTGTCGACGTCACCATCGTGGAGTTCCTCGACCGGATGGTGCCGACCGAGGACGCCGACGTGTCCAAGGAGCTCGCCAAGCACTACAAGAAGCTCGGCGTGAAGGTGCTGACCTCGACGGCGGTCAAGGGTGTCGAGGACACCGGTTCGGGTGTGAAGGTCCGCGTCGCCCCGGCTGCGGGTGGTGAGGAGCAGGTGCTCGAGGCCGACAAGTTCCTGGCGGCCTTCGGGTTCGCGCCGCGGCTGGAGGGCTACGGCCTGGAGAGCACGGGCGTGGAGCTGACCGAGCGCGGCGCGATCGCGATCGACGAGTACTGCCGCACCAGTGTCGAGGGCGTCTACGCCATCGGCGACGTCACCGCCAAGCTCATGCTCGCCCACGTCGCCGACGCGATGGGCGTCGTCGCCGCCGAGACGATCGCCGGCGTCGAGACCATGCCGGTCGAGTACGACTTCGTGCCCCGGGCGACCTACTGCCAGCCGCAGATCGGCTCGTTCGGCTACAGCGAGCAGCAGGCGAAGGACAAGGGGTACGACGTCAAGACCGCCTCCTTCCCGTTCTCGGCCAACGGCAAGGCCCAGGGCCTCGGCGAGGGCGTCGGCTTCGTGAAGATCGTCGCCGACGCCGAGCACAACGAGATCCTCGGCGCCCACATGATCGGGCCCGACGTGACCGAGCTCCTCCCGGCGCTCACGTTGGCCCAGAAGTGGGACCTGACCGCCGACGAGGTGGGCCGCAACGTCTTCGCGCACCCGACGCTGTCCGAGGCCGTCAAGGAGGCGATCCACGGGATCGCCGGCCACATGATCCACCTCTGAGGCGACGGACCGGGCGAGGGGGACTGTCATGGCGCGCGTCGTCATCGTCGGTGGAGGTCCGGGCGGCTACGAGTCGGCGCTGGTCGCCGCGCAGCTCGGGGCGGAGGTCGTGGTCGTCGACTCCGACGGCATCGGTGGCTCGGCCGTGCTCACCGACTGCGTGCCGAGCAAGACGCTGATCGCCACCGCCGAGGTGATGACCGACCTGCTGGAGGCGGGCGAGCTCGGGATCGAGGTCGACTCGCCGCGGGTCGACCTCGCCAGGGTCAACCGGCGGGTCAAGGCGCTCGCGCTCGCCCAGTCGGCCGACATCGAGAGCCGGCTGGCCAGGGAGGGCGTGAGCGTCGTCCACGGCCGGGGCCGGCTCGACGGTCCGTCGCGGGTGATCGCGACCGCCGACGACGGCACCGCGACGTCGTACGACGCCGACGCGATCCTCGTCGCGACCGGCGCCTCGCCACGCACCCTCCCCACCGCCCAGCCCGATGGCGAGCGGATCCTCACGTGGGAGCAGGTCTACGACCTCGACGTGGTGCCGGAGCACATGATCGTCGTCGGGTCGGGTGTCACGGGCGCCGAGTTCGCCAGCGCCTACCAGGCGCTCGGCATCCCGGTCACCCTCGTCTCCTCGCGCGAGCGCGTGCTGCCGGGCGAGGACCAGGACGCGGCGCAGGTGCTCGAGGACGTCGCCACCCGCCGCGGCATGACGGTCCTGGGCCAGTCCCGCATGCAGTCGGTCGCCCGCGACGGCGACGTCGTCACGGTGACCCTCGCCGACGGCCGCGAGGTCACCGGCTCGCACTGCATCCTCGCGCTCGGTTCGGTCCCCAACACGGCCGGCCTCGGGCTCGAGGAGGCCGGCGTCCGCCTCGACGACGGCGGCTTCGTGGAGGTCGACAGGGTGTCGCGCACCTCGGCCCGTGGCGTCTACGCGGCCGGCGACTGCACCGGCGTCTTCATGCTCGCCTCGGTGGCGGCGATGCAGGGCCGGATCGCGATGTGGCACTTCCTCGGCGACGCCGTGGCGCCGCTCGACCTGCGCGACGTGTCGTCCAACGTCTTCACCTCGCCCGAGATCGCCACCGTGGGCGTGACGCAGCAGCAGGTCGACGCGGGGAAGACCCTCGCGGAGGTCGTCCTGCAGCCGCTCGCCACCAACGCGCGGGCGAAGATGCAGGGCATCACCGACGGCTTCGTGAAGCTCTTCATCAGTCCGGGATCGGGGGTCCTGCTCGGCGGCGTCGTCGTCGGCCCCCGCGCGTCGGAGCTGATCCACCCGGTGACCCTCGCGGTGAAGGAGCGGCTCACGGCCGACGAGTTCGCCAACACCTTCACCGTCTACCCCTCGATCAGCGGCTCGATCGCGGAGGCGGCCCGCCGACTCCACCAGGCGTGATGCCTGAGAGAATGGCGGCCATGCGCGTTCACCTCGGCTGCGACCACGCCGGCCTGGAGCTGAAGTCCCACCTCACCAGCTGGCTGACCGACAACGGCTACGAGCCGGTCGACCACGGACCGTTCGTCTACGACGCCCTCGACGACTACCCCGTCTTCTGCCTGCGCGCCGCCGAGGGCGTGCGCGCCGACCGTGAGGCCGGCCTCGACAGCCTCGGCGTCGTGATCGGCGGTTCGGGCAACGGTGAGCAGATCGCCGCCAACAAGGTGAAGGGCATCCGTGCCGCGCTCGCGTGGTCGGAGGAGACCGCCAGCCTGGCCCGTGAGCACAACGACGCGTGGGTCGTCGCCGTCGGCGGCCGCATGCACACGATCGACGAGATGACCCGCCTGGTCGAGGTCTTCCTCAGCACGCCGTTCCCCGGCGACGAGCGCCACGTGCGCCGGATCGGGCAGATGGCGTCGTACGAGACGACGGGTGAGCTCCCGCCGCTGCCGGAGTCCGCACTGGGCCACGGCGAGGCGTAGGCGTGCCCGAGGGGCACACCCTCCACCGCCTCGCCGGCGAGATCACCACCGTCCTGGGTGGCCGCCGGGTGCGGGCCGGCAGCCCGCAGGGCCGCTTCGACGCCGGCGCGCGCCAGGTGGACGGCAGCCGCCTCGTGGACGCCGACGCCTGGGGCAAGCAGCTGTTCATCCGCTTCGAGGGTGACCTCTTCGTGCACGTCCACCTCGGGCTCTACGGCCAGTTCGACGTGTACGACGACGTCGAGGCCGTCCCCGACCCCGTCGGCCAGGTGCGGCTGCGCCTGGTCCGTCCGGCCGGTGCGGGGGAGCGGGCGGCGTACGCGGACCTGCGCGGCGCGACCCGGTGCGAGCTGGTCACCGCCGCCGGACGGGACGCCGTCATCGCGCGGCTCGGGCCCGACCCCCTGCGGGAGGACGCGGAGCCGGATCGTGCCTGGGAACGGATCGGCCGCAGCAGTGCGCCGATCGGCTCGCTCCTGATGGACCAGGCGGTCCTGGCGGGGGTGGGGAACGTGTACCGCGCCGAGGTCCTCTTCCGGCACCGGATCCACCCGATGCGCCCCGGTCGGACGCTTCGCGTCTCGCAGTGGCACGCGATCTGGGACGATCTCGTCGTGCTGATGCGGGAGGGAGTGCGCACCGGGCGGATCGACACCGTCCGGCCGGCGCACCTGCCCGACGCGATGGGACGTCCGCCGCGGGTGGACGACCACGGCGGCGAGGTCTACGTCTATCGCCGTGCCGGGCAGCCGTGCCACGTGTGCGAGCGCCCGGTCCGCACCGAGGTGCTGGGCGGGCGCAACCTGTTCTGGTGCGCCCGGTGCCAGCCCACCTTCCGCTCCCGGGCGGCGCGATGATCGCCGCCGGCCGCCGATGGATACTGACCGACCTCGGGATCGCCTGCGGGCTGGCGCTCGTCGCCGCGGGGGTCGTCGTCGGCATCTGGTTCGAGCCGGCGGACGTCCCGATCAACCTGATCTTCCTGCCGCTGGTGCTCGGGATCCTCTTCCTCAGCAGCCGGGTGCTGCCGTGGTTCGCGAGCTACATCCTGCTCGCCCTGGTGACGGCCGGCGTCCTGCAGGAGGAGTACACGATCCGGATCGCGACGGCGCTCGGCGTCATGGCGACGATCGCGGTCCTGGTCATCGTGCTGTCACTGCGGCGCGGTCAGATCGGCGTCGGTCCGCTGCGCGGTCAGTCGATGCTCGTCGACCTGCGCGACCGGATCGTGGCGCAGGGGGAGATCCCGGCCCTGCCCCGCGAGTGGCTCGTCGAGTCCGCGCTCTCCTCGGCCGGCGGTTCGCCCTTCGCGGGCGACTTCGTCGTCGCGACCAGGCGGGACCGCGGGAGCCTCGAGCTGGTGGTCGTCGACGTGTCCGGCAAGGGCGAGGCGGCGGGCACCCGGGCGCTGCAGCTGTCGGGCGCGATGGGCGGCCTGGTCGGGGCGCTGCCTCCGGCCCGCTTCCTCCCGGCGGCCAACGACTACCTCCTCCAGCGTGACTGGGAGGAGGGCTTCGCCACGGCCGTCCACGTCTCCGTTGACCTCGCCACCGGTGTCTTCGAGCTGCGCAGCGCCGGGCACCCGCCGGCCGTCCAGAGGCACGCGGGCTCCGGTCGCTGGGAGATGCTGCAGGCGGAGGGCCCCGTGCTCGGCATCGTCGAGGACGTCGCCTACGACTGCATCCGGGGTCGGCTCGACCAGGGCGACAGCCTGCTGCTCTACACCGACGGGATGGTCGAGGAGCCGCGCCGCGACATCGAGCTCGGCATCGACCACATGATGGGCGCGGCGGAGTCGCTGCTGCGCGGGTCGTGGGACGGCCTGGCCGACCGCCTGGTCGGTGTCGTCGGTTCGCCGGACGACGACCGCGCTCTGCTGCTGGTCCACCGACGCCCCTGAGTTACAGGTGACGGGGGCCCGTGTGGCACGATTGCCCGGGTCTTTCGGCGCAGCACCACGGTGCCGCTGGACATCCGGGGATGTAGCTCAATGGTAGAGCCTCAGTCTTCCAAACTGATTACGCGGGTTCGATTCCCGTCATCCCCTCGAAGTGCGGTCCACCGCCCGGCGGCGGTCCGCTCGACGGGGCGTAGCGTAGTGGCTAGCGCGCCTGCTTTGGGAGCAGGAGACCGCAGGTTCGAGTCCTGTCGCCCCGACAGATCACCCCGATCGCACCAGCGGGCCGCGGCCCGCGCACCACTCATCAGACAGTAGGAGAACACCTGTGAAGAGCGCCGTCGAGACCTTGAGCCCGACCCGGGCCAAGCTGACCGTCGAGGTGCCCTTCGAGGAGCTCAAGCCGAGCCTCGACGCGGCGTACCAGAAGATCGCGAAGCAGATCAACGTGCCCGGCTTCCGCCGCGGCAAGGTCCCGCCGCAGGTCATCGACCGCCAGGTCGGCCGCGGCGTCGTCCTCGACGAGGCCGTCAACGACGTGCTGCCGAAGGCGTACGTGGAGGCACTGCAGGAGAACAACCTCACCCCGCTGGCGCAGCCGGACATCGAGGTCACGAAGTTCGAGGACAACGACGGCCTGGAGTTCACCGCCGAGGTCGACGTCAAGCCCGAGATCGACCTCCCGTCGTACGACGGCCTCGAGGCGTCGGTCGACGACCTCACCGTCACCGACGAGGACGTCGCCGAGCAGATCGACGCGCTCCGTGAGCGCTTCGGCACGCTGATCGACGTCGAGCGCGCCGCGCAGGACGGTGACTTCGTGGTCATCGACCTCGTCGCCACCAACGACGGCGAGGTCGTCGAGGGTGCCGAGATCGCGGGCTTCTCCTACAAGGTCGGCAACGGCGGCATGATCGACGGTCTCGACGAGGCGCTCGCCGGCATGGCGGTCGACGAGGAGAAGACCTTCACGACGCAGCTGGTCAGCGGCGAGCTCGTCGGCCAGGACGTCGAGGTCAAGGTCAAGGTCACCCAGGTCCAGGAGCAGGAGCTCCCCGAGCTGGACGACGACTTCGCCCAGGAGGCCTCGGAGTTCGACACCCTCGAGGAGCTCCGCGAGGACGTGCGCGAGCGGCTCACCCGCGGCAAGCGCCTCGAGCAGGCCGCGGCCGCCCGGGACGCCGTCCTCGAGGCGCTGCTGGAGAAGGTCGAGATCCCGCTTCCCGAGACGATGGTGACCGAGGAGCTCAACGCCCGTCGCGCCAACCTCGAGCAGCAGCTGCAGTTCTCCGGCCTCACCCTCGAGAAGTACCTCGAGGAGGAGGGCCAGACCCAGGAGGAGTTCGAGGCCGACCTCGAGCGCCGGGTCCGCGACGCCGTCGCCGCGCAGTTCATCCTCGACGAGATCGCGGACAAGGAGGAGATGGGCGTCGACCAGGGCGAGCTGACGCAGCACATGATCCGTCGCGCCCAGCAGTCCGGCCAGGACCCGCAGGAGTTCGTCAACCACATGTTCGAGCACAACCACGTGCCCGAGCTGGTCCAGGAGATCCGCCGCGGCAAGGCGCTGCAGCTGCTCGTCGAGGGCGCCGAGGTCAAGGACGGTGCCGGCAACGTCGTCGAGCTGAAGAACCTCAAGGCCGACGGCAGCATCGGTGAGCCCGAGGAGGAGGCCGCCGAGGCCGCCGCTGACGAGGCCGCCGAGGGCGCTGCCGAGGAGTCGACCGAGGCCTGAGCCTCATCGCTTGACCACCCCGTTGAGTGTACGACTGTGCACTCAACGGGGTAGTCTTCGTTGTCATGAGGCAGCAACCGACCCTCGTCGACGCCGCGGCGCTGGCCACGGCCGTGCTCGACGACTTGGTCGTCGCAACCGCCCGTGACACCCATGAGGCGATCTCCCGTCGCGTGCACGGCACGGTGGGGCTCGGCCTCGGGCCGGCCGGCCGCCCGGCAGAGGTGCTCCACCGTGGCATCGCCGCCACCGTGTACGGCGCCCTGGGGTTGTCGCTGCGCGGAGCGAGCGCAGGTCTGTCCCGCCTCGCCGAGACCGGCCTCGGCCCGCGGCTCGAGGACGGCCCGCGTGGCCGCTTCGTCAGCTCCGCCGTCAACGGCCTGATCGGGGAGGAGCTGCGCCGCGAGCGGCCGCGGCTGGCGATCGAGATGGCCGTGCGTCGCGACGGGCGCGACGTGACGCTGGAGCCGGGCTGGGTCGCCGCCGACTTCCCGGACGCCACCGGTCAGCTCGTCGTCTTCCTCCACGGCCTCTGCGAGACCGAGGACTACTGGCGGCGGCACCGTGACCGCCTGGGCTCGACGTACGGCGAGACGTTGGCCCGCCGTGGCTGGACGCCGGTCTACCTCCGCGCCAACACCGGCCTGCCACTGCGCGAGAACGGCGTCGTGCTCGCCTCGCTCCTCCAGCGCCTGGTCGACGCGTGGCCGACCGAGGTGACCCGGATCGCGCTCGTCGGCCACTCGCTGGGCGGCCTCGTGATGCGGGCGTCCTCGGCCGTGGTGGCCGACGGCGACGCGCCTGCCGCGTGGACCAGCCTGGTCACCGACGTCGTCACCCTCGGGACGCCCCACCTCGGCTCGTGGTTCGCCGTGGGGGCGGACCACGCCAGCCGCGGGCTGGCCCGGCTCCCCGAGGTCGCCGCGTTCGGCAGGATCATCGACCGCCAGGCGCCCGGCATCCGCGACCTCATCGAGGGCCTCGCGCACGACGTGCCGCCGCTGCCGCACGCCCGCTACCGACTCGTGTCGGCGACCCTGACCCGCTCGCCGCGGCACCCGGTCGCCAGCACCATCGGCGACCTGCTCGTCACCCCGCGCTCGGCCACCGGCCGCGACCGTCGCGGGACCGAGCTGTTCCCGGGAGCCGAGGTGCTGCACCTCCCGCGCACCGACCACTTCGGCCTGCTCAACCACCCGGACGTGCACACCGCGCTCGCGCGGTGGCTCGCCGAACCCGCCCCGGCCGCCGCAGCCGGCCGAAACTGAGTCGCACTACTCATCCGGTGCGGCGCGCGTCGTACGACGCTCGGGACATGAGCGACCCGCGCATGCCCTCCGTCTCCTCGTCGTCCCCCTCGACCCGCAAGGCCGCTGTCGTCACCAGTGTCGTCGCCCTCGTGCTGGGCGTCGTGGAGACCGGCTTCGGCGCCTTCTGCTGGTGGGTGACCGAGACCGATCCGTCCGACGACCCGCTGACGGCGATCGGCTACCTCGTCGCGCTCGTGATCGGTGTTCCCGGCGTTCTCGGCGCGGTCCTGGCGGGCCTGGGTTGGCTTCTCGCCGACCGGACCGCCGGGCTGGTGCTGGCGATCCTGGCCGGCTGTGCGGTCGCGGTGCCCGGGCTGCTGTGGCTGACCTTCGCGAACCCCGGCTTCTGACAGGTGACGCGGGGTTCCGGTCCTTGCCAAGATGGGCACATGGCGACACCGAATGCTGCCCGAGAGCTCCGCGCCGAGGCCGAGGTCGACGCGCCTGCCGAGCACGTCTGGGCGCTCCTGACCGACTTCAGCCAGCTGGCCAGCTGGAGCCCGGAGACCGTGAAGATGCTGCCGCTCAAGCGCGGCGGCCTGCGGGTGGGGCAGTGGTACCTCGGCATCAACCGCCGCAAGGCCTTCGTCTGGCCGACCCGCAGCGTGGTCGCCGACGTGGTTCCCGGTGAGCGGCTGGTCTGGGACACCCCGTCCAGCGGTGCCCGGTGGGTGTGGGAGCTGGAGCCGCTCGACGCCGGACGGACCCGCGTGGTGCACCGCCGTCCCGTCCCGTCGGGGCTGAGCCTCGGCAGCCGGATCGTCGCACCGCTGGCCCTCGGCGGCAACGAGGAGCACGCCGACGAGCTGGAGCGGGGCATGGCCGCGACGCTCGCCGGCCTCAAGGCCGCGGCCGAGGGCTGAACCCGGCGGCGCGCGTCGTTTCGGCTGTCGGCGAACAGCGGCGTGCAACGCGTGGATCTGCCGCTCCGTACGGCTAGTGTCGCTCGCGTGACTCAGATTCTTCCCGGTGGCCACGCGGCCGGCCATGAGATGAACGGCGGCGCGGGGATCAACTTCCTCGACGACAACATCTACAGCCGGCTGCTCCGCGAGCGGATCGTGTTCCTCGGCTCCGAGGTGCGCGACCAGAACGCCAACGCGATCTGCGCCCAGCTGCTGCTGCTGTCGGCGGAGGACCCGGAGGCGGACATCTTCCTCCACATCAACAGCCCCGGCGGCTCGGTCGACGCCGGCATGGCGATCTACGACACGATGAACTACATCCCCAACGACGTCGCCACGGTCGGCATGGGCCTGGCTGCGTCGATGGGCCAGTTCCTCCTGTGCGCCGGAGCCAAGGGCAAGCGCTACGCGCTGCCGCACGCGCGGATCATGATGCACCAGCCGTCGTCCGGCATGGGCGGCTCGGCCTCCGACATCAAGATCCAGGCGCAGCAGTCGCTGCACATCAAGAAGGTGCTGCTCGACCTGATCGCCGAGCACACCGGCCAGAGCGTCGAGCAGGTCACCGAGGACGCCGACCGCGACCGCTGGTTCACCGCCCAGGAGGCCCTGGAGTACGGCCTGGTCGACAAGGTCGTCAAGAGCGCCAAGGAAGCCGTCGACGAGGGTCGGCCGGCCCACAAGAAGGACTGAGTGAGCAACCCATGAACTACTACATCCCGCAGTGGGAAGAGCGCACGTCGTACGGCATCCGACGGATCGACCCCTACACGAAGCTGTTCGAGGACCGCATCATCTACCTCGGCACCCCGATCTCGGACGAGGTCGCCAACGCGGTCATCGCCCAGCTGCTGTGCCTGCAGTCGATGAACCCCGACCAGGACATCAGCATCTACATCAACTCGCCCGGTGGCTCGTTCACGGCGCTGACCGCGATCTACGACACGATCCAGTTCATCAAGCCGGACGTGCAGACCGTGTGCATCGGCCAGGCGGCCTCGGCGGCGGCCATCCTGCTCGCCTCGGGAGCCAAGGGCAAGCGCCTGGCGCTGCCCAACAGCCGGATCCTGATCCACCAGCCCTACACCGAGGGCACCTTCGGCCAGACCTCGGACATCGAGATCCAGGCCAACGAGATCCTGCGGATGCGCGAGCTCCTCGAGAAGATGATCAGCGACCACTCCGGCAAGTCGATCGACGAGGTCAGCCGCGACATCGAGCGCGACAAGATCCTGACCGCGCAGGGCGCGATCGAGTACGGCCTGATCGACTCCGTGCTGGAGTCGCTGAAGACCCCCGCACTGGTCTGATCCGGACCAGGGCTGCCGAAGAGTACGACGTACGACCGATGACCTCCCCGAACCCGAGCCGGTACTCCCCGTGTCACGCTGCACTTGCGGCGGCGCAGGGAGTACCGTCGGGGAGTTCAGACCTGAGGAGGACCCGTGGCACGCATCGGTGACGGTGGCGACCTGTTGAAGTGCTCGTTCTGCGGCAAGAGCCAGAAGCAGGTCAAGAAGCTCATCGCTGGTCCGGGTGTCTACATCTGCGACGAGTGCATCGACCTGTGCAACGAGATCATCGAGGAGGAGCTCGCCGAGGGCACCGAGGTCGACCTCGCGGAGCTGCCGAAGCCCAAGGAGATCTTCGAGTTCCTCAACTCCTACGTGATCGGCCAGGAGCAGGCGAAGAAGTCCCTCGCGGTCGCGGTCTACAACCACTACAAGCGGGTCCAGGCCGGTGTGCAGCCCGTGTCGGGCAAGCACAGCAAGGACGAGGTCGTCGAGGTCGCCAAGTCCAACATTTTGGTGATCGGTCCGACGGGCTGCGGCAAGACCTACCTGGCGCAGACGCTCGCCCGGATGCTCAACGTTCCCTTCGCGATCGCCGACGCCACGGCGCTCACCGAGGCCGGCTACGTCGGCGAGGACGTCGAGAACATCCTCCTCAAGCTGATCCAGGCCGCCGACTACGACGTCAAGAAGGCCGAGACCGGCATCATCTACATCGACGAGATCGACAAGGTGGCCCGCAAGGCCGAGAACCCGTCGATCACGCGTGACGTCTCCGGCGAGGGCGTGCAGCAGGCGCTGCTGAAGATCATCGAGGGCACCACCGCCTCGGTCCCGCCGCAGGGCGGTCGCAAGCACCCGCACCAGGAGTTCATCCAGATCGACACCACGAACATCCTGTTCGTGGTCGGCGGCGCCTTCGCCGGCCTGGAGCACATCATCGAGCAGCGTGTCGGCAAGAAGTCCCTGGGCTTCACCGCCGAGCCGCGCGGCGAGGCCGAGCGAGCCGCTGACGACCTGCTCGCCCAGGTCCGCCCCGAGGACCTCACCAAGTTCGGCCTGATCCCCGAGTTCATCGGCCGCCTGCCCCTGATCGCGAGCGTCAGCCCGCTCGACCAGGACGCGCTGGTCCAGATCCTCACCGAGCCCCGCAACGCACTGGTCAAGCAGTACAAGAAGCTGTTCGACCTCGACGGCGTCGAGCTCGAGTTCACCGACGACGCCATCGCCGCGATCGCCGACAAGGCGCTCGAGCGGGGCACCGGGGCCCGCGGCCTGCGCGCCATCATCGAGGAGGTCCTCCTCCACGTGATGTACGACGTCCCGAGCCGCGGCGACGTCGAGAAGGTCGTCGTCACCCGCGAGGTCGTCGACGACGACGTCGCGCCGACGCTCGTGCTGCGCGAGACGAAGAAGAAGAAGTCCGCCTGATTGGTCTGCGCGAGCGTGTCGCAGGTCGACCGCCGCGGACGGACCCTCCGGGCCCGCCCTTGCGGTCGACGCGGCTTCGCCGCAGTGCGCCACGCTGCCGCGCCGCGGTTGGCTCAGGTGCCACCAAGGTCGGCATGGCGGCAAGCCGACACCGCAACCACTGGCAGCGCGAGCGTGTCGCAGCTCGACCGCCGCGGACGGACCCTCCGGGCCCGCGCGCGAGCGTGTCTGGCTCGCGCCGACGCCTCAGCAGTGGTCGGCGATGTACTGGCCGAGCGCCTGCTCGTCCGCCGGTTCGGGGTCCTCGCCCTCGTCCAGGGCGAGCAGGTACCTGCGTGCCTCGAACGGCAGGTCCTCCGGGGTTCCGAGCCGCTCGAGCGCGCCGACGTCGCCGTGCTCGGTGACGGGGAGGTCCGTCACGACGTCGCAGAACGCCGCCGGGTCCGCGTCCGAGGGCCACTCGGTCGCACGGCACCCGGCCAGCGCCAGGACGACGGCCGCAGCGGCCAGGACCCGGGCCTGCATCACTCCGCGGGCTGCTCGGGGACCTCGGCGATCTCCGCGGTGACCGTGAGCTCGGTGGCGTCGGTGTCCACCGTGAAGACCAGCTCGCCGGTGATCTTGCCGGCGGCGACGAGGTCGGCCGAGGCCGACCGGGCGTCGCGGACCGCCTTGTCGGGACCGGAGACCTCGACCCGCGCGAGCGGTGTCTTCATGTTGACCTTGGCCTGCGACTTCGCGCCGCGGATGCCGGCGAGGGCGGCCGCGACCGCGTCGATCGCGGTGCCGTCGGAGGCGGCGGGGGAGCCGAGCTCGGTGGCGGTGGGCCAGGGGGCGCGGTGGACCGAGCCCTCCTGCCACCACGACCAGACCTCCTCGGTCACGTAGGGCAGGAAGGGCGCGAGCAGCCGGAGCTGGACCTGCAGGGCGGCGGCGAGCGTGGCGCGGGCGGAGTCGGAGGCGTCGCCGTCCTGGGCGTAGGCGCGCTCCTTGACCAGCTCCAGGTAGTCGTCGCAGAACTCCCAGAAGAACTTCTCGGTGACCTCGAGCGCGGTCGTGTAGTCGTAGGCCTCGAACGCCTCGGTGGCCCTGCGGACCACGGCCGCGAGGCGGCCCAGCAGGGCGGTGTCGACCGGCTGGCTGACCCGCGAGGCGCTGAACTCGGTCGCGCCGACACTGCCGAGGACGAACTTCGACGCGTTCAGGACCTTCATCGCCAGCCTGCGGCCGACCTTCATCTGGGTCTCGTCGAACGGCGAGTCGAGACCCGGGCGGGCGATCGCGGCCCGCCAGCGGACCGCGTCGGCGCCGTACTTGCCGAGGATCTCGTCGGGGACGACGACGTTGCCCTTGGACTTCGACATCTTCTTGCGGTCCGGGTCGACGATGAAGCCGGAGATCATGGCGTGCGACCACGGCGCCGCACCGTTCTCGAAGTGCGCGCGGACGACGCGGCTGAACAGCCAGGTGCGGATGATGTCGTGCGCCTGGGTGGCGAGGTCCATCGGGAACACGCGCGACCACAGGTCGGGGTCGGACTCCCAGCCGCCCGCGATCTGCGGGGTCAGCGAGGAGGTCGCCCACGTGTCCATCACGTCGGGGTCGCCGATGAAGCCGCCCGGCTTGCCGCGCTGGTCCTCGGTGAAGCCGGACGGCGCCTGGGTCGACGGGTCGACCGGCAGCTCCGCCTCGGACGGGAGCAGCAGCCGGTCGTAGTCGGGCTCGCCCTCGGCGTCGAGGGGGTACCAGACCGGGAACGGGATGCCGAAGAAGCGCTGGCGCGAGATCAGCCAGTCGCCGTTGAGGCCGCCGACCCAGTTGTCGAAGCGGTGCTTCATGTGCGGCGGCAGCCACTGGATCTCGTTGCCGCGCTCCAGCATCTGGCTGCGGATGCCGGCGTCGCGCCCACCGTTGCGGATGTACCACTGGCGGGTGGAGACGATCTCGAGCGGCTTGTCGCCCTTCTCGTAGAAGTTCGCCATCCGCTGCGTCGGCTTGGGGTCGCCGTCGAGGTCGCCGGACTCCTTGAGCTTGGCGACCATCGCCTCACGGGCCGAGTGGACCGTCTTGCCCTTGAGGTCCTCGTACGCCGCCGACGCCTGCTCGGACCCGAGCCACTCCGGGGTGTCGCGGGTGAACCGGCCGTCGCGACCGATGACCGTACGGACGGGCAGCTGCAGCTCGCGCCACCACTGGACGTCGGTGAGGTCGCCGAAGGTGCAGCACATCGCGATGCCCGCACCCTTGTCCTTCTCGGCCGCGGCGTGGGCGAGGACGGGGATCTCCACGCCGAAGACCGGCGAGGTCACGGTCTGGCCGAACAGGTCGGCGTACCGCTCGTCGTCGGGGTGCGCGATGAGCGCGACGACCGAGGGGATCAGCTCGGGACGGGTGGTCTCGATGTGGACGGGGCTGCCGTCCGCCTTGTGGAAGGCGACGCGGTGGTAGGCGCCGGCGTAGTCGCGCGCCTCGAGCTCGGCCTGTGCCACGGCGGTCTGGAAGGTGACGTCCCACAGCGTCGGCGCCTCCTGCAGGTAGGCCTCGCCGCGGGCCAGGTTGCGCAGGAACGCACGCTGGCTGACCGTCTGCGCGTGCTCGCCGATGGTCGTGTAGGTGATCTTCCAGTCGACGCTCAGGCCGAGCGTGCGCCACAGCGCCTCGAAGACCTTCTCGTCCTCCTCGACCAGCTGCTCGCACAGCGCGATGAAGTTCGGCCGGCTGATCGGGACCTGGCGCTTGGGATCCGGCTTCTCCGGCGGGGTGAAGTCGGGGTCGTAGGGCAGCGACGGGTCGCAGCGCACGCCGAAGTAGTTCTGCACCCGGCGCTCGGTGGGCAGGCCGTTGTCGTCCCAGCCCATCGGGTAGAAGACCGACTTGCCCCGCATCCGCTGGAAGCGGGCGATCAGGTCGGTGTGGGTGTACGAGAAGACGTGGCCGACGTGCAGGCTGCCGCTCACGGTGGGCGGCGGCGTGTCGATCGCGTACACGTTCTCGCGGGGCTGGGTGCGGTCGAAGCCGTAGGTGTCGTCGGCCTTCCACCGCTCGGCCCACTTCGCCTCGAGCCCCTCCAGGGCCGGCTTGTCCGGTACGACGACAGCGCTGGCGTCGGCGCTGGTCGGGTCCGGGGTCTGCTGGCTCTCGAGCTCGGTCATGGACAAGGATCCTAGTTCGCGCGGGTCGTGTCCCTTTAACCGCGGGCTATCCTCGAATGATGCTCTTGCGCCCCAGGAGACTCATCGCGCCCCTCGTCGCACTTGCGACCGGGGTGAGCGCCGTGCTCCTGGCGCTGCCCGCGGCACCTCCCGCCCAGGCCGCCGGCCCCGCGTCGGTGACGCTCTCCGGCAGTGGCTGGGGCCACGGCCGTGGCCTGTCCCAGTACGGCGCGAAGGGGGCGGCCCAGCAGGGCAGGACGGCGACACAGATCCTCGACTTCTACTACCCCGGGACCCAGTCGGCGAAGGCGGCCGGTGCCATCACCGTGCTGCTGACGGCGGACACGACCGATGACGTCATCGTGGGCCACCGCACGGGCCTCAAGGTCCGCAGCCTTCGGTCGGGCACCGTGTGGTCCCTTTCCCGCAGCGGTGCGACCCGGTGGATGCTCACCCCGGTGGGGACCTCGGCGACCCGGCTCTGGGTGCGGACCGACCGGTGGCAGGTGGTGCGCGACATCCCCGGGGAGGCGGAGTTCCAGGCGGGCGGCAACGCGATGCGGCTCTACACGCCCGGTGCCGCCACGGACTACCGGGGCAGCCTCCGCTCGGCGGTGCCGGCGTCGGGCACCGGCCGCGAGACGGTCAACATCGTCAAGCTCGAGACCTACCTGCGCGGCGTGGTCCCCGTGGAGATGCCCGCGAGCTGGGCTGCTGCGGCGGTGCAGGCCCAGTCGGTCGCCGCCCGCACCTACGCCGTCCACGAACGCGACACCACCGACCGCGGGCACTTCGACGTCTGGGACACCACGCGCTCCCAGGTCTACCGCGGAGCCAGCGGGGAGCACCCGGCGTCCGACGCGGCGATCGCGGCGACGGCCGGCGTGGTGCGGACCTCGAGCGGCAAGCCGGCCTTCGCCCAGTTCTCGTCGAGCAACGGCGGGTGGACCGCCGCGGGCTCGGTGCCCTACCAGGTCGAGAAGCGCGACCCCTACGAGGCGACGTCCGGCAACCCCTACAACTCCTGGACGGCCACGCTCACCGACGACGTGATCGAGCGGACCGTGCCTGCGATCGGCGACTTCCAGAGCGTCGTCGTCCGGAGGACGACCGCCGGAGGACGGGTCGAGAGGGTGCGCGTGGTCGGCTCGACGGCGTACCGGACCTTCACGGGGGAGCGGTTCCGGAGCCTGTTCGGCCTGCGCTCGACGCTGTTCCGGGCGCCCGCCTGATCGCCGACGTGTAACGCAGGACCCGTCCCACGACAGGTACTGGGTATGCGCAAGAGGTTGCTTGCCCTGGTGTCCGGGGCGTCGCTGGTCATGGTCGGTGCGGTCGTCGTGGCCGGTCCGGCGGACGCCGCTACCCCGACCTGCCGTGGCCTGGCCGCCACCGTCGTCGGGACCACCGGTGACGACGACCTCGACGGCACGCCGCTCAACGACGTGGTGTGGCTCGGTCCCGGCAACGACACGTTCCGGGGTTCGGCCGGCGACGACGTGGTGTGCGGCGGCACGGGCAACGACGCGATCTTCGGTGGCTACGGCAACGACGTCATCAACGGCGAGGGCGGGGCGGACCGGCTCGCCGGGGACCCGGGCAACGACCACCTGCTGGGCAGCACCGGCGCCGACGCCCTCCACGGCGGAGGCGGCGACGACCGGATCGACGGCGGACGCGACAGGGACCTCCTGACCTACGTCACTGCGCTGCACCCGATCACGGTCGACGGCGCCGCCGGCACCGTGGACGGCGACGGCCACGACGTCTACCTCGGGATCGAGACGCTGCAGGGCACCGCCGACGCCGACACGATGGTCGGTGGCCCCGGCCCCGACAGCTTCGTCGGTGTGGCCGGCGACGACACGATCGTCGGCAACGGTGGCAACGACACCCTCGTCGCCGGCGGCGGTACGGCGAGCGGTGGCGACGGCAACGACCTGGTCGTCATGAAGCGGGGGACCGCGCGCGGTGACGCCGGCATCGACAACATCCAGCTCTCGCACGGCGCCCGTGGCCTCGGCGGCGTCGGCGACGACCTGTTCCGGCTCCGGGACGGCGCCTCGACCGCCTACGGCGAGGCCGGCGACGACATGTTCGTCGTCCGCTCGCGGGCGGCCCGTCCGGCGGTGCTCGGCGGGGTCGGTGACGACTCCCTGAGCTTCCAGGGCTTCGCCCGTGCGGTGCGGATCAGCCTCGGGCGCGGCGAGGCGCGCTGGGGCACCGCCGGCCTGGTCACGGTGCGCTCGGTCAACTTGGCCTACGGCACGGCGTACGCCGACGTGGTCAGCGGCACCGCGGGCAACGACTACCTCTTCGGCGGTGGCGGTGGGGACCGCCTCCACGGCCTCGGCGGGACCGACATCCTCGAGGGCGGCAAGGGTCGCGACGTCGGGTACGGCGGCGCCGGGGGCGACATCTGCTCGACCGAGGTCCGGCGGGGCTGCGAGGTCTGAGGCCGGTTCGGGCCGGCTCAGGCCGGCTCAGGCCGGCGTGGGCTCCGGCTCCGGGTCGGGGGCCGGGCGGTGCAGCACGGCGCGGCAGCCCAGGCCGACGACCAGCGCCCAGAACGCGGCGCCGATCCCGAGCACGGTGACCCCGGACGCGGCCACGACGAGGGTCGCGGCGGCGGCCTCGCGCTCGCGTGGGTCCGCGAGCGCGTCGGCGAGGGAGCTGCCGAGCGTGCCGAGCAGCGCGAGTCCCGCGGCTGCCTGCATCAGGCCGTCCTCGGCGGCCGCCACCATCGCCGCGAGCGCGCTGCTCGCGACGGCGAGCACCAGGTAGGTCACCGAAGCGCTGACGGCCGCGACCCACCGGCGGCTGCGGTCCGGCCCCGCGGCAGGACCGGCGGCGAGGGCCGCGCTGATCGCCGCCAGGTTGATGGCGTGTCCGCCGGTCGGTGCGCCCACGACGGTGCCGATCCCGGTGACGGCGAGCGTCTCGCGCCACGGCACGCGGTAGCCGAAGGTGCCCATGACGGCGACGCCAGGCACGTTCTGCGAGGCCATCGTGACGACGTACAGCGGGAGGGCGATGCCGACGAGGGCCGGCACGGACCAGTGCGGGGTGGTCCAGGCCAGGCTCGGGGCGAGGGCGGACGCGTCGACGTCGGCGGTGGCGAGGACGGTGACGAGGGCGACTGCCAGCGATGCCGGGACTGCCCACCGGGGCGCGAGCCGGAGCAGGACCAGCCAGGTCAGCACGACCGGCGCGACCGCCTGCGGGGCGTCGACCACCGCGGTGACCGGGGCGACGCAGAGCGGCAGGAGGACGCCGGCCAGCATCGCCCGGGCGAGGCTCTGCGGGATCGCGGCGACGAGGTCGCCGAGCCTGGGGACGAGCGCGGTCAGCAGGATCAGGACACCGGTCGCGACGAACGCCCCGACCGCGGCGGGCCAGCCGCCGGCGACGCCGGTCGCCGAGGCCAGCAGGGCGGCGCCGGGCGTCGACCACGCGAGGACGACCGGCGTGCGGTGGCGGACGGAGAGCCACAGCATCCCGGCGGCCTGGGTGACGAGCAGGGTGAGCAGGCCGGACGCGGCCTGGCCGGGGGAGGCGCCGACGGCGGTCAGGCCGGCGATCACCACGACGAACGAGCTGCTGAACCCGACGACCGCCGTGACCACGCCGGCGAGCACCGGGCCGTGGGTAGTCTCCTCGGACACGCCGCCTCCTCGAGTGGTGCTCGCGAACACCTGCGCGGCGTTCTGTATACAGAACACCCTAGGTGAAGGACGGCGATGGCGCGAGTGGACGGCCCCGGGCCCGGTCCTGACCGGGCGGGCGTCGGCGCGCGGATCCGGGCGCTGCGTGAGGCGCGGGGGCTGTCGCTCTCGGCGCTGGCCGCCGAGGCCGGCATCGGCAAGGGCACGCTGTCCGAGCTCGAGACGGGGCAGCGCAACCCCACGCTCGACACCCTCTACGCGGTCGCGACGCCCCTCGGCGTACCCATGGCGGCGCTGATGGACGACCACGACGGCGCCGTCATCGCCGGCGACGGCATCCTCGCCACCCGCATGCGCGTCGTCCGGGAGCCCGGGCGGACCACCGAGGTCTACCTGCTGCGGCTCGCCCCCGGTGCCGAGCGGCGCTCGGGCGCGCACGTCGCGGGCGTCGAGGAGCAGCTGGTCGTGCTCTCCGGTTCAGGCTCGGTCGAGCACGACGACGAGGTGGTCGCCTTCGGCCCCGGGGACCACGTGCGCTTCGCCGCCGACCGGCCGCACGCCTACCGGGGTGGCGAGGAGGGGTTCGAGGCGGTCAACGTGATCGTCACGCCGGCGGCAGCGGTCAGTAGCTGACGAGCTTGGGCTGTGCCTCGATCGCGCGCAGGGCCTGGCCGGTGCCGGTGATGGTGACGGTGCCGGGGATCTGGCGCCACGGGCCATCGCCCACGCGGTAGCGGCCGGTGTAGGTGGTGGCGAGGCTGGGGCGGTAGGTGTCCTTGCGCAGGTAGTTGTGGGTCACCCGCAGTCGTGGGTACGGCGCCCCGGGGTCGCTGGTCGTGAGGCTCTCACCGTCGCCGAAGGTCCAGTGGAAGGTGCTGGGGGTGGCCTCGAGGGTGACCCGGCGGCCGAGCAGCGTGACGGTGCGGGCGATCGGGTCGGTGCTGGTGGTGTAGAAGTTCGTGTCGAAGTTGACCAGGGTCAGGCCGTCGGGTGGCTGGATCACGAGGGTGCCGGCGGGGAGCTTGAGCTCGGCGAAGGCGGTGCGGATGAGGCCGACGGTGAGGACGGGGGTGGTGGGCTCGGCGTACTGCTGGCAGAACGTGATTCCCGTGGCAGCAGTCGATCCATCGACTACGGCCTCTGCACCGTGACAGGCGTTCGAGCCCGCACTAAAACCCGGCTCAGTTGAGCTCCCACTACGGGACGTGCTCGCGCTGTCCTCGCTCCCGCGACGTATGCCTTCCTCGGCGGCCTCGACGACGATGCTGTCCGACGTCACAGACCCGCTGGCGCCTTGTGTTGGCTTGTCTGTGTCGTCCGCTCGCGCGGGGGCGCAGAAGCAAAGCAGTACTGAAAGGATCCCCGCAGTCATCATTCGCATGTCAGTTGACCTGCATGATGTCGAGCCGCCAACGTTCGTCGCTCGTCCAGAACAGGACCATGGTGAAGGTGTTGGAGCCTGCAGCACGCCTGTCAGGCGTGCCGTCGCTGGCGTATGCCGTTTGCGCGTCGTGCGAGACGTTCACTCGCAGCCGGAAGCCGAAGGCGGAGTTCGAGGGAGTTGTGAGCTCCGAGGCGTTCAGTATCCGGATTGAGTTCGTGCCTCCTTCGATCCGTCCGCCTTGCTCATATTGATCATTAAGTCTCTGGTTGACGCTCGTGCAGGCGTCGCATGTGGAGCCCGAGACCCGCTTGAGCGCTCTCACGTCGCCCGTGACCTGCGCGTAGTTGATCAGGTCCCAGTAGTACGTGATGAACGCCCGCGCCCCGGCCTCGGTCGCCTTCGTCGCAGCATCGGGCAGCGCCGGCTCGGTCGGCTTCGCGGTGGCACTCGGCGTGGGCGTCTCCGGCGTCCCGGTGGGCGTCCAGGTGGACGTGGCGTCACCCGGCGACGGGTCGTCGTCGGTGCACCCGGCGAGCAGGGCGACGGCGGCGAGGGACGCCGCCAGGGCGGCGCGGAGCGAGCGCATGGGTCCTCCCGAGAAATGACTGCGCCCGGACCGGGGACGCGCAGAGACGCTAACCCGATCCGGGCGAGTGGCGCCACCGTGCGGGCAGTGCCTGTGGACGGCCTCAGCGGGCCGGGTAGATCTCGCCGATGGCGTGGCCGTTGCGGTCGCGGATCAGCTCGACGGCGGTGGTGCCGTTGCCGGTGACGACGCGGGCGAGGCCGTGGGGTGTCTCCCAGCGGTAGGCGCCGAGGCCGAGCTGGGTGACGCGGAACCCGAGGTGGGTCTTGGCGCGGTGGTCGCGCCGGGTGAGGGGTGCGTCGTTGTGGTCGCTGGTCTGGCCGGGTGGGCCGGTGGGGTCGTAGGGCGTGGGGTGGTCGTGGTCGAGTCGGCTGGTGCCGCGGCGGGTGGAGTGGGGGAACACGTCGCGCCTGGTGCGGAGCAGGGTGCGGTTCTTCATCGTGGTGGGGTGCTCGTAGCCGGTCACGGCGCGGCCGTGGTTGAGGTCGATGACCGGGACCACGGTGATGTCGCGGTGGCCCAAGAGCGCGGCGAGCTGTTCGAGGAGCAGGGGTCCGATCCCCTCGACCCGGGCGACGCCGTCGGCCTTGCCGGTGAGGACGTCGTGGTGGAGGAACACGTTGATGGTCGCCGGACGCCGCCGCGGCTTCTTCGGTGCAGCCTCCGGCTCGGGGGCGGCCTCCGGCTCGGGGGCGGCCTCCGGCTCGGGCTGGTCGGGCTCGGGCTGGTCGGGCGGGCCGGCGAGGAGGGTGAGGACGGCGGCGGGGTCGGCGAGCAGCTCGGCGGCCTGGGCGCGGAACTGGTCCATCGTGGGCACGTCGTCGGGGTGGGCGGGGACGTGGTGGTCGGCGAGGGCGCCGGCGACGGTGTCGATGAACTCGGCCAGGTCCTCGGCGCCTGCGCCGGACAGGCGCATCCCGAGCGCCTGGACGTCGGCCTCCGCGACGATGCTGCCGGCGCGCTCGCCGGGGCGTTTGCGGCGCAGCCACACGCCTTTCCTGGCCTCGTCGTCGGCGATCCGCTGGCGGTGGGCGGCGATGTCGGCCTCGATGACCTTGGCCTCGGCGAGCGCGAGGATCCGCGACGGCGACTCGTCGGCCGCGGCCGTGACGGCGAGGTCGACGACCGCGACCCGGTCGCGGTCGAGCGTGCGGGACATCGAGGCGACCTTGCGGGCAGCCCACAGCTCCAGCCGCAGGGCTCGCACGGCGTCGTACACATGGGGGAGGCGGTGGCGCAGATCGAGCAGGTCGGCGGCCCGGTGGACGGTCGCGACGACACCGGCGTGGGCGGCGATCGCGAACTCCTCGAAGCACAGCTCGGCCACCGCCGGTGTCCCGTCGCCGCCAATCGTGACCAACCGGTCGCCCCCGATTCCCGGCACCGCGCCCGGGAGGGACTGGGGATCCTCGCTGTGGCGGTCGCACCACGCGAGCAGCCGGTCCATCGACTCGACCTCGGCCTGCCGCCGCTCACGCACCCCGGACTCCTCCGCAGCGAGCAACGCCGCCGAGGAGAGATCCGAGAGCCTGACCATGCGTCGATTCAACGGCAAGGGCCCGACACAAAGCCCATCCACAGGCTGCCCCTGTGGATGGTGGCCGCCTGCTTCGGCGCCGCTGGTGTGAGCGATTCGCTGGCCTGCTCAATCCCAGATTCGTCGATCAGCGGTGGACGCTGACATCTGTCGCTTGACCATCCTCTGGCACTGAGTCTTGCAACGATCTCGTGTCGGAGTCTGCCAGCGGTCGTCTGTGGGCTCCTGCCCCCTCAGAAGGGCGGTCTCCCCGTCCCGGCGATCCGGAACCGCCCCCAGGTGTCCTTGTCGGACAGCCGGGCGGTCGCCTCGCCGAGCTCGGTGCGCAGGGTCACGGTGCTGCCGCTGCGCACGTCGTCGACGGGCGTGCCGGCGGCGACCCGCCCGTACCAGTGGAACAGGCCGTCGAGGGGCTGGAAGCTGCCGCGCAGGGTGACGGCCACGTCGTGGTCGGTGCCGTCGACGTGGACGACGGCCGGGCCGTCGTACAGCTCCTGGGGCTCGTGCGCGACGCTCATCGACCCGACCCCCGCTCTGGCCGCAGGGGCCGGACGTTGTCCGCGCCGAGCTGGGGGTCGAGCGCGGAGAGGTCGATGCCGTGCTCGGCGGCGGCGCCGGAGAGGGCGTGCCAGATGAACTCGCCGAGGTACGCCGCCGCTGCGGCGCGCGACATCGTGCGGCGCTCGAGCCACCACTGGCCGACGGAGCTGCCGAGGCCGACGATCGCGTGCGCCCACGGTTCGGCCGCCCCGGCGTCGCCGCCCAGGAGGCGCAGCGCGTCACCGAGCATTCGGGAGAGCTTGGAGGCGATCAGGTCCTTGCCGGCGGCCAGCGGGTCGCCGCCGGCGTGCTGGCGGGTGAGCAGGAGGAAGGCCTGCGGGTGCTCGGCGATGGTCCCGAGGTACGCCTCGACCCCGGCGGTGACCCGTTCGCGCGAGCTCGCCGGGACCAGTACGGCGGCGATCACCCGTTCGAGGACGAGGTCGGTGCCCCAGGCGCCGACGGCGGCGTGCAGCTCGGACTTGTCGGCGAAGTAGCGGTAGAGGACGGGCTTGCTGACGCCCGCCTCGGCGGCGATGTCGGCCACCGACGCGTCCGGGCCGAGGGTGTCGATCGCGCGGACCGCCGCCCGGACGAACTCCTCGCGCCGGGCAGCCCGGTGCTTCTCCCAGCGGGTCGTGCGCCCGTCGCTCTTGACGTTGGAGGCCATGCGGACAACAGTACAGTTAGACGTTACCGATGGTCACATCTAGTTTCCGGAGGATCTCCTGCGATGACCCTGCTCGACCCCGCCGCCGAGGTCGCCCCCGACGCGCTGTCGGAGCGGCTCCTGCGCTCGACCGCCCGCCAGTCCTACGACCCCGACGTCGACATCGACTGGAGCGCGCCACCGGTTCCCGGCCTGTGGTGGATGCAGCCCGAGCGGATGTCGCTCTACGGCACGCCCCTGTGGGACCGGCTCAGCGAGGAGCAGCGCATCGAGCTGTCGTTGCACGAGGTCGCGAGCATGGTCAGTGTCGGCATCTGGTTCGAGGTCGTGCTGATGCAGATCCTCCTGCGCGACGCCTACCGCGAGGACCCGCGCTCCGCCCGCACCCAGTTCATGCTCACCGAGGTCGGTGACGAGACCCGCCACACCGTCATGTTCGGCCGCGCGATCGAGGCGATGGGCGTGCGCGCCTACGGCCCGCGCCGGACGCCGTACCAGCTCGCCAGGCTCGGGCCGGTCGCCCTCCGTGGCGCCAGTGCGTACGCCGGCATCCTCATCGGCGAGGAGCCGGTCGACCGCTGGCAGCGCGACCTGATGCGCGACGAGCGGATCCAGCCGATGGCCCGGATGATCGCCCGGATCCACGTGACCGAGGAGGCCCGCCACGTCACCTTCGCGCGCGACGAGCTCGCCTCCGCGGTGAAGGGGCTCAGTCGCACCAAGCTGCGCTGGCACCAGGCGCTCACCGCCCAGGTCGCCTACGTGACCATGCGCTCGCTGGTGCACCCCGACGTGTACGCCGCCGTCGGGCTCGACCCCCGGGAGGCCCGGCGGCAGGCGCTCGGCAACGAGGCCTACCGCGAGACGATCGCCTGGATGGGCGAGAAGGTCATGCCGGTGCTGGAGGAGAACGGCATGGTCGGCGAGCGCGACCACAAGGTGTGGCGGGCGTCCTTCCTGATGCGCTGAGCGTGGTCAGGCGTAGGGCCGGCGGGCCTCGATGACCGCCGCGTAGACGTCGGCGGGCAGCGCCGCGCCCTCGCGCCGCACCGTGTCGGCGGCGATCACGAGGAGACGGTCGAGCCGCACCTCGCTCGGCCGGCCGCGCGGGTCCCACGCACCGGCGCCGACGTCCATCCAGTACCGGCCGGCGGCTGCCTCCTGGCCGGCGTCGGGGTCGTGGTCCTTGCTCGTCATCACCAGGCAGTGCAGCAGCGGCTCGCCCTGCGAGCCTGCTGCGGCGCCGATCACGAGCACCGGCCGGTCCTTGCCCTGCTGCGGGTCGTCCTCGTAGGGCACCCACGCCCAGACGACCTCGCCGGGGTCGGGCCGCCCGTCGGGCACCGGGGCGTAGGTCCCGTCGGGCACGCCGGCCGGGTCCGTGGTGTCGCTCACCGTTCCTCCAGGAACTCGTCGAGCAGGCCGGGGGTCGCGGCCAGGGCGAGGGCGATCGCGTCCGCTGCCGGGACGTCGTCCACGCTGACGGCGCCGTCGCCGCCCGCGGTCGTGGCGGCGACGGAGACCAGGCCCGCCCGGCGCTGGAACCAGGTGGCGCGGAGGTTCCAGCCGATCACGTGGCGCTCGGCGAGGGCGTCGCGCCGGCGCAGCACCGAGCCGGAGCGGGTGACGACGTGGCCGGCGACGTGGGCGTGGCCCAGCGACTGCGCGCGGTCGGTCGCGAGCGCGAGGGCCACCGCGACGACGAGGAGCGGGAGGGCGAGGAGCCCCGCGGGCGCCCCGACCAGCACGGCCACGACCGGCAGGACGGCGAAGGGCGTCGCCCCGAGCAGTGCGCGCGTGTAGCGCCGGGTCGTCGCGGCGCGTCCGTGCCGGCGCAGGGGACCGGTCACCGGCGCGCCGTCGCCGAGCACCGCGGTGGTCGCGGCGACGGCGGTGCCGTGGGGCGCCGGCGGCAGCAGCACGGTCGAGCCCTGCTGGCTGCCGCGCAAGCCGGTCACGATGGCGTTGACCCGGCGCCCGCGGGCGACCCGCAGGGCCGCGGGCTCGCCGATCGTCGCTCCGGCGAGCCGGGCGACGTCGATGCTGGTCTCGCGCTGCGTGAGCAGCCCGCGCCGGACGTGCCAGGTCGCGCCCTGCCGGGCGAGCAGGAAGCCGCCGTTGACCACCAGGTAGCCGACGACGGCCAGCGTCGCGACGAGGAGCAGGACGCCGAGCGCGAGGGCACCCACGACGGCGGGGGAGAACACGTCCAGGTCGTCCTCGCTGATCCGGATCTCGACGGACTCCAGGAGCGGCGCCGTCGTACCGACGACCGCGCCGGTGGCCACCAGGACCGCGCCGCTGAACGGGGCGTACCAGAGCCAGCGCGGCGAGAAGCGCGCCACCACCGTCTCCGGTACGACGTCCGGAGCACCCTCCGCGTCCGTCCCGCCGGACGCGGGAACGGCGAGCAGGCGGGCCCGCAGCACGCTGGCCTGCTCGCGGGGCAGCGCGTCGAGCAGCAGGCGCTCGTCGTCGTCACTGGCCACGCTCCCGGTGCCGATCACGATCGCGGCCAGGCCGAGCACCCGGTGGATGGGGGAGGCGGTGAGGTCGACCGTGCGGACCCGGTCCACCGGCGTTGAGAGGTTGTGGCGCTGCAGCAGGCCGCGGCGCAGCTCGACGCGGGCATCGGTGACGCGGTAGGTCGTGGTGAGGTAGCGGACCACGCCGAGGCCGACCGGGAAGCCGACACCGAGCAGCGCCCAGGGCCCGGTGCCGGACGCGCCGCCGGCGACGAGCAGGCCGACCAGGACGGGCAGGAACTTGAAGATCTCGGTGATCGGGTGGACGAGCAGCATCCGTGGGTCGAGTCGTTGCCAGGGCGGCTCGCCCGCGAGGGGGACGCTCATGTCGCGTCGCCCTCGACGAGGTCGGCCTTGCGGGTCAGCTCGTCGACCAGGCCCAGCGCGACGTCGCGGTCGAGCCCCTCGATCTGCAGCGGACCGGCCGCCGACGCGGTCGTCACCGTCACGGTGGCCAGCCCGAAGAGCCGCGCCAGCGGACCCTGCGCGAAGTCGACCGTCTGCACCCGCGACATCGGCGCGATCCGCCGCTCGCGGGCCCACCACCCGCGCTGGGTGTAGACCGCGGTGGCGGACACCTCCCACCGGTGGACCTGGTAGCGCCACAGGGGTACGACGACCGCGAGCCCCACGCAGACGACGACCACCAGCAGCGCGAGTACCCAGCGCAGGCCACCGGGCACCCAGACGAGGGCGGCGACGACGCCGGTCACGACCGCCACCAGCGCCTCGGCGGCCGCCTCGAGCTGCCACATCGTGCGGGCGCGGGGGCTGACCCGGTGGGCGGGGTCGCGCAGCTGGCTCACGCGGCCACCCTACGAGCAGGATCCGAGCGCCGCGCGCAGGGACCTAGGTCCCGCACGGGCCCCGATCGCCCGGTCCGGACTGACCATTGCGCCACCTCGTCCGGTCATGATCCGTCAGCTCCTGGGGCAACGGCCTGCCGTCGTACCCGAGCGTGCCTAGCCTGAAGGACGTGCTGGACACCGTGACCCTCCGCGTCGCCTTCGGGCTGGTGGCGGCGTGCGTCCTGGTGCTCTTCTGGGGTGCGACCTACCGGTCCACCCGTTCGGCGTACGCCGGCTGGTGGTGCGTGTCGCTCGGCCTCTTCCTCGTGAGCGCGTCGCTGTTCGTGCTCAACGGGACGCCGGTGCAGGTCGTCGCCAACCCGCTCGGCAACGCCACGGGCGTGCTGGGCGCCGGCAGCGTCTGGGCCGGGGCACGCTCGCTGCGCGGTCACGGCGTGCCCCAGTGGCAGCTGGCGGTCGCTCCAGCCGTGGTGCTGCCCGCCTCGCTGCTCGACGGCCCGGCCCACGACGTGTGGGCCGGCGGCGCCTTCTACCTGACCGGGATGGCGCTGCTGATCAGCCGGTCGGCCGTCGAGCTGTGGCGTCTCCTCGACGAGCGGGACCTGGTGGCCGAGGCCAGGGCGCAGGTGCACTTCGCCGTCCTGTCGATGGCGGTCGCGTCGACCGCGCTCGGAGCCTTCTACGCCGCCCGCACCGGCGTCTTCATCGCGGTCGGGCCACGCCACCCGGTCTTCCTCACCGGCTTCGGGTCGCAGGCGACGACCCTGCTGACGATGATCCTGCTGGTCGTCGTCACCTTCGGCATGTCCGCGCTCAGCCACGAGCAGCAGACCTCCGACCTGCGCCACCGGGCCACCCGGGACGGCCTGACCGGGCTGCTCAACCGGGCGGAGTTCCTGCGCCTCGCCCGGCGCGAGCTCGACACCGGCGGCCTCGGCGGAGCGGGGGCCGTGATCGTGGCAGACCTCGACCGCTTCAAGGAGCTCAACGACGGCTTCGGCCATGCCGCGGGCGACCGCGCCCTGACCGCGTTCGCCGACGCCTGCGAGGAGGTCGTCGGCGCGCGAGGCCTGGTCGGCCGGCTGGGCGGCGACGAGTTCGTGCTGCTGACCCTCGACGCCCGCGCCGAGCAGGTGGCGGCCGAGGTCGCCCGGCACTACCGATCGTCCGGGGCCGTCGGGTCGCCCACCGCGAGCTTCGGGATCGCGTCCGGCTGGCCGGGCGACGACCTGGGCCGGGTCATGGCGCGCGCCGACGAGGCGCTCTATCGGGCCAAGGCGGCCGGACGGGCGCAAGCGGTGCGTTGGGCGGCCCCGGCCGGTGAGGCCGGGCCGCCCGTGCGCCGTACGGCGTGAGGCACCCGCGCGGCAGGTTCAGGCGTCCTTGATCTCCGCGACGACCTCGCCGTTGCCGATGGTGGCGCCGACCTCGGCGGTGAGGCCGGTGATCACGCCGGCCTTGTGGGCCTTGAGGGGCTGCTCCATCTTCATCGCCTCGAGGACGACGACGACGTCGCCCTCGGCGACCTCCTGGCCCTCGGTGACGGCGACCTTGACGATGGTGCCCTGCATCGGGGAGGTGACCGAGTCGCCCGAGGCGGCGGCGGCGGCCTTCTTGCCGGCAGCACGCTTGGGCTTCTTCGCGCCCGCCGCGGGGCCCGCGGCGATCCCGCCCAGGCCGGCCGGGAGGACGACCTCGATCCGCTTGCCGCCGACCTCGACGACGACCTTCTGCTTCTCGTCGGGCTCGTCGGCCTCGCCGGCGGCGCCCTGGTAGGGCTGGATCTGGTTGTCGAACTCGGTCTCGATCCACGTGGTGTAGACGTCGAAGGAGCCTTCGCCGGTGGGGTTCGAGGAGGCGACCCAGGCGGGGTCGTTGACGATGACCTCGTCGAAGGTGAGGGCGGTGGGCATGCCGTCGACCTCGAACTCGGCGATCGCGCGGCGCGAGCGCTCGATGGCCTGGGTGCGGTCGCGGCCGGTGACGATGAGCTTGGCGATCAGCGAGTCGAAGGCGCCGGGGACGGTCTCGCCGTTCTCGTAGCCGCCGTCGACGCGGATGCCCGGTCCCTGCGGCGGGTTCCACTTGGTCAGGGTGCCGGGCGCGGGCATGAAGTTGTTGCCGCCGTCCTCGGCGTTGATGCGGTACTCGATGGAGTGGCCGCGGATCTCCGGGTCGTCGTACCCGAGCTCCTCGCCGGCCGCGATGCGGAACATCTCGCGGACCAGGTCGATGCCGGTGACCTCCTCGGAGACGCAGTGCTCGACCTGGAGGCGGGTGTTGACCTCGAGGAAGGAGATGGTGCCGTCGGCGGCGACGAGGAACTCGCAGGTGCCCGCGCCGACGTAGCCGGCCTCCTTGAGGATCGCCTTGGAGGACTCGTAGAGGCGCTTGTTCTGCTCGTCGGTCAGGAACGGCGCGGGGGCCTCCTCGACCAGCTTCTGGTGGCGGCGCTGCAGGGAGCAGTCGCGGGTGGAGACGACCACGACGTTGCCGTACTGGTCGGCCAGGCACTGGGTCTCGACGTGGCGGGGCCGGTCGAGGAACTTCTCGACGAGGCACTCGCCGCGACCGAAGGCCGAGATGGCCTCGCGCGTGGCGGACTCGAAGAGCTCCGGGATCTCCTCCATGGTGCGGGCGACCTTGAGGCCGCGGCCGCCGCCGCCGAAGACCGCCTTGATGGCGACCGGGAGGCCGTGCTCCTGGGCGAACGCGACGATCTCGTCGGCGGACTCGACCGGGTCCTTGAGACCCGGGGCGAGCGGGGCGCCGGCGGCGAGCGCGATCTGCTTGGCCTTGGCCTTGTCCCCGAGGCCCTCGATGGCGTCGGGGGAGGGACCGATCCAGATCAGCCCGGCGTCGAGGACGGCCTGGGCGAAGTTGGCGTTCTCGGCGAGGAAGCCGTAGCCCGGGTGGACCGAGTCGGCGCCGGACCTCTTCGCGACATCGATGATCTTCTCGATCGACAGGTAGGAGTCGGCCGGGGTCGAGCCGTCGAGGGAGTAGGCCTCGTCGGCGAGCCGGACGAACAGGGCGTTGGCGTCGGGCTCGGCGTACACCGCGACACTGCCGATGCCGGCGTCCTTCGCGGCACGGATGACCCGGACGGCGATCTCGCCACGGTTGGCGATCAGGACCTTCTGCAACGGCTTGATCTCAGGCACGCGGACTCTCCTGCTTCGGGGGCATAACAACGGTTGTGCGACTGCCCGGGCAGTCTAGGGGTTGCCCGCGGGCTGCTTGCGCGCCCTGTCGGGTCATGGACGCCCGGGCTCACCGAGGACCCCCTTTCGGAGGGTTAGCAAACGTTAACCTGACGTCGTAGGATGGCTGCCATGAGCCAGTTCGAGCTGTCCCGCGAGCACGAGGAGTTCCGGCGCACCGTCCGTGACTTCGCCGAGGCCACCATCCGCCCGCACGTCGCGGAGTGGGACAAGGCCCACCACTTCCCGACCGACGTCGTCCAGAAGATGGGAGAGCTGGGGTTGTTCGGCCTCACCGCCCCCGAGGAGTACGGCGGCGCCGGGCTCGAGGCGGCGGACGGCCCGTTCACCTCGTTGTGCCTCGCCATCGAGGAGCTCGGTCGGGTCGACCAGTCGATGGGCGTGACGCTCGAGGCCGGTGTCGGCCTGGGCATCAACCCGATCCTCACCTACGGCAGCGACGAGCAGAAGAAGACCTGGCTGCCCGACCTGGTCACCGGCCAGCGGCTCGCCGGCTTCGGGCTCACCGAGCCCGGCGCCGGATCGGATGCGGGCGCCACGAAGACCCGTGCCGAGCTCGACAACGGGGAGTGGGTGATCAACGGCGGAAAGCAGTTCATCACCAACTCCGGGTCCGACATCACCAGCCTGGTGACGGTCACCGCCCGCACCGGGGTCTCGGAGTCCGGCAAGCCCGAGATCTCCGCGATCATCGTGCCGGCGGGCACCCCCGGCTTCGTCGCCGAGCCGCCCTACGACAAGCTCGGCTGGCACATCTCCGACACCCACCCGTTGTCCTTCACCGACTGCCGGGTCCCCGAGCACAACCTGGTCGGGGACCGCGGCCGCGGCTACGCCCAGTTCCTCGCCATCCTCGACGACGGACGGGTCGCCATCGCGGCGCTCGCCGTCGGCCTGATCCAGGCCTGCGTCGACCTCTGCGTCGAGTACTCCCTCGACCGCCAGACCATGGGTGGTCCCATCGGCCGCAAGCAGGGCGTGGCCTTCCAGATCGCCGACCTCGAGGTCATGCTGCACGCCTCGCGGATGCTGACCTACCGCGCCGCCGCGATGAAGGACGCCATGGACGGCGGCCGTGGGCCGTCGCTGAAGGAGTTCAAGCACGCCGCGTCGGTCGCGAAGCTCTACGCCTCGGAGTCGGCGGTGACCGCCACCCGGATCGCGACCCAGGTCTTCGGCGGCTACGGCTTCATGGAGGAGTACCCGGTCGCCCGGTTCTACCGCGACGCCAAGATCCTCGAGATCGGCGAGGGCACCTCCGAGGTGCAGCGGATGCTCATCGCCCGGGGCCTCGGCCTGCCCGTCGAGTAACCCGGCCGCATCGGCTCACCCGCGGTGCCGGCCGCCCGCCGGGCCGTGTGCGCGCCGGCGGAGGAGGACGACACCGAGCAGCGCCAGGCCACCGGCGACCGCGGCCGCCGCCAGCCCCCGCCCGCCCAGCGGTACGACGGGATCGTCGGCCTGCTCCGTGGCCGGCTCGGGAGCAGCGGGCGCCTGCAGCGTCCCGTCGACCAGGCGGGAGGTCGCCTGCGGGCCGATCAGACCGGTCGCCGGGGTGTAGGCGGGCAGGCCGTCGCCGGCCGCGCCGGTCGTGCGCAGGGTGAGCGTCGCCGGCACCCGCAGGCCGCCGGTGCCGGTGCCTCCCTCGCCGGTGCCTGCCTCGCCGGTGCCTGCCTCGCCGGTGCCTGCCTCGCCGGTGCCTGCCTCGCCGGTGCCCGTCCAGCGGACCACGACGTAGTGGACCCCCGCGAGTGCCTCGGTCGTGACGGTCGCGTCGTAGGAGTCGCGGTTGGCATACGCGACCACCTGTGACTGCGCGCCGATCCGCAGCCGGCCGCGGCCGGACGGCGGGACCGTCCAGTCGGCGGGGCGGTCGAGGGTGAAGGCCACCTGGCTGGTGCCGAGCAGCGGCCCGACCAGGTCGACGGTGATGCCGTCCGGCGCAGGTGAGCCCGCGGGCAGGCGGGCGTCGAGCTGGGCCTGGAGCGACTGGTCCCAGTCGAGCGGGACGGCGAGGACCGCGGTCCGTCCGGGCCGGAGGGTCACCGCGTAGCTGCCGTCGCGCACGACGGGGGCGTTCGTCGGCGTCGTACCGACGGGGACGTCGCGGGGCGTGGCCGCCGGCTCGAGCGGGGCCCAGGCGGGCGGCGTGGGCTCCGGCAGCAGGTCGAGGTGGTAGTCGGAGAGCGGCGGCTCCTCGTAGACGAGCAGCTCGACCGCGCGGCCGGCGTCCTGCGGGTCGTCCGGCGCGCCGAGGGTGACGAACAGCCGCTCCGCCGTCGCACACGCGTGGTCGTCGACGTCGGTCCAGGTGGACACGGTCGTGAACAGCACCGGGTCGGTCTCGCCGAGGGTGGGCCGGAACACGCCTCCGCTGCCGCAGCCCTGGTCGCCGGGCGCCGTGCCGACCTCGATGCGGACGCCCTCGCCCACCGAGTCGCCGACGCCGACGAACATCGCGGCCACGTGGAAGGTGCTGCCCTCGGCAGTGCGGGGCAGCGCGTAGGAGAGGCGTCCGCGGGCCGGCAGGCGGTCGAGGTAGCGTCCGGTCGCCAGCTCAGGGGCGTCCGCCCCGTCCGCGCCGGCGCCCCCGCTGACGGGCGTCCCGGCCAGGGCGGGCCCGGGATCGTCGCCCGGATCGACGTCGGCGGGAGCCGCTGTCGCGGGCGCCGTCAGCAGGGTGACGGCGACGAGGGCTACGAGCGCGCCCAGAGTCCGGTCCACGAGTGTCCGAGCTCCCTGACCAGGCCGCGCAGCAGCGGCAGGCTCACGCCGACGACGTTGTGGTGGTCGCCCGCGATGCCGGTCACGAACCCGCCCCCGAGCCCGTCGACCGTGAAGGCGCCCGCGACGTGGAGTGGCTCGCCGGTGGCGACGTACGCCGCGATCTCGTCGTCGGTCACCTCGGCGAAGTGGACCGTGGTGGACGCCGTGGCGGCCGCCTCGCGGCTGGCGGCGACGTCGCGCAGGCAGTGGCCGGTGTGCAGCACACCGGAGCGACCGCGCATCGCCTGCCAGCGCCGGACCGCCTCGTCAGCATCCCCCGGCTTGCCCAGCGCCTCGCCGTCGAGCTCCAGGACGGAGTCGCAGCCCAGCACGAGTGCGTCGGCCGGGATGTCGCCGCCGCCGGCGACCGCCCGGCACTTCAGCTGCGCCAGGCGCAGGGCCAGCTCGGCCGGCGGGACGCCGGTGACCTGGGACTCGTCGACCCCGGACACGACCACCTGCGGGTCGAACCCGGCGCTGCGGAGGGTCGCCAGCCGGGCGGGGGACGCGGACGCGAGGACGAGCCGGGGCACCCGGTCACCCTAACGACCGGGTCGGCTCAGCTCCGCGCCACCTCCAGGCCCAGCCAGCCGGCCAGTGCGTCGAGCTCGGCCTCGACCGCGTCGCCGACCGACGGCTCCCAGGGGAAGTCCTCGTGCACGGCGTGCACGCGGAGCAGGCCGGCCTTGCGGTCGGCCTTCGCGTCGAGCTTCCCGACCAGCCGGTCGTCGTACACGATCGGGAGGGCGAAGTGGCCCCAACGGCGGCACGCGGCGGGCTTGTACATCTCCAGGACGTACTCGAAGCCGAACAGGTCGAGTGCGCGTTCGCGGTCGTACACCAGGCGGTCGAAGGGGGAGAGGAAGGCGCAGCGGCCCGCGAACGGCTCGTCGGCCGCCGCGAGCGCGTCCGGGTCGGCCCACCACTCGCCGTCGGTGCCCTCGACGGTCACCGGCTCGCCGGCGTCGCCGGCTCCGATCTGTTCGCCGGAGCTGTCCTTCGACGAGCGCCGCGCGATGCCGAGGGACGCGAGCCGCCGCTGGTCGAGCGCGCGCCGGGCCTCGGTCATGGACGGCAGGTGCAGGTCGGCCGGGTAGACGTTCTCGGCGAGGTCGTAGAGGCGCCGCTTGCCGCGGCGCCCGCTGATCGCGACGTCGCCCAGGAGCGTGAGCATCTCCAGCATCCGGTTGACGTTCTTGTCGTTGTTCCAGCCGCTGGACGCCCACGGTTCCTGGCAGGTGTCCGGGACCTCCTCCGCCGTCCGCGGCCCCTCGGCGGCGAGCCGGGCGAGCACGTCGGACCGGAAGCCGGCGTTGGCCTCGACCCACGCCAGGACCCGGGGATGCAGGTCGGCGATGGCCGTGGCGAGCACCAGACCGATGTCGTCGACGGGGCGCACGTAGGAGGAGTGCTCGACCAGCGAGCGCTCGGTCTCGAGCGCGAAGGTGAGGTCCGAGTGCTCGTACCCGCTCCCCAGGCGCGACCACAGCACGAGGTCCGCGCTCGGTGCGACCGCCGCCGTCGGGTCGACCTGCAGCAGGGTCAGCTCGTCCACCACCTCGGTGACCGATCGGCTGCACCGCGCGTCCAGGAGCTGGGCGCGCAGCGCGATCCGCCGGGCCCGGCTGGCGTCGAGGCGGGTCACAGCCGGCCCAGCGCCACCTTGAGCGGGTCGAGGCCGATCGAGCCGAGGTTGAGCGCGGCGGTGTGGAAGGCCTTCAGGTCGAAGGCGCTGCCGTGGCGGGCCTGCGCCTCGGCGCGGGCGTCGAGCCAGATCCGTTCGCCGACCTTGTACGACGGAGCCTGGCCCGGCCACCCCAGGTAGCGGTTCACCTCGAACGCCAGCGAACCGTCGTCCATCCGCGAGTGCGCGCGCATGAACTCGAAGACGCGGTCGGCGTCCCAGACCTCTCCGGGCCGCCAGCCGAAGGGGTTGTCCTCCGGCACCCGGAGCCCGAGGTGGACGCCGATGTCGACGATCACCCGGGCGGCGCGGAAGCCCTGCATGTCGAGGAACCCGAGCCGGTCGCCCGGGTCGTCGAAGTAGCCGAGCTCGTCCATCAGCCGCTCGGCGTACAGTGCCCAGCCCTCGCCGTGGCCGCTGACCCAGCACAGCAACCGCTGCCAGCGGTTGAGCAGCTCGGCCTGGTGGACGACCTGCGCGCACTGCAGGTGGTGGCCGGGGACGCCCTCGTGGAAGACGGTCGTGGTCTCGCGCCAGGTGGAGAAGCGCTCGTGGTCGTCGGTGAACGAGAACCACATCGTGCCGGGCCGGGAGAAGTCCTCCGAGGGAGGGGAGTACCAGGCCCCGCCGTCGTTGATCGGCGCGACCTTGCACTGCAGGGTGCGGATCGGCTCGGCGATGTCGAAGTGCACGCCGTCGAAGGCCTGGAGGACCTCGTCGGACTTCTGCTGCATCCACGCCTGGAAGGCCTCGCGGCTGCCGCAGTCGCGGGCGGGGTCGGCGTCCAGCGCGGCGACCGCGTCGGCGACGGAGCCGCCGCGGACGATGCGCTGCGCCGTGGCGGCCATGTCGTCCTCGATCCGCTTGAGCTCCTCCCAGCCCCAGGCGTAGGTCTCCTCCAGGTCGACGGCCGCGCCGAGGAAGTAGCGGGAGGCCAGCGCGTAGGCCTCGCGGCCCACGCCGTCGGTCTCGCGGCCGCGCGGTTGCAGGTCGGTCTCGACGAACCGCCCGAAGTCCGCGTACGACGCCGAGGCGGCCTCGGCCGCCCTGGTGAGCGCGTCCCGGGCCGGCTCCGGGGCGTCGGCCACCGCTCGCAGGAAGTAGTCGCCCGCGGCGCCCTCCTGACCGGTCCAGCCGCGCACCTGGCTCGCCACTTCGGCGTACTGCCGGCGGGCGGAGACGCGCCCGGCGGCAGCCTCGTCGAGCAGCGTGGCGCGGTAGCCCTCGAGGGCAGCCGGGATGGCCGCGAGCCGCTCGCCGATGGCGTCCCAGTGCTCGGGGGTCTCGGTCGGCATCAGGTCGAAGATCTCGCGCACGGCGTGGATCGCGCTGCTGATCACGGAGAACTCGCTGCGCTCGACGCCGGCGTCGGCCCGCTCCACGGTGAGCCCGACGCGCTCGAGGAAGGCGTTCTTCGCCACCTCCTCGCGCGCGTCCGCGGTCGCCAGCGCGGCGACCTCGGCCAGCGCGCGGCGGTGCAGCTCCTCGCGGGCGGCGAAGCCGTCGGGGGAGAGGTCGGGCAGCTCGCCCTCGTGGCCGGGGATGCCGGCGTAGGTCGCGGTAAGGGGGTCGAGCGCCGCCAGGTCCTCGACGAACTGGTCGGTGCGGGCGTCCACGAGTCGCGTCATGCCGGCGACCCTAGCCACGGCTCCCGACAACCGCACCGGCATATCGGTCGGCCAGCACCCGGAGGTGGTCGACCAGCGCGGCGGGAGACTCCACGGTGAAGTCGATGCCGAGCATCCCGATCCACACCGCGACGATCTCCAGGCTGTCCCCGCCGGTCACCAGCACGCAGCGGCCGTCGGGCAGCGGCTCGACGACGCCGACCGCCGGGTTGATCCGGGCGAGCACCTCCTCGGGCGCCGCGTCGATGACCAGCCGGGCGTGCACGGCCCAGCCGGTCCGGGCCACCTCGCGCACGACGAGCTCGGTGAGGTCGCCGGGCAGCTCTGCGGGCACGAAGGCGCGGCCGCCTGGGAGACGGAGGGTCAGCCAGTCCACGCGGTACGGCGCCCAGACGCCGGTCGCGGGGGAGCGGCCGACCACGAACCACCGTCGCTGCCACGCCACCAGGCGGTACGGCTCGATCTCCACCCGCTCCTCCTCCGCGCCGGCGGCGCCGTAGAACGCGCGCAGCCCGCGGTGGTCGCGGATCGCGTCGGCGATCTCGGCGAGGACGCCGGCGTCGACCTCCGGGTCCTCGACGTTGGCGTCGGTGTTGACGGGACCGGCCTCGGTGGCGTCACGCAGCGAGGCCACCCGGCGGCGCAGCCGGTCGGGCAGCACGTGCTCCAGCTTGGTCAGTGCGCGGGCGCCGCTCTCCTCGAAGCCGGCGACGCCGGTCAGTGTGCGGAGGCCGACGGCGACGGCGACGGCCTCCTCGTCGTCGAGCAGCAGCGGAGGGAGCCTCGCACCGGCCCCCAGCCGGTAGTGGCCGGTCCGGCCGCGGAGCCCGTCGACCGGATAGCCCAGCTCGCGCAGCCGGTTGACGTCGTTGCGCACGGTCCGCTCGGTGACGCCCAGCCGCACGGCGAGCTCGGGCGCCGTCCACTCGACCCGCGACTGCAGGAGGCCGAGCAGTTCGAGGATCCGTCCGGAAGTTGTCTGCACCTCCCTGTTTTAACAGGAAAGAAGTGTTCCGGTATCGCTCCTAACGTCGGAGACACCAAGGAGGGAACCCCCCCACCGAGAACCGGAAGGCACGACCATGACCGAGCAGATCACCCCCTTCGTCATCGACGTCCCCCAGACCGACCTGGCCGACCTCCGCGACCGCCTCGCCCGTACCCGCTTCGCGCCGGCGGCGCCCGGGGACTCGTGGGACCACGGCACGCCCGAGGCCTACCTGCGCTCGATGGTCGAGCGGTGGCAGGACTTCGACTGGCGTGCGGTCGAGAGCCGGCTCAACGCCTACGACAACTTCGTCACCGACGTCGACGGCCAGCGGATCCACTTCCTGCACGTCCGCTCGCGGCACGCCGACGCGACCCCGCTGCTGCTGGCCCACACCTACCCGGGCTCGGTGCTCGACTTCGTCGACATGATCGAGCCGCTGGTCGACCCGGAAGCCCACGGCGGCCGCGCGGAGGACGCCTTCCACCTGGTCATCCCGTCGATGCCGGGCTTCGGCTGGTCGACCCCGGTGACCGACCTCGGCTGGACGGCGCGGCGCGTGGCGGCGGCGTACGACGTCCTCATGCGGCGCCTGGGCTACGACGCCTACGGGGTGCACGGCAGCGACATGGGCGCCATGATCGGGCGCGAGCTCGCGGTCACCGACCCCAAGGGCTTCCGCGGTGCTCACGTGCTGCAGCTCTTCTCGTTCCCGAGCGGCGACCCGGCGGAGTTCGAGGCCTTCGGCCCGAAGGAGTACGCCGCCCTGGGGCACATGGAGTGGTTCCAGTCGGTCGGCGGCTACAACACGATGAACGCCAGCCGCCCGCAGACGATCGCCGCTGGCCTGGCGGACTCGCCGGTCGCCGTGCTGGCCTACAGCGAGCTCTTCGAGAGCTTCGGCAACGGGACCAGCCTGGTGACGCCGGAGCAGGTGCTCGCGCAGGCCACTCTCTACTGGCTGACCAACACCTACGCCTCGGCGGTCCGGTACTACTACGAGGAGCAGCGCTCGGGCGCCGAGCCGGTCGTCAGCGCCGGCCGGATCGGTGTCGCGGTCTTCAAGGACGACTTCCAGACGATCCGTCCGCTCGCGGAGCGCGACAATACCGGCATCGACCACTGGTCCGAGCTGCCGAGCGGCGGACACTTCGCGGCGATGGAGGTCCCGCAGGACGTCGTCGCCGACCTGCGGGCGTTCTTCGCCTGACGGCCGCCGTCACAGCGCCTGGCCGCTCCTCCGGTCAGGCGCTGCGGCGCGTCCGGGCGCCCCACAGCAGCGCACCGGCGATCGCCGCCTCCAGCGCGATGAAGCCGGCCATCTTCGCGCTCGGCCGGCCCTCGAAGACCGCGGATCCGGCCCGGCCGGCCGCCATCCCGGCCGTGGCGACGCCGATGGCCGTCCCGGACGCCGGGCTCGCGGCGAGGGTGGCGGCGAAGGCGAGCGGCAGGCCGCCGTACACGGCCCGGATCTCGGTGCGGGAGTCCGCGTTCGGCGCGGTCGAGCCGATCACGGCCGGGACCACGCCGGGCTTGAGGAAGGACACCAGGCCGAGGCCGGCGTACGCGGCCGCGCCCGTCGCGATGAGCAGGTTCATGGCGCCATCGTGCCCCCGGTCGGGTGCAGGCGGCCATGACCTGGGAGGTCAGGTCAGCGCGGCAGACCGCTCGCCCGCCAGGCACCGCGTCCGTGGGCGAGGGCGCGCCCGGGCGCGGACCGGACACCGCGGGCCGGGCTCGCCCACTCCGAGCGCGGCGGCTCGGGTGCGGGCGCGCCGCCACCCAGGGCGGAGAGGACCGCGACGATCGCGGCCACCTCCTCCGGCGTGGTGTCGGGCGTGACGATGCGGAGGAGCGGCTGGGCCGGCTCCGCCGCCTCGGGGGTCGCCTCGGGGCTCGTCTCGTCCGTCATCAGAGCGGGATGTTCCCGTGCTTCTTGGGCGGCAGGGTCTCGCGCTTGGTGCGGAGCAGGCGCAGCGCCTTGACCACCTCGGCGCGGGTCTGCGACGGCATGATCACGCCGTCGACGTAGCCGCGCTCGGCCGCGATGTAGGGGTTGGCCAGCGTGGTCTCGTACTCGTCGATGAGCTCGGCGCGCTTGGCCTCGACGTCACCGCCGGCGGCCTCGAGCTCGGCCAGCGTGCGGCGGTGGACGATGTTGGCAGCGCCCTGGGCGCCCATGACCGCGATCTGGCCGGTCGGCCACGACAGGTTGATGTCGGCGCCGAGGTGCTTGGAACCCATGACGTCGTAGGCGCCGCCGTAGGCCTTGCGGGTGATGATCGTGACCAGCGGGACGGTGGCCTCGGCGTAGGCGTAGATCAGCTTCGCGCCGCGACGGATGATGCCGAGGTGCTCCTGGTCGACCCCCGGGAGGAAGCCGGGGACGTCGACGAAGGTCAGCACCGGGATGTTGAAGGCGTCGCAGAAGCGGACGAAGCGCGCGGCCTTCTCCGAGGCGTCGATGTCGAGGGTGCCCGCGAACTGCATCGGCTGGTTGGCCACGATGCCGACCGGGCGGCCCTCCACGCGGCCGTAGCCGGTGATGATGTTGGGCGCGAACAGCGCCTGGACCTCGAGGAAGTCGCCGTCGTCGACGATCGTGGTGATCACGTCGTGCATGTCGTAGGGCTGGTTCGGGGAGTCCGGGATCAGCGTGTCGAGCGCGAGGTCCTCGGCCGTCGGCGTGAGGTCGGCCTGCTCGTCGTACGACGGCGCCTCGTCGAGGTTGTTCTGCGGCAGGAACGACAGCAGGCCCTTGACGTACTCGATGGCGTCGTCCTCGTCGGAGGCCATGTAGTGGGCGTTGCCGGACTTGGTGTTGTGGGCCCGGGCACCGCCGAGCTCCTCCATCGTGACGTCCTCGCCGGTGACGGTCTTGATCACGTCGGGGCCGGTGATGAACATCGCCGAGGTCTGGTCGACCATGATCGTGAAGTCCGTGACGGCGGGCGAGTAGACGTGGCCGCCGGCGCAGTTGCCCATGATCAGCGAGATCTGCGGGATCACGCCGGAGGCGTGGACGTTGCGCTTGAAGATCTCGCCGTAGAGGCCGAGGGAGACGACGCCCTCCTGGATGCGGGCGCCGGCACCCTCGTTGATGCCGATGATCGGGCAGCCGGACTTGATCGCCAGGTCCATGACCTTGGTGATCTTCTCGCCGTAGACCTCGCCCAGCGAGCCACCGAAGACGGTGAAGTCCTGCGAGAACACGCAGACCTGGCGGCCGTCGACCGTGCCGTAGCCGGTGATGACGCCGTCGCCGTACGGGCGGGTCTTCTCCAGCCCGAAGGCCGTCGAGCGGTGGCGGGCGAACTCGTCGAGCTCGACGAACGAGCCCTCGTCGAAGAGCAGCTCGATCCGCTCACGCGCGGTCTTGCGGCCCTTGGCGTGCTGCTTCTCCTGCGCCTTGGCGGCGGGAGCGTGCACGGCCTCGTCGGTCCGGCGCTCCAGGTCGGCGAGCTTGCCTGCCGTGGTGTGGATGTCGATCTCTGCCGGCTGCGGCTGGGCGGTCAAGGGGGCCTCCTCGTTCTCCGGCCCCCCGGGGTTTCCTCAGGGCGCCTGCTGCGACAGGGTAGTGCCCGTGACTCTCGGCTCGAACCAGCACCCGGCCCGTGGACCTCTCGACGGCGAACGCCTCGCGGCGGCGTTCGGGCTGACGCCCGGACTGACCGTCGAGCTGTTGCCCGAGGCTCCGTCGACCAACGAGGTCGCCACCGAGCGCGCCCGTGCGGGCGCCGCCGAGGGCCTGGTCGTGGTGGCCGACCACCAGGTCGCCGGCCGGGGGCGCCTCGACCGCACCTGGGAGACGCCGGCCGGCACGGCGGTGACGTTCTCGCTCGTGCTGCGCCCGACGGTGCCGGCCGCCTCCTGGCCCTGGCTGCCACTGCTCGTCGGCCACAACGTGACGAAGGCCCTCGTCGCGCTCGGGTACGACGCCCGGGTGAAGTGGCCCAACGACGTGCTCCTCGACGACGACCGCAAGGTCGCCGGGATCCTCGTCGAGCGGGTCGAGACGCCCGACGGACCGGCCGCGATCATCGGCGTCGGCATCAACGTGTCGATGACCGCCGAGGAGCTGCCGGTGGAGACCGCCACCAGCCTCGCGATCGCGTCGCCGGGCGCCCCCGACCGGACCCAGGTGCTCGTCGAGGCCGTCACCGCCGTCCGTGAGGGGTACGACGTGTGGCAGGCCGGCGGCGACCTCGGCACCCAGCGCCTCGCCACCTCCTACCGGTCCCACTGCGCGACGCTCGGCCGCGAGGTCCGGGTCGACCTGCCCGGTGGCGGCGAGCTGACCGGCCGGGCCACGGACATCGACCCCGACGGCCGGCTGGTCGTCGAGACCGCGTCCGGCACCGAGCGGGTCGGCGCCGGCGACGTCGTCCACGTGCGCGCCACCGACTGATCGCGCCTGCCGGGCCGATCGGAGCGCGGTTCGGCCCGCGGGGTGGGATGATCTCCCCGTGGCCATCTCGAAGAAGCTGCTCAACCCCGGTGAGCGACTCATCCTGAGCACGCGGCAGCACCCCAAGGCGCTGTTCGTCCCGATCCTCGCGCTCGTCGTGCTGCTCGCGATCGGCGTGGTCGCGGAGGCGAACCTCGACGACGACGGGTTCCCGCAGGTGCTCGGCTACATCGTCTGGGTGCTGGCGGTCCTCGGGATCCTGTGGTTCACGGTGCGTCCCTTCTTCGTCTGGCTGACGACCGTGCACGCGTTCACCGACCGTCGCCTCATCACCCGCAACGGGATCATCACCCGGCGCGGCCACGACATCCCGCTGGCCCGGGTCAGCGACATCTCGATCGAGATCAACCTGATCGACCGGCCGTTCGGCTGCGGCAGCCTCCTCATCGCCGACGCCTCCACGCACGGCATGGTCCGGCTCAACGACATCCCGCACGTCGAGTCCGCGCAGCGCCAGCTCAACGAGCTGCTGCACGAGCTGCACCAGGGCCCCGGCGTGCGCCGCGACGAAGGTGTCTGAGGGCGAGCCGGAGCTGACCTTCTTCGGGGAGGAGCCGCAGCTCACAGCCACCGAGGTCGCCGACCGCGCCGGTATCCCGCTCGCGCAGGCCCGGCGGCTGTGGCGCACCCTCGGCTTCCCGGAGCGCGGTGATGCCCGCGCCTACACCGAGGGCGATGTCGCCGCGTTGCGGCTGGTGGGCGACCTGCTCGGTGAGGGCATCATCGACCTCGATGTCGCGCTCAACGTGGCCCGCGGGGTGGGTCTGAGCATGGCCCGGCTGGCCGACTGGGAGGTCGGCGAGCTGGTCCACCACGTCGACGAGGCGTTCGCCGAGCAGGGCGGCGCCGAGGACGGCGACTCCACGGCCTGGGTGATGGATCGCTTCGGGGCGCGGTTCGAGGACCTGCTCGTCTACGCCTGGCGCCGCCACCTGGCCGCCGCGGTCGACCGGATGCAGTCGGTGCGCGCGATCGACGCGGACCCGCACACGACCGACCTGAGCGTCGGCTTCGCCGACATCGTCGGCTTCACCGCGCTGTCGAACGAGGTCAGCCGCGAGCGGATCGGCGAGCTCGTCGAGGTCTTCGAGTCCCGCTGCGGCGACGTGATCGCCCGGGAGCAGGGTCGGCTGATCAAGAGCATGGGCGACGCCGTCCTGTTCGTGAACGACGACCCGATGGCCGCCTTCGCCACCGCCGAGGGGATCATCAATGTCATCGGCCGCGACCCCCGGATGCCGGACGTCCGGGTCGGGCTCGCGAGCGGCGGCGTCGTGCTCCGGCTGGGCGACGTCTTCGGTCCGCCGGTCAACCTCGCGGCCCGGCTCACCCAGGTCGCCCGGCGCAACCGGATCATCGTCGACCACGCCACGGCGGACCTGCTGCCCGCCGACCAGATCGAGTCGCGGCCGCTGCCGCCGCGCCCGGTCCGCGGCTTCGGTGTGGTCGAGCCGGTCGCCGTACGACGGGCCTGAACGGAGCGCCTTCGGCAGATCCCGGGATCCGGCCCATCGGATTCGCTAGGCAAAATTCTCGCCGTTTCCCCTCCGGCAACCATCCCGCGTCCTTACCTTGACCCGTGTGATCGAGGTGCAGGACGTTCGGGTCGATCCGTCGACCCGTCGCGCGTGGCGTGGGGACCGCGAGGTCCTGCTGTCGCGCAAGGAGTTCGACCTCGTCCACGCGCTGATCGCCCGGGCCGGCACGGTCGTCACCCGCGAGGAGCTGATGCGCGACGTCTGGGGGGTCACCTTCTGGACCTCCTCGAAGACGATCGACGTGCACCTGGGCTGGGTGCGCCGCAAGCTGGGCGACGACACCCGCCAGCCGCGGCTGATCACCACGATCCGCGGCCAGGGGCTGCGGTTCGAGCCCGACGAGCCGGCCGGGCTCACCGACACCGCCTGACCGCCCGCCTGATTCCGCGCCCGACGTCCCTGCGTCCTAGGCTTCCGGTCGTGCCTGCGACCGAACGTTCCCCGCGCATCGCCGTCATCGGAGGCGGACAGCTCGCCCGGATGATGGCCCAGCCCGCGATCGCACTCGGCGTGCCGCTGCGGCTGCTGGCCGAGGCCGAGGGCGTCTCGGCCGCGCAGGTGATCCCCGACCAGCAGGTGGGGGACTACCGCGACCTGACGACGCTGCGCGCGGTCACCGAGGGCTGCTCGGTCGTCACCTTCGACCACGAGCACGTCCCGACCGAGCACCTGCGCGCCCTGGCCGCCGACGGCGTCGTCGCGCACCCCGGACCCGAGGCCCTCGTCCACGCGCAGGACAAGGTCGTGATGCGCGAGGCGATGACCCGCCTCGGTGCCCCGCAGCCGCGCTGGGCGGTGGTCACCTCGGTCGCCGAGGTCGAGCAGTTCGGCCTGCCGTGCGTGCTCAAGACCAGCCGAGGCGGGTACGACGGCAAGGGCGTCTGGTTCGCCCGCACCGCCGGTGACGCGGCCGACGCCCTCGCCACCGCGGAGCAGGCCGGGGTCCGACTCCTCGCCGAGGAGCTGGTCGACTTCCGGCGCGAGCTGTCGGCGCTCGTCGCCCGGGCGCCGAGCGGCCAGGCGGCGGCGTACCCGGTCGTCGCCAGCCTGCAGGTCGACGGCATCTGCCGCGAGGTCGTCGCCCCCGCGCCCGACCTCGACCCGGCGCTGGCCACCGCCGCCCAGGAGCTGGCCCTGCGGATCGCCGGCGAGCTCGGCGTGACCGGCATCCTCGCGGTCGAGCTGTTCGAGGCCGTCGACGCCGACGGCAACCCGCAGGTGCTCGTCAACGAGCTCGCGATGCGGCCCCACAACACCGGGCACTGGACCCAGGACGGGGCGGTCACCAGCCAGTTCGAGAACCACCTGCGCGCCGCGCTCGACCTGCCGCTCGGCTCGCCCGAGCCGCGCGCCCGGTGGACCGTGATGGTCAACATCCTCGGCGGCGACAACCCCGACGTCGGCCGCCTCTACGACGGCTACCCGCACGCACTGGCCCGCGACCCGCGGCTGCGGGTGCACCTCTACGGCAAGGACCTTCGTCCGGGCCGCAAGGTCGGCCACGTCAACACCTTCGGTGACGACCTCGAGGACTGCCTCGAGCGGGCGCGCCACGCAGCGGCATGGTTCCGGGGCGATCTCGGCAACCACAGCGAGTGACCCGTCGCCGGGGCGACTCACTAGGCTCCCGCCCATGACTGCGCGTGTGGGCATCGTGATGGGCTCGGACTCCGACTGGCCGGTGATGCAGCTGGCCGCGGAGGCCCTGCAGGAGTTCGGCATCGCCTACGAGGCCGACGTCGTCTCGGCGCACCGGATGCCGGAGGAGATGCTCGCCTACGGCAAGGAGGCCGCCGGCCGCGGCCTGTCGGTGATCATCGCCGGCGCCGGCGGCGCGGCCCACCTGCCCGGCATGCTCGCCGCGGTCACGCCGCTCCCGGTCATCGGCGTGCCGGTGCCGCTGAAGTACCTCGACGGCATGGACTCCCTGCTCTCCATCGTCCAGATGCCGGCCGGGGTGCCGGTCGCCACGGTCGCGATCGGCGGCGCGCGCAACGCCGGCCTGCTCGCCGTACGCATCCTCGCGGCGGCGGACCCCGAGCTGCAGCAGCGGATGACCGACTTCCAGGCCGAGCTCAAGGCCGCCGCCGAGGCGAAGGGCGCCGTCGTCCGGGGACACTGATGCTCCGGGTCGCGCCGCTGCGGGAGGGGCGCCTCGTCGGGATCGACGTGGCGCGCACGATCGCGCTGGTCGGCATGATCGCGACCCACGTCCTCGACGGCCGTACGACGACCGGCGAGCTCACCACCGTCCAGTGGCTCGCGGGCGGCCGGGCCTCCGCGCTGTTCGCGGTCCTCGCGGGCGTCAGCATCGCGCTGATGAGCGGGGGAGTGCAGCCGGTCCGGGGCAGTGAGCGGACCCGCACCGTCCTCGGCCTGGCGGCCCGCGCGGTGCTGGTCGCGCTGATCGGGCTGGCGCTGGGCGGGCTCGAGACCAGCCTGGCGATCATCCTCGCCTACTACGGCGTCCTGTTCCTGCTGGGCCTGCCGTTCATCGGCCTGCGCGCCGCGCCGCTCGCCGTGCTCGCCGGCGTCTGGCTGGTAGCCGCACCGGTGGTGTCGCACCTGGTGCGCCCGAGCCTGCCCGTCCGGGACTTCGAGAGCCCCGACTTCTCACGGCTGGCCGACCCGGGACCGCTGGCGGCCGATCTCCTGCTGACCGGTTACTACCCGGCCCTGCCGTGGCTGGCCTACCTGCTGGCCGGGATGGCGATCGGCCGGACGGACCTGTCGGGCTGGCGGACGCCGCTGCGGATGGCCGCCTGCGGCCTCGGCCTCGCCGTGATCGCGACGGCCGTGTCGCGCCTGTGCACGGCGTCGCTGGAGGTCCGCACCGCGCTGGTGCCGCACCGGGTGACGACCGAGGACGAGCTGCTGCGGATGCTCAGCGGCAGCCAGCACGGCACCACGCCGACCGACGGCGCCTGGCAGTGGCTCCTGGTCGTCTCGCCGCACTCGGCGACGCCGTTCGACCTCGCCCAGACGACCGGGAGTGCGCTCGTCGTGATCGGCCTCGCCCTCGCACTGGCCGACGTGCTGCCGCGGTGGGGACGCGCCGTGCTCGCCGTGGTCGCCGGCGCCGGGGCGATGCCACTGACGCTCTACACGCTGCACGTGGTCATGCGGACGCCGGACGTGTGGCCGGCCGAGGAGGAAAGCACCTTCGGGTGGCACGTGGCGGTCGTGCTCGGGATCGGCGCGGTCTTCGCGCTGCTCGGGCGGCGCGGGCCGCTGGAGTGGCTGGTCGGCTGGCCGGGTCGACGGCTCAGGCGCGGCGTGCGGACCGGTTGACCCACTCGATCTTCGGGCACGTGTCCATCACCATCGCCACCCCGGCCGCGCGGGTGCGCTCGAACGCCTCCTCGTCGATGACGCCCACCTGGAACCACACGCCGCGGGCGCCGATCGCGACGGCCTGGTCCGCGAACTGACCGGCCTCCTCGGAGCGGCGGAAGACGTCGACCACGTCCACCCGGAAGGGGACGTCGGCCAGCGTCGCGTAGCCCTTCTCGCCGAGCACCTCCTCCGGCCCGTCAGGCGTGCCGAACACGGGGTGGATCGGCACGATCCGCTTGCCGTGGGCCTGCAGCACCTGCGCGATCGCGTACGCCGTGCGCCGGGTGTTGGGCGACAGGCCGACGACGGCCCAGGTCTCGCAGTCGTCCAGCATGAGGTCGATGGCGTCGAGGGACAGGTGGGCGGGTGCCGAGGTCATGAAGGTCCAATGCCCGTTCAGCCGTGGTTCTTCCCCGGCGCGAGCGCTTCCCGCACCCGACGTACGACGTCGTCGACGTCGTCGGTGCCACCCGTGATCACGATGGTCGGCTGACCGGGGGCAGCGGGCTCGCGCAGGAGTCGCAGGGCGAGGGTGAGCGCGTCGTCGAGCTCGCCGCGGGGGTCGTCGGTCTCCCCGCGCACCCACCGCCGCAGGACGTGGTTGTGGGCGATCACGACCGAGGAGGCGACCAGCTCGGCGCGCAGCGGGCCGTCCGGCTCCTGGTCCAGCCAGCCGTGGATGTGCTGGGAGAAGAGCCGGACGTAGCGCTGGACGCTCGCCGTCTCGCGGTCGCGGATGGCCGGGACGCTGCTGGAGAGCCGGTAGCGCGCGCGGGCGGTTCCGCCCTCCGCGAGGTAGTGGGTGAGGACGATGCCGGCCGCCTCGCGCAGCGCGGTCCCGGCGCTGCCCGGCGAGGCGACCGCGAGCCGCTCGGCCAGGCGGCCCAGCAGCGCCTCGTGGTCGGGGAGGACCACCTCCTCCTTGCCGCGGAAGTGCCGGAAGAAGGTGCTGCGCCCCGTCCCGGCCCGGGTCGCGATGTCGTCGACCGTCGTGGCGTCGTACCCCTGGGTCTCGAAGAGCTCGAAGGCGGCGGCGACCAGGCGGTCGCGGGTCGGGGTCGGCACCTGGTCAGGCTAGCTCGACGGAACGGAGTCTCGCTACTACGATACTCAGTACCATTCCCGAGCACAGGAGTTCCGCGTGAGCGACCACCCGATGTACGCCCTCTCCGAGGAGCACCAGGCCATCCGCGAGGCCGTCCGCGCGATCTGCGACGCCAAGGTCGCGCCCTTCGCGGCAGCGGTCGACGAGGAGGCGCGCTACCCGCAGGAGGCGCACGACGCGCTCCAGGCGGCCGACTTCCACGCGCCCCACGTGCCCGAGGAGTACGGCGGAGCCGGCGCCGACGCGCTCGCCACGGTCCTCGTCATCGAGGAGGTCGCCCGCGCCGACGTGTCCGCCTCGCTCATCCCGGCCGTCAACAAGCTCGGCTCCCTGCCCGTCATGATCGGCGGCGGTGAGGAGATCAAGAAGAAGTACCTCACGAAGCTCGCCGCCGGCGAGGGCGGCTTCTCGTACTGCCTCTCCGAGCCCGACGCCGGATCGGACGCCGCGAACCAGAAGACCCGTGCGGTCCGCGACGGCGACGACTGGATCCTCAACGGCACCAAGCGCTGGATCTCCAACGCGGGGGAGTCGGAGTTCTACACCGTCCTCGCGACCACCGACCCCGACGCCCGCACGAAGGGCATCTCCGCCTTCGTGGTCGAGAAGTCCGACGAGGGCGTCTCCTTCGGTGCGCCGGAGAAGAAGCTCGGCATCAAGGGCTCGCCGACCCGCGAGGTCTACTTCGACAACGTCCGGATCCCCGGGGACCGGATCATCGGCGAGGAGGGCAAGGGCTTCGAGTACGCCATGAAGACCCTCGACCACACCCGCATCACGATCGCCGCCCAGGCCGTCGGTGTCGCCCAGGGTGCGCTCGACTACGCGCTCGGCTACGCCAGGGAGCGCCAGCAGTTCGGCAAGGCGATCGCCGACTTCCAGGGCCTGCAGTTCCTGCTCGCCGACATGGGCATGAAGGTCGAGGCCGCCCGCCAGCTGACGTACGCCGCCGCCGGCCGCTCCGAGCGCGGCGACGCCGACCTCACCTTCTTCGGCGCCGCGGCCAAGTGCTTCGCCTCCGATGTCGCGATGGAGGTCACCACGAACGCCGTCCAGGTGCTGGGCGGCTACGGCTACACCCGCGACTACCCGGTCGAGCGGATGATGCGCGACGCGAAGATCACCCAGATCTACGAGGGCACCAACCAGGTGCAGCGGATCGTGATGGCCCGCCAGCTGCTCGCGGGGGTCCAGAGCGAGCTCTGAGACGTCCGCGGGCTGCATGCCGAGGAAGTGACGTGGTGGCTCCCGTGAGCGTGGCGTGCGGCGCCGCCGGGACGCCCGGGGTATCGCATCCGAAAAGATTTCCTCCGCCCGTGACGTAACTCTCTGGGTCGAGTCCGGTTTAATCATCGAACACACCTGTCCGCCCCGCTCGGGGAGCGGATCCGATGTCGGTGTTCACCTATGGGGAGATGGGGCCAGATGCGTCGACTGCTGATAGCGCTAGCCGTGGTGGGCGCGCTGCTCGTGCCGGGGAGTCCGGCGACCGCCGACGACACCTACACGGGGACCTATTCGTCGAGCTGCAACGTCAATGTGCCGCGCGTCGCCGTCGGCAACCGGGTGCGTCTCTCCATCGAGGTGGCGTCGAACTCCACCATGCCGGAGGTCGGCACGGTCAAGCTGACGATCTCGACGGCCTCCGCCCGCTCGGCTGCCCGGGCAGCGGCCCGCGTCGCGGCTCGTGGTGTGGTGTGGACCAAGACCCTGTCGTACGAGGGCACCCCGATCGAGGTCGTCGGGCCGGTCCTGCCGCGGGGACGCTACCGCGTCGCCATGGTGTTCACCTCGGACAACCCCGCGCTCGAGTCCTGCCGCAACGCCGTCGGCTTCCGGGTCGGTGGCGGTGGCACCGGTGGTGAGGACGACGACGACGGCACGCTGCCGAACACCGGCGGGCCGCACCTGTGGATCCTGTTCGCCGGCCTCGCCCTGGTCGTCGCGGGTGGCGGCCTCGCCGGCGGCACCCGACGCGCATCGGCCGCTGCCTGACGCTCCGGACAGCGCCGTCCCGCGGTTCGGTCGTTCGCGTGACGCCGGCCCCGGCTTGGCGTTGGATGGGCGGGAGTGGTCAGTGGGGCCGCTGGAGGAGGGACACCCATGTCGCAGGTCGACGCACCGGAGGGGCCGGAGGACGGCGCCCGCACGGACGGTGACGCCGAGGGCTCGGTCCGGGTCCGCCGGCGCCGCAGCCGTCCGGGCAGCGGGTCCGGAGGTGCTGCGGAGAAGCCGCCGGTCTCGACCCGCCGCCGGGTCTCGTTCTGGCTCGGCTGCGGCCTGATCGCCGCCGGCCTGGCCGTCCTGGCCTGGGTGGCCTGGCAGTTCTGGGGCACCAACTGGGTGTCCGAGCGACGGCAGGGCGAGGTGGCCAGCTCGCTGCGCGACGGCTGGGCCGACGGCCAGGACGTGGTCCGCACCGACTTCGGCAACGCCAGCGCGATCCTGGTCATCCCGCGCTTCGGCAAGGACTTCGAGGTCCCGGTGCTCGAGGGGTCCACGGACGAGGTCCTGGCCGCGGGTGTCGGCCACATGGAGGACACGGCCGAGGCCGGCGCCGAGGGCAACTACGTCCTCGCCGGGCACCGGGTCACCCATGGCGAGCCGTTCGCCGACTTCCCGAAGCTCGAGGCGGGCGACGAGGTCTTCGTCCTGACCCGCGCGGCGACCTACACCTACGTGCTGGACAGCGGCGGCGAGGACCTGATCATCCCGTTCACGAAGACCTGGGTGCTCGATCCGCGGCCGGTCAACCCCGACGGCGGCACCCAGCCGCCGGACACGGTGGACGGCGATCCGAACACCCATCTCCTCACGCTGCTGACCTGTTCGGAGATCTTCCACACCGACAACCGGTCGGTCGTCTTCGGCCACCTGGTGGAGTCGACTCCCACGAACGCCTCGTGACCCACTAGGATCACGGGCAACGCACTTCCCGTCCCAGAGACGAGCCGGGTCGTGGCATGGGGAACTGGCTGTAGGAGGAAGTTGTGCTGAGGAAGATCGCTGCGCTCGCCGCACTGTCGGCTGCGGTCGTCGTGACGCCCGTGGGCTCCGCTACCGCCGACGGTGGCTACAGCGGGATGCAGATCCCGACCGAGACCCTGATCGTGGTCGTCGACGCCGAGGTCGGCCAGCCGGTCGAGCTGGCGGTCAGTGCGAGCGCGAACCACCCGACGCCGCCCGAGGGCGACATCGAGGTCAAGCTCTTCGCCGCCTCCGGCAACGCCCGCGGTGCCCGCGCGGTCGCAGCGGCGCCGCTGTTCACCACGACGGTCCACTTCGTCGACGACGCGGTCCCGGTCACCGGTCCGGCGCTGCCGAAGGGCCGCTACATCGCGACGGCCGCGCTGACGCCCGACAACGCCGAGCTGTTCCTGCCCTCCGACGACACCACGGCGTTCCGCCTCGGTGCCGGCCCCGGTGATGACGACGACAACGGCAACCTGCCCGACACCGGCGGCCCCAACATGATGTGGCTGCTCCTGGGCACCGCCCTCGTCGGCGCCGGCGCCGGTGGGGTCGGCTACAGCCGTCGCCGCCAGCAGGGCGTTCCTGCCTGACGCGCTCCACCCGAGCATCCCTCCGGCCGTCCTTCGGGGCGGCCGGAGTCGATTTCCGTGCCGCTCGCGGACAGTAGAGTGGCGCCGTCACCGACCCCGGAGGTTTCCGAATGCCCACCCTGCGCTGCCCCTGCTCCACCACCCTGCGCGGCGAGACCGACGACGAGCTGGTCGAGAAGGTCCAGGAGCACCTCGCCGCCGAGCACCCCGGCCGGGAGTACTCCCGCGAGGAGATCCTGTTCATGGCGATGTGAGCAGCCCGCTCACGCCCCGCCCGGAAGGCGGGGTCAGACGATGCGGGGCAGGTCCGAGGCCCTCCCCGTGAACTCCGGCGCCCGCTTCGCGAGGAAGGCCGCGACGCCCTCCTTGCCGTCGCCGATCGAGGTCCAGAACATCGCCAGCGAGTCGGTGAGGTGCGCCTCGAGCGGCTCAGCGGCTGCGCTGTTGCGGTAGAGCATCTGCTTGGCAAGGCCGAGCGCCACGGGGGAGCGCTCCTTCACGAAGGAGCGGGCCAGCTCCTGCGCCGCCGGCAGCAGGTCGTCCGGGGCATGCAGGCTGCGCACCAGCCGGCCGGCGAGGGCCTGCTCGGCGGTGAGGATCTCGGCGGAGTAGACCCACTCCAGGGCCTGCTGGATGCCGACGATCCGCGGCAGGAACCAGCTCGAGCACGCCTCGGGCACGATCCCGAGGCGACCGAAGACGAAGCCGATCCGGGCCTTCTCGGACGCCAGCCGGATGTCCATCGCGAGCGTCATGGTCGCCCCGATGCCGACCGCGGGACCGTTGATCGCCGCGATGACGGGTTTGGGCAGCGCGTGGATCGCCAGCGTGACCTTGCCCCCGGTGTCGCGCACTCCGGAGGCGAACGGCTCGTCGTCGTACGACGCCCGGAACTCCTCGGGGGTCGGCGACAGCGTCTCGTCGAGCCCGAAGACGTTGCCCTCGGCGCTCAGGTCCATCCCGGCGCAGAACGCGCGCCCGGCACCGGTGACGACCACCGCGCGGACCGCGTCGTCGCGGGCGTCGGTGAGGAACACCTGCTCCAGCTCGCGCGCCATGGTCAGGTCGAACGCGTTGAGGGCGTCGGGGCGGTTGAGGGTCAGGGTGGCGACGCCGTCGGCGTCGACGTCCCAGGTCAGGGTCGCGTACACGTCAGTCCTCCGTGGATCGGTGGGTGGGGCTCACTCGGCGAGGCCGGTGGCGGTGCAGAGGTCGGCGGCGATGTCGTCGGTGCGGTCCTCGGCCAGCGTGTCGAAGAGCTTGCGGGCGCGCCTGGTGTCCCATGCCGCGTCGGCGCTGGCGAGCGGGACCGTGCAGGACTTCGGGGTGTCGGTCATCGCGAGTGCCCACTGCGCGGCGTCGTAGGGGCCCATGCCCTCGCCGAACCGGAAGAAGTCGGGCACGGCGGCGTTCAGCTGCCAGTAGCGGACCGGGTTGAGGACGGACCACGGCGAGAGGACCTTCTTGCCGACCGCCGCGACCACCTCGCGCTGCTGCTGCACGCGCGCGAGGTCGGAGATCGGGCTGTACTTCCGCGCGCGGGCGTAGGCCAGCGCCGTGGCGCCGTCGACGGTCTGGCAGCCCTTCTTGATCCTCAGCCCGGCCGGCTTGTCCCTGATGTTGCGCTTCGGGCAGACCTCGATGCCCCCGACGGCGTCCACCACGCCGACCAGGCCGCCGAAGCCGATCTCGACGTAGCCGTCGATCCGCACGCCGGTGGCCTTCTCCAGCGTCTGCACCAGCAGGGGCGTGCCGCCCTTGCTGTACGCCGAGTTGACCTTCGAGACCCCGAAGCCGGGGATCTCGAGCGGCGAGTCGCGCGGGACCGACACCAGCGTCGTCGGGCCCTCGCCGGTGTGGAGCAGCATGATCGTGTCGGTCAGCTCGCTCTTCTCGTCGCCGGTGCTGAGTCTGCGGCGCTCCTCCTTCGACAGGCCGGCGCGCGAGTCGCTGCCGACCAGGAGGTACGTCGTCCCGGGCTGCTCGGTCGGACGCTCGCCCTCGGGCTCGTAGGCCACCTTGGTGACCTTGCTCCACGTGAAGAGCGGAACGGCGACGAGGAACACCAGCCACACCACGAGGAGCAGGAGCACCAGCCGGACCCACGTCCCGGGCCGCTTCCAGCGGCTCCTCCGCGGTGCCCACGGCGCGGCCGGCGGGCGGCCGGGGGGCTCGCGCGTGGCGCCGTACTGCTGGGCCGGCGGCAGCCGGTCGGGCTGGCGCGGCGGCGACGCGCCGGGACGCGGCTGCACCGGGATGCGACGGGTCGGCTCGGGGTCGTCCCCGCCCCTCCCGGCACCCGGGACGCTCCGCTCCGGCCCAGGGACGCTCCGCTCCTTCCCCGACCCGTACATCCAGTCGAAGTCCCGATCGTCCCCGTTGCCATTGCCGCGCCCCGCCATGCCCGTGACGCTACCGTTTGGCCGTGAGCGAGATCGTTGCGGCACGCACGCCGTCGTACTCCCGGATCGAGCTGGCGACCGTGTCGTCGCGCGCGCAGGCCAATCTGCTCGGCAACATCCACGGTGGCGAGGTGCTCAAGCTGGCCGACTCCACGGCGGGTGTCGTGGCCCAGCGGCACAGCGGCGGCCCCGCCGTGACCGCGGCCCTCGACGAGATGGCCTTCCTCGAGCCGGTGCGGGTCGGCGACATCGTGCGCACCTTCGGCCAGATCAACTGGGTCGGCTCCTCCTCGATGGAGATCGGCGTGCGGATCGAGACCCAGCCGTGGGACGCGACGACGGAGCTGCGGCACGTCGGGTCGGCGTACTTCGTCTTCGTCGCGATCGACGGGGCCGGCGCCGCCCGTCCGGTGCCGGCGCTCGAGCCCGAGACCGACGACGACCGCCGGCGGATGCGCGAGGCGGAGATCCGCCGGGCCCACCGGCTCGCGAAGCGCCGCGAGATCGAGGCCGTCCGGCTGGGGTGAGACCGCTCAGTCCCGGCGGGCGACCTCGGTGATCGCGGCGGCCACGGCATCGACCGCCGCCGGCCGCGGCGGAGCGCCGTACGTCGACAGCTGGATCCGCCGGTGGGCTGCGAGCCGGCGGGTGGTGACCCCCCGGTGCTGGTGGGCGCGCAGCGCGAGCCCGGGCAGCACGGTGACGCCCAGCCCGGCTGCGACGAGGGACTGGACCGCCACGTAGTCGTCGCTCGCGAACGCGATGGCCGGCGTGAACCCGGCATCGGCGCACAGTGCCAGCAGCTCGCGGCGGCAGCGCTCGCAGCCCGCGACCCAGGGGTGACCGGCCCACGCGCCGAGCTCGACCGGACCGGCTCCCGGCGCGGCGTCGGCGCGGGTGACCAGGTGCAGCGGGTCGTCGAGCACGGGGACCGAGGCGATCTGCTCCGGCTCGGGCTGGTCGGGGTAGGCGAAGGTCAGGGCAAGGTCGACGGTGCCCGAGCGCAGCAGTTCGTGCGCCTCGGGCGGCTCCGCCTCGGTGAGCTCGAGCTCGATGCCCGGGTGGCGGCCGGCGAGGAGGGCCAGGGCGTCGGGGACCAGCGTCGCGGCACCGGACGGGAAGGCCGCGAGCCGCACCCGCCCCGCCTGCAGGCTGGTCGCGGCGGCCAGCTCGGCCTCGGCCCGGGCGAGCAGTCCGAGCACCTCCTCGCCGCGGCGCGCCAGCAGCGCGCCCTCGGGGGTGAGCCGGACGCCCCGGCCGACCCGCTGCAGCAGGACGGCGCCGGTCTCGGCCTCCAGGCGGCGCAGGTGGTGGGAGATGGTCGGCTGGCCGTAGTGGAGCTCGGCGGCAGCGGCCGACACCGAACCGGTCCGGTGCACGGCGACGAGGGCCTCGAGCCGGCGGAGGTCGATCATGTCGTCGATGATAGATCGACGCTGTCGATGAAAGGCAGCGAAAACGAACATTGGACCGATGAATGGTCGAGCCGGGACGATGGAGCCATGGCCGACCAGCGCAGCGTTTCCCTCCCGGGCGACCCCACCTTCGACGACGTGCTCCGCGCCGCCGGGGTGGTCGCGCGCGAGCTCCCGGCCACGCCGCTGCAGTCGCATCCGCTCCTCGAAGCCGCCGTCGGCGCCGAGGTGCTGGTCAAGCACGAGCACGTGCTGCCGACCGGCTCGTTCAAGGTCCGCGGAGGCGTCCACCTCGCGGCGACGCTCACCGCCGCCGAGCGGGAGCACGGTCTGGTCACCTGCTCGACCGGCAACCACGCGCAGTCCGTCGCGTACGGCGCCCGGCTGGCCGGCGTGCGCGCCACGATCGTGATGCCGTCCTCCGCCCCGGCGGTGAAGCGGGACGCGGTGTCAGCGCTGGGGGCCGAGGTCCTGGTCCGGGGCGAGACGCTGGGGGAGTCGGCCGCCGCCGCACGTGAGCTGGCCGCCACCTCGGGGGCGTCGTTCATCTGCCCGACGGACCGACGGATCGTGCTCGGCCACGCGACGGCGTACCTGGAGCTGTTCCGGCAGGCGGCGGACCTCCCCGCCGGCCTGGCTGCGGTCTACGTGCCGATCGGCAGCGGCACCGGCGCGGCCGGCGCCTGCCTCGTGCGGGACGCCCTGGCGCCCGCCACGCGGGTGATCGGCGTGCAGTCGGAGGCGGCACCCGCCGGCTGGCGGTCCTGGCGCAGCGGCGCCATCGAGACCGCCCCCGCCACCACCCGGGCGTCCGGACTCGCGACGACGACGGGGTATCCCCTGCCGCAGCGGTTGCTGCGCGGCCGGCTCGACGACTTCGTGCTCGTGGCCGATGACCGGATCGACGATGCCGCACGCCTCCTGGCGACGCGGGCGCACACCCTCGCCGAGGGTGCCGGGGCCGCCGCGCTGGCTGGTCTGCTCGTCTCCCGGGGAACGGTCCGGTCCGGGCGCTCCGGTCCGGTCGCGGTGATGTGCACCGGCGCGAACGCGTCGGCCGACGAGATCGCCCGGCTCGGGGCGTCCTCCAGCGCCGCCTGAGCCCAACCTCTGGGGCGTCCCGGTCCCGACGGCGCGTCGGCACCGGTGGGACGCGTGTGACTGGTGATACTGGGCTGGTGTCTGGGGATCGGATGGTCGTCGCCGAGCGGGCCGCGCGCGTGCGGTTCCGTCGCGCCCTGACCCTCATGGCCTTCACCCTCGTCGTCCCGGGCTCCGCCCAGCTGGTCGCGGGCAACCGCCGGGTCGGCCGGGTCGCGGTCCGGGTCTGGCTCGCCACGCTCGCCGTCCTGGCCTTCCTCGGGATCCGGCTCCTCCTCGACCGGTCCTACGCCCTGACCCTCGCGCTCAACCCGACCTTCCTGCTGCTCCTGCGGCTCTACCTCATCGGCGGTGCCATCGCCTGGGCGGCGCTCTTCGTCGACGCCTGGCGGATCGGACAGCCGCTGAGCCTGCGGATGCAGCACCGCCGCGCGGTGGTCGGCGTCAACGGCATCCTGTGCTTCTCCGTGGCCGGCACCCTGCTCTTCGGCGCCCACCTCGCCGCCGTGCAGCGCGACTGGCTCACCATGTTCGTCGACGGTGAGATCGGCGCGGCCCACGACGGCCGTTTCAACGTGCTCCTGCTCGGTGGCGACTCCGGCGCCGACCGCTGGGGCCTGCGTCCCGACTCGATGACGGTGGCCTCGATCGACGCCACCACCGGCAAGACCGTGATGATCGGGCTCCCGCGCAACCTGCAGAACTTCCGGTTCCGGGAGGGGTCGGTCATGGCCGGGGAGTTCCCGAAGGGCTTCGACTGCGACGGCTGCTACCTCAACGGGGTCAGCACCTGGGCCGAGGACCACCAGGACCTCTTCGACTCCGACAACCCGGGCATCGACGCCACCGTGATGGCCGTCGAGGGCATCACCGGGCTCGACATGAACTACTGGGTCATGGTCAACATGAAGGGCTTCCGCCGCCTCGTCGACGCCTTCGGAGGGGTCACCCTCAACGTCCGCGACCGCATCCCGGTCGGCGGTCTCGGCAGCGACGTGACCGGCTACATCGAGCCGGGCAAGCGGAAGCTCACCGGCTACGAGGCGCTGTGGTTCGCCCGCTCCCGCGAAGGCAGCGACGACTACTCGCGGATGGCCCGCCAGAAGTGCGTGATGACGGCGCTGCTGACCCAGGTCAGCCCGACGCAGGCGCTCACCAACTTCCAGGAGATCGCGAAGGCGTCGAGCGCGATGATCGAGACGGACATCCCGGGCGGCGCCCTGGGGGACTTCGCGAAGCTCGCCCTGCGGGCGCGCGGGGAGAAGGTGTCGACGGTGTCCTTGGTGCCGCCGCAGGTGAACACCGCGCGCCCCGACCTCGACAAGGTCCGCGCGATGGTCCGCGCGGCGATCGACCGCTCCGAGGGCGACGCGAAGCCCGCCGCCAACCGGAAGCAGAAGGGCAACGGCAAGGTCACCGGAGGCTCGCTCGGCTCCCGCAACGACGGCTACACCGCCAACGAGACCGACGACGTCGCCGCCGCCTGCTGACCGGACGCGCGGTCAGACGGGCAGAGCGGCGACCACGGCGTCGTAGGTCGCCTTGTCGGGGGCGGCGACGATCCCGCCCTCGAGGCGCTGGGCGAGCAGCGGCCCGCCGTCGTGGCGGCCCACGGCGCCGCCGGCCTCGGTGAGGATCAGCGCGCCGGGCAGGTGGTCCCACGGCATGCTGCGGCTGTAGACGAGCGCGGCGGCGTCGCCGGCGACCAGGTGCGGGTAGTCGACGCCGCAGCAGGCCCAGGTCAGCTCCAGCGTGCCGAGGTCACCGAGGTCGCGGCCGACCCACTGCCGGCGGGCGGTGCGGAAGGGCGCGCCGGTGCTGGGGGCGACCGTCAGGCGCTCGCCGTTGAGCCAGGCGCCGGCACCGCGCTCGGCGACGTAGGACCGCTCGTGCTGGGGTTGCCAGATCCACCCGCGGGTGATCTCGCCGGCGACCACCTCCGACACCATGACGGCGTGGTCGGGGGAGCCGTGGACGAAGTTCTTGGTGCCGTCGACCGGGTCGACGGTGAAGCCGTGGTCGGCCGCCGCGAAGGCGTCGAGCAACGAGGGGTCGGCCGCCATCGCCTCCTCGCCGAGGACGACGGCATCCGGGTAGGCCGCGTGGAGGGCCGCGGTGATGAGCTCCTCGGACTCGTGGTCGGCGATGGTGACCAGGTCACCGGGGTTCTTCTCCGACACGTGCTCGTCGGCCAGCGCGCGGAAGCGGGGGTTGATCACCTCCGCGGCGACGTCCTGGAGGAGGGTCAGCACGGCGGCGGTGTCCACGCCTCCACGCTAGTAGATGCGGGTCCGACCCCCCGCATCGGTCAGGATGGCCCCATGCGGTTCACCGAGCACGAGCTGACGGCGGCCCTGACCGGGGCGGCGAAGCAGGTCCTGGCCTCCGACCGGAAGCGCCGGCGCAAGGGCGTCGACATCGAGACCGCGTGGGCGGAGATGGACCGGTACGCCCGCTTCCAGGTGCTCGACGCGCTCGGTGACCAGGTCCTGCCCGTCCTGGTCGCCCTGCCCGACGTCGACGTCGAGCCCGGCACCCGGCCGTCGTACGACGACAAGGTGGTCGCCGAGGTCGTCGAGGGCCTGGTGGGGGAGGACAAGGGGCGCCTGCGCCGCGCCGTCGAGGTCAAGGCCCGGACCGCCCTCGTCCAGCTGGCCCTGGCGAGCGTGCCGCCGCGGCTCGACCCGGACGCCCTGCTGACCGAGCTGCCCGACGAGTCCTGATCACTGACTCCGGGTCGCGGCTGCCCGGCCAGTAGGGTCTGCTCCGTGCGTGTGCAGGCAGTCGTCGTGACCTTCAACCGGTTGGCGATGCTGCAGCGCCTCGTCCCCCGGCTGCTCGCGACGCCCGGGCTCGAGCGGATCCTCGTGGTCGACAACGCGTCCACCGACGGCACGGGGGAGTGGCTTGCCGGTCTCGGTGAGGACCTGGTGCGCCACGAGACGCTGACGACCAACACCGGTGGCGCCGGCGGCTTCCACCACGGCCTGGGCTGGGCGGTCCGCGAGGGCGCCGACCTGGTCTGGCTGATGGACGACGACGGGCTCCCGGCCCCGGACTGCCTCGAGCTCCTGCTGGAGCGGCAGCAGCGCGACGGGCTCGAGTTCTGCGGGCCGGCCGTGCTCGCCGAGCAGGACCCCTCGCGCCTGTGCTTCCCGATCCGGCTCCCGGGAGGCACCCGGGTGGTGCACGACATGGCCGCCGTCGAGTCCGCCGCGCAGGACGGCCTCATCGACGACGTCGTCATCCCGTTCAACGGGGTGCTGGTGACCCGTGACCTGGTGGAGCGGATCGGCCTGCCGCGTGAGGAGTTCTTCATCTGGGGTGACGACGTCGAGTACCTCTGGCGTGCCGAGCGTGCCGGTGCCCGGATCGCGACCGTCGTCGACTCGCACTTCCTGCACCCGGCGACCGACGACCTCGGCACCCCGATGATGTTCGGGCGGACGACCTACAACCACACGCCCAGCGACCTCAAGCACTACTGCATGGCGCGCAACAACACGCTCAACCTGCGCGCCTACCGCGGCTGGGTGCACGTGCTGCTCTTCTGGCTCAAGACGGTCTGGTTCTACCTGTTCACCAAGCCGCAGCCGGGGCGGATCCCGCTCAGTGCCCGGGCCGCGGCGGCGGGACTGCGCGGCGACTTCACGGGGCACGAGAGGTTCCTCCGGTGAGCGCCGGAGCAGCGGAGCAGGTCGCGGTCGTCGTCGTCACCTTCAACCGGGCCGACCTCCTCGAGCGGATGCTGGCCGGACTGGCGGGGCTCGACCGGGCGCCCGACGCGGTGTTCGTGGTCAACAACGCGAGCACCGACCACACCCGCGACGTCCTCGAGCGCAGCACGCTCCCCGGGCTCGTCGCGATCCACACGACCGAGAACCTCGGCGGCGCCGGAGGCTTCCACCTCGGCCTGAGGACCGCCTACGACAAGGGCTTCGACGTGATGTGGCTGATGGACGACGACGTCGTCCCGGCCCACGACTGCCTGACCCGGCTGCTGGAGGTCGACGGCTCCTGCCTGATCGCGGTCCGCGAGGACCTGACCGGGGCGCTCGTGGAGAAGTCGGCCGTCCGCTTCGACCTGCGCAACCCGCTGGCGATCAGGCCCAAGACGGCGAGCATCGACTCGACCTGGGCCTCGCGCGCGGACATGCCCGCGACCGTCGAGGTCGAGAACGTCGCCTTCGAGGGCTTCCTCGTCCGACGTGAGGTCGTCGCCCGGATCGGGCTGCCCGACCCGTCGTACTTCATCTTCTACGACGACGTGGACTTCGCGATCCGCGCCCGCCGCGCCGGCTTCCCGATCCGCGCGGTGCGCGACGCCGTCCTCGTCCGCCAGCTCTCCTTCGACCAGCAGCACGACCTGGCCGGCTGGAAGGGCTACTACATGTACCGCAACCTCTTCGTCGTCCACTTCCGGTACGGCGAGAACGTGCTGGTCCGGCTCAAGCCGTGGCTGGTCGCGCTGGCGGTGGTCCTGCTCAGTCCGCTGCGGGGTGGTCGGGCAGAGGCGCGGAACGTGATGCGAGCGCTTCGGGATGCGCGGGGGATGCGGGCGCTCCCGCCGACGTCGGCCGGCTGACCCGCTCGGGCACCAGCCGCGCCCGCCACCCCATCCGGTTGCCGGTGGCGATGCCGGCGATCCAGACCGCGAACGCGCCCAGGGCCGCGCCGGCGAGGACGTCGACGACGAAGTGCCAGCCGAGGTAGACCGTGGACAGCGAGGTCAGCGCGAGGAAGGTCCACGAGGCGATCCGGACCCAGCGGGGCAGCCCGACCAGCTGCACGACCAGGCAGATCGTGACCATGATCCCGACGTGCAGGGAGGCGAACGCGGCGATCGTCTGGAGCCCGGCGGTGCCCGGGTCGGCGAGGGTCGCCAGCCGGTCGGACCACATCGTCTCCTGCAGGCGGCTCACCCAGGTCTCGGGAAGGGCAGCGAAGGTTCCCGGGTCCGAGTAGATCGGGCCGACCGTCGGCAGGACGACGTAGAGCACGGCGCCCAGCGCCCAGTCGACGGCGACCGCGGTGACGTACCACTCGCCGGCCCGGGTGTGCCGGGTCCACACCAGCGCGATCGCGATCGAGACCGGGACCAGGGCGATCCAGACGATGTAGACGGCGGAGAAGAAGTGCGCTGCGACGCCGGTACCGAACCACGCGTGCAGCGTCGCCGACGGGTCGTGCCCGGCGAAGAGGAGCTGGTCGAGGTCGGCCAGCGGCTCGTCGTACACCTTCTCGTGGACGAAGGGGGCCATGCTCTTGACGTTGCGGAAGGCGGCGTAGCAGAGGTACCAGGCGACCACGCCGTTGAGGGCGAACCGCCAGTGGCCCAGCGGCCAGCGCTCCCGCATGACCCTCCGGCCGGCGCTGCCGCAGCGCCGCAGCCAGCCGGCTCCGGGGCGCCCGGCCGCTGCCAGCATCCGCGGGACGACGTCGAGGGCGATCGCGCCCAGCACGATGGCCGGGAACCGGATGTAGCCGGGGACCACGCTGTCGGGATCCTGGACCGGGATGTCCTCGAGCAGGGAGAACACGACGGTCATCGTGGCCAGCCCGAGCCCCGCCACCCAGGCCAGCGCGAACGAGGGAGCCCCGCGACCCCGAGTCTGGTGGTCATTCACCAGAACAGGATATTCGTCACGTTCCCCGTCGGGGCGGAGCGCGCCAGATGTGTCCGGCGGCGTACTCGTCCGTAAACTCACCCTCCGTGACCCTCACCTCGTCGAGCCCGGACCACGCCGATCTGCCCGATCTGCCCGATCTGGTCGTCGTCGGTTCCGGCTTCTTCGGCCTGACCATCGCCGAGCGCTGCGCGAGCGACCTCGGACTCCGGGTGCTCGTCATCGAGCGGCGCTCGCACCTCGGCGGCAACGCCTACAGCGAGCCCGAGCCCGAGACCGGGATCGAGGTGCACAAGTACGGCGCCCACCTGTTCCACACGAGCAACGAGCGGGTCTGGGAGTACGTCAACCGGTTCACCGCGTTCACGGGCTACCAGCACCGGGTCTACTCGACCCACAACCAGCAGGTCTACCCGCTGCCGATCAACCTGGGCACGATCAACCAGTTCTTCGACGCGGCCTACACGCCCGCCGAGGCGCGCGCGCTGATCAAGGAGCAGGCCAGCGAGCTGGGGGACAAGGAGCCGGAGAACTTCGTCGAGAAGGGCATCTCCCTCATCGGCCGCCCGCTCTACGAGGCGTTCATCGCCCACTACACCGCCAAGCAGTGGCAGACCGCGCCCGAGGAGCTCTCGGCCGACATCATCAGCCGCCTCCCGGTGCGCTACAACTACGACAACCGCTACTTCAACGACAAGTACGAGGGCCTCCCCGTCGACGGGTACGCCGCCTGGCTCGCGAAGATGGCCGACCACCCCAACATCGAGGTGGTCCTGGACACCGACTTCCTCGCCGACGGCGTCGCCGAGCGGTACAAGGGCAAGGTGCCGATCGTCTACACCGGCCCGGTCGACGAGTACTTCCACAACAGCGAGGGCCGCCTGTCGTGGCGGACGGTCGACCTGGTGCCCGAGGTCCTCGACGTCGACGACTTCCAGGGCTGCTCGGTGATGAACTACCCCGACCCGGACGTCGACTTCACCCGGATCCACGAGTTCAAGCACTTCCACCCGGAGCGCACCTATCCCGAGGGCAAGACCGTCATCGTGCGGGAGTACAGCCGCTTCGCGGAGGAGACCGACGAGCCCTACTACCCGGTCAACACCGCCGAGGACCGCGAGAAGCTGCTGAAGTACCGCGACCTCGCCGAGCGGGAGCCGATGGTCCTCTTCGGCGGCCGCCTGGGCACCTACAAGTACCTCGACATGCACATGGCCATCGCCTCGGCGCTGTCGATGTACGACAACAAGCTCAGGCCGCACTTCGCCGAGGGCGCGGAGCTCAAGAGCGGTGGGGTGGACGCATGAGCGAGCTCGCCACGGGCACCGTGACCCGCCTGCTGCAGCGCCAGGTCCTCCCGGTCGACCGCGATCCCGAGGTCTTCCCCCTCTACGTCGACCTCAGCGACCCCAACCTCGACGAGGACAAGTACGTCGTCGGCGGCAGCCGGGCTGCCAAGGAGCTCAACAACACCGCGATCCGGCAGGGGACCACCGGCGGCGCGAAGCTCCGCCCGGAGCAGGTCGTCGACCGCACCCGCCTGCTCGTGGACGCCGGCCAGTCGGTCAGCCTCGCCTCCTACTTCAACGCCTTCCCCGCGAGCTACTGGCGCCGCTGGACGATCGTGGACAAGGTCCGCCTCGCGGTGACCGTCGAGGGCCCCGGCGCGACCGTCGTGGTCAACAAGTCGCTCGCCAACGGCAACAGCCAGCGCGTCGACTCCGCCGTGTCCACCACGGACGGCGCCGAGACGTTCACCTTCGACCTCACCCTCACGCCGTTCATCGACGGCGGCTGGTACTGGTACGACGTGCAGGCCGGCGACCACGCCGTCACGGTGTCGGCCGAGTGGACCGCCGAGGTCCCCGCCGACCGCGCCGCGCACGGCACCGTCGACCTCGCGATCACGACGATGAACCGACCCGAGTTCTGCTCCGAGCTGCTCGTCCAGCTCGGGGACGACGACCTGACGTCGTACATCGACACGGTGTTCGTCATGGAGCAGGGCACCCAGCTCGTCGAGGACGCCGAGGCGTTCCCGGACGCCGCGAAGGCGCTCGGCGACAAGCTGCGCATCATCAAGCAGGGCAACCTCGGCGGCTCCGGCGGCTACGCCCGCGGCCAGCTCGAGTCGCTGCGCAAGGGCACTGCGACGTACGCACTCATGATGGACGACGACGTCGTCTGCGAGCCCGAGGGCATCATCCGCCAGGTCACCTTCGGCGACCTCGCGCGCCGTCCCACGATCGTGGGCGCGCACATGTTCAGCCTCTACTCCCGCTCCCGCCTGCACAGCTTCGGCGAGATCGTCCACCCGTGGCGGTTCTGGTGGAAGACACCGGAGGACGGCTACATGCAGTGGGACTTCGCCAGCCGCAACATCCGCTCCGCGCGGTGGCTGCACAAGCGGGTCGACGTCGACTTCAACGGCTGGTTCTCCTGCCTGATCCCGCGCCAGGTCATCGACGAGATCGGCTTGTCCCTCCCGCTGTTCATCAAGTGGGACGACGCCGAGTACGGCCTGCGCGCCCGTGCCCACGGCTTCCCGACGGTGAGCCTGCCCGGTGCCGCGGTCTGGCACGTCCCGTGGACCGACAAGAACGACGCGCTCGACTGGCAGTCGTACTTCCACCTGCGCAACCGCCTCGTCGCCGCCCTGCTGCACTCGACCTTCCCGCGCGGCGGCCGGGTGCTGCGCGAGCTGTTCAACAACCAGCTGGCCCACCTCGTCGCGATGCAGTACTCGACGGCCGAGCTGCGCCTCGAGGCGATGGAGGACGTGCTGCGCGGCCCCCAGGCGCTGCACGACATGCTCCCGACCCGGCTCGCGGAGGTGAACGCGACCCGCAAGGAGTTCACCGACGCCCAGCTGGTCGCCGACATCGACACGCTGCCGCCGCCGCGCATGGAGAAGCCGATCAAGAAGGACCTCACCCAGGTCCCGACCCGCAAGTCGCAGCTGATCAGCGCCGGTCTTGCGCCGCTGCGCCAGCTGAAGGCGCCGCGCGCGCTCTCGCGGACCAACCCCGAGGCGGTCATCCCGGCGCTCGACGCCAAGTGGTACCGCCTCGCCGGCTTCGACTCCGCGATCGTGTCGATGAACGACGGTACGTCGGCCGCGCTCTACCGCCGCGACCCCGAGACCTACCGGGCGCTGCTCAAGCGGACGATCGACCTGCACGCGCGCTTCGTCAAGCAGTGGCCCGAGCTCGCGCAGCAGTACCGCGAGGCGCTGGACGAGATCACCTCGCCGGAGGCGTGGGACAAGACCTTCGCCCCGTGGACAGGCGGGAGCGCGCAGTGAGCGACGTGGTCGCGACGCCGCCGACCCCGGCGGAGGAGAAGCCGCTCCGCTCGCCCTCTCCCGCGAGCGGCCTGCCCGCGGTCTTCAAGCAGCGTTACCTGCTCAAGCTCCTGGTCCAACGCGAGATCAGCGCCCGCTACCAGGGTTCCTTCCTGGGCCTGTTGTGGTCGTACATCAACCCCCTGACCCAGTTCTTCATCTACTGGTTCGTCATCGGGTTCCTGTTCCAGCTCCACAAGGACGTCCCGCACTTCCCGATCCACCTGTTCGCCGCGCTGATCATCGTCCACTTCTTCACCGAGACCTTCGCGGCCGGCACCCGGTCGATCATGCGCAACAAGGCCCTCGTCGTGAAGATGGCGATGCCACGGGAGATGTTCCCGGTGGCCACGATGCTGGTCTCGCTCTACCACGTCGTCCCGCAGGTCGTGATCCTCCTGGCGGCCTGCCTGCTCACCGGCTGGACGCCGGACGGGGTCGGCATGGTCTCGCTGGTTCTCGCGCTGGCGATCATCGCCGCGATCGGGTTGTCCGGCGCCCTGCTGTTCAGTGCCGCCAACGTCTTCTTCCGCGACTTCGGCAACATCGTCAACGTGCTGACGAACTTCGTCCGCTTCGGCGTGCCGATGATGTACCCGTACTCCATCGTCCACGACCGCTTCGGCCGGTTCGCCGACTACTACCTGCTCAACCCGCTGGCCGACGCGGTGGTCCTGTTCCAGCGGGCGTTCTGGTACCCCACGCTGACCGACGGCGACCTCGCCGAGCTCGAGGCGAAGGGGCATGTCGTGATGCCCGACCACCTGATCACCCACGGTGTGCTCGCCCTGCTGGGGTGCTTGGTCGTCCTCGTCTTCTCGCAGTGGGTCTTCACCCGCCTCGAGAACAAGATCCCGGAGCGTCTCTGACATGGCCGTCTCGATCGTCGCGGAGAACGTCACCAAGGAGTTCACGCTGCGCTACCACCGGACCTTCAAGGAGGTCACGGTCGCCAAGGCCCGCGGGCACAAGACCAGCGACAAGTTCAACGCCATCGAGGACCTCTCCTTCACCGTCGAGGAGGGGGAGTCGCTCGGCCTGATGGGCCTCAACGGCTCCGGCAAGAGCACGCTGCTCAAGATGATCAACGGCGTGATGCGGCCCGACCAGGGCACCCTGCTCACCCGGGGCCGGATCGCCGGCCTGATCGCCACCGGCGCCGGCTTCCACCCGCAGCTCAGCGGTTCGGAGAACCTCGTCCTCAACGCCGCCATCCTCGGGATGAGCGAGCGCGAGCTCAAGCGCAAGTACGACGACATCGTCGAGTTCGCCGGACTGGGTCGCCTGCTCGATGCCCCTGTCGGGCACTACTCGTCCGGGCAGAAGGCCCGTCTCGGCTTCGCCGTCGCCATCCACGTCGACTCCGACATCTTCCTCGCCGACGAGGTCCTCGCCGTCGGTGACAAGCCGTTCCGGGCCAAGTGCATGAAGCGGATGATGGAGATCCGCGACAGCGGCCGCACCCTCGTCTACGTCAGCCACTCGCCCGCGTCGGTGGAGCGGATGTGCAGCCGCGTGATCGTCCTCGAGCAGGGCCGCCTCGGCTTCGACGGCGACCCGAAGGCCGCGATCCACTACCTGGAGTACGACACCCCGGACGAGGACGACAAGAACCTCACCGACGCCGAGATCGGCAACGACATCTGAGCTGGACTGCGCGAGCGCGTCGCCGGTCGGTGCGCACCGCACGGACGCTCGCTGCGCTCGGCCCGCGGGCGCGCACCGACGCGCCGTCGGCGCGGGGCGCCGCGCTGCCGCGCCGCAGTTGTCGTGGGCGGATGGTGGCGTCCGCCTGGCGGCAAGACGGCTTCGCCGCGGGGCGCCACGCTGCCGGCCACGCAGTTGTCGTGGGCGGATGGTGGCGTCCGCCTGGCGGCAAGACGGCTGCGTGTGGCCCGGCGTCGCGCTGCTCCAGCCCTCCGCCCGCGACCTCTCAGGCGACCGACTGGAGGGCCGATTCGGGAATCTGGCTGCTCTCGGCGTGTCGAGTGGAAATTACATCTTTGTAGTTACTCACCGGACCTTCACAGACTCCTGTGACGCGTGTGAAAGTTGCTACTCGTGTGACAACTTCCCCGCACACACGTCTGGAGCAGAACCATGTCGAGCTACATCCCGGAGCCCCCTGAGAAGGGTCATCGGCTGAGGTTCGTGACCCTCAGCCAGCAGCTGCTCGCGCTGGCCGTGGTCGTCGCCGTGCTGACCCCGGCGGCTCGCACCGTGTCGATGGACGTGCGGCCCGCGCAGCCCGTCGACGTCGTACCGACCGAGGTCGCGCTGCAGTCCGCGCCGGTCGAGGTGCCGACGGAGGCGGTGGAGCCCGAGATCGACCAGTACGCGCTGACCGCACCGCAGGGGAAGCCGGCGTCGGCGCGGGCATCGCTGCGGGTCGCCCGGCAGGCGAGCGTGAAGGGTGAGCAGGTCATCGACAGCGAGGTCGTCCCGGTCGACGGGTACGGCACGGTCGGCGTCACCTGGGCGCCGGGAACCGAGCTGGAGGAGGACGCGATCGACGTCCGCGTCCGCACGCGGACCGGGACCACCTGGTCGGGCTGGACCACGGCGGAGTACCACGACGAGCACGGTCCCGACCCGCGCACGGCGGAGGGCAGCAAGGCCCGTCCCGGCACGGATGCGCTGCTGGTCGGCGACGTGGACGCGGTCCAGGTGAAGGTGACCACGCAGGACGCCGCCCCGGCGGACCTCAAGCTCGCCGTGATCGACCCGGGCAAGGCCCACGCGACCGCGAAGGAGCAGCCGGCGATCGACACCGCGCGGCTCGCGACCGACGGCACCCCCGAGGAGCCGCCGACCGACGGCACCGACGGTACCGGTGGCGACGGCCTGTCCCTGGAAGCCGGCGCCTTCACGCCGAAGCCGAAGATCTACTCCCGTGCCCAGTGGGGGGCGGACGAGCGCATCCGCGACAAGGCGTCGCTGAGCTACTACGAGGTCCACGCCGGCTTCGTGCACCACACCGTCAACGCCAACAACTACACGGCCTCCCAGGTGCCCGGGATCATCCGCGGCATCTACAGCTACCACGTGCGCACCCGCGGCTGGAGCGACATCGGCTACAACTTCCTCGTCGACAGGTTCGGCCGGATCTGGGAGGGCCGGTACGGCGGCGTCGACCGCCCCGTCGTCGGTGCCCACACCCAGGGCTACAACCAGTACTCCTTCGCGATGTCCGCGATCGGCAACTTCGACACCGCCCAGCCGTCCAGCGCGATGGTCACGGCCTACGCCCAGCTCTTCGCGTGGAAGCTGTCGCTGCACGGCGTGCGGGCCTCGAGCACCTCCCAGCGGGTGGGGAGCAAGATCTTCCCGGCCGTCAACGGTCACCGCGACGCCGGCTCCACCGCCTGCCCGGGCCGCTACCTCTACGCGCAGATCCCGGCGATCCGGACGAAGGCGGCAGCCCTGCAGCGGTCGTGGACCGGCAAGGACGTCGAGTCGAACTTCGCCGGCTCCAGCATCCCGGACCTGGTCCTGCGCCGCCGGTCGGACGGGCGCGGGTTCATCTCGCCCATCATCAACATCGACGGCACCTACCGGATGGGCCGCGCCGTCGACACCGGCCGCAGCTTCGCCGGCCTGCGCCGGATCTGGCGCGCCGGCGACTGGGACCGCGACGGCTACGCCGACGTCCTCGGCCAGCGCTCCAGCGACGGCGCCCTCGTGCTCTACCGCGGACTCGGCGGCGGCCGGCTGGCCGCCCCGCAGGTCATCCGCCAGGGCACCTCGGCATGGCAGCTCGTCGCTCCGGTCGGCGACGTGACCGGCGACGGCTGGCCGGACCTCATGGCACAGGCGAAGGCCGGAGCGCCGATGCGGATCGTCCCGGGGCGTGGGCTCTCCGGCTGGGGCAACAGCTACGTCGCGTACGCCGCCGTGCGGGGCAACCTCCACGTGGCCGCGGGCCGCTGGAACAAGGAGGACGGCGCACCCGACAGCATCGTCCGCGACGGCACGAAGCTCACCGTCCACTACGGCAACGGTCCGGGCGGCTGGACGTCCACGCGGGTCCTCCCGCAGACGTCGAGTGGCTACGACTGGCTGATCGGCATGTCCAGCGTCAACGGCGACTGGCACAGCGACCTGGTCGCCCGCAAGCCGTCGACGAACGAGTTCTTCCTGCTCCGCGGGACGCCGACCGGGCTGGCGGCGCCGATCCGGATCGGGACCACCTCGACCTATGACCTGGGGGGCTGAGGTCAGCCCCCGTCGTGACCCGTGCTGGTCGCCCGGGCAGGGAAGCGAGCCGTGGCGCGCTCGGCGGTGTACGCCGCCTCGAGCGCCTGCTGCTCGGCCCGGGCGACCAGGACGAGCGAACCGCCCTGGGTGAGCGGTTCGCAGAAGGTGCCGGGCTCCGTGACGGGGTTCGCCACCGAGAGGAGGCGGCCGCCGCCGACCAACGTGCCGGCGGCTGCCTCCCTCCACAGGTCGGCCTGGGTGACGTCCGGGGCGAGCGCCAGGTCGTCGCCCGTCGGCGGGTCCCACGGCGTGAACGCGTCCGGCTGGGACCAGATCTCCACCCCGACGTCGTGGACGCCCGCGGGCAGCGGGTCGGTGAACCGCACGCCGAGCGGGAGCAGCGCGCAGGCCAGCACCTCGGTGCCGGGGGCCTGGGCGGCCCAGTCGGCGACGGTGTCCGGGCCGCAGACCACGGCGGCGAGGTCCGTCGTACCCACGTCGGGTGCGGGGACGACGACCAGCCCGGCGCTCCAGGCGGCACCGAGGAAGACGGTGCCCAGCCAGTGCGGCGGCAGGTCGATGCCGAGCCGGTCACCCCGCTCCAGGCCGAGCTCGTCGACCAGGAGGGAACCTGCCTTCGCCACCCAGTTGGCCCACGTGGTGGCCGACAGCTCGACGCGCTCGCCGCTTGCGTGGTCGTAGAACGTGACCAGCGGCCGTCCCGGGTCGTTGCGGAGCCGGGTCGCGAGGACGTCGGCGAAGATGGTCGGCGTTCCGGGGCTCACGTCCCGAGGATAGAGAACCGCAGATAGGGTGCCGCGCATGGTCGCTGACGAGATCCCCGGCTTCTGGGCCGTGGTCCCTGCCGGCGGTGCCGGCACCCGGCTCTGGCCGCTGTCGCGGTCCGGCTCGCCGAAGTTCCTCCACGACCTGACCGGCTCCGGCCGGACGCTGCTGGAGCAGACCCACGACCGGCTCGCCCCGATCGTGGGCGAGCGCGTCCTGGTCGTGACCGGGGCCGCCCACCGCGACGCCGTACGACGCCAGCTGCACCAGCTGCCCGACGACGGCGTGCTCGCGGAGCCGTCGGCGCGCGACTCGATGGCCGCCATCGGCCTTGCTGCCGCCGTCCTGGAGCGCCGCGGCGCGGAGGTGATGGGCTCGTTCGCCGCCGACCACGTGATCGCCGACGACGCCGGCTTCCATGCCGCGGTGGCGGCCGCGGTCGCGGCCGCTCGCGAGGGCTGGCTGGTGACGATCGGCATCGAGCCGACCTTCGCCTCGTCAGCCTTCGGCTACATCCACCAGGGCGACGCCCTCGACGGCCACCCGTCGGTGCGACGCGTCGTCGAGTTCGTGGAGAAGCCCTCGGTGCCGGTGGCGGAGGAGTACCTCGCGACCGGCCGCTACCGCTGGAACGCCGGAATGTTCGTCGTACGGCCGACCGTGCTGCTCGACCTGCTCGCCGAGCAGGACCCCGGGTTCGCGGCCGACCTGCGGGCCATCGCGGCCGAGCCCGACCGCCTGCCGGAGCTGTGGGACAGGCTGCCGCGGATCGCGATCGACCACGCCATCGCCGAGCCCGCGGCCGCCGCCGGCAGGGTGGCGACCGTCCCCGGCTCCTTCGGCTGGGACGACATCGGCGACTTCGACTCGCTGGCGACCCTGCTCGGCGAGCAGGAGGACTGCACGGTCCTCGGCGACGAGGCGCTCGCGCAGCTGCGCGGCGCGTCCGGCATCGTGGTGCCCGGCTCCGGCCGGGTCGTGGCCGTGATCGGCCTCGACGACGTGGTCGTCGTCGACACCCCGGACGCCCTCCTGGTGACCACGCGCTCGCGGGCCCAGGAGGTCAAGAACATCGTCGCGGCGCTCAAGGACCAGGGCCGCACCGAGCTCACCTGACGCAGGAGCCTCACGGCCGCGACCACGAACTGTCGGCTTGCCGCCAGACCAGGGCTTGGCCTACGGAAGGCAACCGCGGCGCGGCAGCGCGGCGGGAGCGCAGCGACGGCAGCTTGCTGCCCCCGGCCGGAGCGAAGACGCGCTCGCGCCATCCAACAACGAGCGACCGGAGGCGCAGGGAGGCGCCGTTGCGCGCGCCGACGGTATTGCCGCCACGCGGACGCGGCCATCCACCGGGGCCAACGGCGGACCGGCAGCGTGTCGCGAGGAACAAGCGACACGCTCGGCCAGTCCAACTCAGTAGACGAAGGGCTCCGGCGAGTCGGTGAAGGGGTACTTCTCCATGAAGTCCTTCAGCGCCGCCCCGCTGGCCTCGGAGCAGTACTGCCACACGCCGTAGGACTTGCTGGCGGCGGCGTCGTTGCGCCAGTGGGTGAACGCGATGTGCTGGCCCTTCGGGAAGCCCTTGCCGGTCTCCTTGGTGTCCGCCTCGGTCCACGGGGTGGCCTTGAACTTCAGCCGCTGGTTGGTGTCGTTGGCGTCGAGGGTCGCGGCGATCGCCTTGATCGCGGCGATCTCGCCGGAGTCGTCGGCGGCGGTCTCGTCGTACCAGAGGATCGTGTAGCCGTGCTCGAGGTTGTGCACGAGCGACTCGAGCTCGGGACGGGAGTCCGCGGTGTAGTAGCGGTCGGTGATCGGGGCGGGCGCGAGGCCGGCCTCGTTCCAGTGCGAGCCGAAGGCCGGCGGGGCGTCCTCGTAGGTGACCTGCTGGGCGCTGGGGACGTGGTCCCCGCTGCCCGTGGCCTCCTTCTCGGTGATCTCGCCGCAGACGTCGGCGTCGGCGCCGATGTCGGCGAGGTCCTTGCCGGAGTAGCGGGACTTCTCGATCGCGGTCTTGATCGGGCTGTACGCCGCGGCGCCGACGATCACCAGGGCGACCAGCACGCACACGCCGACGATGGCCCGGCCCTGCCGCTTCTCGGCGCTCTTCTGCTTGCGCCGGATGTCGTCGATGACTTGACGGCGGTCCGACTTCTCGGACTTGCTGGACTTGGCCACGGTGCGGGGTACCTCGTCTTGGTGGGTGCGTGGAACGCGGGAAGTCTACGGACTGATCGGTAGCAACCGCAGGTCGGTGCCCGACTCCGTCACCGACCAGCCGTGCGCGAAGGCCACGATGTCGACCGCCGCGCGGCGATCGTCGGGGCACAGCACGTCGTCCACGGGGCCCGGGCGGGCCGTGACCCCGGCCCGGGCCAGGGCGGCAACGAGCTCGTCGGCGGCCACCGGGGCGCCGAACGGGGCCCGGTCGCCCGGCTGCCCGCCGACGGCGCGCAGCACGGCCTCGCGGGCGCCGTACCCGAACAGGTCGGTGCCCTCCGCCCGGACGAGGGAGGCGGCTCCGGGGCCGTCCTCGCCGGCGGGCAGGACCAGGTCGGCCCGGCCGCGGAGGACGGCGAAGGGCCGGGCACCGAGCTTGCCCTGCGCCAGCTCGACGGCGGACGCGATCTCGTCGGCGACGGCCGGCGCGGTGACGGCCAGCTGGTTGCCGTGGGCGTCGACCCGGCCGGCGAACGACTCGAGCACGGTGATCCCGGCCGCGCCGATGGCGATGTCGGTCTGGCCCTCTCGCCAGGCCCGTCCGGCGGTGTCGGTGACGAGCACGCCGACGTTGGTGCCGGTCATCCCCGCGACGGCACGGCGAAGCGCACGGGCGGAGGCGTCGGGGTCCTCCGGGAGGAGGACGACGGACCCGGCAGCGACGTTGGAGGCGTCGATCCCGGCGGCGGCCATGGTCAACCCGAGCCGGTTGCGCACGATGCGGGTGGCGCCGCGCAGCGCGACCACGCGCACGGTCTCGCGCTCGATCCACTCGTCGCGGTCGCCGGTGACGACGCGCCCCTCCGCCTTGCTCACGACCTTGCTGGTCACCACCAGCACGTCGCCGTCGACGACCTCGTCCGGCGCGAGCGCGGCGAGCAGCACCGCGGCCAGGTCGTCCCCGGCCCTCACCTCGGGCACGCCGTCGGGGGCGAGAACGGTCAGCCTGGATCCGCTACCTCGCCGCTGCTGCGCCCCGCCATCCGGGCGCGCTCGCGGCGTTGCGGCCGCTCGATGGTGCATCCAGACCGCCGTCGCGTCCGCGCCTTGCGATCGCACCCGCCTGACGGCGCTCGCGACGCGGCGAAGCAGCGGATCCAGGCTGAGCTTCCCGGGCATCAGCGCACCAGGGCCACGGCGGCCGCGGCCATCGCGGCGGTCGCGTCGTGGTCGGTCATCATCAGGGGGACGGCGGCCGCGGCGATCCCGGCCGCCTCGAGCCGTGCGACCTGCTCGGCGTCGCGCTCGTCGACGAGCCAGCCGTCGAGGACGCCGCCACCCGATCGGGCGCCGTAGTTGAGGCCCACGCCGGCGGCGCTCACCTCGACGCCGATGGAGGTCAGCATCTGCTCGGCCATGCCCCGCACGTGCGAGGAGCCGACGATGGGGGAGAGGCCGACGACCCGGGCCGCCGAGCTGCGGATGGCGTCGCGCAGGCCGGGCACCCCGAGGATCGTGCCGACCGACACGACCGGGTTGGACGGCGGGAGCACGACGAGGTCGGCGCCGTTGATCGCGTCGAGCACGCCCGGGGCCGGGGTCGCCTGGTCGAGGCCGACGAACACCAGCGTCTCGGCGGGCACCCCGGCGCGCAGGCGGACCCAGTACTCCTGGAAGTGCACGACGCGGGTGCCGCTCGGCGCCTCCGGGTCGGCGACGGCCACGTGCGTCTCCGCGCGGTCGTCGGTCATCGGCAGCAGGACCAGCCGGTCGCCGTACCTCGGCGCGAGCCAGCGGCGGCACAGCGCGGCGGTGACCTGGGAGAGGGGGTAGCCCGCGTCGAGCATCTGGGTGCGGACCAGGTGGGTGGCGATGTCGCGGTCGCCGAGGCCGAACCAGGTCGGCTCGACGCCGTACGCCGCCAGCTCCTCCTTGGCGCTCCACGTCTCGGCCCGGCGTCCCCAGCCCCGCTCGAGGTCGATGCCGTCGCCGAGGGTGTACATCACGGTGTCGAGGTCGGGGCAGACCTTGAGGCCGTGGATCCACCAGTCGTCGCAGGTGTTGGCGATGACGGTGACCCCGGCGTCGGCGGCGACGCCCGGCAGCGTGCCGGTCTCGATGCCGTGCAGCAGGCCCTGCAGGAACTTCGCCCCGCCCATGCCGCCCGAGAGGACCGTGATGTTCCTGATCACATCGGTCGTCGTCACATCCGGTGTCGCGTTGCTCGAGTCCACGGGGGAGAACTCTGCCCGAAGGCAGGGACGATCGTCCTGCGGGGCTGCGTATAGCAGATTCGGCCTTGACTCCTGGGGTATGACACATATGTAATTCCACGTGTGTCGTTCGGGCACGGGTCGAGGTCAAAGGGGCGAAATCGTGAGAGAACTCTTCCTGGTCGAGGCAGAGACAGAAGAGCTGGGGTGGCAGGAGCGCGCACTGTGCGCGCAGACCGACCCCGAGGCGTTCTTCCCCGAGAAGGGGGGATCGACGCGCGAGGCGAAGAAGGTGTGCCAGACCTGCGAGGTGCGCCTGGAGTGCCTCGAGGCAGCGCTGGGCAACGACGAGCGCTTCGGCATCTGGGGCGGACTCTCGGAGCGCGAGCGCCGCAAGCTGAAGAAGCGCGCCGTCTGAGGCGCAGCTGACACCGGTCAGGCCCGGCGCTGGCGGTTCGCCCCCTTCGGACCGTCCCACGTAGGGTCTGGCCTCGTGTCGCACGTTGCCCGGGTCGCCGTCCTCCTGGTGAGCCACGACGGCGCCTCGTGGCTACCGGCCGTCCTCGACGGCATCCGCGCCCAGACCGCTCCCCTCGACGCGGTCGTCGCGGTCGACACCGCCAGCGCGGACGACAGCCCCGAGATCATCCGGCAGGCGCTGGAGGACCACGTCCCGCTCGCCGTGCGCCGACTGCCCGCCAGCGCAGGCTTCCCGGACGCCGTCGCCGACGGGCTCGATGCCCTCGCCGCCGCCGGCCGGGACCCCGAGTGGGTCTGGATCCTCCACGACGACGCGAGGCCGGCGCCGACCGCCCTGCAGGAGCTGCTCGCGGTCACCGTGACGCACCCGGAAGCCGACATCCTCGGCCCGAAGCTGCGGGAGTGGCCCTCGCTGCGCCGCCTGCTCGAGCTCGGCGTCACCATCAGCGGCACCGGGCGGCGCGAGACCGGACTGGAGCGCGGCGAGTACGACCAGGGGCAGCACGACGAGGTCCGGGAGGTGCTCGCGGTCAACACGGCCGGGATGCTCGTGCGCCGGGCGGTCCTGGAGGAGCTCGGCGGCTTCGACCCGGCGCTGCCGGTCTTCGGCAACGACCTGGACCTCGGCTGGCGCGCTGCTGCCGCCGGCCGGACCACGTTGATCGTCCCGAAGGCGGTGGTCTTCCACGCGGAGGCCGCCCATCGCGGCGTGCGACGCACGCCGCTGACCGGCCGCCACACGCACTTCCAGGAGCGCCGGGCCGCCCTGTTCACCCTGCTGGTGAACGCGCGCGCTGCCGCGCTTCCGCTCCAGGTGGTCCGGTTGGCCCTCGGCACCCTGCTCCGCATGCTCGGCCTGCTCTGCGTGCGCGCCGTCGGCGAGGCGCTCGACGAGCTCGCCGCGCTGTTCTCCGTGCTGCGCCACCCGGGCCGGGTCCTGGTCGCCCGGCGTACCCGCCGCGAAGCGGTCGCCGCCCTGCGCGGCGACGCCGGACCGGACCGTGAGCGCGTCCGCCGGCTGCTGGCGCCCTGGTGGCTGCCCTACCGCCACGGGCTCGACTTCCTCGGCGACCTCCTCGCCGCCGCCACCAACCAGGCGGCCGACGTCGCCGAGCGCCGCCGCGCAGCGGCCGCCGAACGGGACGCCGCGGTCGCACCACCGCCGGCCCGCCACCGCGACGAGGACGACGAGTACGCCGACTCCGGCTGGGTCGTCCGCTTCTTCACGAGTCCGACTGCGATGGCCACCACGATCGTCGTCCTGGCGCTGCTCATCGGCGTGCGCGACGTCGTCGGCGGCTTCAGCGGGGGCGCGCTCTCGCCGACCCCGGACGGTGCCGGTGACTGGTGGCGCCTCCACGTCGAGGGCCGGCACCCGATCGGCTTCGGCTCCGACCTGCCTGCCCCCGCCTACGTGCTCCCGCTCGCCGTCCTCGCGCTGCCCCTCGGTCCGTCCGCGCTGATCAGCCTCGTGATGGCGCTCTCCGCGCCCGTCGCGCTGTGGGGCGCGTGGCGCTTCCTGCGCGTGGTCGGCCGGTTCGTGACGCCGTACGGCGCACCGCGCTGGCTGCTCCTGTGGGGATCGGTCACCTGGGCGCTCGTGCCGCTCGCGTCCGGCGCCTGGGGCGGCGGACGCTGGGGTGTGGTCGTCGCGGCCGCGGTGCTGCCGTGGCTGGCGCACGCGGCCCTCGGCTTCGCCGACCCCGCCGCCGCCCACCGGTGGCGTGCCGGCTGGCGCACCGGCCTCGCGCTGGCGCTGCTGACGGCGGTCGCTCCGTCGTCGTGGCCGGTCCTCGCGGTGCTGATCGCGGTCCTGCTCGGCTTCGCCTTCCGGCTCGCCCCGGGCGAGGTCCGCGAACGTTCGGTCTGGGGCCCGCCGGTGGCCGCGCTCGTCGTACCGCTCCTGGTCCTGGCGCCGTGGTGGCTCCCGGCACTGTTCGAGGGTGCGGCCGGCACCCTCGTGCTCGACATCGGCCGCTGGCCGAGCGCCGCGACGTCCGGCTGGGACCTGCTCGCCGGCCGGGTCGGGGACCTCGGCGCCCCGGCCGCGGTCGGCCTCGTCCTCCCGGTCCTCGCCCTGCTGTCGCTGGTCCCGGCGGCCACCCGGATCCCGGTCGTGGCCTGCTGGGTGGTCGCGGCCGTGGTCGGCGTCGTCGGCGTCCCGCTGGCCGTGACCTCGGTCGGCCTCGCCGGCGGCGACGGCCAGCAGCCCGGGCTGGGCATCGTGCTGCTCGTGCTGCAGGGGGCGTGGCTGACCGCCGCGGTGCTCGGCGGCCTGTCGCTGCACCACCTCGGCGACCAGGTGCGACCGGTCCAGGCCGGCCTCGCGCTCGCCGGGCTCGCGGGACTCGTGGCGCCCCTCGTCGGGCTGGTCTGGTTCGCCGGCTGGGGTGCCGAGGACCTGACCGACGACCCACCGTCCGACGTCCCGGTCTACATGGCGCAGCGCGCCGAGCAGGCCGACCAGGACGGCATCCTCGTGCTGCGCGGCAGCATCGCCGACGGCCTGACCTACGAGGTGCACCGCGGCGACGGGATGACGCTCGGTGAGGACGAGATCGCCGCGCTCACGCCCGAGGACGCCGAGGCCACCGCGACCATCCGCAGCCTGGTCACCGCGCCGGACCCCGAAGCGGTCCAGGAGCTGTCGCGCCGCGGGATCCTCTACGTCGTCCAGGCGGCTCCGGCCGACGGCGCCGTGGCGTCCAGCCTCGACGCCACCTCCGGGCTGGTCCAGGCCAGCTCGAGCCGCGGTACCCGTGCCTGGCAGGTCGACCCCGCTCCCGGACCGTTCCCCGAGCACCGCGACTGGGGCCGGGTGCTCCTCCTGCTCGTGCAGGGGATCGCGATCCCCGTCCTCGTGGTGCTGGCCCTCCCGCCCCTGCGAAGGAGCCGTGATGACTGAGCCCGGACCCACCCCGGCGAGCGGGAGCCCGACGAGCGGCGCCCCGACGAGCGGCCGCCGTGCCGCGGTCTCCCGTGCCCGCCGCGTCGACCTCCTCGTCGGCCTGGCCATCGCGGCCCCCACGGTCGTGGTGCTCAGCGTCGGCCTGGTCGGCGGCGAGGACAACCCGCTCGCCGGTCCGCAGCCGCCGACCACGTCCGCACTGACCTCGGCCACGATGGTCTGCCCGGGCGGGCTGACCGGCGCAGACGGCCCGGTCCGCGTGACCCGTACCCCCGACGTGCCCGGCGGCGAGCTCGCCGTCGCGACGGCGCCGGCCGCACGCGGCGCGTCCGGCAGCAGCACCACGAAGCCCGGCAGGGCGATCACGGTCGACCAGGGCAGCACCGTCGAGGTGCCCTCGAGCACCGGCCCGACCGTCCTCGACGGCCGCGGCGCGGCGGCGCCGGGCATCGCCGCCGGCCGGGACGACGAGCTCGCCGTGCCCGAGTGCCGCGGACCGTCGTACGACGAGTGGCTGGTCGGTGTCGGTGCGTCGGCCCGCTACGCCACCACGATCGAGCTGGTGAACCCCGACGACGGCGACGCCGTCGTCGACCTCGCCCTGCATGACGGGGCGGGCCCGGTCGAGGAGCCCGCGCTGCGCGGCATCGAGGTGCCGCCGCACGGGGTCAAGCGGATCGACCTCGCCACGGCGGCGCCGCGTGCCGAGGCCACGGCCGCCCACCTGACCGTCATCCGCGGCCGGGTCACCGCGACCGCGCGCACCACCTGGGACCCCCTCGGCCGGGGCCGGGTGAGCACCGACTTCCTCCCGGCGGACCCCGGTCCGGCGGCCACCAGCCTGATCCTCGGCATCCCCGACGAGCCGGTCCAGCCGACCCTCCAGCTCGCCAACCCGGGCGAGGACGAGGTGCGCGTCAGCGTCCGGTTCGTCACCGAGCAGTCGTCCTTCACCCCGACGGGCGTCCCGGAGGTCTCGGTGGCGCCGCAGGCCATGGAGACGGTCGACCTCGCCCCGCTGTTCAAGGGCGCGACCGCCGAGGGCGTCGTCGGCATCGAGGTCGAGGCCTCCGGCCCGGTCGCCTCGTCCTTCATGGCGCTCTCCGGTGAGGACCTGGTGCTGCTCGCGCCCGCTCCCGAGCTCCGCGACCCGGCCGCCGCCGTCCTGCCGTCCGGCAGCAGGACCCTCGTCCTGGGCGGCGCCGAGCGCACCGGCGTCGTGCAGGTCGTCTCCTACGACGCGGCCGGCCAGCAGGTCCGCACCGACCGCGTCGAGGTCGGCCCCGACCGGGGCGCCACGCTCGCCCTGCCGCGCCAGGCGGCCTCGATCTCGGTCGTCGCCCGCACCACCCCGATCCAGGCCGCCGTGCTGGCGGCCACGAGCGGGCGGCAGCCGGGCCTGGCGACCCTGCGGGTGCGACCGGCCGAGCTGCGCGCGGAGATCCCGGCGGTCAGGCCGGACTGATCAGTCGTCGTCGCGCGGGTACCGCGGATCCACGTCGGCCGGTTCGATCCCGAGCAGCTCGGCGACCTGCTCCACCACGACGGTCAGGATGATCGCCTCGAGGTCGGCGCGGTCGGCCGCGCGGTGCTCGAGCGGCCGGCGGAAGACGACGATCCGGGTGGGCGTCGTACCGCTCCCGCGCACCAGCGACGACAGCGGGACGTGTCCGGAGTCCCAGTCGTCCGGGAGCTGCGGGGTGTCCTCGACGGCGTACTCGAGCAGGCCGAGGTGCTGCGACCAGCGGGCGTCGATCTCGGTCACCACGTCGAGCATGATCCGGTCGAACAGCTCGCGACGACGCAGCGGTCGGGGCGGGCGGTGGCTGGTGTCCGGCCAGGTCAGCGGCAGGACCGCGGGCCCGCGCATGCCGCGTCCGCGGCGGTCGCGCCGCGGACGGGCGACCCGGGTGTCCTCGTCCTCACTCATCGTCCAGCGAGCCTATCCAGCGGATCACCCTCGGGGCGGTACCGTCTGCCGGGTGAGCGCGACACCGGCACCGCAGGGCATGCGCACCTGCTCGCGCACCGCGTGCGCCCGGCGTGCGGTGGCGACCCTGACCTATGTGTACGCCGACTCCACGGCCGTGCTCGGGCCGCTCGCGACCTTCGCCGAACCCCACGCCTACGACCTGTGCGACCAGCACAGCGAGCGGCTCTCGGCCCCGCGCGGCTGGGAGGTGGTCCGGCTCTCGCTCGGCACCCAGCAGCAGGGCCCGAGCAGCGACGACCTGCTCGCACTCGCCGACGCCGTCCGCGAGGCCGCCCGTCCGGTGCCACAGCCGGTGGTGGAGCAGCCGCGCGAGAGCGGTCGCGAGGTCGCCCGCAAGGGCCACCTCCGGATGCTGACGACGGATTGACCTCGCGGCCCCCGGGCGAGGGGTCGTGCACTAGTGTCCGGGTCATGGCCAGTGCCACGACCTCACCGGACAACCTGAGCAAGGTCTTCAAGGCCTACGACGTGCGCGGCATCGTCGGCGAGCAGCTCGACGAGGACCTGGCGCGCGCCACGGGCGCGGCGTACGTCGAGGTGCTCGGCGTCGACGCGGTCGTCGTCGGCTACGACATGCGTCCCAGCTCACCCGCGCTCGCGGGTGCCTTCGCGGACGGCGCGACGGGGGCCGGCGCCGACGTCACGATGATCGGCCTGGCGTCCACGGACCAGCTGTACTTCGCCTCGGGACACCTCGGCCTGCCGGGCGCGATGTTCACCGCGAGCCACAACCCGGCGCAGTACAACGGCATCAAGCTCTGCCGCGCGTTCGCGCAGCCGGTCGGCATGGAGAGCGGGCTCGCGGAGATCCGCGACCGCGTGGCGGCCGGCACCCCCGCCGCGAGCGGCGGCCGCACCGGCTCCATCGGCTCGCACGACGTGCTGCAGGCCTACGCGGCGCACCTGCTGTCGCTGGCCCCGGTCACCGGTCGGCCCATCAAGGTCGTCGTCGACGCCGGCAACGGCATGGCGGGCCACACGGCGCCGGCGGTCTTCGACCGGCTCGCCGACCGGGTGGAGATGGTGCCGATGTACTTCGAGCTCGACGGCACCTTCCCGAACCACGAGGCCAACCCGATCGAGCCCGCCAACCTGGTCGACCTGCAGAAGCGGGTGCTCGCCGAGGGAGCCGACATCGGTCTGGCCTTCGACGGCGACGCCGACCGCTGCTTCCTCGTCGACGAGCGGGGCGAGCTGGTCTCGCCGTCCACGCTGACCGCGTTGATCGCGGCCCGCGAGCTCGCCAAGGAGCCGGGGGCGACGGTGATCCACAACCTGATCACCTCCCGTGCGGTCCCGGAGATCGTCGCCGAGCTCGGCGGCACCCCGGTCCGGACCCGGGTGGGCCACTCGTACATCAAGGCCACGATGGCCGAGACCGACGCCGTCTTCGGTGGCGAGCACAGCGGCCACTTCTACTTCCGCGACTTCTGGCGCGCCGACTCGGGCATGCTCGCCGCGCTGCACGCGATGGCCGCCCTCGCCGAGACCGACGTGCCCCTGTCGACCCTGCTGGCGTCGTACGAGCGCTATCCGCTCAGCGGCGAGATCAACAGCACCGTGGCCGACCAGGCGGCCGTGCTGGCCGAGCTCGAGCGGACGTGGGGCTCGCAGGACGGGGTCAGCATCGACAAGCTCGACGGCCTGACCGTCAGCCACGCGGACTGGGCGTTCAACGTCCGCGCCTCCAACACCGAGCCGCTGCTGCGGCTCAACGCCGAAGGAAAGGACGAGCCCACCATGGCCCGAGTCCGCGACGAGGTCCTCGCCACCATCAGGGCCGAGCAGTGAGCGCCGCCGACATCTCGCCGGAGCTGCTGGCGATCATCGTGTGCCCGGCCTGCCGGTCCGACCTGGCCGTCACAGCGGCCGGCGACGCGACCGAGCTCGTCTGCAGCGGCTGCGGCCTGGCCTACCCCGTGCGCGACGGCATCCCGGTGCTGCTCGTCGACGAGGCCCGCAAGCCCGCCTGAGCAGGGGGACCGCGCAATGGTCTGGTTCGACGAGTCCCGGCTGGACGACGAGGGCGCGCTCGCGTCGGCGGACCTCCGCCTGCGCACGCTCGCCGAGTCCGGAGCGCGGGTACGACGTGAGGTCGGCGACTCCGCGGAGGCGATCGCCGAAGCGGTGGCACGTGCCAGCGAGACCCGGCCGCGGGCCGTGATCGCCGCCGGCCCGGACTCTCGCCTGCTGCGGGCGGTCCTGGAGCCCTTCTGCCCGGTCCCGTTCGTGGCGTGGCCGTCGCCGGCGCTGCCCGGCTGGGCCGGGAGCCTCGACCTCGTGGTGGTCCTCGCGCCCGAGGGCGGCGATCCCGGCACGGCCCTCGCCGTCGCCGAGGCCGCCCGGCGCGGCTGCCAGCTGGTCGTGGCTGCTCCGCGCGACTCGGTGGTCGCGGAGCACGCGACCGGCCGGTGGACCACCCTGCTGCCCACCAGCACCGGCGACCAGCTCGCCACCGCGGTGGCGATGCTGTCCTTCCTCGACCAGGTCGAGCTGGGCCCGACCGCGGTCCCCGAGGCGGTCGCCGACGCGCTCGACGTGGTCGCCATCGCCTGCTCCCCGAACCGTGACATCTCGATCAACCCGGCCAAGATGCTGGCCATCGCGCTGGCCGACGCCAGCCCGCTGATCTGGGGCGGGTCGGTGCTCGCCGCCCGTGCCGCCCGGCGGGTGGCGGAGTCGATCCGTCGTACCTCCGGCCGCACGGCGCTGGCCGGCGACGCCGAGCACCTGCTCCCGGTCATCGAGGCGGCCCGTCCGCGCAACGTCTTCGCCGACCCCTTCGCCGACGACGCGGGCGATCGCCGCCCGGTGCTGGTGATCCTCGACGACGGCGTCGACGACCCGGTGGTCCGCGACCAGCGGATCCGGCTGGAGGAGGCCGCGGCCGCCCACGACGTGCGCATCGAGCACGTGTCCTCGGAGGCGGTCGGCGAGGTCGCCCGCTACGCGTCGCTGCTGCTGCACGGCACCTACGCGGCGGAGTACCTCCGCCTCGGCCTGGTCAGCGACTGACCGCTCCCACGGCGTGCGGCTCACCGCCGCGCCTTTGTCTGACACTTGGACTCCTCCCAGCATCCTTGGGTACCAAGGAGTGATGGCCACTCGTGACCCCTGGCTCGACAACGCCAAGATGGGACTCGTCGTCCTCGTCGTCCTCGGACACACCTGGGCGCTGCTGCCCGCCGACTCCGAGGTCGCCTGGCACCTCTACGACTTCGTCTATCTCTGGCACATGCCGGCCTTCGTGTTCCTCTCCGGCTACCTCTCCCGCGGCTTCCAGTACAGCCCGGCGCGGCTGTGGCAGCTGGTCACCGACCTCTTCGTGCCCTACGTCCTGTTCGAGGGCCTGCTGGCCTGGTTCCGGCTGCACGTCGGCGGCGAGCGGCTGGAGGACCTGTGGCTCGATCCGCACTTCCCGATGTGGTACCTCCTCGCCCTCGTCGCGTGGCGGCTCCTCACCCCGCTGCTGCGTCCGCTGCCGGGCGCGGTCCTGGTGGCCGTCGCGGTCAGCGTCGCGAGCGGTCACCTCACCGGGGAGTGGACGACGGTGCTGGACCTGCCGCGGATCCTGGGCTTCCTGCCGTTCTTCGTGCTCGGCCTGAAGACGACGCCTGAGGCCCTGGAGTGGCTGCGCGGGCGCTTCCCGGCCGTCCTCGGCGCCGTCACCTTCGCCGTGATCGCGGTGCTCGCGGTCGACCTCGACCGCTGGGCGTCGACCGGCTACCTCTACCAGCGGCCGTTCGACCTGATGGACGTGTCCGACACCACGGCGACCCTGACCCGCCTGGCCGTGATGGCGGTCGGGCTCGCCGGCACGCTGGCCTGGCTGTCGCTGGTGCCCCGCCGCGGCGGCTGGTTCACCCGGATGGGCGCGGCGACCATGACCGTCTACCTGTTCCACGGCTTCGCCGTGAAGGGCGTCGAGTACGCCGGCGCCCCCACCTGGTTCGACGGGCGGCCCTGGCTGGGGCTCCTCGCCGCCACCGGTTTCGGCCTCGCGGTGGCGCTGGGGCTGGCGGCGCCGCCCGTCCGGCGCGTCCTCGGGCGCGTGGTCGACCCGTTCGGGCACGCGCAGCAGAGGCTGCGGGACGCGGTCGACCTCGCCGTCGTCGTACGGGAGCACGAGGAGGTGGCGGAGCCCGTGGCCGCCGGAGCCCGGTAGCCTTCGGGCCATGAGCGCCGGCCTCTTTGGACTCCTCGACGACGTCGCTGCGATCGCCAAGCTGGCGGCCGCGTCCGTGGACGACGTCGGCGCCGCCGCCGGCAAGGCCACGGCCAAGGCCGCGGGCGTGGTCATCGACGACACCGCGGTCACGCCGCAGTACGTCCACGGCCTCGCCGCCGAGCGCGAGCTGCCGATCGTCAAGAAGATCGCGATCGGCTCGATCCGCAACAAGCTGTTCCTCATCCTGCCGGCGGCGCTGCTGCTCAGCGAGTTCCTGCCGGACCTGCTGCCGGTCATCCTGATGCTCGGCGGCACCTTCCTCGCCTACGAGGGCGCGCACAAGATCTGGCACATGGTCTCCCACCACGAGGAGCACGACGCCCCGGTGGCCGAGGTCGGCCCCGAGGCGGAGAAGGACCTCATCGCGGGGGCGGTTCGCACGGACCTGATCCTGTCGGCGGAGATCATGGTGATCGCGCTCGACTCGGTGAAGGACGAGCACTTCTGGACCAAGCTCGGCACGCTGCTCGTGGTCGCGTTCGTCATCACGGTCGCCGTGTACGGCGTCGTGGCGCTCATCGTGAAGATGGACGACGTCGGCCTCAGCCTCACCCAGCGCGGCTCCGCGTTCGCGAAGCGCGTCGGCCACGGCCTGGTCGCCTTCATGCCCAAGCTGCTCGCGATCATCTCGATCGTCGGCACCGTCGCGATGCTCTGGGTCGGCGGTCACATCCTGCTGGTCAACGTCGCCGACAACCACGGCTCCGGCCTCGACCTCTGGAACGCCCCCTACGACTGGGTCCACGACATCGAGCACGACATCGAGCACGCGGTCCACGGCTTCCTCGGCAGCGCCCTCGCCTGGCTGGCCAACACCGGCATCTCCGCCGTGGTCGGCCTCGCCGTCGGTGCCGTCGTCGTGGTCGTCGTACAGCTGCTGCCGTTCAAGGGCGACAAGGACCCCGTCGAGCGGCACGAGGGCGACCAGACCACCGCCCACTGAGCCCCGCCCCCAGACCTCTGGGGGTCACCCGGCCCCCACAGTCGGGGGCCCGAGGGTCCCCGCCCGACTGGGATGGTCGGTTCCCGGTCAGCACGGCCAGCCTTGCGGCATGACCCTCACCACCGCTCCCGTGACGGCCGGCCGGACCGGATCCGGCCGCACCGCCAGCATCGCCGTCGCCTGCATCGCGACCGTGATGCTGATGCTCGACGTCAGCGTCGTCAACACCGCCCTCAACGACATCGCCGGCGGCCTCGACGCCGGCCTCTCCGGACTGCAGTGGGTGATCGACGCCTACACGCTGCCGCTCGCCGCGGTCGTCCTCTCCGCCGGATCGATCGCCGACCGGTTCGGCCGCCGGCGGGTGTTCGTCGCCGGCCTGGTCGTGTTCACGGTCGCCTCCGCCGCCTGCGCGCTCGCTCCCGGCATCGAGGCGCTCGTCGCCGCCCGCGCCGTGCAGGGGATCGGCGCGGCCGTGCTCTTCGCGACCGCCCTCGCGCTCATCTCCGAGGTGACGCCGCAGCCCGAGGACCGGGCGCGCGCCCTCGGGCTGTACGGCGCCTCGATCGGCGCCGCGTTCGCGATCGGCCCGTTCGTCGGCGGGGTCCTCACCGACGCCATCGGCTGGCGCGGGATCTTCTGGATCAACGTCCCGATCGGCCTGCTGACCCTCGCGCTGGCCCGCCGGGTGCCGGAGAGCCGCGACCCGCAGGCCCGCCGGGTCGACGTACCGGGTCAGCTGGCGCTCATCGCCGGCCTGTTCCTGCTGGTGCTCGCGCTGCTGCGTGGCAACGAGGACGGCTGGGGGAGCGGGCTGGTCGCCGGGTCGCTGGCCGGTGCGGCCGTCGCGTTCGTCGTCCTCGTGCTGGTCGAGCTGCGGTCGGCCGCCCCGATGCTGCCGCTGCACCACTTCCGACGGCCCGCGTTCACCGCCCCGCAGGTGCTGGTCTTCGGGATCTCGGCCTCCTTCTTCGCGGCCTTCCTCTACCTGACGCTCTACCTCCAGGGCGTCGTCGGGTTGAGCCCGCTGCAGACCGGCCTGGCCTACCTGCCCGGCACCGCGCTGGTGTTCCTGGTCTCGGGCGCGACCGCCGGCCTGATGACCCGGGTGGCACCGGGGGTGCTCGCCGTCGCCGGCCTGCTGCTCGTCGCTGCCGGGATGGTGGTGTTCGCGTGGACGACGCACGCCGACTCGGGGTGGGCCTCGATCCTGCCCGGCTTCCTCCTCGCCTGCTTCGGCACCGGCATGTTCAACCCGACGGGGAGCGCGCTCGCGCTGGCCGCGTTGCCGGACGAGCAGAGCGGCCTCGCGGCCGGGGCCAACGACACCTTCCGCCAGACCGGGCTCGCGGTCGGCGTGGCCTGGCTCGGCACCTTCGTGCCCGCGGCCGGTGCGTTCGGCGGGGACGCCGTCGCCTTCGTCGACGGTCTCCACGACGCGGTCCTCGCCGCCGGTGTGCTGGCCCTCGTGTGCGCCCTCGCGGGAGCCGTGCTGCTCGGTCGCCAGGCCGTGGCAGGTGTCGCCGGGCGGGCCCGCCGATGATTGCCCGCGGGTCGATCCCCGCTTGTAAGGTGGACCACGTCATGCGCGGGAGATCCCGACGATGCGCAGATGCGCCGCAGGACCCAGCTGTCATACGACACTCGAACCTCGAGGATCACTTTTCATGGACTACAAGGTTGCTGACCTGAGCCTGGCCGAGTTCGGCCGCAAGGAGATCGAGCTCGCCGAGCACGAGATGCCTGGCCTCATGGCGATGCGCGCCCGCTACGGCGCCGACCAGCCGCTCAAGGGCGCCCGGATCGCCGGCTCGCTGCACATGACCATCCAGACGGCCGTCCTGATCGAGACGCTCACCGCCCTCGGTGCCGACGTCCGCTGGGCGACCTGCAACATCTTCTCGACGCAGGACCACGCCGCCGCCGCGGTCGTCGTCGGCAAGGACGGCACCGTCGACGCCCCCGCCGGCACCCCGGTCTTCGCCTGGAAGGGCGAGACCCTCGCGGAGTACTGGGACGAGGCCGAGAAGGTCTTCGACTTCACCGACGCCGACGGCAACCGGATCGGCCCGAACATGCTGCTCGACGACGGTGGCGACATCACGCTGCTCGTCCACAAGGGCCTGGAGTTCGAGAAGGCCGGTGTCGTCCCCTCGCAGGACAGCACCGACAACGAGGAGTACAAGGAGGTCCTCCGGGTCCTCGCGCGCTCCCTCGAGAACGACCCGACCCGCTGGACCACGATCGCGGCCGGCATCAAGGGCGTCACCGAGGAGACCACCACGGGCGTCCACCGCCTGTACGAGCGCTTCAAGGAGGGCTCGCTCCTCTTCCCGGCGATCAACGTCAACGACTCGGTCACCAAGTCGAAGTTCGACAACAAGTACGGCTGCCGCCACTCGCTCGTCGACGGCATCAACCGCGCCACCGACGTCATGATCGGCGGCAAGGTCGCGGTCGTGTGCGGCTACGGCGACGTGGGCAAGGGCTCCGCCGAGTCGCTCCGCGGCCAGGGCGCGCGCGTGATCGTCACCGAGATCGACCCGATCTGCGCGCTGCAGGCGGCCATGGACGGCTACGAGGTCAAGCGCCTCGACTCCGTCGTCGAGTACGCCGACATCTTCATCACCACGACGGGCAACTTCGACATCATCAAGGTCGAGCACTTCGAGAAGATGAAGAACCAGGCCATCGTCGGCAACATCGGCCACTTCGACAACGAGATCGACATGGCCGGTCTCGCGAAGATCCCGGGCATCGTCAAGGACGAGATCAAGCCCCAGGTCCACCAGTGGATCTTCCCCGACGGCAAGAAGGTCATCGTCCTCTCCGAGGGCCGCCTGCTGAACCTCGGCAACGCGACCGGCCACCCGTCGTTCGTCATGTCGAACTCGTTCACCAACCAGGTCCTGGCGCAGATCGAGATCTTCACCAAGACCGACGACTACGAGATCGGCGTCTACGTGCTGCCGAAGCACCTCGACGAGGAGGTCGCGCGCCTCCACCTCGACGCGCTCGGCGTGGAGCTCACCGAGCTCACCAAGGAGCAGGCGGCGTACATCGGCGTCGACGTGGCCGGTCCGTACAAGCCCGAGCACTACCGGTACTGATTGCGCGAGCGTGTCGCCGCTGATCGCCGCCTCCGTGGTGATCAGCGGCGCCACGTTGCCGCGGCGCCGTCGTCTTCCGTAGGTCCACCGAGCCCCCGCACCCACTCCGGGTGCGGGGGCTCCGTGCGTCTTCCTCCTAGGATGGGTGACATGACACCCGCCGCCGGCGCGCCGTTCCCCACCAAGGGCCGCGTCCTCGTCGTCGACGATGACGCCCCACTGGCGGAGATGCTCGCGATCGTGCTCGGCCAGGAGGGCTTCGAGAGCAGGATCTGTCCGCGTGGCGACACGGCACTGGCGGACTTCCGCGACTACCGTCCCGACCTCGTCCTGCTGGACCTGATGCTGCCCGGCAAGGACGGCATCGACGTGTGCAAGGAGATCCGCGCCGAGTCCGGCGTACCGATCGTCATGCTGACGGCCAAGGGCGACACGGTCGACGTCGTCGTCGGCCTCGAGTCGGGCGCCGACGACTACGTCGTCAAGCCGTTCAAGCCCAAGGAGCTGGTCGCGCGGATCCGGGCGCGGGTGCGCCGCACCGAGGCGCTGCCGCCCGAGACGATCGCCGTCCGCGACCTCCAGATCGACGTCGCGGGCCACTCCGTGACGCGCGGCGGGGAGGAGATCCCGCTGACCCCGCTGGAGTTCGACCTCCTGCTCTGCCTGGCCCGCAGACCCGGTCAGGTGCTGACCCGGCAGGTGCTGCTCGAGGAGGTCTGGGGCTATCACCACGCAGCCGACACGCGGCTGGTGAACGTGCACGTGCAGCGGCTGCGCTCGAAGGTCGAGCACGACCCGGAGCACCCCGAGATCGTGCTGACCGTCCGCGGGGTCGGCTACAAGGCCGGCTCGGCGTAGTCCTGCCATGCTGCGCGACCTCTGGAACCGCCTTTCCCCCGCCGTACGACGAGCGCTCACCTTCTGGCGGCGGTCGATCCAGGCGCGGGTGGTGGCCAGCACGGTCGTGCTGTCCGCGGTCGTCGTGAGCGGCGTCGGCTGGATCCTGCTGCAGCAGGTGCGGCAGGGGCTCCTCGAGCACCGCGTCGACGTCGTCCTCGGAGAGGTCGACGCCGAGATGGGCGAGGCCCGCGACCGGCTGGAGGCGGCGTCCGGGCGCGAGGTCAACGTCGGGCGCCAGCAGCGCGACCTCGTCGACCCGATCATCGACCGCGGCTCGAGCCGCGGCTACAGCGTCGTGCTGGCGGGCCCCGAGGGCGAGGACGGCCCGCTGGCGGACGGCGGCAGCGAGTACACCAGCGGACTGGACCTGACCAGCGTCCCGGAGGACCTCGAGGCGCACTTCGACGGCGACGGGCGCACGACCGCCTGGACCTACACCGAGATCGTCAGCCGGGGGCCGGCGGCGGAGGTCTCCGCGGAGCCGGGGGTCATCGTCGGCTCCCAGCTCCAGCTCCCCTCCGACGGCAAGACCTACACGCTGTACTTCCTCTTCCCGCTGACCGAGGAGGAGGAGACGCTCGGGCTGGTGACCCGCGCCCTGCTCACCGCGGCCGTCCTGCTCCTCGCGCTGGTCGCGGGCATCACCTGGCTGGTCACCCGCCAGGTCGTGACCCCGATCCGGATGGCGCGCCAGATCGCCGAGCGGTTGGCGGCCGGCCGCCTCCAGGAGCGCCTCCAGGTCACCGGCGAGGACGACATCGCCCGGCTCGCCTACTCCTTCAACCAGATGGCCACCAGCCTCCAGCGCCAGATCCGCCAGCTCGAGGAGCTGAGCTGGGTCCAGCGTCGCTTCGTCTCCGACGTCTCGCACGAGCTCCGCACGCCGCTGACGACCGTGCGGATGGCCTCCGACCTGCTGCACGACGCCCGCGCCGGCTTCGACCCCGCCTCTGCCCGCGCAGCGGAACTGCTGCAGGCCGAGCTCGACCGCTTCGAGAACCTGCTCGTCGACCTGCTCGAGATCAGCCGCTTCGACGCCGGCGCCGCCGTCCTCGCCCCCGACGACGTCAACCTCGACGACATCGTCAACCGGGTGGTGACCGCTGCCCAGCCGCTCGCCGACCAGCGCCATGTGCGGGTCATGGTCCAGCACCCCGACGACCCGGTCCGCGCCGAGGTCGACAGCCGCCGCGTCGAGCGGATCCTGCGCAACCTCGTCACCAACGCGATCGACCATGCGCTCGCCGACGACCCCACCGAGGTCGTCCTGGTCCGGCTCGCGTCCGACGACGAGGCGGCCGCGATCACGGTGCGCGACCACGGCGTCGGGCTCGCGCCCGGCGAGGCCGCCATGGTGTTCAACCGGTTCTGGCGCTCCGACCCCGCCCGGGCCCGCACGAGCGGCGGCACCGGGCTCGGCCTGGCCATCGCCCAGGAGGACGCGCACCTCCACGGCGGCTGGTTGCAGGCGTGGGGTCGCAGCGGGCAGGGCGCCCAGTTCCGGCTCACCCTCCCTCGGCGCGCGGGCGCCACCCTGCGGCACAGCCCGCTCCCGCTGATCCCGGAGGACGCCGTCTCGTCGGACGCCGCCGTCGTCGCGGGCCCGGGGGCCGTCGTACCCGTGCCGGAGGTCGAGCGATGAGCGCCGTACGACGCCCGGGGCGTGCCCGAGGGCCGCTGCTCTGTCTGCTCGCGCTGCTCCTCACGGGCTGCGTCTCGCTGCCGACCGAGGGCCCCGTCGTCGACAGCGACGCCATCGAGGCCGACGACACCCACCAGGCCAGCGACATCGACGCCCGGCCACCCGCCGAGGGCGCGTCCCGGGCGGAGATCGTCAGCCAGTTCCTCGACGCGATGACCGCCTGGCCTCAGCAGATCAACGTCGCCAAGCGCTACCTCACCGAGCAGGCGGCGGCGAGCTGGAACCCCGACCTGGCGACCGTCGTGTACGCCGACGCGCCGCTCCCCATGCGGGAGGTGGGCAACGCCGTGGAGGTCCAGCTGCCGGATGCCGACCGGCTCGACCGGGCGGGGGCGTGGCGTGGCGCGCTCTCGAGCAGGGAGCTGGGCCTGACCTTCCACCTGACCATCGAGCAGGGGGAGTACCGCATCGCCGACCCGGTGGACGCGCTCGTGGTGCCGGCCAGCTGGTTCCAGCAGCGCTACCGCCAGGTGTCGCTCTACTTCTTCGACCCCATCGCGCAGATCCTGGTGCCGGAGCCCGTCTTCGTCCCGCAGGGGGACCAGCTGGCGACGACGCTGGTGGCCGGGCTGCTCGCCGGTCCGCCGCCACGCTCGCGCGGCGTCGTCCGGTCCTTCGTGCCCGAGGGGTTGTCGGTCGGGCTGTCCGTCCCGGTGGACGACGCGGGCGTCGCCAGCGTCGATCTGGTCGGCGACGCGCCGCGGATCACGGCCGAGGAGGCCGAGCTGATGCTGGCGCAGCTCGCCTGGACCCTGCGGGAGGTGCCGGGCATCACCGCGCTCCGGGTCACGATCGGCGGTGAGGACGTCCCGTTGCCCGGCGGCGCCTCGCAGTACCCGATCGACGGAGGCGGTGCCTTCGACCCCGCCGGCGACCAGGCGACGACGCTGTACGGCGTCAGCCGGGGGCGCCTCGTCCGGGGGCAGGCGGGCGACCTCGCGCCGGCCTCCGGGCCGTTCGGCGACGCCGACGAGCGCCTCGACGCGGTCGCGGTGAGCCCGGACGCCGAGCGCGCGGCCGCGGTCGACGCCGACGGGCGCCGGGTCCGGGTCGGTCCGATCGACGCCACCGCCGACGACCCGGCGCAGACGGTGCTCGCCGGTGGCACCTACGCCCGCCCGAGCTGGGACGTCGCGGGCCGGCTGTGGGTGCTCGACCGGCGTCCCGACGGCGCGCGGGTGGTCCTCGTGGAGGCCGGCCGCCAACGCGAGGTCAGGATCGACGGGATCACCGGTCGCGACGCCGACGCCCTGATCGTGTCCCGCGACGGCACCCGGCTCGTCGGCGTCGTCGGCACCGCCGGCGGCGACGAGGTCGTCGGCGTGCGGGTGGCGATCAACGGCCGGGGCCGCGTCGCCGGGACCAACGCCCCCGTCGTCGTGCGCCCCGCCGAGGGGACGTCGATCGTGGACCTCGCGTGGACCAGCCCGATCCGGATCGCCCTGCTGACGACGAGCTCGCCCGGCTCCTTCCACGAGGTCGACGTGGTGGCCGCCGACGGCGCCACCGTCGGGATCGACGGGCTCTCGACCATCGTGTCCGGGCGCCTGCTCGGGCTGGCCGGCGCACCCCTGTCCGGCTCGCCGATGCTCGCCGTCTACCCGGACCGCTACGTCGATCTCGTCGACCAGGAGGAGTACGACGCCGGGGCCGTCCCGTTGACCCAGCTCGACTTCGCCGGGTGAGCCTGGAGCCACCGGTTGCCGCCGGTCCTCCACAGGCGGCGACCTCTGCGTTGTCGCCGCGCTCGCACCTTGGTGGAGTGGGGGAGTGCCGCTCCTCCAGGACCTCGCCGACGGCTTCGGCGACCTCGTCCTCGGCGCCGCGTGCCTGCGCTGTGGCCGGCCCGGACGGGCGCTGTGCGCGTCCTGCCGGGACACCCTGCCGGTCGCCCCGGCGCCACGCTGGCCCACGCCGACCCCGCCCGGGCTGGTGCCGCCCTACGCGGCCGGTGCCTACGAGGACCCGCTCCGCGCCCTCCTGCTCGCCCACAAGGAGAAGCGCGTGCTGTCGCTCACCCGTCCGCTCGGGCGACTCCTTGCCGCATCCGTCGCACAGGCGCTCGCCGACGCGGGGGCTGCGGGCGGCGTCGTACTCGTCCCGGTGCCGTCGCGGCCCCGCGCCGTGCGCCAGCGCGGGCACGACCCCACCGCCGCGATGGTCCGCGCGGCCGCCGGCGTGCTGCGGCGCGAGCACGACGTGGTGACGGCCCGGCTGCTGCGGGTACGCCCCGGACTCCTCGACCAGGCAGGGCTCGACGCGGCCGCCCGTGCGGCCAACCTCGCCGGCTCGATGGCGGTCTCCGGCGACGTCGTACGACGTCTCGGGCGGCGCCGTCCGCGTGCCCACGTGGTCGTCTGCGACGACGTGCTGACGACCGGCGCCACGCTCCGCGAGGCCCAGCGTGCGCTCGAGTCGGTCGGGCTCCCGGTGCTCGCGTCGGCGACCGTCGCGGCGACCGCGCGCAAGGTACAACGGCCCAACTTGGGATGAAGCCTTTCGTCGTCACCAGCGACGGACTAACGTCTCTACATGGAGTCCGCCCGGGTCCGTGGTTGCGCCGCACAGGCCGGGCAGATGCCCTGCCCGGTGCGGCAAGCCGATGCCAGTCGCAGGCGAAACGGTCCACGTAAGTCGACCTCCGGGTCGATGATCACGGTGCGGCTTAGTCGTAAGTCCTGCCTCGGACCGGACGTCAGATGCGTCCGTCTCCGGGAGAAGGTCGGTAGTGGCAAGAAGCTGCGGAAGCCTCAGCAGGCGGGTGTGGGGACGAAGACCAGGTCGGCCGGGCGGATTCCATCCCTGTGGTCGGGGCTGAGTGCTCCCCACACCTCTCACACGTCCCGTCCAGAAACGGCGGGCGACCCCATCACCGAAACCCCTTGGAGGTAACTGATGGACGTTGTGGTCACCGGAAGGCACTGCGAGATCTCGGACCGGTTCCGGGCGCACGCCGCGGAGAAGCTCGCGAAGCTCGAGAAGCACGACCACCGGATCATTCGGGTCCATGTGGAGGTCGACTGCGAACCGAATCCCCGTCAGCACGACCAGAGCGTCCATGTGGAGCTCACCGCGATCTCCAAGGGCCCGGTGATCCGGGCCGAGGCATCGGCCGACGACAAGATGGCCGCCCTCGACCTCGCCCTCGACAAGATGGCCGCCCAGATGCGCCGCGCCGCCGACCGCCGCCGGGTGCACCGCGGCCGTCGTACCCCCGTCTCCGTCGGCCGGGCCCTCTCCGACGTCCCGCTCGACGGCATCGGCGCCACCGAGGTCGAGGAGGAGAACGTCGCGATCGAGCGGAAGGTCGGTCCGATCACGGTGACCGGCGACGGTCCGCTCGTGGTCCGCGAGAAGACCCACCCCGCGAGCCCGATGACCCTCGACCAGGCGCTCTACGAGATGGAGCTGGTCGGCCACGACTTCTACCTGTACGTCGACAAGGAGAGCGAGCGTCCGGCCGTCGTCTACCGCCGGCGTGGGTACGACTACGGCGTGATCTCCCTCGAGGTCGACAACCAGGGAGGGTGAGCGCACGATGAGCCGACAGCCGATCGGGCGGCTGGGCGTTTTCGGGGCCGACGGCGTGGCGGAACTGGTACGTCCCGCCACACCATCGGGCCTCCGTGCCATGATGCCCCTGTGGCGAGTGGGAATTCGCCGGCGACGGCAGGACCTGGACACCCTGTGAACGAGCCGGTACGTGTGGTCGTTGTCGACGACCAGGAGCTGTTCAGGCGCGGCCTGACCATGCTCCTGGGCATCGAGCAGGGCATCGAGGTGGTCGGCGAGGCGAGCAACGGCGCCGAGGGGGTCGCGCTGGTCGTCAGCTCGGCACCCGACGTGGTGCTGCTCGACGTACGGATGCCGAAGCAGTCCGGCATCGAGGCGTGCGTCGCGATCAAGGAGGCGGTCCCCACCACCAAGATCATCATGCTGACCATGTCCGACGACGAGGCCGACCTCTACGAGGCGGTCAAGAGCGGCGCCTCTGGTTACCTCCTCAAGGACTCCTCCATCGAGGAGGTCGCCCAGGGCATCCGCGTGGTCGCCGACGGCCAGTCCCTGATCAGCCCGTCGATGGCGGCCAAGCTGATCGACGAGTTCAAGACGATGTCGAAGCCGGAGCGCAGTGCCGGACCGGCGCTCAAGCTGACCGAGCGCGAGCTCGAGGTGCTGCGCCTGGTCGCCCGCGGCCTGTCCAACCGCGATGTCGCCTCCCAGCTCGCGATCAGCGAGAACACGGTGAAGAACCACGTCCGCAACATCCTGGAGAAGCTGCAGCTGCACTCCCGGATGGAGGCGGTCATGTACGCCGTGCGGGCGAAGCTGGTCGATCTGGACTGACCGAGCGCGTTGTCGTGCGTAGGCCGAGCCTTGGCATGGCGGCACGCCGACAGCGCCCTCGGGGATCCTGTCGGTGCCTGTCCGTAGGGTCGCTCCGGTGAGCAGCACGCAGACCCTCTCGCGGGCCCAGGCGCGCCGGATCGCGCTGGCCGCCCAGGGCTTCCTGGACCCGGCGCACGCCGCCCCGACCCTGCGCACCTTCGACCGCACGCTCGCGCGCACGGGCGTGCTGCAGGTCGACAGCGTCAACGTGCTGCAGCGCGCGCACTTCATGCCGCTCTACTCCCGGATGGGGCCCTACGACGTCGACCTGCTCCGGCGCGCAGCCTCGGGTCGGCAGCGGCGGGTCGTCGAGTACTGGGCGCATGTGCAGGCGTTCATGCCGGTCGACCTCTGGCCGGCGATGCGGCACCGGATGGACAGCTACCGCGCGAAGCGCGGCAAGTGGTTCACCGTCGACGAGGACGACGCCCTCGAGGCGGCCCTGCTGGCCGAGATCGCCGACCGCGGGCCGAGCACCGCGCGCGAGCTCGACGACGGCCTGCCGCGCAGCAAGGACCACTGGGGCTGGAACTGGTCGCGCACGCGACGGATGCTCGACTACCTCTTCACCGTCGGCGACCTCGCGATCGAGGGCCGCAACAGCCAGTTCGAGATCCGCTACGACCTCCCCGAGCGCGTCCTCCCGGCTGCGTACCTCGCCGCGCCGGCGCTGTCCGCCGAGGACGCGCACGTCGAGCTGGTACGGCGGGCGGCGCGCTCCCACGGGGTCGCCAGCGCGCAGTGCCTGGCCGACTACTACCGGCTGAAGGTGGGGGAGGCGCGTCCCGCGATCGCCGCCCTGGTCGAGGCGGGCGAGCTGGAGCCGGTCGCCGTGGAGGGGTGGCGCCGTCCGGCGTACCTCCACCGCGATGCCCGCCTCCCGCGGCGGGTGGGGGCGCGGGCGCTGCTGAGCCCGTTCGACCCGGTGGTGTGGGAGCGCGACCGGGCCGGGGCGCTCTTCGACTTCTTCTACCGGATCGAGATCTACGTGCCCGCCGACCTGCGGGTGCACGGCTACTACGTGCTGCCCTTCCTCCTCGGCGACCGGATCGTCGGCCGGGTCGACCTGAAGGCCGACCGGGTGACCTCGCGGCTGCTGGTGCAGTCGGCCTGGGCCGAGGGCCACGCCCCGCCCGAGACCGCGGCCGAGCTGGCGCTCGAGCTCGGCCGGCTCGCCGGGTGGCTGGGTCTGGAGCGGATCGAGGTCGCCCCGAAGGGCGACCTCGCTCCCGCGCTGCTCAGCGAGCTCGCGCCTGTCGCGTGATGGCCGGCATCGGCGGAGTGGCGATCAACCTGCTTGATCGGAACCCCGCCGATCCTGCGCAGCGCACTCCGGACAGGTGGTGGGCTCGCCCACCCAGCCGGCCCGTTGGAGCAGCAGCGCCAGCTTGGCCGCGGTCCGGCACGACCGAACGAGCACCTGCCCGTAGCCGAGTCGCACCGTCTCGGCGCCATCGAGCGCAGCGTCCAGGTCCCGCTCCATGTCGCGATCACGGTCCTGCGCCGAGTCGTGGCCGAGCCGGCCGTCGAGCTCGACGATCCTCTGCCAAGGAGGATTCCGGCCGCCGTACACGACATCCCTGAACATGCGGCGCCCCTGATGATCGCGCGCCGCAACCTGCCGGAGGCCATGCGGCAAGCCATGGGCGCGCTCGACCCGCGTCAGGTAAGCATGCTCGAGCACGGAGCAGGTGCCCTCGGCGATGTCACCGAGCAGGCTCACCAACAGCGGTCGACGTGCCAGCCGCGAGATCATCCCGAGCCGCGTCTGGAGACGGTCGGCGGTCGTGCGCCGTCCACCGCAGGCGTCCGCGAGGATCGCGATCGCCGTCAGTTCGTCGGCGGCGCCGTCGGCGAGCTCGATGACAGCGTCGTCGTAGTGCTGCCGTGGAGGGCTCAGGTGCGCTTGGACCGCGCGATCGAAGCGCCGCGACTCGCGGATGGCGACGCCGGGCAGCGCGCCCAGCGAACGTCCGTGCCCAACGAGGACCTGGATCGGCTTGCCGTCGTCGTGGACCCGGCGTCCCGGGCCCTCGTGCGCACGGACGGCGGACCAGCCGGCCAGGGCGGCGGGCCAGCACGCAAGGACCGCTGCCCAGGCGCGTTGCCGCCAGGTCAGGGGACCGGTGTGGTTGACGTAGACGCCCGGATGGATGATCACCCATTCACGCCGGCGCAGCCGGCGGGCGATGAAGGTGGGCGTTCGGCCGCAGGCGAGGACCTGGCGGCGGGCGATGACGCCGTCCTGGCGGTCGAGGAGGTCGTCGACAGCATCCATGCATCCGGCTTGTCCATGGGCCACGCGAGCCACACCTGGGCCTGCCCAGCCTGTGGAGAAGCTTGGATGGGGTGCCGGGGTGCGACAACGGCGGAGTCCGGATCAACCTGTTTGATCCAGACCCCGCCGTTGTGCGCAACGCTGCCAGTCGTCGACTGCTTAGCGAGCTCGCAGCCTCCGGAGCAGCCTGAGCTGGGCGTTGCCCAGCCCCACGAACCTCTCCAGCGCCATCCCCGACGGCGGGCCGAGCGCCACCAGCCGCTGTGTGGCGACCGTCTGCGACTCGGTGTACTTCCGCATGCCCTCCGCGCCGTGGCGCCGGCCGAGGCCGCTGTCGCCCATGCCGCCCATCCCGGCCTCGATCGAGCCGGCCGCGGCGGCGGCGCCGTCGTTGATGTTGACCGAGCCGGACCGGATCCGGTTCGCCAGGGCCTCGGCGGCGCCGGTGTTGCGCGACCAGATGCTGGCCGAGAGGCCGTAGCGCCCCTCGTTGGCCTTCTGCACGGCCTCCTGCTCGGAGCCGACCCGGTAGAGCGAGAGGACCGGACCGAAGGTCTCCTCCAGGCACACCGGCATGTCCTCGGTGACGCCCTCCAGCACCGTCGGCTCGTGGACGAGCGGGCCGAGGTCCGGCCGGGCCCGGCCGCCGGCCAGCACCCGGGCGCCGCCCGCCACGGCCGACGCGACGTGGGAGGTCACGGCCTCGAGCTGGGCGGGGGAGGCGAGCGAGCCGACGTCGACGGAGTAGTCGAACGTCTGGCCGAGGGTCAGCGCCTCGGTCGCTGCCACGAGGGCGTCGCGGAAGGCGTCGTACACGGCGTCGTGGACGATGACCCGCTCGATGTGGATGCACATCTGCCCGGTGTTCGCGAACGCTGCGGCGACGCAGCCGGCGGCGGCCTTCTCGACGTCGGCGTCGGCCAGCACGACCAGCGGGTTCTTGCCGCCCAGCTCCAGCGACGCCGCGATCAGCATCTCGCCGGCTCGGCGGCCGACCGAGCGGCCGGTCGCCGTCGAGCCGGTGAAGCAGATGTGGTCGACTCCCTCGGCCCCGTCGGTCGAGCCGATCAGTGCGTCACCGATGACCGAACCGGGGCCCACGACGACCTGCCACAGGTCGGTCGGAAGGCCGGCCTCGGCCATCAGCGCCCGCGTCCACAGCAGGGTCAGCGGAGTCTGCGAGTCGGCCTTGCTGACGACCCCGTTGCCGGCGAGCAGCGCCGGGATGACGTCGCCGACGGCGAGGTACAGCGGGTAGTTCCACGGCGAGATCATGCCGATCACGCCCTTGGGCACGCGGACCTCGCGCACCTTGGTCAGCCCGGGCATCGCGCCGCGGACCCGGTTCGTGCCGAGGTAGTGCTTGCCGTGGCGGGCGTAGTGGCGCGCGATGTTGGCGACCTGCAGGATCTCCTGCCACGCGCTGAACCGGGCCTTGCCCATCTCCCACTGGATCAGGTCGATGACCTCGTCCTGGCGCTCGACGAGCAGGTCGTGGAAGCGGAGTACGACGCCCGCGCGGTTCGCCCACGGGAGCTGGGCCCACGGCCGCTGGGCGCGGCGGGCGCTCGCGATCGCGTCGGCGACATCGGCGGCCGAGGAGACCGGCACGGGAGCCGTGGGCAGCCCGTCGTAGGGCGCGGTGGCCGTGCTGGTGGCGGTGCCTGCGGGATCGCGGAACACCCAGCGGTTCCACTCGGCGACCCGATCGTCGGTCACCCAGGCGGGCCGGACCGAGGTGGTAGCCGTGGTCGACGGGGCGGTCACGAGTAGAGCCTCTCCAGCACGTCGGCGTACTTGGCGTGGACGACGCGGCGCTTGAGCTTGAGCGTCGGGGTGAGCTCCTCGGACTCGGCCGTCCACTCGACCGGGAGCAGCTCCCACGCCTTGACCTGTTCCGGCCGCGAGAGCCGCTCGTTGGCGGCGTCGACGGCCTGCTGGGCGACGGCGAGCATCGCGGGGTGCTGGGCGAGCTCGGCCAGCGAGGTGCCGGCGGGGATGCCGAGCTGGGCCGCGACGAGCGGCGCGATCTCGGCGTCGAGGGTGAGCACCGCGACGACGTACGGCTTGCCCTCGCCGAAGACCAGGGCGTGCCCGACGATCGGGCTCTCCTTGAGGTAGTTCTCGATGTTGGAGGGCGCGATGTTCTTGCCGGAGGAGGTGATGATCATCTCCTTCTTCCGGTCGACGACCTTGAGGAAGCCGTCGTCGTCGATCTCGCCGATGTCGCCGGTGTGGACCCATCCGTCGGCGTCGATCAGTGCGGCGGTGGCCTCCTCCTGCCGGTAGTAGCCCTGCGAGGCGACCGGGCCGCGAGCGAGGATCTCGCCGTCCTCCGCCAGCGAGATCTCGATGCCCGGCAGGGCGCGACCGACGGTGCCGAGGCGGAACTGCCCGGGACCGCACGAGGTGACCGCGGCGCAGGTCTCGGTCATGCCGTAGACGTCGTAGATCCGCATCCCGAGGCCGGCGAAGAACTTCGCGACCTCGAGCGGCATCGGGGCCGCGGCCGAGGCGGCCCACTCGCAGCGGTCGAGGCCGAGCAGGGCGCGCAGGAAGGACAGCAGACCGGCGTCGGCGGCCTGGTAGCGGGCTTCGAGCTCGGGGGAGACCTCGTGGCCGGACTGGAGCGCCTCGACGTACTCCAGGCCGACGGCGAGCGCGCCCTCGACCTGCGCCTTCTTCTCCGGGTCGGTCTCGGCGGCGAGCTTGGCGGAGATGCCGGTCTTGATCTTCTCCCACACCCGCGGGACGCCGAAGAAGCGCGTCGGGTGCACCTCGCCGAGGGCGCCGAGCAGCAGCGCCGGGTCGGCGATGAGGTGGATGTGGGCACCCATCACCTGCGGGATGTACATGCCGAGCGTGCGCTCCGCGATGTGGGCGAAGGGCAGGTAGGAGATGAACTCGTTGTGCTGGGTCGGCGCCGCGACCCGCAGCGAGCAGATGCACTCGTAGAGCACGGCGTGGTGCGTGAGCACGACGCCCTTCGGGTTGCCGGTGGTGCCGGACGTGTAGAGGATCGTCAGCGGGTCGTCCGGGCTGATCCCGGCGGTGCGGGCGTCGAGCTCGGCGCCGTGCTCCGCGCGCCAGGCGGCGCCGGTGGCCAGGAAGGCGTCCCACGTCGTGAAGCGGTCGTCGCCGGCCGGCGCCTCGGCGTCGATGAGCACGACCTGCCGGACCGACGGCGCGTCGGCGAGCGCCTTCTCCCAGCGGGCCAGGTGGTCGGCCGTCTCGAGGACCACGACCGTCGGCTCGGCGTGCCCGGCGACGTACGCGACCTGCTCGGGGGACAGCGTGTTGTAGACCGACATCGAGACGGCGCCGGCGTGGACCGCGCCGAGGTCGGCGACCACGTGCTCGATCCGGTTGCTGGCCATCAGTGCGACGCGGTCGCCCCGTGCGACGCCGGTGGCGATGAGCGCGCCGGCGACGTCGAGCGCGCGCTCGCGCAGCTCCGTCCAGCTGACGGTGCGCCAGCCCGGCGCGTAGCCGGCGGACAGGTCCAGCCCGACCTTGTCGGAGTACGCCGGGGCGTCCCCTTGCGCCTCGACGGTCCGGGCGAACGCCGTCGGGAGTGTGAGGCCGGCGATCTGCGCCTCGATCTCGGCGCGCACGGCCAGGGTGTCGGTGCTCATGGTTGTTCCTCTCGGGATGGGGTGGGGGACGGGAGGTCGGTGGGAGTCACTGCTGGGGCACGGACGCGGAGCCGCGGCCCTGCGTGCCCGCCGGCGGGTCGGTGCACCGGACGTCGGTCACCGGCTCGCGCCGGCTGAGGTCCTGGATGTCGCGTTGCACGCCGCGGTCGTAGACGCAGTTCTTCAGGATCCGCGGCACGAGCACGACCCGGCCACTGCCGCCGCGGGTGCTGCCGGCCATCACGTCCGCCTGCAGCGGCACCCAGTCGAGCCAGTGCTGCAGGCCCCGCAGGTGGCGGGCGGCCATCTCGGTCAGCGGCACGCCCGAGCGCAGCAGCCGGCGCAGCTCCGGCGACGCGGCCTCCCACCACCGCTCGAGGCGCGGCAGCAGGTCCAGCGACGTGACGACGGTACGACGGACGGCCGGTGTCGCGTCGGCCAGCGCCTCCGCGATCGCCTCCAGGTCGGCGGCCATCCGCCGGATGTCGGGAGCGAGCTCGGCCACCGTGCGGAGCGGCCTCTCCGCGCGCCTCGCGAGGGTGGTGAGGTCGGGCTCCAGGCGGCGCAGCATCGCGAACGCGGTCTCCATCTCGATCGCGAGCGCGCGGAGGTCGACGTCCTCGCCGCCGTTGCCGAAGATCGCCGCCGTCTCGTCGGCGATCGTGCGGATGTCGGTGACGTCGAGGTGGGACATCAGGCCCTGCGCGTGGGCGAGGACGTCCGGCACGCTGACGGGAACGGAGGTCGCGGAGACGGGGACGGTCGCGCCGTCGGCGAGGTACGGTCCGCCCTCGGTGCGGGGGCGGACGTCCAGGTACTGCTCGCCGACCGCCGACAGGTTGCGCACCTCCATCGCGCTGTCGGCCGGGATGTCGACATCGGACTCGATCTCGAGCTCGGCCACGGCGCCCACTCCGGCGTCGTCGCTGAGCCGCACCGCGGTGACCTCGCCTATCCGCTGGCCGCGGTAGGTCACGACGGAGCCTTCGTGCAGGCCCGCGGCCTGGGGCAGCTCGACGCTCACGTGGTACGGGTTGCGGAAGAGCGAGCCGCCCACGACGGTGTCGGCGACGTAGAGGACGCCGGCCACGAGGATCACCAGGATCAGCACCTGGGCGGTGTGGACCCGGCGACGCCACAGGCGTGCGCTGCTCGCCAGCTCGTCGGCGGGGGAGAGGGGACGGGCCATCAGCGGCCTCCCGTGTCGGACAGGGCGTCGGGATCGACGAGCACGGTCAGGTCGAAGTTCACGAAGTCGCCGGGCGAGGCCTCGTCGCTGCCGCCGGCGAAGGCGATCAGGCCGCGCATGATGCCGTCGATGTCCTTGCGCCCGGCGAGCAGCGTCCGCAGCACCGGCCTCATGTCCTCGAGCTGGGCCACGAGGTCGGCCTTGACCGCCCTCGTGAGCGGCGTGGCGACGGCGTCGAACCGGTTGAGCGACTCCATCGCCGCCACCAGGTCGGCCCGCTGCCGGTCGAAGGAGGTGACCAGGTCGGTGAGGTCGGTCAGCGAGCGGGTGACCTCCGGCAGGTCACCGGCGAGCCGGGTCGTCAGCCGGTCGAGGGCCGCGGTCAGCCGGTCCACCCGCGGGAACTCCGCGTTGAGGTCGGTCACCGCCGTGTCCAGCCGCGCGAGCAGGCGGCGTACGTCCCCGGCGTTGCCGGTGAGCGCGGTGTTGAGCTCGGTGATGATGGTGGAGATGTCGGAGAAGCTGCCGCCCGTGACGACGGTCGACAGCGCGGAGAGCAGGTCGGTCACGTCGGGGGCGGATCCGGTCGCGGAGGCGGGCAGGGTCGCGCCGGCGGCGAGCACCTCCCCGCGGGTGCCCGGGAAGAGCTGCACGAACGCGGTGCCCATCGGCGACGTCAGCCGGATCTCCGCGCGGGAGGTGTCGGTCAGCTCGACGCTGGTCGACAGCGCGAGCTCCACCTCGGCGACGTACTCGCCGGCCTCGACAGCCGTCACCTGCCCGACCGTCGCGCCGTCCAGCTTCACGGGCGCGTCGACCGGCAGGTTCAGCGCGTCCTCGAACTCGATCTTGACGTCGTACGTCGGCCCGTCGACCAGCGACGGGAGCGGCACGTCCTCCAGGCCCAGTCCGCACCCGGCGGTGCCGGCGCCGACGATCAGCACGACAGCGGCTGCCCAGCCGCGCACGCCGGTCACGGGAACCCCGCCGGGAGTCCGTCGTACAGGCCGTCCAGGAGCGGGTCGAGGAGGCCGGTGCCGTCCTTGGTGAAGAGCAGGGTGCACAACCCGGTGCCGGCCTCGCCGCCCAGCTTCCCCGCGAACACCGCGCAGGTGTGGCTGCGGAAGGCAGCGGAGAACGGTCCGGCGCTGAACGCGAACTGCACGCGCAGGCGGCCCAGGTCCCAGTCGTAGGCGCGGGCGAAGTTCTCCGCCATCGTCGGCATCACGTCGAACGCCTCCTCGAGGGAGTCCTGGTTGCGCTGGACGATGTCGACGACATCGGCCAGCCCGGCGAGGTCGTCGCCGAGGACGCCGGCGTTCTCCTCCAGGAACGAGTTGGTCAGCCGGGTGAGCCGGTCGAGGCTGTCGAGCGTGGCGACCAGCTCCTGGCGCTGGTCGGACAGCACGCCGGTCGTGTCGGCCGCCGCCGAGGTGAAGTCGCGGATCTGGCGGTCGCGCTTCCCGAGCGTGGTCACCAGCTCGACCAGGTTCCTCGAGACCGCGGTCAGGTCGGCGTCCTTGCTGTTGAGGACCTCGAGGGCGTCGCGGCTCCCGGCGAGGGCGCGCCGCAGGTGGCTGCCGTTGCCCTCCAGCGCGGCCGCCGTCGTCGCCAGCATGTCGCCGAGTCCCGCGCCACCACCGTTCTTGCCCAGGCCCGCGTCCAGCGCGAGCACCAGGTCGTCGATCGCCTTCGCGATCTCGTCGACGGTCGCGGGGGAGCGGGTGTGGTCGGCTGCGATGTGGGCGCCGGAGGCCAGGGTCGGCCCGCCGTCCCACGCCGGCCCGAGCTCGATGAAGCGGTCGGTGACGAGCGAGCCCTGCAGGATCTCGGCACCCGCGTCCGCCGGCACCTGCGTGCCCGACTCGAGGTGCATGACGACCCGCATCGTCGTACCCCTCGGCTCGACCTCGACGATCTCGCCGACCTTGACGCCGAGGTAGGTCACATCGTTGCCGACGTAGACGCCGGTGGTGTCCGCGAAGTCGGCGGTGACCACCAGGTCGTCGGGGTCCTCGCCGCCCAGCCAGCCGGTGAGCCGGGCACCCGACAGGACGACGGCGAGCAGGATCGCGCTGCCCACGGCGCCGAGGACGGTCCGCCGGCTCACTTGCATTCCTCCGGCGAGATCGAGCAGACCAGGTCGTCGGGGACGATCGCCCAGGGCGCGTTGACGCCGAGCCACGGACCGTCGCCGGTCGCATTGGTGAAGACCCGCATCGTCGGGCCGGCCAGGCGCATCGTCCGGTCGAGCTGCTCGCTGTGCTTGTTCAACGTGTCCAGCACGGTGCGCAGGTCGCGGAGCGCGGGGGCCAGCTGCGGCGCGGTCTCCCGTACGACGGCGCTCAGCCCGGTCACGAACCGGTGGGCGTCGCGCAGCAGCGCCCGCAGCACCTCCTTGCGCTGCTGGACCATCAGCATCACGGCCGTCCCGTTGGTCATCACGCGCTCGAGCTCGTCGGTCTGCGCCAGCACGAGGGAGGTCACCTTGCGGGTCGATGTCAGCAGGTCGTCGATCTCCTGCTCGCGGTCGGTCACGATCGCGGACACGCCGGCGACGCCGTCGACCGCGTCGCGCAGGGCCGTCGGCGTCACCTCCAGGTCGGTCGCCAGCACGTCGACGGCCTCCTGGATCCGCCGCAGGTCGAGGGCCTCGACCTGCGGCGTCGACTCCAGCCAGAACCGCTCGATCGTGTAGCTGTCGACGGCGTGCTCGACCGCGATCGACGCGCCGTCGGCGAGCGTCGCACCCGCGCCGGGAGTCAGCGAGAGGAAGCGCTCGCCGAGGATCGAGAGCAGCTTCACCTCGACGGAGCTGTCGTCGGTGAGGCCGAGGTCGGCAGGCGCCTGGTCGAGCGAGAAGGCGACGTCGACCTGGTCCCGGTCGGCCTCGACCGCGGTCACCTTGCCGACCTTGAGCCCCGCCACGCGGACGTCGTCGCCGGCCTCGATCCCGGCGGCGTGCCGCAGCCGGGCGTGGTACGACGCCTCGCCGGCCAGGCTCCGGACGCCGAGCAGCACGAGGCCGAGCACCGCGGCCACGGTGACCAGCCGGAGCGGCCAGCCGAGGCGCTGCCACGTCGTCGCGGCCATCAGCGGCACCTCCTCGAGAAGCGGTCGCCCGTCACACCCAGGTCCAGCGCGAGGGGGACCCCGGTGACGGAGGCGGTCAGCGTGCAGACGTAGGTGTTGAGGTAGCTGCCGTAGCCGAGCGTGCGCAGGTAGACCTCCAGCTGCTGGGGGAGGGCTGCGCCGGTGCGGACCAGCAGGTCGCTGCGACCGGCGAGGTGGTCGAACCACGGCACGGTCGAGGAGACGACGTCGGTCAGCGGTCGACGGGTGTCGTCGAGGAGGTCGGCGGTGGTCGCGGACAGGCGGGCGATGCCGTCGAGGCTGGTCGCGATCCGGTCGCGGTCCCTGGCCAGCCCGGCGGTCAGGGAGTCCAGCCCCCGCACCAGGCCGGTGATCTCGGCGCGGTGGTCGTCGGTGGTCTCCAGCACGAGCGTCACGTTGTCGACGACGCGCGCGAGGGTGTCCTCACGGTCGGTCAGCCCCGAGGTGAGCTCGGCGGTCTGCTCCAGCAGGTGCTGGATCGTCGGTCCCTGCCCCTGCAGCACCTGCACGATGTTGGTCGCGAGCAGGTTGACGTCCCCGGGCTGCAGCAGGTCGAAGACCGGCTGGAACGCGTTGAACATCGCGGTCAGGTCCAGCGCGGGGCGGGTCCGCTCGAGCGGGATGCGCGCGCCGTCCGCGAGCCGTGCGGCGTCGGCGGTCCGGTCGGCCCGGGCCAGCGCGACGTAGCGCTGGCCCATCAGGTTGAGGTAGTCGATCGACGCGGTCACGTCGTCGTGCAGGACCTGGTCGGCGGAGACGCTCATGGTCACCACGGCCAGGCCCTTGTCGTCACCGGTCCCGACCCGGGTGCCGGTCACCCGGCCAACCCGGACGCCGGCGACGCGGACGTCGTCCCCGGAGCGGAGGCCGGTCGCGTCGCGGAAGACCGCGGTGAGGGTGATCGAGTCACCGCGCTGGGATCGCGACAGCGTCCCCGCCACCATCGACGTCAGCAGCACCGCGACGAGGGCGAACACCACGACCCCGGCGGTGGCGCCCGGGTGGCGGCGCAGCTCGCTCAGCTGGCGGTTCATCAGCAGCGCCCCTTCAACCCGCGGTAGGTCGGGCAGTCGTCGGGGTCGCTCGCGTCGTAGGGGTCGAGGAACTGGGGCGAGAGCACGCCCTCCATCTGGATCCGGCCGTCCACCGCCGCCGCCGCGCCGTTGCGCAGCAGCGCGGGCACCTTGCGCAACAGCGCCGCGAACGCGGGGTAGCGCTGGGCGAAGACCTCCAGGTTGGCGGCGCTCGCGTTGAGCAGGCGCGCGGTCTCCGCACCGTGGGCCCGGAGGAAGGCCGCGATCCCGTCCTCGCCGCCGACCAGCCGGGAGACGCCCTCCAGCAGGGTGGTCGTCCCCTCCTCCTGCCGGACGAGCGTGCGCGCCAGGGGGCGGGAGTCCCGCAGCGCGGAGACCAGCTGCGGCTCGATGTCGGCGAGGAGCTCGCTGTCGGTGGCGAGCAGGTCGAGGTCGCGGCGTACCTGCGGCTGGAGGTCCTCCCACCGGCCGAGGAAGGCCTCGCCGTCGCGCACCATCGCGGCCAGCTTCGTCCCGCGCCCGTCGAGCGCGTCGGCGAGCTGGGAGAGGGCCACGTCCCACTGGGCCGGGTCGACCGCGGCGAGGAGCCGCTGCGTGGCCGAGAAGGTGTCCATCAACCGCAGCGTCGCCCTCGAGGTGTCCGCCGGTACGACGTCGCCGTCGGCCAGGTGGCCCGCCGCCGAGGTGGAGACGGGGCTGGTCCCGGTGGCGCGGGCGGCGACCAGGTCGACGTACTCGTTGCCGAAGAGGGTGCCGGGGAGCACCCGGGCCGTGACGCCGGCGGGGATCAGCTCGGCGTGGTCGGGCTCGACGAGCACGGTCGCCGACGGGCCGTCCCAGCCGGTCTCCGCCGTGCGGACGACGGGGTCGACCTCGATCACGCGGCCGACCCGGAGCCCGTTGTACTTCACGTCGGAGTTGATGCCGAGGGTGTCGCCGACGGTCGCGAGCCGGACGGTGACGCGCACGTCGCTGCTGAGCGTGCCGAGCGTCTGCAGCGCGAGCACGCCGGCCAGCAGGCCGAGCGCGGCGAAGCCCGCGAGCCCGGTCAGCGCCAGGCGCAGCCGGAGGTCGCGGCGGTCGGTCCGCACGTGCGGGAACAGGAACTGGCTCACTGCTCACCCCGAGATCTGGACCTGCTGGTCCGCGCCCCACAAGAGCAGCGTCAGCAGGATGTCGACGACGGTCAGGGAGATGATGCTGGCGCGGATCGCGCGCCCGGTCGCGCGGCCGACGCCCTCCGGCCCGCCGCTGGCGGTGAAGCCGTGGTAGCAGTGGATCAGCGTCACCACGGTGGTCAGCACGACCACCTTGATGCCCGAGTAGACGACGTCGATCGGAGCGACGAAGGTCCGGAAGTAGTGGTCGTAGGTGCCCGCCGACTGGCCGTAGAAGGTCGTCACCATGAAGTCGGTGGCGACGTACGTGCCGACCAGGCCGATCAGGTAGAGCGGGAGTACGACGATCCAGGCCGCCACCAGGCGAGTGCTGATCAGGTAGGGGATCGGCCGGATCGCCATCGACTCGAGCGCGTCGATCTCCTCGCTGATCCGCATCGCGCCGATCCGCGAGGTGAACCCGCAGCCGATCCGAGCCGCGAAGCCGAGGGCGGCGACCATCGGCGCCAGCTCGCGGGTGTTGGCGTAGCCGGAGATGAAGCCGGTCAGCGGCGCCAGCCCGATCACGTCGAGACCCTGGTAGCCCTCGAGCCCGACCTCGGTGCCGGTCAGTGTCGAGAGCAGGAGAACGACGCCCACGACGCCGCCCCCGACGAGGAAGATGCCGGACCCGAGGGTCACCTCGGCGAGCACCCGCGCGATCTCGCCGCGGTAGCGGGTCAGTGCCACCGGCAGTGCCGCGATGGCGCGCCACGCGAGGACCAGCTGCAGGCCGATGCCCTCCAGCGGGCCGATCACGGCGCGGTCGAAGGCCTGGTCGACGGCCTGGTTGACGGCCTGGTTGACGGTGGTGCCTGCCTGGGTCATCCGATCGGCCCTCCCGCGAAGGTGCTGTGCACCTGGGAGATCACGAAGTTGGCCGCGAACAGCAGCACGAAGTTGGTGACCACCGCGCTGGTGACGGCCTCGCCGACGCCGGTCGGTCCACGGCTGGCGCCGAGCCCCTTGTACGACGCCACCACGGCGCAGATCACGGCGAAGATCGCCGCCTTCGTCAGCGACAGCCAGAGGTCGGAGAGCTGGGCCAGCGTGGTGACCGACGCGAGGTAGCTGCCCGGTGGCAGGTCCTGGATCACCACGCTGATCGAGAGCGTGGTCAGGATCGTGAAGAACATGACCACGCCGTTGAGCAGCACGGCCACCACGACGATCGCGAACATGCGCGGAACGACGAGGCGCTCCATCACCGAAAGGCCCATGACCTCCATGGCGTCGATCTCCTCGCGGATCCGCCGCGAGCCGAGGTCGGCGCAGATCGCGGACCCGGCCACGCCGCTGAGCATCAGCGCGGTGATGAGGGGAGAGGCCTGCCGGACGACGGCCAGCGTGTTGCCGGCGCCGGTGAACGCCACCGCGCCCACCTCCTGCGCGAGCACGCCGACCTGCAGCGCGAGGATGATGCCGAAGGGCACCGAGACCGCCAGCGCCGGGAGCGTGCAGACCCGGATCGCGTACCAGGTCTGCACCACGGTCTCGGCGAGCGGGAAGCGCCGCGCGGAGACCGACGACACGACCGCGCCGAAGACCCTCCGCGTGAAGCGGAGCAGGGCGAGGACCTCGGCCAACGGCTTCCCGAGCGCCGTCAGGGCGCGCGCTTCGCTCGTGGCCGACATGGTGCTCCTGTGCTCGCTCGGGTCGGTGCGGGGGCAGCCGAGAATGACAGTAGAACTGTCACACCCGTACTGTCCACGTCCGTGTGACCTACGTCAACCCCGATCGTTGAAGATTCCGGAGCCGGCTCCGTCTGCGCCTGAGATGCACGGGCGCGCCCGCGTTGCCAAGATTGTTTGACAGTCGTACTGTGACAGTCATGAGCGCAGCAGCGGGGGTCGACCCGACCCGTGAGTCCGATGACGGCGGCGCCCTGCGCACCATCGACGAGCTCGCCACGGCGGCCGGCCTGACCGTCCGCACGACCCGCTACTACGCCAGCCTGGGCCTGCTCCCGCCGCCCGCCCGACGCGGTCGGATGGCGTGGTACGACGACACCCACCTCGCGCGCCTGGAGATGATCCGCGCCCTGCAGGGGCACGGCTTCACCCTGCAGGCGATCGAGAAGTACCTCGCCTCCCTGCCCGCCGACGCCGGTGTCGAGGACCTCGCGGTGCAGCGCGCGATGCTGACCTCGTGGACGGTGGGGGAGCCCCACGAGCTCACCCGACGCCAGCTCGACCAGCACGCCGGCCGGAAGCTGACCGACGACGAGGTCTCGCTCATCGAGGACTTCGGCCTGCTGCGCCGGGCCGGTGAAGGAGCCGCCGAGCGGTTCACCCCGGTCCACGGCTTCGACGTCGCCGTCGAGCTGCTCCAGGTCGACATCCCGGTCGAGGGGATGCGTGCCGCCGGTGAGGCGATCGAGCGCCACATGTCGGCGCTCGCCGAGGAGCTCACCCGCGTCCTCCACGACGAGGTGGTCGAGCCGTGGCGCCGCGACAGCCACTCCCGCGAGGACGCCGCCCAGCTCGAGAACACCATCGGCACCCTGCGCCGCCTGACCCTCGAGGCGATCGTGCGCGGCTTCCAGCGCTCCGCCAACAAGCTCATCACCCAGTCCCTCGACCGCCGCTGACCGCCGACTCGGGCCTTCCGCGGGGTCGAGTTGGGCGTTTCGTGCGCCGAGTTGGGCGTTTCGTGCGCCGACTTGGGGGTTGCGTGCGCCGAGTTGTCGTTTCGTACGCCGCAGTCGGAACGAACCCACAAGTCAACGCCGCGAACCCACAAGTCAACCCACGCAACTCCCAAGTCAACGCGATGGCCTAGGGTCGCGCACGTGACCCAACGCACTCTCGTCCTCCTCAAGCCCGACGCGGTCCGCCGCGGCCTGGTCGGCAACGTGCTGGCCCGGTTCGAGGCCAAGGGGCTGAAGATCGTGGCCATGGAGCACCGTCACATCGACGCGGCGCAGGCCGACGCCCACTACGCCGAGCACGTCGAGCGTGACTTCTACCCGCCGCTGCGCGACTTCGTGACCAGCGGCCCGCTCGTGGCCCTCGTCCTCGAGGGCGACGAGGCGATCGAGGTCGTCCGCGCGCTCAACGGCGCCACCGACGGCCGCAAGGCCGCCCCGGGCACCATCCGCGGCGACCTGTCGCTGTCGAACCGCGAGAACCTCGTGCACGGCTCCGACTCGCCCGAGTCGGCCGCGCGCGAGATCGCGCTCTGGTTCCCCGGGCTCTGACCCGCGGCGCTGCAGGAATCCCCGGTTGACCGGGGACTCCTGCTCTTCTCGGGGGTTGCAACGCCCGACAAGGGCATCAACCGCCCGTCTGCTGTGACGGGTGTGACTCTTGAGCCGCGCCACGCCGTACCGGCGTGGCTCCCCGGCAGACCGGTCCCGCTTCCTTACGCTCGCAAGCGGAGACCGACGGATCGTGTGCCCGGCGGCCTCCCCGGCGCACTTCCCGCAGCCTGCGGGCAGGGTGACGGCTTCCCCGAAAGCGCACGAGGGCGTGGTCGACCCGACCCTGCCCGGCGACGTCTTGCGAGGAAGCGTGAGGGCGAACTCCATCATCGGCCGTGACATGGCCGTCGATCTCGGCACCGCCAACACCCTCGTCTACGTCCGCCGTCGCGGCGTGCTGCTGGACGAGCCGAGCGTGGTGGCGCTCAACGACACCACCGGCGAGGTCATCGCGGTCGGCCACCAGGCCAAGCAGATGCTGGGCCGCACCCCCGACAACATCACCGCCCTGCGCCCGTTGCGCGACGGCGTCATCGCCGACTTCGAGGCGACCGAGCAGATGCTGCGGCACTTCATCGCCCGCGTGCACCGCCGCCGCTACTTCGCCAAGCCCCGCATGGTCATCTGCGTCCCGAGCTCGATCACGCCCGTCGAGCAGCGCGCGGTGAAGGAGGCCGGCTACCAGGCCGGAGCCCGCCGTGTGTACGTCGTCGAGGAGCCCATGGCCGCCGCGATCGGCGCCGGGCTGCCGGTCCACGAGGCCACCGGCAACATGATCGTCGACGTCGGCGGCGGCACGACCGAGGTCGCCGTCATCTCCCTCGGTGGCATCGTCACGTCCCTGTCCGTCCGCACGGCCGGCGACGACCTCGACGCCGCGATCATCGCGTGGATGAAGAAGGAGCACGGCGTGATGCTCGGCGAGCGCACCGCCGAGGACGTCAAGATCACGCTCGGCTCGGCCTTCCCGCGTCCGGGCGAGCCGGAGGGCGAGGTCCGCGGCCGCGACATGGTCACCGGGCTGCCGCGCACGGTCACGGTCACCAGCGCCGACATCCGGCACGCGCTCGAGGAGCCGTTGCACGCGATCGTCGACGCCGTCCGGGTCACCCTCGACCAGACGCCGCCCGAGCTCGCCGGCGACATCATGGACCGCGGCATCGTGCTGACCGGCGGGGGAGCGCTGCTGCGCGGCCTCGACGAGCGGATCCGCCACGAGACCGGCATGCCCGTCCACGTCGCCGAGGACCCGCTGGTCTCGGTCGCGATGGGCGCGGGCCGTTGCGTCGAGGAGTTCGAGGCCCTCCAGCAGGTGCTCGTCACCAACCCGCGGCGGTTCTGAGTCCGATGGCCATCGACACCCGTCCCATCCGGTCCACGCGCCCGGCGCCCCCGGGCGACCCCGGCGACGACCGCGGCCGGCCCTCGCGCTCGCTCGTGGTGGCCCTGCTGCTCGCCTGCGCGACGCTGATGGTGGTCGACAAGGCCGGTGGCGAGGGTTCCCCGGTCGCCGCGATCCGCGAGGGGGTGGGCGAGGTCGTCGGGCCCATCCAGGCCGGTGTCGCGACCGTCGTACGCCCCGTCGCCGGCATCCCCGGCGCCTTCCGCACCAACGACCAGCTCCGCGAGCAGGTGGCGGACCTCGAGGCCGCCAATGCCGAGAAGGACCAGCAGCTCGCCAAAGCCGGGTACGACGACGAGCGGCTCCGGCAGCTCGACGGCCTCCGCGCGCTCGCCGGCGACATCGGGTACGCGCTGGTGCCCGCCCGGGTGATCGCGATCGGCTCCGCGGTGGGCTTCTCCAGCACCGTCACCATCGACGCGGGCTCGGACGCCGGCCTGCACCCCGACATGACGGTCGTCGCCGCGGAGGGCCTGGTCGGCCGGATCACGTCGGTGACCAGCCAGACCGCGACGGTGCTGCTGATCGTCGACGACACCTCCAACGTGGGCGGCCGGATGGTCGACAACATGGAGCTCGGATTCGTGAAGGGCAAGGGCGCGCTCGGCACCGACGACCGGCTCGAGATGGAGCTCGCCGACCACAACGTCGTCCCCAAGGTCGGCGGCGAGGTCGTCACCTGGGGCAGCAAGGGCGGCGCGCCGTACGTCGCGGGCGTGCCGGTCGGCACGGTCGGCAAGGTGTTCGAGTCGGTGCGCGAGACCTCCTACCGCGCGGTGATCGTGCCGGCGGTCGACTTCACCGCGCTCGACCTCGTCGGCGTCGTGGTGCCCTCCGGCACCGGCGGCCGCGTCATCGAGGTCGACGGGAGCGTGCCGCGATGAGGACCAGCTCCACCGGACGCCTCGTCGCCGTCCTCCTGGCCACGCTGACGGCCCTGCTCGTGCAGGTCACCGTGCTGCCGCACTTCGCCTGGGAGGTCGGCGGGCTCGGCGTCGTCCCCGACGTCGTGCTGCTCGTCGTCGTCGCGACGGCGCTGGCCACCGACACCCGTTACGGCACGCTGACCGGCTTCTTCGCCGGTCTCCTGCTCGACCTGGCACCACCGGCCGACCACGTCGCCGGCCGCTGGGCGCTCGCCCTGATGGTCGTCGGGTACGTCGTCGGGCGGCTCGCCCACGACAACACCGCCGACGTGGGCCGGCTCGAGCTCGACGGCACCCGCCGCCCGCCGGTGAGCCTCGTGGTGGCCGCGGCCGCGGGTGGCTCCTTCGTCGGCACGTCGGTCTTCGCGCTCAGCGGACTCTTCCTCGCCGACTCGGCGGCCTCGGTGGGCGACCTGCTGGAGGTCGCGCTGGTCGCGCTCGTCCTCGACACGCTCGCCGCGCTGCTGGTCGTGCCGGCGACGTACTGGCTCTTCCGGCGGCTCGGCCGCGACCACGTGTCGCAGGGACTGTGGGCGCAGACGTGAGCGCCGCCTCGCACCGCAGCAAGCTGCGGCTGATCGTCATCCAGACGCTCGTCTTCTCGCTGCTGGCGACCCTCGGTGCCCGGCTCTACTACCTGCAGGTCATCTCCGGCGAGGAGTACCAGGGCCAGGCGGCCTCGCAGTCGGTGCGCGAGATCGTGGTCCAGCCGCAGCGCGGCCTCATCGTCGACGCGATGGGACGGCCGCTGGTGACCAACCGGCTCATCTGGGTGGTGTCGATGGACCGCACCCTGATCGGCCGGATGTCGGAGGCCGACCGCACCGAGCTGCTCGCGCGCACGGCCCGCGCGATCGGCGTCAAGGTGCCCCGGATCAGCGCCAAGCTGCTGCTCTGCGGCGACGAGGGCTCGGTCGCCGGGGAGTGCTGGAACGGGTCGCCCTACCAGCCCGTCCCCGTCGCGCAGGACGTCAAGGAGACGGCCGCGCTGCGCATCCTCGAGCAGCCCGAGGACTTCCCGGGTGTCGTCGTCGACCGGCAGAGCGTGCGGCAGTACCCCTCGCCGTACGGCATCAACGCCGCCCACCTGCTCGGCTACCTCAGCCCGATCACCAAGGAGGAGCTCGAGGACGCCGAGGACGACGGCGACAGCTCCGTCAACGGTGCCTCGGTCGTCGGCCGTGCCGGCGTGGAGAAGGAGTACGACGAGTTCCTGCGCGGCCAGCCCGGCTACCAGCAGGTCGCCGTCGACTCGTTGGGCCGGGTCCGCCAGGACGTGTCCGACCTCGCCGCCCAGCCCGGCGACACCCTCGTGACCTCGATCGACGCCAACGTGCAGGCGGTCGTCGAGGAGCAGCTGTGGAAGATGATCCAGACCCAGCGCGCGACCCGCGACCCGGTCACCAAGCGCAACTTCGAGGCCGATTCCGGCGCCGCCGTGGTGCTGGAGGCGAAGACCGGCCGCATCGTCGCGATGGCCAGCCAGCCGACGTACGACCCGTCGGTGTGGGTCGGCGGCATCACCGACAAGCAGCTCGCACGGCTCTACTCCGAGGCCGCCGGCACGCCCTTGCTGTCACGCGCCTTCCAGGGGCAGTTCGCGCCGGGCTCGACGTGGAAGCCCTTCATGTCCGTCGGCGCGCTCACCCACGGCTACTCCACCAGCACGATCCTCGGCTGCCCGTCCGCGGTCCAGATCGGCAACCGTGCCTTCCACAACCACGAGTCGGGCGCCTACGGCTCGATCGACTTCGCCCGCGCGCTCGAGGTCTCCTGCAACACCTTCTTCTTCCAGGTCGGCATGCACTTCTGGCAGAAGCTCGGTTCCGACCCCGACGACGTCAACGCCAGGGACCCGCTGGTCAGCCAGGCCGAGAAGTTCGGCTTCGGCGAGCGCACCGGCGTCGACCTGCCCGGTGAGGCCTCGGGCCGCGTGGCGGACCGGAAGTGGAAGAAGGCCTACTACGACTCGATGAAGGACTACTACTGCGGCATCGCCGAGGCGCCGCAGGACAAGAACACCTCCGACTTCGTCTACAAGTTCTCCCGCGAGTTCTGCATCGAGGGCTGGAAGTACAAGATCACCGACTCCGCCAACTTCTCCATCGGCCAGGGCGACACCATCGTCACGCCGCTGCAGCTGGCCCGTGCCTACGCCGCCCTCTCCAACGGCGGCACGCTCTGGGAGCCGCGCGTCGGCAAGGCGATCGTGTCGCCCGGCGGTGAGGTCATCCGCGAGATCGCGCCGAAGAAGGAGCGCGACCTCAAGATCCCGAAGCGGGTGCTGAAGTACGTCGACGCCGCGCTGCAGGGCGTGGCCTCCCGCGGCACGATGGCGTGGAAGCTCGGCGGCTTCCCCCTCGACGAGGTGACGATCCGCGCCAAGACCGGATCCGCGGAGGTCTACGGCAAGCAGTCGACCGGCTGGGTGGCGTCGTACACCAAGGACTACGTGGTCGTGATGATGATCAGCCAGGCGGGCACCGGCTCGGGATCGACCGGTGAGGGCGTGCGGGCGATCTGGGAGGCCCTGTACGGCGTCGAGGGCGACCGGGTCCGCGAGGGCAAGGCCGCGATCCCGGGCGTCACGCAGACGTCGACGCTGCCGACGTTCGGCGACGACGGCTCGATCCTGCCGCCCGCCCGGAAGGAGCAGTGACGTCGGTCATGAGCAACCGCATCCAGGCATCCCGCGCCACCGCCCGACCGACCCGGACCACGGCCTCGCGCCGGGTCCCGTTCCTCCGCTGGGGCGACGTCGACCGGATCCTGCTGGTCGCCGTCCTCGTGCTCTCGCTGCTCGGCTGCCTGCTGATCTGGTCGGCGACCGTCGAGCGCGACGACCTCACCGGGGGCGACGAGCGCGCGTTCCTCGTCAAGCAGCTGGTCAACCTGGTCATCGGCATCGGACTGATGGCGCTCGTCGTGGCGACCGACCACCGCTGGGTGCGGATCCTCGCGCCGATCGCCTACCTCGCCGCGATCGTCGGGCTGGTGCTGGTCCTCGCGATGGGCTCGACCATCAACGGCTCCCGCTCCTGGCTGATGCTCGGCGGCATGTCGTTCCAGCCGTCGGAGCTGGCCAAGCTCGCGGTCGTCGTCGGGATGGCGCTGGTGGTCGCGGAGCGCAGCGAGGGCCGCTGGCGCGACCGGGTCGGTACGACGGACGTCCTGCTCATGCTCGTCGTCGCCGGCGTCCCGGCCGTGCTGATCCTCGCCCAGCCCGACCTGGGCACGATGCTGGTGCTGACCGCGACCGTGTTCGGCGTGATCGCGGCGTCCGGTGCCGACCGGCGCTGGCTCGGCCTGCTGGCCGGAGGAGGGGTCGGCGTCGCCGTGTTCGCGGTCGTCAGCGGCTTCCTCAAGGAGTACCAGGTCGACCGCTTCCTCGCGTTCACGAACCCCGACCTCGACCCCAAGGGCGCCGGCTACAACGTCGAGCAGGCCCGGATCGCCGTCGGCAACGGTGGCCTCTTCGGGCAGGGCCTCTTCGAGGGCTCGCAGACCCAGTCGGGCTTCGTGCCCGAGCAGCACACCGACTTCGTGTTCACGGTGGCCGGCGAGGAGCTCGGCCTGGTCGGCGCCGCGCTGATCGTGGCGCTGCTGGGCGTGGTCCTCTGGCGAGCGCTGCTCATCGCCACCCGCACCGACGACGTGTTCGGCCGGATCGCGGCTGCGGGCATCGCCTGCTGGTTCGGCTTCCAGGCCTTCCAGAACGTCGGCATGTGCCTCGGGATCATGCCGGTGACCGGCGTCCCCCTGCCCTTCGTCTCCTACGGCGGCTCGTCGATGTTCGCCGGCATGCTCGCCGTGGGGCTGCTGCAGAACATCCACCTGCGGACCCTGTCCGCCCCGGCGTCGCGGCTCACCGCCCAGAAGCGGGTCCTGGTCCGGGGGTGATCTCCGGCTTCGTGTTGACCGTGAGGATCGCACCCCGGTCGTCGTCGGAGATCCCGGCCGCGGCGAGGATCCGCTGGACGACCGCGTTCTTGCCGTCGATGTAGTCCTCGATGCCGTCGAGGTCGCGGGCGGCGAGGTCGAGCTTGACGGCGGCGTAGGCGTCGCGCAGCTCCGCATCGGACCGCAGGGTGTCGCGGACCGCGAGGTGGTTGCGCAGTGACAGCGAGTCCTCGACGCACACGTAGACGTTGCGGGCGACGGCGGCGTGCTCGTCGGTGGTGGACGCCGCCATCGCGTGCCGCTCGGGCACGCCGAGGTCGCCCCGGTGCGTGTAGCCGGCGGCGACAAGCGCTGTGATCGCCGCCTCGAGGTCGGCCCGCGCCACGACGACGTCGATGTCGAGGACCGGCTTCGCGGCGAGTCCCGGCACCGACGTGCTGCCGACGTGCTCGATCGCCACGACGGATACGCCGTCCAGGGCCGTCGCCAGGGCGGCCCGGATCGTCGCGAAGGCCTCCGGCCAGGCCGGGTCGTGGGGGAGGACGGTCACGCGCACCGGGCCATTGTCGCCCCGTCGCAGGTGGGCGTTGCACGGGGCCACCGGGCCTGCGGCAAGATGTCCCCGTGCTGTCGGTCTGTCGTGCCCCACGCCGTCGCGTGGCGTTGCCGGCGACCCTCGGGAGCCTCGAGAGCGTGGCGGCGCTGGCGCTGGCGCACGTCGCCGCCGGGGGAGAGGTCCCGCAGCCGTTGTGGCTGGCCGCCTTCGGCGCCCTCGTGTACGCCGCCGGCCTGCCCGTGCTCCGCCGTCGAGCGGGCATCGCTCTCGTCCTGCCGGCGCTCGTCGTCGCCCAGGTGGTCGGCCACGCGTGGCTGGTCGCGCTGGTCCCGGCGGGCCACGCCGGTCACGGCCACGACGGCGGGATGCTGCTCGGGCTGACGCCCGCGATGCTGGCTGCGCACGGCGCTGCCGCCCTCGTCACCGGCGTGATGTGGGCCGTGCGGCGCCGGGTGGTCGAGGTGCTCGTGCGCTGGGCCGACCCCGGCTTGGTGCCGGTCCCGGCCGCGCCGCGCAGCCCGGTCCTGCCGGTCGTGGTCCAGGCGTCGGGCCGGCTCCTCGCCGGTGTCGCGCCGACCCGGGGCCCGCCGGCGCGCGCGCTCGCGACCGCCTGACCTCCGGATCTCCTGTCCGGTGCCGGGCCGGTCGCTGCTGCCTGCCCGCACCACCTCACCCCAGACAGAGAGAAACCTGATGAACGACCGACGCTTCGCCCTGCCCACCCCTGTCCGCATCGCCGGTGCCGGCGCCGCCGCCCTGGGCATCGTCGCCCTGAGCGCCGGCGCCGCCAGCGCCCACGTCACCGTCACGCCGAGCACCACCGCGGCGGGCGCCTACACGGTGCTCACCTTCAGTGCCGGCCACGGCTGCGAGGGATCGCCGACCACGAGGATCACCATCCGGATGCCCGAGGCGATCCCGGCGGTGACCCCGACGATCAACCAGGGCTGGACCGTCCGCAAGGTCTCGGAGAAGCTCGCCGAGCCGATCGAGGACGCCCACGGCAACCAGATCACCGAGCGGATCAGCGAGGTCGTCTACACGGCGAAGACCCCGCTCGCCGATGGCTACCGCGACACCTTCGAGCTGTCCGTGCAGCTGCCCGACGCCGAGGGCGACACGCTGACGTTCCCCGTCGTCCAGACGTGCCAGCAGGGGCAGAACGACTGGATCGAGACGCCGGCGGAGGGCCAGGACGCGGAGGAGCTGGAGAGCCCCGCGCCGGCGTTCACCATCACCCCGGCGTCCGGGGAGGGCCACCACGGCGACGCGGCCGACGACGAGTCCACGGAGTCTGACGGCACCGGGTCGACCGACGCGGAGGCGGCCGACGCCGAGGCGGCCGGCGCCGACGGCGACGACAGCGATGGCAACGGCCTGGCGGTCGGCGGCCTGGTCGCCGGCGTCGGCGGCCTCGCCCTGGGCGGCCTGGCCCTGGCCCGCTCCGGCAAGAAGGCCTGACGTCCCGATGCTGACACGTGTGCCGGCGTGGTTCGCTGCGCTGCTCGTCGCCGCGACCGCGGTGCTCGGGCTGGCGGCGCCCGCGTCGGCGCACGCCACGCTCGTCTCCTCGACGCCCGCCGAGGGGGAGGTGCTGGCGACCGCGCCCGGCGAGGTGGTCTTCACCTTCGACGAGCCGGTCCAGCTGGTCCCCGACGGCCTGCTGGCCTTCGACGCGGCGGGGGAGAAGGTCGCCGTCGAGGCCTCGGCCGGCGGGAAGGAGGTGACGGGCGACCTGCCCGACGACCTCGAGGACGGGACCTACGTCGTGACGTGGCGCGTGGTGTCGGCGGACGGCCACCCGATCGCGGGCTCGCTCACCTTCCACGTCGGCGCGCCGAGTCCCAAGGTCGAGGCGCCCAAGGTCGGCCCGGCCGATCCGGGCGCCGTACCCACCATCCAGGCGGTCGTGCAGGGTGCCAACTACCTCGCCCTCCTGCTGGCCGGCGGGCTCGCGGTCTTCCTCGCGTGGACCTCGCGCGGGGTCCGCCTCACCGATGCCGTACGACGACGCCTGGTCCGCACCCTGCGGGGCGCCGCCGCCGTGGCCGTCCTGACGGCGGCCGCAGCCGTGCCGCTCGCGGGCGCCTACCAGCTCGGCACGGGTGTCGGCGGCCTGGTCGACCTCGACGTGCTCGACCCGGCGCTGGTGCAGGACGACCTGACCGTGCTCGCCCTCCAGGTCGCCTGCCTCGCCGTGACCTCGTGGGGGGTCGGCCTCCAGCGGTCCTCGCTCCCGGTCGACCTCGCCACCGCGCTGGCCGTCTGGTCGCCGGCACTGGTCGGGCACACCCGTGCCTACGAGCCGACGACCCTGCTCGTCGTCACCGATGCGCTGCACCTCAGCGCCGGTGCGATCTGGGTCGGCGGCCTGATCGGCCTCGCGCTGACGCTCCCCTCGGTCGCGGGCCGTCCCGCCGACAGTGCCCTGCTGCTGACCCGCTTCACGACGTTGGCCGGTGGCCTGGTGGCCGCCCTCGCGCTGACGGGGGTGCTGCTGGGCTGGCGCATCGTGGGGTCGTGGTCGGACCTGTTCGGCGAGACCTGGGGACGCCTGCTGCTCGTGAAGGTCGGCCTCGTCCTGGTCGTCCTCGCCGTCGCCGCATGGAACCGCTTCCGGCTGGTCCCGCAGGTCACGGAGGGCATCGGCCACGACGACCGCCGCACGGGCGCGCAGCTGGTCCGCCGCGCGGTCCTCGCCGAGGCGGCGGGGCTGGTCGCGGTGCTCGCCGTGACCGGCTTCCTCACCCAGAAGCCCCCGGGCGGCGCGGCCGATGCGCCCCCCGCGACCGCCGACACCGGGGTCGTGACCGCGACAGCGGGGGAGGACCTCAAGGTGCTCGCCGTGCTCGACTCCGGCACCGGCCTGCAGCGACGCCTGATCGTCCAGGTGCAGAGCCTGGCCGGCGAACCGCTCGACCTGTACGCCGCCCCGGCGGTCGCGCTGCGCAACGACGACGTCGACCTCGGCGAGGTGCCGGTGGTGCCCGTCGGCTCCGGGACCTACCAGGTCGACGTGGTGTTCCCCGTCGGCGGGACCTGGGAGCTGCAGGTCAGCATCCGGGAGGGCGAGTTCAGCAGCCCCGTGACGACCGTGGAGCTCCCGGTCACCGGGTGACCGGGAGCTCCGTGGAGGATGTGCGGAGCGTCTCAGCCGAGACGGGCCTCCGAGAGCGGGACGGTCTCGCTGTCCGCCGGCACCGTCACCTCGATGTCGGCACCGAAGTCGTAGTAGGTCTGGGTGGTCGTGCTCGTGACGCCCTGCACGGTGAGCGTCGTGGTCGTCCGGACCGGGCGGTTGTCCTCGTCGATCCAGACCTCGACCGGGATCGTCGCGGGCAGGCTCGAGCTGACCTCGGCCGGCAGGCCGAGCACCTTCGCGTAGTTGCCGGTGTTCATCACGGCCTTGTAGTGGTCGGTCTCGACGCCCTCGACCGTCTCGGAACCCACGAGCTCGAGCGACTCCAGGTCACCCATCGCGCGCAGCGCGACATCGGGGTCGGCGGCGGCCGCCAGGCCGGACAGCGGGTTGTCGGCGTTGGCCGGGTCGTCGGGGTCGATCTTGAGCCACTTCCCCGCCGGTACGCCGAGGCCGGCAGCCTTGATGTAGACGATGCCGTCGGCGGCGACGGTCTCCAGCTGCTGCGGGCTTCCGGCGGTGGTCCTGCCGTGGACGAGCGGCTTGCCGTCCTCGTAGGTCGCCTCGGACTCGAGGGTCGTCGTGGCGCTCCCGCCGGCGGTGGTCGTGGTGGTGCCGCGGTAGGAGCCGGCCTCGCGGAGGGCCTCGATCGTCAGCTCGTTGAAGTTGGCGGTCGTGAGGTCACCCGAGCCGCTGTCGGACGAGCCCTCGTCCTGCGACGCTCCATGGTCGGCACTGCTCGACGCAGAGGTGGGCGCGTCGCTGGACTTCTCGCCGCCGGCGTCGCCGGACGAGTCGTCGCTGCAGCCGGCCAGCAGCACGGAGGCGGCCAGCAGCGCGGCGATCGAGGCGGGCACGGTCTTGAGGGTCATGCGGTTCTCCTCGGGTTCATTGCTCGGGTTCATTGCTCGGGGTCGACGGTCGCGGTGACCGCGACCTGGTGCAGCAGTCCGTCGACGCGGACCTGGACGAACATGCGGTAGTCGCCCGGATCGGTGAAGGAGGTGTGGAAGGTCAACATCGTGCCGTCGTCGGTCACCTCGGGTGCGCCGAGGGGGTGCACGTGCACGAAGCCCCCGGACCCGACCGCGAACCCGGTCAGGTGGGCGGTGGCGCCCAGGTAGCTGCCGAGCTGGAGCGGCTCACCATCCAGGGTCGTCACGGCGACCTCCAGACGGCCGTTCGAGCCGACCTCGCCGTGACCGCCCAGCGCGATCCGGACGACACCGTCGTCGCTCGTCGCGGCTGCGTCGCCGACCGGGACCACCGCGGGCTGCGACCTCCCGGGCACCCGCAGCGAGGTGCCCAGCACGATCGGACGCTCGGCCCCCTCGGGGATGAACTCGGCCACGACCCGCCACCGCCCGGCGCTGCCGAGGTCGACCCGGCCGCGCCAGGTGCCGTCGTCGCCGAGCTCCGGGTGGACGTGGCGGAACTCGCCGAGGTCGTCACGCACGACGTAGAGGTGGAGCAGCTTGGTCTGCTCCGGCGTGTAGGCGGTGAGCGGGCTGCCCGCCTCGTCGACGATCCGGAAGGACACCTCGCCCGTCCGGTCGGCTGGAGGCAGGCGAACGTCGGCCATCGTGTAGCCGTCGACCGTGGCGCTGGTGCCGTTGCCGCGCGGGCTGAGGCCGGACGTCGAGCCGTCGGTGACCGGGGTGACGACGATGCGGTCCGGGTCGCCGCCGGCGTCCTCCCCGGAGCAGCCGGCGAGCGCGGCGGCCAGGGCGAGTGCGACCAGCGCGGCCGTCGTACGACGCATCACGGCGCCACCGTCAGCAGCAGGAAGGCGGCGAGCAGCACGAGGTGCACGATGCCGTTGAGCGGCTTCGCGCGGCCCGGCACGACGGTCAGCACGCTGACGACCGCCGACATCGCGAGCAGCACGAGCTGGATCGGCTCCAGCCCGAGCACGAGGTCGCCCTCGAGCCAGATGGAGGCGATCGCGATCGCCGGGATGGTCAGGCCGATCGACGCCATCGCCGAGCCGTAGGCGAGGTTGAGCGAGATCTGCACCCGGTCGCGCAGCGCCGCCCGCACGGCCGCGATCGTCTCCGGCAGCAGCACCAGCATCGCGATCACCACACCGACGACGGCGTGCGGGAAGCCGAGCCAGTCGACGGCGTCCTCGATGGAGTAGGACTCCACCTTCGCCAGCCCGACGACGGTCACCAGGGACACGACGAGCAGCGCGACGCTGGTCCACGTCTCCCTGTCGGTCGGCGGGTCCGCGTGGGCGTCGCCGTCGAGGTCGCCCTCGGTGGCCCAGCCGCCGGGGATCGACGTCGTACCGGGCAGGAAGAAGTCACGGTGCCGCACCGTCTGGGTGAACACGAACGAGCCGTAGAGCGCGAGCGACGCGAGCGCCGCGAAGGTCAGCTGCTCGCCGGTCAGGACCGGCCCCTCCTCGCTCGTCGTGAAGGTCGGTACGACGAGCGTCAGGCCGGCCAGCGTGATCACGGTCGCCAGCGCGGAGCCCGTGCCCTCGGGGTTGAACACCGCGAGGTGGTGGCGCAGCGCCCCGACGACGAGTGCGAGACCGACGATGCCGTTGACGGTGATCATCACCGCCGCGAAGACCGTGTCACGTGCCAGCGCGGACGTCTCCCCGCCGCTCGCGGACACCATCAGCATCACGATCAGGCCGACCTCGATCACGGTCACCGCCACCGCCAGCAGCAGCGAGCCGAACGGCTCGCCCACGCGGTGGGCGACCACCTCGGCGTGGTGCACGCCGGCGAGGACCGCGCCGATCAGGGCGATCCCGATCAGCGACGCTGCGACGGGTCCGGGGTGCGTGCCCCAGCTCACGGCGAGGACGACAGCCGCGACGGGCGGGGTGAGCACCGTCCACCCCAGTCGTCCCGAGGTGGAGGCGCTCATGGGCACCACCCTACGGGCGGGGCCCAGTGGTCCGGCTCCGCGGATGCCGGTCCGGCCGCGCCTCCCTCGTAGAATCGGGGCCATGTCCGTCGAGTCCGTCTTCCCCCGGCTGGAGCCGCACCTGCTGTCGGTGTCCAAGCCGATCCAGTACGTCGGCGGCGAGCTCAACATGGTCGCGAAGGACTGGGACGCCGCCCCCGCCGATGGACCGATGGTCCGGTGGGTGCTGATGTACCCCGACGCCTACGAGGTCGGCCTGCCCAACCAGGGCGTCCAGATCCTCTACGAGGTGCTCAACGAGCGGGAGTGGATCCTCGCCGAGCGCACCTACGCCGTGTGGCCCGACATGGAGAAGCTGCTCCGCGAGCAGCAGATCCCGCAGTTCACCGTCGACAGCCACCGCCCGGTCGGCGCGTTCGACCTGTTCGGCGTCAGCTTCTCGACCGAGCTCGGCTACACCAACCTGCTCAACGCGCTCGACCTGGCGGGCATCCCGTTGCACGCCGTCGACCGCGACGAGACCCACCCCGTCGTGATCGCCGGCGGCCACGCCGCGTTCAACCCCGAGCCGATCGCCGACTTCATCGACGCCGCCGTCCTCGGCGACGGCGAGGAGGTCGTCCTCAAGATCTCCGAGCTGGTGCGCGAGTGGAAGGGCGAGGGCTGCCCCGGCGGACGCCAGGAGCTGCTGCGCCGGCTCGCCGTCTCGGGTGCGGTCTACGTGCCGCAGTTCTACGACGTGTCGTACGACGACAGCGGCGCGATCGCTGCCGTCGTACCCAACAATCCAGCGGCTCCCGACCGGGTCCGCAAGCACACGCTGATGGACCTCGACCAGTGGCCCTACCCGCGCAACCCGCTGGTGCCGCTCGCCGAGACGGTCCACGAGCGCTTCTCGGTCGAGATCTTCCGCGGCTGCACCCGCGGCTGCCGCTTCTGCCAGGCCGGCATGATCACCCGTCCGGTGCGTGAGCGCTCGATCGAGACGATCGGTGCGATGGTCGACAACGGCGTGAGGAAGACCGGCTTCGAGGAGGTCGGCCTGCTCTCGCTGAGCTCCGCCGACCACACCGAGATCGGCGACGTCGCCTCCGGTCTCGCCGACCGCTACGAGGGCTCCAACGTCTCGCTCTCGCTGCCCTCCACCCGCGTCGACGCCTTCAACATCACCCTCGCCAACGAGTTCTCCCGCAACGGCCGCCGCTCCGGGCTGACCTTCGCGCCCGAGGGCGGCAGCGAGCGGATGCGCAAGGTGATCAACAAGATGGTCACCGAGGACGACCTGATCCGCACCGTCGCGACGGCGTACTCGCACGGCTGGCGGCAGGTGAAGCTCTACTTCATGTGCGGCCTCCCGACCGAGACCGACGAGGACGTGCTGCAGATCGCCGAGCTCGCCAAGCGGGTCATCAAGACCGGCCGCGAGGTCTCCGGGCGCAACGACATCCGCTGCACGGTCTCCATCGGCGGGTTCGTGCCGAAGCCGCACACGCCCTTCCAGTGGGCAGCCCAGCTCGACGCCGAGACCACCGACGACCGCCTGCGCCAGCTGCGCGACGTCGTCCGCGCCGACAAGAAGTACGGCCGCGCCATCGGCTTCCGCTACCACGACGGCCAGCCCGGCATCGTCGAGGGACTCCTCTCCCGTGGCGACCGCCGCGTCGGCCGGATCATCGAGGAGGTCTGGCGCGACGGCGGCCGCTTCGACGGCTGGAGCGAGCACTTCTCCTTCGAACGCTGGGTCGCCTCCGCCGAGAAGGCGCTCGAGGGCACCGGCGTCGACCTCGACTGGTTCACCACCCGTGAGCGCGAGTACGACGAGGTCCTGCCCTGGGACCACCTCGACTCCGGCCTCGACAAGGACTGGCTGTGGGCCGACTGGGAGGACGCCCTCGCCGTCGGCGACGGTTCCTCCGACGTCGAGGTCGAGGACTGCCGGTGGACGCCGTGCTACGACTGCGGCGTGTGCCCGGAACTAGGGACTGAGACCCAGGTGGGGCCGACTGGAAAGAAGCTGCTTCCGCTGTCCGTTGTGTGACTGAGGTCCTGACGGATCGCTGATGTTGTCGCGCTTCACGAGGTTTGACGACCTGTCCTCAGTGACAAGCGATGGCTCATGAGCAAGGAATCGGTTGGCCCGACGATCATCTCGACCATCGTCATCGTGGACAGCGAAGGCAATGAGCGCCCGTTTGTGCCGGGCGATCTGGACGATTCGCCGTCCGGCGGCTCGGAGCCAGTTGCACAGGCAGCGGCGCCTCGTAGTCGGCCCTTCAAATGGCCCGGACGATGAGGTGTGGCAGGCGCGGCGCTGCGCTGATGCGAACCGAGGTGCACAGCAGTTCGAAATGAAGGGCGCCGTCGGGAACAACTGTGCAGACTCTGCTGCATGTTCTTGCTGCAAGCGGACGACCGGACTGTAGAGGGATTCAATCGCTATCGCGAGTACGTGATGGCGAACGCCGCTGGGTTTCCCCCGGGTGGGCTCCTGCTGGCTCAGTCTGAGTGGTACTACGGGCCGTTCGACCACCGTGCGCCACACGACGCGCGATTGGAGGCGATGAGCATCGCGGAAAGAGCCGGAGGAACGGGCGGGGGTTGGCACGATCGCGACATGTCGATCGAAGTCAGACTTCGTGGGGCGTATGACGATGGTTTCATCATCCTGCGGTATCCGACCGTCCACTTCTACGAACTCAGCGGTCCCACGGGGCGAGGACATGCGGACTGGCGCTACGACGAAATCCGACTGGACGACGAGAACCGCCTCGTGCACGAGGTCGAGTGGTCGACCGGAGCACGATGGCTGGTGGTGGCCGACGACGTGGTGATGCTTTGGCACGCCGATGGCTCGCCAGAGCAGGTGGTTGCTCCATAATTTGCACGTCCCCATGCCCGAGGTGCCGCGCGTCCTGAGCCGCGTCGCGTGCACATCGATGCAGCCGTGAGAACCCTCGTACTAACTGTGGCGTGTGGCCGCTTCCGCATCCGGAGGCGGCGGGAGTTCTTGAATCGTCGCGAGCAACTCGGTCGCCGCAGCGTGGGCGGGATGGGCATGATCTTCAACAAACGCACGGATGAACGGCACGGCCGTCACCGCGATGCGCTGCACCTCGGTCAGGTCGTGCGCCGCGCCGTCGATGGTTCGCACGTCGACGTCGTTGCCGGTGAACAGATAGCAGTCCACCAGAGCTGTCACTGCCGCTTCTGCGCCCCAATCGTCGAGCAGCGGGATCAGCGCAACGAGATGTCGAACGCCGTCGACTATCGCCGGGTAAGGGGTGCCACTGTGGTTGTGAGCAACTGCATTGAGAAAGCAATCCCGGGCTCGTCGGCCTTCTGCCTCGGTGGTCACCGCGGCAAGCGACTCGAAAGCGGGCACCACCCTCATGGGTTCGTAGGCCCACAGGTAGTCCACCCACGGAACGTCCCATTGCGCCCAGTCGGCGGCCCGTATCGCATCCAGCACGTCTTCCACCTCGCGCACGTTGCCACGATACGGCGCAATCGCCGGCTGCACTCCGGCGTACGGTTACCGCGTGCGACTTGTTTCTATGCGTGTGTCCATGTGCCCGGAGATGGGCACGGAGATCCAGATCGGTCCGACCGGGCAGAAGCTGCTGCCGCTCTCGGTGGTCTGATCCACGTGCTGTTCGGTCCCGCGCTGCGGGCAGCCCCGCGACTGCTGCTGCTCCTCGTCCTCGCGATCGGCGCGCTGACCTCGGACCTGGGCTGGATGCGGGTCGTGGCGGCGATGCTCTTCGTCCTCAACGCCGGCCGCCTGCTCTCGCCGGACTGGCGGCACTGGGTCCGGACGGGCGAGCGGGCGACCGCCACGGCTGCCTGAGGCTCGTTACCCTGCGAGGGTGGCGACGCTCCTGCACCTCAACGGCGCTCCGGGCGTCGGCAAGAGCACGATCGCCGCGCGCTACGTCGCGGACCACGCGGGTGTGCTGAACTGCGACATCGACCGGCTCCGGCGCCTCATCGGCGGATGGGAGGCCGACTTCGAGGCCGTGGGGGAGATGGTCCGTCCGGCGGCGCTGGCGATGATCCGGGCGCACCTCGACGGTGGTCGGGACGTGGTGCTCCCGCAGTTGCTAGCGGACGACCGCGAGCGTGCGGCCTTCCGGGCCACCGCACTGGACGCCGGCCATCGCTACCTGCACGTCCTCCTGACGACGAAGCCGGGCCAGGCCAGCGCGCGCTTCGACGCCCGCTCCGCCGCTGACCGCCTGCACGATGTCGTCCGCCGCCTCATCGAGCGCGACGGTGGCGGGGCGGCGATCGACGAGGTGGAGCGGCGCCTGGCGAGCACCGCCGGTGCGCCCGACAGTGTCACCGTGGACGCCAGCGGCGATGTGGAGATCACCTACCGGGCCGTGGTCGCAGCCGTCGACGGGCTCACGCGGCAGGTGTGACCACCAAGTCCTGGATCTGGACATGCCACTGGCCCCGCCGACAGGCGGGGTGTGGGGCGGGGTGGTCAGTAGCCGTCGAGTGGGGTGGTGCCGGCGGTCCGACGTGGAAGTGGTGGCCGTGGGGTGAGGTCCAGAGGTAGTGCCCGGGCTGGATCGCGAGGTAGCGCCACGCGCTGAAGGTCTTCGCGCGGTGGTGGCGTCGGCAGAGCGGGACGAGGTTGCAGGGGCAGGTCGGCCCACCCTCGCCGTGCGGCTTGGCGTGGTCGAGGTCGCACTTCACGGCCGGTTTCGGGCAGTTCGGGAACCGGCACGAATGGTCGCGCAGGTGGACGCGTTGGCGGTGGCGGTCGGGGATCTCCCAGGAGTCGACGGGGAGGCAGTCGGCCAGGTCGATCACGGGTCGGACGGTGACGGTGGTGTGGCGGGCGAGGAGCCATTCCTTGATCTGCGCGACCTGGAGCGGGGTCCTCAGCTCGTCGCACCGCCCGACGGGGTTCTCCCCGGTCAACGACTCTCCGGTGAGGTGGACGTGGAGCTCGACCCGCCGGCCGGGTGACTCGGCGATGACCTCGCCGGTGTCGTCGTCGGCGATGAGCAGGTCGAGGGCGAGGTCCTGACGGGCGAGCTCGCCCGCGGCCTTGGCACGCCGGACGTCGAGGGGGTCGGTGTCGCCGAGCTGGCCCCGCAGCTTCGCTCGCCGGGCGACGGCCTCGTCGAGGTCGCGTCCGTCCGCAGCGTCGAGGTAGGCGTCGACGTGGACGTTGCCGTGCTCATCGACCTCGTCGAGGTGGATGTCGAAGTGCCGGTGCTCGTTGGCCTCCTGCCGCTCCGCTTCGGCGCGTTCGGGGTCGAACCGCACGATCGCCTCGGTGACGAGCCGTTCGAGCTGCGCCCACCCCACGCCACCGACGGCAGCGTCGAGGTGGCGGTCGACGTACTCCGCCGCCGGCTCGGGGAGGCTGCGGGTGAGGTCGGCGATCCGTTCGGCCCGCCACGGCGCGACCCGGCCGTCGATGACGGCGGTGTAGAGGCGCGGGAGGCGCCAGGCGCACTCGATGACCCGCCCGACGTAGGCACGGCCGCCGTCGGGGGAGCGTTGCAGGACCGCGATGAGCTCCATCAGGTTGAACTCGCTGACGAGGGGGGCGCCGGGGCCGGCGATCGGGACCCCGGTGTCGATCACCCCTTCGACCAGCGTCGCCGCACCCTCGGCAGACTCGACGGCGTTCTGGTCGGCCCACGCGGTGATGACCAGCCACTCGCGGACCTGGGAGGCCTGACGGGCCCGGACCTCGGCGCTCGCTTCGGTGAGCAGCTCGGCGACCGAACGGCCGTCGTAGAGCTGGCCCACCGAGGGGTGCTGGTGCCCGAGATCCATGACTGAATCCTCCCACCCACGTCCGACACAACGATGGCCCGGAAGCCCGCCTGTGCACAGGGGAAACTCGATCAACGGGGTGTGGACAACAAGCGGTGAA
>CAZAQE010000003.1:0-258103 GCA_964487275.1 uncultured Nocardioides sp. | reverse complement strand
GTCCTCACGCCTCGCCGCCGGCCCTCAAACCCCACCACTCCCGGGGACTCTCCTCATCACCACGAGGATGGAATGTCCACTGGCATCGTTGACGTCTACCTGTTCCGCACGCCGATCTACAGCGCGCTCAACGGCCGCAGGATCTCCGAGGCGCTGACCGATGCAGATATCGACCACACCTTTGCCGAGGCGGCAGCCAACAACGGCATCCGCACCATCGCGGTCGGCAATGGTCGAGAAGTCGACCGGGTACGGCTGCGGGTCGGCCCGATGGCTGTCGGGCCCTTCGTCATCCGGGCCGTGTCCCCGAACATCCCGCATTCACTCGCTCGGCTCTTCCACGTCGAGATTGCGATGGGTCTCGGCCTTTCACTGCGCGCCGGCGGACAGGACGGATCATTCGTGTACTCCCACGGGCAGCGGACACTGGCCGGTGTCGTCGCCTCTGCCGAGCTGGTGAGCGAGGACGTCGAGAACAGCGAGCGGGTGGCTACAGTCAGAGTGCGGCTCTACGTGGAGGCGCACGGCACGCCGCTGGCGACCATTCACGCCGCTGCCGAGCGCGTCGCCCAGGATTGGAGCACGTCCGCCATCGCTGGCTTCGGCCACATCGAAACCGCTGCCGTCGCTGGCGAGCAAGATGCTCCTTCGACGAGTTCGATGTCCGGGCAAATCCACCGATCCGACGCGTGGCGAGGAGGGGACCAGCCTCCCGCAGAGCTGCACCCCGGCTTCGAGCCCGTGGCCTGCCTCGTCCTCGACGTGACCGCGCGGTCACTCACTCGCCAGGCTCACGCGGCTGGCGCCTAGAGACTTCGGGTACGGCGAAGGGGGCCGAACCAGCGACGACCCGAGGGTCGGGTCTGCAGAACTAGACGATCACGCCTTCGTCCAACTCTCGCCCTCGTAGACCACGTTAGGCAACCAGAGGCATGTTGCTGACGTAGCGGTCGACGTCGGCGGTTCAGCGCAAATGGGCTGGGGGCATGACCGGATGCCCCCAGCCCATCCTCCGCCACGGGCACCACGCGACCCTCCCTTCCTCGATCGGCATCATCGGCGCGAACTCGGGATTTCCCGACGGCGCCGACTCCCGGGCGCTGGCCAGTAATCTTCCTCCATGGCACTAGAAGACTTCGCTGGGTTTGCGGTGCAGGGCTACCGGAGCTTCGGCCTCGAGGAACTCCAAACAATCGGGCCAATGTCCAGGCTCCATCTTCTCGTGGGACGAAACAACGTCGGCAAATCCAACGCGCTAAGCCTGGTTACGGCGACATTGTCTGCTATGCGTTCCGGGATAGCGCAGTCTGGCGACAAGTACTTCCCGGGGGCTCTTGACTTGCCCGACGGCTGGACCGGCGTTCGCACGGTCTCCATCGGCTTTCGGCGGGCAAGCGACGCAATGAAGGGGATCTCCTCAGTCGAGGACCGACTCGATCCAGTCCTTAGCGATCCCGTATTTTCGCGCGGACACGAAGGAACCGTGTGGATCGATTTCGAGGCAGATGCACAGCGGGGCGAATTGAGCGTAAGCCGCACGCAGTTTCGCCGGTTTGAATCGACAACTAAAGTCGACAATTTCGGCACCCTCCTGAGCGGAGCAGCCACGAGCGTCCAAAATCAGAGCTCTTCGGATCAATATAAGAACTGGACCGACATCGTCAACCGTTGGGCACCATGGTACGAGATCCCTCGCACGCATCTTGTCGAAACCTTTCGCAGGATCACTAGCGCCGACGATTCACAGAATGCAACCCGTTCGGGAGAAGGAATCATCAAGTCTCTCGCAAGCCTGCAAAGTCCCCCGTACGAAACCCAAGACGAAGACGAAGCAAAGTGGAGCGCCCTCGGCAGGTTCGTCTGCGAAGTCCTCGACGACCAAACAGCCCGCGTCAGAATTCCGGATCGCAAGAATACGATCTTGGTCAGCACCGACAACCTTAGCGCCAAACCTATCGAAAATTTAGGCACGGGAATTGCCGAAGTAGTCCTTCTGGCCGCCGCCTGCGCCATTCATCAGGAAACGCTCGTATGCATAGAGGAACCGGAACTTCATCTCCATCCAACTCTGCAACGCCTCCTGATCGAGTACTTGGCTCGCGAAACCTCTAATCGATATCTGATATCTACGCACTCCGCAGCCCTGCTGAATGCCGATGTCGCATCGATAACTCACTTAACCCGCAGCGGTCCGTGGACCGTAGCAGAACCCGTCGTCGGACGGTCCCGCCTCGCGACGGCAGTGAGCGACCTCGGGAATCGCGCCTCAGACCTCGTGCAGTCCAATTTCGTAGTGTGGGTCGAAGGACCAACAGATCGGCTTTACATCTCCCACTGGCTAGCGTCTTACGATCCCGCCCTGGTCGAGTCGGCTCACTACTCGATCATGTTCTACGGCGGTTCCGTCTTGAACCACCTCGCCGCTGACGACCAAGAGACCAGCGAGTTGATCCAACTGCTCCAGATCAATCGGAACTTGGCTGTGGTTATCGATTCAGACAAGAAGTCCGCCACGGCAGAATTAAATGCAACCAAACTTCGGATAGTTTCCGAGCTCGCCAAAATTGACGGCTACGCGTGGGTGACCGACGGTTACACCATCGAAAACTACATTCCGGCCGCTGTGATCCGTCGAACGCTGGAACAACTATATCCAAAGAAGGAGTATCCGTATTCCGACGATCGCTGGACCTCGCCACTCGGCAGGGAGTTCGTCGACGAGAAGGTTCGTCCCAGCAAGGTCGTGGTAGCCAAGCATGTTGTCAATCAATATCCGGGGCTACACCGAGACGAACTTCTGTCGAATCATATCGCTGAGTTGTCAGCGCGGATTAGGCGGGCGAACTCTCTGCCGCCGCTCTGAACCTCGGAGAGCAACCCAAAGCGCTAGTTCCTTTCCGCCCGACACCACTGGCCCTGGACCAAGGGACACCTTCGCGAGCCTTGGAACCGTGGCAACTGCAGGCTTGCTAAGACGCACCGGTGGCTTGGGAATCACTTGAGGGGTCACTCCCCCCGGTCCCGCCGAGACTGTCATCGAAAATCGGATCGGGCCAAGCGATCAGCAATCGCGTCGAAGCGTGTGCGACGTCTGCCACGACCGCATCACCATGATCGCCGCGCGGAGGTGGCGCGATGGAGCCGCCGGAGATCCAGGCTCCGTAGGCGAGCAGCGACGCCAAGGTTCGGACTAGACGTTCCCTCTCTTCCAGAACCAAGGAATGGTCTTCGAGGATTCGACGTGCACTCAGGCGTGCGACGACCGCCATTCGAGTGAGAGTTCCTGGGTGGCTGCAACCGTCCGAGGACGTCCAATCGTCATCCAACAGTCCAATCGCCAGCAACCCCAGCAGCGCCCCGACACCACAGATCATTTCGCGTCTGCCATCTCGGCCGTCTACGAACTCTCCGCTAGTCAGCAGGTAGGCAAGAACATCCGCGGCGATCTCATCGTGCTGTTCGGCGGTCACGTCGCGCAGTTCGACCGCGATCCCTGGTTCGTCAAGGTATGCCTGAACTTGCCGAGCTGCATCTCTGTCGGGGCGGGACGTTCCGCTTCGTAGGATGTGGTGCGCTAGCTCGTGACCGACTACCCATACCTCGGCCCGCTGCTGAACCTCTGCAGCAGAGCGTGCCTGATCCTTCGACCGCACCGAGAAGATCTTCGATGGCTCGATCCCGTCCACACCGCGCGTGCGAAGCATCGAGAAGGCAGCGAGTGCCGCTCGTCTCGCCTCGCCGACACGTGAACCAAGGATTGGGTTGGCTCTCACCGCGTCCGCATCCTCTAAGAAGTCGCTCCACGTGATCGCGGCCCCCAAGAGGCAGTAGGTGAAGTCGAACCCGATTGCGACCGCCCCACCCTTCGATCCGGTGGCGGCCATCGCCGCCGGCACACGCGCACTTCGAGTGCGGCCCGCATAAATGTTCCGAGCCCTGGCCTTCCATGCGGGACCAACCGAGTCCTTGAGGGAGTTCAGTACCTCGTGCAGCACGGGACAGTTCGCTTGGGCGTGCTCCGCATTCGGGTCCCACGCTGCCAACTCGTCGGCGTCGTAGGGGGACAATCCAGCCGTTGCCAGCAGTTGGGTCTCGTATGCCCAAGCACTCCGCTTCCGATCGTCGCCCGTCTCATTGAAGTACAGGTTCCGCGACTTCGAGAGGCTCCAGTTCACTCGGCAAGACTAAGGCGAGACTGATGCCAAAGTTCTTGCCACCTCGCTCCTTCACATTGGATGTGACGCATCAAGAGCGTCGCTACCCTCCGCCGTCGCAACCGAGCAGCCATTCGCGCACTGAGGAGACCAGAACGGCGCTGGCCTCATCGGCACTGAGCGCAGGACTCGCCGGCCAGGAGAGGTTGGTCACGATCACGTCGCCCACCCGCAGCGAAGGATGCGCAGTTGACGCAGCCGAAAAGTCAATGACCGCGGCTTGGCGAGCGCGAAAGCCCGTTGCAAACGCTACGGCCTGATAGAGGTCAGCCGTGTTCCAGTCATTGCCGTGGAGCTTGTACTTCACGTCCCCAATCGCCCCGGTAGAGAACACAAGATCAGGGTTGAGCGTCTTCGTCGAGGGGAGCAACGCTATGCCTCGCTTCTCCACTTCAACGTCGGGCTGAAGTCCTACTTGGAGGACAGCCCGCACCCCGGCCTCGATAGCCTCGGGGGTCCGTAGAAGGAAAGCCCACGCCACCTCCCCACCCACGTCGAGATGACGAGCGGCACCGTTCAGCAGTGTGCGGGCTAGGTCGAGGCTGTTTGAGTAGTAGGCGGTCGCGGGCGTAATGAGGACCCGCATGTCACCTGGCCGCAATGACGACACTTCGTCGAACCGAGCCGCAGCCTTTCGTGCCTGAGCTCTAACGTCGGCACTCGAGAACGGGGCTCGCGCCACTAGGTGAAGACCGGCGAGAAGCACTCGATTCAGAGCGTTGTCGCGATCTAGTTCGTCAAACTCACAGGTCACCAACGCGCGCCCGCGCGTCACTGCCAGCGTGGTGTCCTTGAGGCTGATCCGGCCGCGGACATGGGGCAACTCATCGCGGACGGCCCGATAGTCCCGTATCAGGTCTCGCCGAAGGACGCCCTGGACCGACCGCACAAACCACCGCGCCAGCATGTCGAAGAGGTCAGTGCCTTCGGCACTCCAAGCCGCCTGTCCGTCATTCCGCGGCAATGCGCCGCCGAGGCCGATCAACTCCAAGGCATGGGACAGCGGAATCTTTGGGAGGACCGGAATCGTTTGCCCACCGACGCTGAGGAGACCGATCGCTTCATTGACTCGGAGCGACCAGTGGCCGACCGTGGCGGTCCGAGCCAAGCTGAGCGCACTGGTCTGGGCGGTGGTGGTTCGAGATGCCCCCCACCACTCACTCTTTCCTGCAAGACGCTTGCCCAACGCGCCAAGTGCCTCGGCTTGGCCGTCGTTGAGTTCGACGAGCGCAGCCTGGGACTCAGTCAGATTCGCTGGCAAGGTTGACACTTGGCCAGAACTCCTCAACGCGCAGCCCGGCTGCGATGCTTGGGTCGTCGAAGAAGTACTCCTCGAACAGAGGGAGCAGTTGGCGAGTCCATACGGCCCGCAGTAGTTCAGGGGTCATGGGGTCCGCCATAAAGAAGGAGTGGCCGACCGTGTGGTGCCGGTCGAGCAGGTCTGACAACCGAGCGTTGAGGTGGGTGAACCCAGCGACCAGATCCGGTACCTCGCAGGATGCAGCCTCGTAGTAAGACTCAAGAACTCGCGCGTCAGGAGGGCACTCAAAGACCTCGAATCTCCGCCTCAGCGCGATGTCGATGCTGCGGATGCTGCGGTCGGCCGTGTTCATGGTGCCTATGAAGAGCAGGTTCCTCGGCAGAGCGAAGTTCTGTGTGTAGAGCAGGTCGATCGGCTTATCGCGGTACTCCAGCAGGTACATCAACTCCCCAAACACGCGAGGCAGGTTCGCGCGGTTCATTTCGTCGAGGATGAGTACGTGCCTCTGATCGTCCTCGTCAGTGATCTGATTAGCCATCCTGAGCACGGCGCCGTCGACGCGCGCGAACTGGATTCCCCCGCCCGAAGGCTCGGGCCTCAGACCCTCGATGAACTCCTCGTAGCCGTAGGACGCATGCAACTGAACGACACGGGTTGCCAAAGGCTCGTCTTGCGTGAGGTATCGAGCAAGTGCCTCTGCGATCCATGTCTTTCCAGTCCCTGGCGGACCGGCTAGAACGATCTGGGGCCTTCGCTGCAGGGTCGCAACTAGTTCTTCCAGCCACTGCCGCTCGCAGAGCGTGTGGCGTTCAAGCCAGTCCATGTCGAGAACTGGGATCGCCAGCGCCTGCTCCTCCGCCCCACCGTCATTGATTTCTACAGACGCGTCCATCGACAGGCTTGGCCATTGAGTGGTGCCGCGGATGTATACCAAGATCGGGCTTGTCTGGTTGCTCAGTGCGCCTTGGATCTTGGCTGGGTCCGGATCGCTCGCGAGGAGAAGATGGCTCAGCGCCCAAGATGGTGGGTGAACTTCCTCAAAGTCAGTGAGTTCGAGGAACAGAATGCTGTCCGATGCAGAGTAATAGTCAGGTAGGCGCGTCTCGTCAATGTCGGCCGCGTCGGGGGTGATGGCGAGGAGTCTGGTGCGCCACAACTCGCCGTTGCGGTACAAGAAGCATGTCGTCGGAACGCCGGCAGCGAGTTGCGCACGAATAGTTTCGAGGCGTGCGGCCCCCATGGCGCTTGTTCCTGGGCTGCCAAACTTCCCCCACCAGACCGAGCCTCTTTCCTCGACGACGCGCAGGTGCTGAGCGATCGTGTCCGAGCGGATTTCCTTGCTCCACTTCAGCACGAGGTGAACCGGCTCATGGACGGGGCTGTCGGCGAGGCCTGCAGCCTCTACCTCAGTCAATGCGTTGAGCATGTCTGCGAGGTCCCCAGCGAGCTGCTCTGAGCTCGGCAGCGTGTCGTGATCGTAGGGAATCGCGTAAGCGGTCGCGGCTTGGTACTTGAGCGGAAGCGCGTTGATTGAGCGAAGATCGACGGTGCTGACCCATCGCTCGCCGGCGCTAACTGCATCCCTGATGTCCATGGACCTCTTCGTAAGGACCGCTGAGCCACCCTTGACGCTCGTAACGCCCTGTGCGAGCGCGAGATACATGCGGGAACCGTCTGCCGCGAACAGGTAGACGAGGTAGACACCATCGCGTGCACTACTGTCTTCGCCCTCGCGTAGCACTGACACCCACGGCACATCTGCTGGAGATCCATAACCGACGCTGCCCTTGACTCGATGGCCGCTCGGAACCAGTTCCTCGATCAACCTGGGAAGCGTGGCCGTGACGGTAGAGCGGTACGAGCCGGCGGAGGTGGCGTGACCCGACGTCCGTTCGCGCAGCGCAGAGAGGACCTTCAGGAAGGACTCACGAAGGTCGGACTCGACAAGTGTCTGGTCTTCAGGCAACGGGGACACCTCGTTGAACTTGGGGTTGAGCTTCGCCATCACCTCGGCCTTCAGCTCCCGCGGACGCTCAGTGAGGCAATACTGGAACGAGCAGCCCGAGAGCCAGTGCTCGATGTCAGCCGCGCTCGCGTCGCGGCCAAGTTGAGCGTCGAGTAGGCGACCCACCTTGTCGTGAAGAACCGATGCCTGTCGATCGCCCACGAGATGCTGCCGCAGGCGCGACTTTGTGTCTTGGCTGAGCCCGACGAAGACCGGCTCACCGTCCGCGTTCCACACCAGGTGAACACCGGATCTCGCAGGCACGTCGCTCAGTTCGAGCCTCCTGTAGGGCCGGAGCGATGAGAAGTTGACCAGCGGTTCAGCCACAGCCAGGTCCTTCAATCGGTGACGTTTGCTCGGCGATTCATAGGTTCACCCTCCCAAAGGTCCGTGGTTTATGCATCGACTCCCTAGCGAGTGTCGATCCGAGAAACACGGCTTCATCGAGGGCACTGTCTCCTCCGGGCAGATGTCGACTTCGCTGGTCAAAGCGGCGCAGTAGCAACGATCGTGCCGACCGCCACTAAGAACAGACCAAACATCTCCCAAACGACACGGCGTCGCGTGGCTTGATGCATGCGGGCGGCCTCGGCTGCCTGCTCCCGCCGCAGTTGATCGTCGGCTCGACGGAGTTCGGCTGTCAGAACCTGCTGTCGTTCCCAGTCCGCCGCTGCGCGCTCACGGTGCTCCCGCATCACGCCCGCGATCCAAGTCCCTAGGGCGGCAACATCCGGCGGGACTCCGCGCGGCGTATCCAGCCCCCAGAGATCTCGCCTACCCGCGTGCCGTTCGCGCTCCATCCCGCTGACTCGCGGCGTCTTGGTCTTGAACGGCTCAGTGTGCGGGTTGCGGGGACCGCTTCGCCCCCGAGGATCGTTCGGCCTACCAGGAACATCGATGTTCGGCCCGCTCCGCAGTTCGCCCACGAGAGCCCAGGCGGCGAGCACCGAACCGAGGAGCTGAATACCCAATCCGACGTACTCCTGATTCACACCTGCATCCTGACGCAAAGAGCCGACAGCGACAGCGGCCCGAGCCGTCGATCACGAGCCATCAAGAACCATAGGAACCATTTGTACCCATTGACTGTTCACACTTTCAATGCGAGATTGAGCTATCGCGACCGCCTCGATGCCGCACACAAGGACACCGAACCGATGGCACGTCAGAGCAATCCCCCGTTCACCCTCAGCACAATCAGCACCAAGCCGCACCCGACCATGCCGGGGCACATTCAGGCTCGAAGCACGTACCGCAACAACGACGGCAAGCGCTTGGACGTGACCGCCAGCGGGAAGACGGAAGCTGCCGCACGTCGCCTCCTCCGAGCTAAAGTCGACGCTGCCAGGGAGGGGCATCGAGGCGGCGACGGCGTGTTGAGTCACGACACCAAGATGATGGCAGCTGCAGCCGTCTGGCTCGACTGGAAGGCGCGCGAGGGCAAGAGTGCCAACACGATGCGCGACTACGTCGGGTACGTGGAGCGATCGATCAATGTCGGTGCGCTCGCGCATCTCACAGTCTTGCAGGCCAACGATGTCGCGCGGATCGAAGCATGGCTGACGGGCATCGCCGACGAGCGTGGCGAGACCGCCGCCAAGCAATCGCGCAAAGTCCTGTCGGGCATCCTCGGGCTCGCCGAACGTCGCGGTGCGATCCCTGCCAGCGTCATGCATCGCGTGCAGACTCCAAAGGCGAAACCAGGAAGCAAGGGCGACAACCGCTGTACAGACGCGGACTGCGACCTCGACTGCGGCAGGCGGCACCTCGACACACGTCGGGCGTTCACCCAAACCGAGGCGATCGCTGTCCTAGATGCAGCCGACAAGGCCAAGGCCGATGTGGGCGACCTCGCGCACTTCCTGTTCGGTACGGGCGTGAGGATCAGCGAGGCGCTGCACTGCACCGCGTGGGAGGACGTCGACCTCGACAAGGCGACCGTCCGCGTGCGCGGCACCAAGACCGCCCAAGCTGACCGGACGCTCGGCCTCAGCGACGATCTAGTGGTGCGCCTGCGTGAGCGGGCCGCGTTGCACGGGCAGACCGGCCTCGTTTTCGGCATCACCTACTTCCTCTCCAAAGCGGGACAGCCAAGGGACCGAAACAACGTCAGCAAGGCACTTCGCCGCGTGTTCGCTGCCGCCGAGGTGAAGTGGGCTGGCACGCACACCTTTCGACGTACCGTCGCCACCTGGATGGACGAGGCGGGCCACTCCCTCGCCAGCATCGCGAACCAGCTCGGACACGCGGATACCAACGTCACTGCGAGGTACCTCGGCCGGCAGGACACCGCGACCCATGCCGCTGCCGTGATGGTTCTGCCGCCGAGACCTTCGGAGGAGGACCCTCGCGCCATGTGAGATGTGAATATGTTGGGAATCACCCAACAAAGCAACAGGGCCTGGACTGCGTTTCCGCAGTTCAGGCCCTGTTTCTTGTAGCGGGGGCAGGATTTGAACCTGCGACCTCTGGGTTATGAGCCCAGCGAGCTACCGAGCTGCTCCACCCCGCGTCGGTGAACACAACATTAGGGCATGGCGACAAGGCCGCCAAATCGGGGGCTTCCGCGACTCCGGGCGGGAGCTCCCCGGCTGTCAGCTCCGCGGTAACGGTGCGGTCCAGCCGCGGTTGAGCGCGAGCAGTCGCAGGCCGATGGTGACCGCTGCCGCAGGTCCGACGATCACGGCAGCCGGCACGCCCAGCTCGGCCCCGGTCGAGGCAACCGCAGCTCCGGCGAGCGCGGGAATCGCATAGAGCTGGCTCTTGCGGAAGATCACCGGCACCCGGCCCACCATCAGGTCGCGGATGATGCCGCCGCCGACGCCGGTCACCATGCCGAGGGCGGCGGCCGGTACCGGCCCGAGCCCGAACTCGTGCGCCTTCAGGGCGCCGGCGACGCAGAACAGCCCGAGACCGAAGGCGTCGAAGACGTTGATCACCCGCTCCAGGCGGCCGACAGCGGGATGCCACCAGAAGGTCACCATGCCGGCAACGACCGGGACCAGCAGGTAGCGCCAGTCCTCGACCGCCGGCGGCGGCACCGCGCCGATCACCACGTCGCGGATGACACCGCCGCCGAGGCCGGTGGCCGTCGCGAGCACGACCACCCCGACGATGTCGAGCTGGTTGCGCACCGCGACCAGTCCCCCGGAGATCGCGAAGACGAAGATCCCCACGAGGTCGAGGGTGAGGAGCACGTCTGCCTCCCGGCCCGGCTACTGCTTGTTCTCGTCGGCGGTGCCGGCGTCGTCGCGCCTGTCGGCCAGCGCCACAGCCCTCTCGATCGCGGCCTGCGCCTCTTCCAGCTTCTCGGCCCAGAGCACCGTCTCACCGTCGGCCTGCGCCGCCTCGGCGTCCTTGAACGCCTTGTCGGCGTCGCGCAGCGCCTCGGCGATCTGGGCATCCAGGTCACCCGTGGGCGGGTCCTCGCCGCCCGGCGTCGGTGGGGTCTCCGGGTCTGTCGGCTCACTGCCGGTGCCGTCGAGATCCACGCCCAGTGCCTTGGCGAGGGCCGACGGGAGGTCGCGGTCCATGCCGACGCCGGCGCCGTACTTCACGATCACGTACTGAAGGATCGGGAAGGCCGACGTCGCGCTGCGTGCGGCATACACGGGCTGGATGTAGATCAGCCCGCCCTCGACCGGCAGCGTCAGGAGGTTGCCGAAGCGCGGTGGGGTCGCACCTTCGACACGGTACTGCTGCAGCTCGCGGGCCACGGCGTCGTTGCCCTGCATCTCGTTGGCGACCTGACCGGGGCCGGGGGTGTTCTCGTCCGCCATCTCCAGCAGCCGGAGCTGGCCGAAGTTCGGCGAGGTGGCGTCCGAGTTCACCTGGAGGTACGACGCCAGCGTGTTCTGCTCACCGCGCGGCTTGAACACCGAGGTCAGCGACCAGTCGGTGGTGTTGTCGACCCCCGTCGAGAACAGACGGTACGGCGGCTGGAAGACCGCGCGGGAAGCGTTCGGGTCCTCCGGTACCTCCCACCGGTTGTCGCCGGAGTAGAACTCCCGCGCGTCCTCCACGTGGTACTTCGCGAGCTGGAAGCGCTGCACCTTGAACTGGTCCTCGGGATAGCGCAGGTGCGCGAGCAGCTCGTCGGAGATCTCGTCCTTCGGCGTGACGCTTCCCGGGAACACCTCCATCCAGGTCTTGAGGATCGGGTCGTCCTCGTCCCACTGGTAGAGGGTGACCGTGCCGTCGTACGCGTCGACCGTGGCCTTCACGGCAGAGCGCATGTAGTTGATCTCGTCGGTGGGGACGGTCTGGATACCGAGGTTCTCCTGCTGCAGCGAGTCGTCGGTCATCGACTCGAAGGACTCACGCTGGGAGTTCGGGTACTTGTCGGTGGTCGTGTAGCCGTCGATGATCCACACGATCTTGCCGTCCACCACGGCCGGGTAGGGGTCGCTGTCGAGGGTGAGCCACGGGGCGACCTTCTCGACGCGCTCCAGGGGCGTGCGGTTGTAGAGGACCTTCGAGTTGGCGTTGACGCGGCCCGACAGCAGGAAGTTCGGCTCGCCGAACTTGATGGCGTACATCAGCTGGTTGAAGGTGCCACCCACGTCGACACCGCCCTTGCCGTCGTACGTCGTCGTCTGGCGCTCGTCGGCCTCCTCGTCGGCGTCGCCCGTGCTCGGCAGGCTCAGCTCGACGTCGTCGTCGTCGGCGTTGGCCTTGCCCACGATCGAGTACGTCGGGCTCTTCTCGCCGTAGTAGACGCGGGTCTCGAACTCCCCGGCTGTCGTGAGGTCGTCACCGCCCCCGTTGCCCTCGCCCCGGATGCCCTCGGCCCACACGATGCGGCCGTTGGCCTGGTCGCCGATGTTGATCCGGTTCGCGTACGCCGCGATGAGGCCCTCGCCATGCGTGTACTCGGTGTGCAGGTTGGACCAGTTCTGGTCGGAGGACTGGATACCGGACTGGTCGAGCTCGCGCAGGCCCAGCACCAGCGGGACCTCCTGCCCGTCGATCGTGTACCGATCGACGTCGAGCACCGCCGGCACGGTGTAGTAACCGCGCACGCGCTGACGCTGCTGGAACGTGTCGCGGACCTGGAGGGGGTCGACGACCGGTGTGGTGGTGAGCTGCCTGAGCACCGCGGTGCCACGTGCCTTGTCGGCGTCCCCCGAGGGGATGCCCTGGTAGGACTGCTCAGTGGTGATGTCGCTGAGCCCGTAGGCGTCCCGGGTGGCCTCGATGTTCTGCTGGATGTAGGGATTCTCCTTGTCCGCCTCGGACGGCTTGACCTGGAAGTTCTGCACGATCGCCGGCCAGATCATCCCGAGCAGCACGGCCGACAGGGCGAGCAGCGCCAGACCGACGGACGGCAGCTGCCAGGTCTTGCGCCAGACGTTGAGGAAGAACAGGACCGCGCAGATGAGCGCGACGCCGACGAGGATGTTGCGTGCGGGCAGCAGCGCGTTCTCGGCGGTGTAGTTCATGCCCGTGAAGAGACGGTGGTCGTCGGTGACGAGGTCGTACCGGTCGAGGTAGTAGTCGACCGACTTCGCCAGCACGAAGACGCCCAGCAGCACCGACAGCTGCACCTGGGCAGCCCCCGAGAGGCGGTCGTGCGTCTGCTGCAGCCGGATGCCGCCGTACAGGTAGTGGACGACCGCCGTGCCGATGAGGGCGACCACGGTCGCGGCCATCACGAAGTCGACGAGGAAATTCCACCACGGCAGGCGGAAGACGTAGAAGCTGATGTCCTTGCCGAAGTAGGCGTCCTTCTGGCCGAAGCTCTGCGCGTGCAGCCAGGTCTGGAAGGTGCGCCACTGGCCGACCGCGGACGTGCCCGCGAAGATGCCGACGACGATCGCGACCCCGGCGAGCAGCCAGCCGCGGATCGGGGTGACCGCGTCGCGGTAGCGCTCGACGCTCGCGTCGCTGGGAGCCATCCGGAAGAGCGGGCGGAACCGGAACGCCAGATGCATGTTGACCGCGACGATCGCGGCCATCAGCGCACCGAAGCCGACGAACAGGCCGACGCGGGTCCACAGCATGGTGCTGAAGACCTGTCCGTAGCCGACCTCCTTGTACCAGAGGCGGTCGGTGTAGACGGACGCGAAGGCGGTCAGCAGGAAGAAGCCGACGACCAGCACCACGCCGGTGATCACCAGCGCCCGGGCGCGCCGTCCCGGCCGCTCGGGAGCCGGGCTCGCCGGCTCCTCGTCGAACAGGTCACTCATCGTTGCCACCCATGGACTCGTCCTCCGCGTCTTCCAGCGTGCCACGCAACAGCTCGATCAGCCCGGGCACCAGGTCCGGCCCGCCCATCACCGCCGCGTCCTCGTCATGACTGCGCATCCGCAGGGCGCAGTACGCCGCCCCGTGCCGGGTGACCCCGGCGACGATACGGACTTCCTCGGCGTCGGGATGCTCCCGCGCGAACTCGAGCGCCGCCGCGCGGTCCTCGGGGACCTGGCCGTCGGCGGCCGGCGGCAGCACGAGCCGCTCCACGACCGCTGCGCACCCGGTCACGACCGCGGGCCACACGATCCCCGGCAGCGCCTCCTCGAGCTGTTGCCCGTCGGGCAGCTCCTCCTGCTCGACCGGCGTCAGCGAACCCCGCTCGATCGGCTGGTCGAGGCCGAGCTGGGCGGCCAGGGCCGGCTCCTGCTCGACGAGCTGCGCGGTGTCGACGAGGGCGTACAGCCGTGCCGGCTGGTCCCAGCCGGCCCGGGCGTGGTGCCCCTCCAGCTCCAGCACGGCAGCCGCGAGGGCCGGGTCGACGTCCAGCTCGTAGTCCATGGGGCTCGCTTCGTGCTCGGTGCAGATCGGTGCAGGTCGGGTGGGTCGGTCGGGTTGGTCAGCAGGTCGGCAGCTCGGCGCCGCGGTCCTTGGACCACGTCTCCAGCGCCAGCCGGGCCTCGTGCATGGTGGTCGCCTTCACCAGGCGCAGGTCCGGGTCGAGGTCCCTGACGTCGGGGCAGTTGTCCTTGGGGACGAAGAAGAGCTCGGCGCCGGCCTCCTGCGCGCCGGCGATCTTCTGCTCGATGCCCCCGATCGGTCCGACCGTGCCGTCGGGCAACAGCTCACCGGTGCCGGCGACGCTCGCGCCCCCGGTCAGGGAACCGGGGGTGAGGGTGTCGTAGATGGCGAGGGAGAACATCAGGCCGGCGCTCGGACCGCCCACGCTCGGGTCCACCCGCAGCTGGATCTTGAAGGGGAAGTCGTAGCCGAGGCCGACGCCGACGCCGACCTTGGGCACGCCGTCCTCGTCCAGCTCCGGCTTCACGCGGACGGTGAGCTCCTTCTTGTCGCGCAGGATCCGGAACTCCACGTTGGAACGGTCGGTGTGCTTCCGCACCGCCTTGACGATCTGATCGCCGTCGACGACCGGCTCGCCGTCGACCTCCAGGAAGAGGTCGCCGGGCAGCAGCTTGTCCGCCGACGGGCCGTCGGCGACGACGGTCGTGGCCTGGACGGCGGTCGGCACCTCGACGCCGATCTCCTTCAGGGCGACCGCCTTCGCGGTGTCCTGCGAGGTCGACATCTGGACCTGGCCCTCGGCCTCCTCGTCCTCCGCGCTCTGGTCCGGCGGGTGCACGACGTCGTAGGGCACGACGGCCCGGTCCGGATCGAACCAGCGGGCCAGCGCGTCGCCGAGCGTGAGCTTCTGGCCGTTCGACGAGGCGATCACGGTGGTGAACCGGATCTGCCCGTCGTCGTAGTACGCCTTGTGCCCGTCGACCTGGATGACCTCGGCCCGGTTCTCGTCGGTGCCGAGGATGTCGAAGGTCGGGCCGGGGCTGTACGACGCGTACGGCAGCGGCACGGCCAGCGCGATCCCGCCGAGGATCAGCGCCAGCGGGCCCGCGATGCACACGGCGATCAGGCGCTGGCTCATGGCGCCTACCTTCTCAGACCGGGCCAACGAACCGGCGCGTGAGGTGGCTCAGGAGGCGCGGCGGTCGCGCGCCGGCTGCTCGTCGGCCCCGGCGTCGGCTCCGGAGGACGTGTCGGCGACCGGCGCCGCCGCCGCCGGGGCAGCAGCCGGGGCGGACCCGGGGAGCACGACGGGACGGGCCTTCGACGGGCGCAGCGCCACCCCCGTGGAGCGGTCCTCGGCCCGCGGCGCGACCGCGTAGCCGGGTCGCGTGCGCTGCTCGCGGGAGAGCGCCTCCCCGAGCCTGCGGGCCGCGGTCTCGCGGTCGACCTCGCCCCGACCCTCACGACCCCACCAGGCGACCCAGGCCATCGCGACGGCGGTCGCGACGGCGGCGGGCAGCAGCCAGAACAGGATCTCCACCTGACGAGGGTAGGTCGGTGCCGGAGGCGGATCGGTCAGGACACGCGGGCGGTCAGGGCGAACCGACCCACTCGTCGCTGCCGTCGGCGAATCGCTGGTGCTTCCAGATCGGCACCTCCGCCTTGAGCGTGTCGATCAGTGCCCGGCTCGCCTCGAAGGACGAGCCCCGGTGGCCGGCGGTGGTGGCGACGACCACGGCGAGGTCACCGATGTCGAGGTCGCCGACCCGGTGCACGGCGGCGACGCCCGTGACGTCGTACTCGCTGGCGACGCGGTCGCAGACGTCCTGCAGCCGCTCGAGGGCGCTGGGGTGCGCGGAGTAGGACAGGCCGGTCACGCCCTGGCCGCCGTCGTGGTCGCGGACCCTCCCCACGAAGAGCACCAGCCCGCCGGCCGTGGGGTCCTCGAGGCTGGCGAGCACGCTGTCGACGGACAGCGGTTCGTCGGAGATCGCGACCTGGCGTACGGCGGGGTGGGGCATGGACTCACTCTAGGGGTCCGTTCAGGGCTCTCCCCCACACCACCGGTTGGCGATCGGGCGTAGTTTTGGGTCATGACCAACAACCCGGGCGAGCCCGGCGACGAGCAGCCGAACCCGTTCAAGGGCACGCCCTTCGAGCAGCTCTTCGGAGCACTCGGCGGCGGCCTGCCCGGAGGGGTGAACCCCTTCGGCCCCGGCGGCGGGATGGCGTTCTTCCAGCAGCTGCAGTCGCTGATGCAGCCGCACGACGGTCCGCTCAACTGGAACGCGGCCGGCGACATGGCCCGCCAGCAGGTCGCGCAGCAGCCCGACCCGTCCCCCGGCCAGCGTGACCAGGACCGCATCGCCGACTCCGTCCGACTCGCCGACCACTGGCTCGACACCACCACCCCGTTCCCGTCCGGCGTGAGCACGACCGCTGCCTGGTCCCGCGCGGAGTGGCTGGTCGAGACCCAGCCCGTCTGGAAGGTCCTCGTCGAGCCGGTCGCGGCGCGCTCCGTCACGGGGCTGTCCAGCGGCCTGCCGGAGGAGATGAAGGCCGCCGCCGGCCCGCTCGTCGGCATCATCGGCCAGGCCGTCGGCGGCATGCTCGCGATGCAGGTCGGCCAGGGTCTCGGCGCCCTCGCCAGCGAGGTGCTCACGGCGTCCGACATCGGGCTCCCGCTCGGCGCGCCCGGCAAGGCCGCGCTGGTGATGAGCAACGTCAAGGCGTTCGCGGAGGGCCTCGACGTCACCGAGGACGACGTCGTCCTCTACCTCGCCCTGCGCGAGGCCGCCCACCAGCGCCTCTTCGCCCACGTGCCGTGGCTGCGCGAGCACCTGATCGGCGCGGTCACCGACTACGCGCGCGGCCTGGAGATGAACGCCCAGCAGATCCAGGACCGCGTCCAGGAGCAGCTGCGCGGCATCGACCCCACCAACCTCGAATCCGTGCAGGGGCTGCTCGAGGGCGGCCTGTTCGACCCGCCGCAGACCGAGGCGCAGACGGCAGCGCTGTCCCGGCTCGAGATCGCGCTGGCGCTCGTCGAGGGCTGGGTCGACGAGGTCGTCGGCCAGGCCACCGAGGAGCGGATGCCCGCTGCGTCCCGCCTCCGCGAGGCCGTACGACGCCGCCGGGCTGCCGGAGGCCCCGCCGAGCAGACCTTCGCGGCACTCGTCGGCCTGGAGCTGCGTCCCCGCCGGCTCCGCGACGCCTCGACCCTGTGGGGCGGGCTGCGGGCCCGCTCCGGGGCCGAGGCCCGTGACGGGGTCTGGATGCACCCCGACCTGCTGCCGACGGCCGCCGACCTGGACGACCCGTTGTCCTTCCGGGCCGAGGCGACCGCGCCCGAGGAGCTGTCGGACGACGAGTTCGACGCCGAGCTGCGCAGGCTGCTCGAGGGCCCGGACGCGTCGGACTCCCCGTCCGACTCGCCGTCCGACTCCCCGACCGACGGCGAGTGAGCCTGCACGCGGACGCCCTGCGCGTCCTGCGGGACTGGCGCGCGCCCGATCCCGCCGAGGAGGAGCTCCGCCGCCGCTATGTCACGCACCTGGAGTCGCGGGCGGACGGCATGTGGCGGGCGTCGTACCCGGACCACGTGACGGCCGGGACGCTGGTCATCGACGCCACGGGCGACCACGTGCTGCTCAACCTGCACCGCAAGGCGGGGCGGTGGTTCCACTTCGGCGGGCACGCCGAGGAGGGCGACGCGACCCTGGCGGCCGTGGCGCTGCGCGAGGCGCACGAGGAGAGCGGGCTGGGCGACCTGCGCTTCCACCCGGAGCCGGTGCAGCTCGACCTCCACAGCGTGCCGTTCTGCGGCGAGCGCGGCGATGTCAACCACCTCGACGTGCGCTACGTCGCCGCCGCCCCGCCAGGAGCTGAGGTGGTCGTCAGCGACGAGTCGCTGGCGGTGCGCTGGTGGCCGGTCGACGCCCTTCCCGAGCTGGAGCCGGAGATGCACACGCTGATCGCGCGCGCCCGGGACGTCCTCACCCAGGAGCCTGCCGGATACGCCTAGTCGACGGCGTCGCCGGCGGGATAGACCTCGTGCCCCGGCGGGCGCGGCATCCGCGCGGCGTCCGACCAGCCGGCGAGGTAGCCCTTGGCCTTCTCCCACAGCGGGTAGTGCGCCACCCAGCCCCAGAACTTCTCGTCGTGCTGCGGCTCGATCAGGTGCGCGAGCTCGTGCACGATCACGTAGTCGACGACCCACTCGGGCATCCGCTGCAGCCGCTCGGACAGCCGGATCGTGCGGTCCTTCGGCGTGCACGAGCCCCAGCGGGAGCGCTGGTTGCCGACCCAGCGGACCGACTCCGGCACTGCCAGTCCGCCGAGGTAGTCGTCACTGAGCCGCTGGGCGCGGGCCATCAGGTCCTCGTCGTCCCACTTGCGGGGTGCCGCCGCCCGCAGCTCCTTGCGCTCGACACGGGCGACCATCTTGGTCACCCATGCACGTTCCTCCTCGCCGGAGAGGTTGTCGGGGACGAGCACGACGATCTTGGCGCCGTCGCGGTACGCCGAGACGGTACGACGCCGCTTGCCTGACCGTCGTACCTCGACCCGCGGCCTGCTCCGCGCTCCCATGGCCCGACCCTACGGCGTGGCCCAGTCCAGGAGGCGCTCGACGGGCCACGTGTTGACGATCCGGTCGGCATCGATCCCGGCCGCCTCCGCCCGCTCGCAGCCCAGCAACGGGTAGTCGAGCTGCCCGGGCGCGTGCGCGTCGCTGTCGATCGAGAACAGGCAGCCGACGTCCCGGGCGAGCTCGAGCAGCTTCGTCGGCGGGTCGCGTCGTTCCGGACGGGAGTTGATCTCGACCGCCACGCCCTCCTCCGCACAGGCCTCGAAGACCGTCCGCGCGTCGAAGCGCGACTGGGCGCGGGTGCCACGGCTGCCGGTCACCAGGCGACCGGTGCAGTGGCCGAGCACGTTGGCGAACGGGTTGCGGACCGCCGCCACCATCCGCCTCGTCATCTGCTCGGCGTCCATCTGGAGCTTGGAGTGGACGCTCGCGACGCGGACGTCGAGGCGCGCCAGCATCTCCTCGGTCTGGTCCAGCCCGCCGTCGTCGAGGATGTCGACCTCGATCCCCTTGAGCAGCCGGAACCCGCCGTCCAGGTGGGCGTTCACGGCATCGACCACGTCGAGCTGGCGGGCCAGCCGCTCCGCGGAGAGCCCGCGGGCGACCTTCAGCCGCGGCGAGTGGTCGGTCAGCACCAGGTAGTCGTGCCCGAGCTCCATCGCCGTCATCGCCATCTCCTCGATGGGCGAGCCGCCGTCGGACCAGTCCGAGTGCGAGTGCAGGTCGCCGCGCAGGAGTGCGCGCAGCGCGGTGCCGGCGCCGTCGGCGGTCAACGGGGCGCCGTACTCCTCCTCGGTCTCGGCGAGCTTGTCCGGCACCCGCCCCTCGACCACCTGGCTGATCACCCGCGCCGTGCTCGCCCCGACTCCTGCGAGCTCGGTCAGGGTGCCGGCCCGCGCTCGCGCTGCGACCTCGTCGGCCGGCAGCGGCAGGATCGCGTTGGCCGCGCCGCGGTAGGCCTTGACCTTGTAGCTGTCGGCGCGGCCCCGCTCGAGCAGGAACGCGATCCGGCGCAGCGCCGCAACCGGCGAGCCGTCGTACACCTCATCACTCATGTGACCCCGGTCACGCTCCCTTCAGGACTGAACTATTTGTTGTCCACAAGCAGTGGAAGAACCTGTGGGCAGCGTTCCCGCAGGTCATCCGACAGTACGACGACCGGAAAGCCCGCATTCTCACGGGTTCTTCCACACCGAACTCACCGATCCCCTGCCCCTCTCCACCGGGACCGCGACTCATCCACAACGGTGTCCACAGCTCTGTCCACAGGGTGGGGCGGCGCTGGATTGACCCTGCCGCCGCGGCTCCCTAGCGTCTCCCACGACGAGGCCCCCGGGCCGCAGTCCTCGCTCGCAAGGGGAAGGCAAGCGAGGATCCTGCGCACCGGGGGCCTCGTTGTGTTGCCGGCCGTCAGCGGCCGCGGAAGACCGGCGCCCGCTTCTCCTGGGCAGCACGGATCCCCTCCAGCAGGTCCTCCGTCGCGAGCGTGACCGGCTGCGCCAGGCCCTCCCACGCCAGCGCCGTCTCGATGTTCGCGTGCCCCCGTTGCAGTGCCCCCTTGGTCAGCCGGGTCGCGATCGGCGCCGCGGCCGCGATCCCCTCCGCCACGGCGAGGACGTCGTCGAGGAAGCCTTCCGGCTCGACGACGCGCGAGACGAGCCCCAGTCCCATGGCCTCGTCGGCGTCGACCAACCGGCCGGTCAGGAAGAGGTCGCGCGCGGCCGCCGGCCCGACCACGTCGGGCAGCAGGAAGGTGCCCGCCATGCCCGGGTGGATCCCCAGCCTCGTGAACGGCACCCCCATCCGGGCGCCCCGGGCGGCGTACCGGATGTCGCAGGCCAGCGCCAGGCACAGCCCGGCGCCGATCGCGGCGCCGTTGAGAGCAGCGATCGTGGGCACCTCAAGGCGCCGGATGGAGAGCCAGGCGCGGTAGAACGGCAGCATCCGGTGGCGCAGGTCGTCCACCGTCGCGTCCGGCTCCGAGGCCAGCCACGACAGGTTGCCACCGGAGCAGAACGCCGTGCCCTCGCCGGTCACCACGACGGCCCGCACGGTCGGGTCCGCGGCGAGGTGGTCGACCGCCGCGACCCACGACGCCGTCATCTCGTCGCTCATCGCGTTGCGCAGGTCCGGCTGGTCCAGGACCAGCAGCGCGACCCCCTCCGAGGGCCGTTCGAGGCGCAGGTGGTCCAGCGGGGGCACCGAGGGCGAAATCCGGGCGGTTTCAGACATGCGGGGCACGCTACTGCGCCTTCGCGGCGGCGTGCCGTAGGGTCAGGGAGGCTTGGAGTACGACTCCGGGCCCCGGCGGGCTTCCCCCAAAGACCCCCGTCGCGACGACCAACAGAATGAAACATGGCAAGGAGGCCGTCATGGCGGAGACCTGGAGCGGCGAGTTCTACTGCGTGAAGTGCAAGGCCAAGCGTGAGGCTGAGGGCGAGGTCAAGGTGAACGAGAAGGGCACCCGGATGGCCAAGGCCGTCTGCCCCGAGTGCGGCACGAACCTCAACCGCATCCTCGGCAAGGCCTGATCACCCGGCCACACAGACCGACCGTCGCGGGCGGCACCACCACCGGTGGTGCCGCCCGCGGCGTCTTCTCCGGGCTCCCGCGGGCCTGTGGATGACCCCGGGCACCGGGCGCGCGGCGGTGCCACGCTGCAGGCATGCCCCACCGACTGCTCCTCCGTCCCGGCACGCCCGTGATGGCGCGTGGCCCGGGCGTGCTGCAGGTCGGGCTCGACGGGCCCACCGTCCAGCTGCCCGACCAGCCGGACACCCGTGACCTGCTGGTTGCCCTCGGCCGGTTCCCGGGCGTCCTGGACGGCACGAACGGCACAGGCGACCCGGCCGACGCGGCGCTCGACCGGCTGGACGCCGCGGGCCTGCTGGTCGTCGTACCGGACGGCGAGGCGGTTCCCGGACCGGCCGACCAGGTGCTGCGAGCCCAGTTCGGTCCCGATGCCGTACGACGCCGCGCGGCCCGGTCCGCGGCGACGGTCGTCGTGCGGGCCGCTCCGGCCACGCAGCCGCTGCTGGGCCTGCTCCTCGAGCAGGCGGGCCTGCGGCGCACGGGAGGCGAGGACGGCGCCGACGTCCATCTCCTCGTCAGCGCCGGGCCGGTCGACCGGGAGCTCCTCGACCCGCTGGTCCGCAGCTCGATCCCCCACCTCGTCGTCAGCGGCAGTGCGGGCCTGCGACGGGTCGGACCGTTCGTGCACCCGGGCCACACGGCCTGCCTGCGCTGCGTGGACGCCCACGAGGCGCTCCACGACGTCCGCAGGCCGTTCCTGCTCGCGCAGGCGGCCCGGGCGGCGACGGAGCGGCCTCCACCGCTGGACCCGGTCCTGGACGCGCTCGCGCTGGCCTGGGCCGTGCGCGACCTGGCCCGCTACGTGGAGGGCGACTCCCCCAGCACCTGGTCGACGACCTTCGACCTCGCGCCGGCGGCGGCGCCCACCGCCCTGAGCTGGGGACGGCACCCGGACTGCGGGTGTGCGTGGGACGTGCCGACGCTCTTCGCCTGAGCCGGCGGGGCCAGAGCAGGCAGTCACCACCACTCGCTGTCGAGCTTCGCCTCCATCGAGCGGAGGTTGTCGCGCGAGCACTCGTCGCAGTAGCGCCGGACCCGGCCGCGCTCGACCGCGGTCGTCCAGGTGAGCGGCGGCGTGTCGCCGTCCGCGCGGCGACCGCAGAAGTCACAGGTCACGCTCATCGCTCCAGCGTAGGAGCCGGGAGACCTCGCAAGGTGCGTCGTGACCGAAAAGATGCGAAGGGGCCGGAACCGACGGTGGTCGGTTCCGGCCCCTTCTTCTTCACCCGCGATCAGGTGTCCCTCGGAGAGGAGGGCTTGCGAGGACGTTCTGTCTCGCTGTCAGGCAAGGCCCGTGGCAGGGGCCCGGCCGTGATCAGAGGGCGCGAGCGAGGGCGAGACGAGCCTGCTGCGCGGCACGCTCGGCCTTGCGGCTCAAGCGGCGGGCGCGGGCCACCTGGGTGGCCTCGCGCAGCTGCTGCGCCTCTCCCAGGCGCGCGGCCATCTGCGCACGCGCCATGTCTTCGTTGAGCATGTTGTACATCGTGAAGTCCTTTGGTGGTTGGTCTGGTTGATCAATCGGTGGAGCGGATCCGCAGCGGCAGTGAGCGAGCCATCACGCGGCGGTGACGGTGGCGTCCTTGCGCGGCCGGCCCCGGGGCCGCTTGCGCGGGATCACCACGCCGGCCAGGAACAGCTCGCCGCCCCACACGCCCCACGGCTCACGCCGGTCGAGGGCGCCGGCGAGGCACATCTCCTGCACGGGGCACGCCTGGCACAGGGCCTTCGCGGACTCGACGTCCGACGGGGACTCGGCGAACCACAGCTCCGCGTCGTTCAGACGGCAGGGCAGCAGCTCGTCCAGCGTCGGCTCGAGAACACTGGTCGTCATCAGCTTTCACCTCCTCTTGTTGACCTGATCGCGTTGGTCGGTTTCCTTGAGGGGATCCGGTGCCTTCGCCTTCTCAGGTCCTGAGAAACACAAAGGCCGCGGATCCCGGTCTGTCGGGTTCCGCGGCCTGGAGGCTGCCGAGCTGATGCTGAATCAGTTCGGATGGCTCCAGGCTGGTGAACCCGGGACGTAGGCGGTCGTGTTGCCGCGGTGTCCCATGCCGGTGAGGGCGCGCTCCCGCTTGACGGCCGTCACGTCGGTGGCCAGAGCGGCGTCGCCAGCGGCGAACGGCGCAAAGGCGGCAGACGCCGAAGCGGCCTCACGCACGGCAATGCCCTGGACCTCGAGGGTCGCGAGAGCAGAGGTGGCGCAGTCGAGCGCAGTCAGCGAGATCTGCCAGACGTTGACGTCGGTCATCGGGATCATCGTGATGTTCTCCATGGGTGCCACCTCCTCAGGTGCGTGAAAGGCGCCAGCCTTGCCAGGGCTGTGATGCGCAGCGGTTGTTGCCTGACGACCGTAACGGTCGCTGATCAGACGGTGCAAATCATTTATCGAGGTTTTTTCAAGGTTTTTCTGAAACCAGCCGGAGAACGTCCTGCCCGTACCTCTCGATCTTGTTCGGACCGACCCCGCTGACCTTCGCCAGCGCCGTGACCGTGGTCGGCTTCTGCTCGGCGATCAGCTCCAGCGTGGCGTCCGTGAACACGACGTACGCCGGGAGCGGCTTGCCGTCCTCGCCCGCCTCCCGCGCGGTCTCCAGCCGCCATGCCTTGAGGCGGTCGAAGAGCTCCTCGTCGTAGCGCGTCGGGTGGTGCGCGCAGCGGCCGCGCTTCTTCTCCGCCGCCGACCCCAGCGGCTGCAGGCAGTCGCGGCAGCGCGCGACCTTGGTCCTCCCGCGGACGGCCTGCGGCTGCTGCGAGGCCGGCAGCAGGGGCACCAGGAAGCGGGAGGCCTGGCGGCGCGGCGCCTGCCCGGGGTTGCGGGCGGCGGCCCACGACACCATCAGCTCCTTGCGGGCCCGGGTCATGCCGACGTAGAGCAGGCGTCGCTCCTCCTCGACCGCGCCGGCGGGTGCGCCCTCCTGGCTGGCGTAGGTGATCGGCACGGTGCCGTCCTGGACGCCACAGCAGAAGACGGCATCCCACTCGAGGCCCTTGGCCGCGTGGAAGGTCGCCAGGGTCACGCCGTCGGCCGTCGGGGCGTGCTGCTCGGCAGCGCGGCGGTCGAGGTCCTCGACGAAGGTGCTCACGGAGGCCTCGACACCCCGCTCGGTCGCGAAGTCCTCGGCCTGGTCGACCAGGGCCTGCAGCGACTCCCACCGGTCACGGGCCTGTCCACGCGCCGTCGGCGGCTCGCTGGTCCAGCCCATCCCACCCAGGACGTCGCGCACGACCTTCACCCAGGGCAGTCCGTCCGCCTCGCCCGAGCGGGCCGCACCGCGGAGCCGGGTGACGGCCTCGCGCACCTCGCGCCGCTCGAAGAAGCGCGCCGCGCCCCGCACCACATAGGGGATGCCGCGGTCGGTCAGCGCATCCTCGAAGGTCTCCGACTGCGCGTTGATCCGGAACAGCACGGCCATCTCGCCGTAGGGCGTGCCCGCCCGGTGCAGCCGTGCGATCCGGTCGGCGACGCTGCGGGCCTCTGCGACCTCGTCGGGCTCCCCCGCGTAGCGCACGGCCGAGCCGGAGGGCTGCTGCGAGCGGAGCTCGACACCGGCGCTGGGCGTGCCGGCCAACAGCTTGTTGGCCTGCTCGACCACCTGCGGTGTCGAGCGATAGTTGCGGACCAGCTCGATGGACGTCGTGCCCTCGTAGCGCTTCGGGAAGTCGCGGAGGTACGACGCGTCGGCACCCGCAAAGGAGTAGATGGTCTGCGCCGGGTCACCCACGACGCACAGCTCGTCGCGCCCGCCGAGCCACAGGTCGAGCAGGGCCGACTGCAGCGGGGACACGTCCTGGAACTCGTCGACGACGAACCACTTGTACTGCCGGCGGACCTGAGCGGCGACGCGCTCGTCGGCGTCGAGCAGGCCGGCGGTCAGGAGCAGCACGTCCTCCATGTCCATCCGGCCCTGCTCGCGCTTGACGTCCTCGTAGGCGGCGAACGCGCGGGCGACGTCGATCGGCGTGAGCCCGTCGACGCCGCGGCCACGGGCCTCGGCGATGCCGGCGTAGCTCTCGGGCCGGACGTTGCTGACCTTGGCCCACTCGACCTCGGAGGCCAGGTCACGCAGCTGGGCCTGCTCGCTGCGCACACCGAGCGTGCGGCAGGCCGCGGCGAGCATCCCGAGCTTGGACTCGGTGAGCTCGGGGAGCTCGGTGCCGTGGACATGGGGCCAGAAGTAGCGCAGTTGGCGAAGCGCCGCGCTGTGGAAGGTCCGCGCCTGGACGCCCGGCGCGCCGAGCTGGCGCAACCGCTGGCGGAGCTCTCCGGCGGCCCGGGTGGTGAAGGTGACCGCCAGCACCTCGGTCGGCGCGTAGACGCCCGACTGCACCCCGTGCGCGATGCGGTGGGTGATGGCCCGGGTCTTGCCGGTGCCCGCGCCGGCCAGCACGCGCACCGGCCCGCGCAGCGTCTCGGCCACCTGCCGCTGCTCCGGGTCGAGGGCGGAGAGGAGCCGTTCGATGGGGTCGGAGGTGGCCATGCGGCGGAGCTGCTCCTTCAACGGCGGGACGGGCTGGCTGACGCACCGACAGTAGACGCCGGGGGCGACAGATCACCGGGCCGTGCCGAATCAGCCGGGAATGGGGTCCCTGCCTAGGGTGTTGGCATGAGCGTGAGCGGTCCCGAGCGTTTCGTCATGTACACCACCCCCTGGTGCGGCTACTGCCACCGGCTGAAGAGCCAGCTGGACCGGGAGGGGATCGCGTACGAGGTCGTCGACATCGAGCAGCAGCCCGAGGCGGCCGCGATCGTGGAGTCGGCCAACAACGGCAACCAGACCGTCCCCACGCTCGTCTACTCCGACGGCACCGCGCAGACGAACCCGACCGTGGCGCAGGTCAAGGGCAAGCTCGAGGAGCTCGAGCGCCTCGGTGCCTGAGCCCGGGGCCTGAGTCTCCCTGAGTGCCTCACCAGCTGCCGGGCAGCGCTGCGCCGTACCAGTCCTCCACGAGGGAGCGGCTGATCGAGACACCGCCGGGCAACACCAGCGAGCCGTCCTCGGCACCGCTGCGCATCTCGGCGCGGGTGAACCACCGCGCCTCCTCGACGTCCGCGTCCTCGAGCCGGATGTCCTCAGTGAGGGCGCGGCCGTGGAAGCCCAGCATCAGGCTCGACGGCAGCGGCCACGGCTGGTTGCCGAAGTAGGTCACCTCCCCGACGACGACGCCGGTCTCCTCCAGGACCTCACGGCGTACGGCGTCCTCCAGCGACTCCCCCGGCTCGCAGAAGCCGGCCAGGGTGCTGAACCGGCCGGCGGGCCAGGTGGTACCGCGGCCGAGCAGGCAACGCTCCTCGGGCGTGCCCGGCTCGCCGGCCGAGATCAGCATGATCACCGCGGGGTCCGAGCGCGGGAACTGCGGCTTGCCGCAGTCGGCACACACGAGCTCGTGGCCGGCTGCGCGCGACGACAGCGCGCCCCCGCATCGCGGGCAGAAGCGGTGCGCCCAGTGCCACTCCGCGAGCCCGATCGCGTGGAACACCAGCGGCGCCTGGGCCGCGGCGTCGCCGCCGAGGAAGGGCAGCAGGCCGCGCAGTGGCAGCCAGCGGTCGGGCTCGGCCTTCACGACCTCGCCGCCGACGATGACCGCCCACCACGTCGTACCGTCACGGTCACCGAGGAGCACCCGTAGGCCCTCCGGCGCATCGACGCTCGGGACCCACTCGAGTCCGTCGGGCCCCGGCCGGACCCGCGTGCCGGCGATGACGAGCACCCGGCTGGCGGGGTCGTCCCAGCGCTGCTGCAGCCAGTCCTCGTCCGTACGGAGCAGTCCGAGGCGGTCGTGCGGATCGGCGACGAGCGAGAGGTGGGGGAACGTCACATCCCGAGCCTAGGTCGTGCCTCCCCCTGCTCGGTGGATGCCCCGGTCGTCCAGTGCGTGCGACGGCAGGGCGCCGCCCGACCGAGCCACGGCCCCGTGGACGTTACGGTGAGCCATGGACGCGAGCACGCTCCGCGCCGCTCAGGCGCCGTTGAAGGACCGCTACCGCACCGCCCCGGCCAGCGCCCGGATCCCGACCACCGCAGCGGGCGACTACCGCGATCCCGAGATCACCGCGACCATCGACGGCTTCGCGGGTGCGGTCCGGGCCGGGCTGCACGCCGCGGCCGGTGGTGACGGCGCCGACGCCTGCTCGGCCGACCTGCTGCTCCAGGCGCTCCTCGGCTGCGCCGGGGTGACCCTGCGGGCCGTCGCGACGGCGATGGGGGTCGAGATCCGGTCCGCGGCCCTGCGAGCCGACGGATGGTGGGACGCGCGCGGGACGCTCGGCGTCGACCGGGAGACACCGATCGGCGTCCAGGACGTCGTCGTGACCATCACCCTCGACACGGACGCCGACGACATCACGCTCGGCCGGCTGGCCACCGCGACCGAGCGCTACTGCGTGGTCGGCCAGTCGCTCGCCGTACCGCCGCGGATCAGCGTGGTACGTCGCTGAGCAGCGCCTCGATGCCCGCGCGGTCCGGCAGGTCGTCGTGAACGACCAGGTCGCCGGTCCGGACGTAGCAGAAGGCCGCCCGCACCCGCTCGAGCGGGACCTCGTGGAGCTCCGACCAGGCCAGCCGGTAGAGCGCAAGCTGGAGCGGGTCCGCCTCCTGGCGGGCGCTGGTCTTCCAGTCGACCACGAGGAAGGAGCCGTCCGGCTCGGTGTAGACCGCGTCGATCCTGCCCCGGATCACCTGCCGTGCGCCACCGGGTCCGGCCAGGACCAGCGCGAACGGAGCCTCGATCGCGGTGGGCTCACGGGTCGCGAACGGGCCCGCCTCGAAGCGGTTGACCAGCTCCTTGAGATCGCTGTCGTCGTCGATGCCGGCGTCTGCACGGCCCTCGAGCTCGTCGGGCTCGAACAGCCCCTGCTGGCCGAACCGTGCCTCGACCCAGGCGTGGAACCGGGTGCCGAACCGGGCGGCCGGGGCGGGCGGGCGCGGCATCGGCCTGGCCAGGTCGCGCGCGAAGCCCTCCGGGTCGTCGCGGAGCCGACCCAGCGCCGTCGCCGACAGCGACGACGGCAGCGGCACCTCGACGTGTGGGGACCGGTCGGACCTGACCTCGGCGAGCAGGCGCTCGATCTCCTCGTCCCAGTCCGCGACGCGGGCCGCGTCGACGAGGTCGAGGGCGAGGTCGTCGTCGCCGGCCGTCGGGTCCGCGTTCCGCACTCGCTGGGCGGCCTCGAGCCGCCGGACGGTCTCGGCGCCGGTCCCCTCGACCGGCCACGGGCGTGAGGGATCCACGGCGTCGAACGGGTTGGCGGCGCCCTTCTCGGGCTTGTCCAGCCAGTCGACCGGCTCGCCCCAGCCTTCGCACAACTCGCGGATCGCGACCTGGAAGGACGAGGGGCCGTAGGGGTTCTTGCGCGTGCCCCACAGGAAGGAGGTGACCCACAGGTCGTGCTCGGGCCGCGTGAAGGCGACATAGCCGAGGCGCAGCTCCTCCTCGGCCTCGTGCGCCCGCGTGGCCGCACGGTAGGCGTCGAGCGCGGCCTTGTCGTGACCAGCGAGCTGTGGCAGGTCGTCGGCGTCGCCGCGCAGCGGGGCGGGCAGGACGCTCGGCGAGGAGCACCACAACGACCGGCCCTGGGTGCTCGGGAACCGACCCTCGCCCACACCCACGCAGAACACCGTGGCCCACTCGAGGCCCTTGGACCGGTGCACCGTGAGCAGCTTGACCGAGTCCGCGCCGGACGGCGTCGCGACCTCGAGCCCGTTCCCGGCCTCGTCCTCGGCGGTCAGCCACGCGATCAGCGCGGGCAGGGTGACGTCGCCGTCGACTGCCTGGAAGTCGGCGACCGCCTTGACGAACAGGTCGAGGTTCTCGCGCCGCGCGGCGGCTGCCTTGCTCATCGACGAGGCCAGCTCGACGTCGACACCGGTCACGTCGATGATGCGGCGCACCAGGTCGAGCAGCGGCTCGCCGACGGCCGCCCGCAGCAGGCGCAGCTCGTCACGCAGGAGGGCGAAGCGCTCCAGCGCCTCCGGGGAGTACGCCGCCGTGCCCGGGTCGGCCAGGGCGTCGTCGAGACAGGGGATCTCCGCCGGGTCGATCCCGTCCGCGATGGCGACCAGCTGTTCGTGGACCGACGCGGCCCCCTCGTCGCGCCCGCTGCGCCCCGCGAGCTCGAACGCCCGCAGGCCGAGCAGGCGCAGGTCGCGCGGACCGATCGCCCAGCGGGGGCCGGCCAGCAGGCTCAGCAGCGACTCGTTGTCGGTGACGTCCTGGACCAGCTTCAGTGTCGCGACGACGATGGCGATCTCGGGCAGCCGGACCAGGCCGGAGAGGCCGACGATCTCGACCGGGATGTCGGCGCCGGTGAGCGCGTCGAACACCGCCTCGCCGTGCTGGTTGTCCCGGCTCAGCACCGCGATCCTCGCCCACGGCGTCCCGGCGTCGTGGGTCCGCTGCACCTCGCCGGCCAACCAGGCGAGCTCGTCGAGGTGCGTCTCGAACACCTTGACCCGCACCGATCCCGACTGCGTCGATCCGTGGCGGAGGACGGCGACCTTGTCGCCGTACTTCGCCATGAGCGGCTCGGCGAGCTTGTTGGCGACGTCGAGGATGCGGGTGTCGGAGCGCCGGTTCACCGTCAGCGGCAGGACCGGCACGGCCGCGCCGCCGGACCCCGGGAAGACCTCGGGGAAGTTGATGATGTTGGAGACCGACGCCCCACGCCAGCCGTAGATCGCCTGGTTGGGGTCACCGACGGCCATCACGGCGTGGCCCCCGCCGAAGAGGCGCGCGAGCAGGGTGGCCTGCGCGACGGACGTGTCCTGGTACTCGTCGAGGAGAACCACCTTGAACCGCTCGCGCTCGAGCCGGCCCACCTCGGGCTGCGCGTCGGCGAGGCGCGCGGCCAGCGCGATCTGGTCGCTGAAGTCCATGAGGCCGAGCTCCGACTTCAACCGCCGGTACGACGCCACGAGACCCATCAGCTCGGCACGGCGGTCGATCACGTCGACAGCCTTCTGGCTCGCCTCGACGTAGGTCTTCCGGTTCTTGCCGGCCTGCTCCTCGGCGACGGCCCGCTCGAACGCCTTCCGCTCGGCCGCGTCGAAGGCGAGCACGTCCTCGGGACCGACCAGGTGCTCGCTCATCGAGCCGTCGAGCGCGAGGAGGTTCTGGATCACGGTGGGCGGGTGGTCGGACAGCTTCTCGACCGCACCGTCGTAGCGGTCGACGGCACGCGCACCCAGCTGGTAGCGGGCCGCGTCGGTGATCACCCGGGTGTCGGGCTCGTGGCCGATCCGCAGGCCGTGGTCGGTGAGCAGGCCGGCGGCGTAGGCGTTGTAGGTCGCGACGGTCGGCTCGAGGACCTCCTCACCGTCGGCCGCGGGCTTGAGGTCGAGCACGCCGGCCGCGGTCAGCGCGGCCCTGACCCGCTGGCGCAGCTCGGCCGCGGCCTTCGTGGTGAAGGTCAGGCCGAGGATCTCCTCGGGTCGCACCTGCCCCGTGAGCACGAGGTAGACCACGCGGGCGGCCATCAGCGTCGTCTTGCCGGACCCGGCTCCCGCGATCACGACCACCGGCGAGAGGGGAGCGGTGATCGCGGTCCACTGCTCGGGGCTCGGCGGGAACGGCGCCTTCATCACCCGCTGGAGGTCCTCGGGGGTGCTGATCGCCGGGTTCATCGCTCGACCACCGATCCGGGGCTCTTGACGGGACAGATCGGGACGAAGCCGCAGTCGCGGCAGTGCTCGCCCGCGACCGCGGGGAAGGTCTCCTCGCGCAACAGGTGGGCGACCTGGGCGATCCGGGTGCGGAGCGCGGCCCGTTCAGGACCGTCGGCCGCATGCGGGTCCTGCTCCTGGCAGGTCGCGTCGGCGGCCCCGTCCTCGAGGCCGAGCTGGATCAGCTCGGCTCCACCGCTGGCCAGCCCGGTGAGGCCGGCTCCCGGGTCGTCGAGGGCGCCCGCGTCGACGGCGTACTGGTAGAGCGCGAGCTGGACGTGGTCACGCACGGCCGGTCCGGTCGGCTTGCTGCGGCCGGTCTTGAGATCGACCACCACGACGCGGCCGTCGCCGTCGATCTCGACCCGGTCGGCGTACCCGTTGATGCGCACGGACGTGCCGTCGTCCATCGTCACCACGGTCGCGAAGCGCGCCTCGGTGGCGATCAGGCGCCGCGGGTTGCGCTCGTGCCAGGTCAGGAAGCGCGCGAGGGCGGCGCGGACCCGCTTGTGCTCGCGGTCCTTCGACCACGGGGTCCGGAAGTCGAGCCGGTCCCACACCCGGTCGACCTCCTCCATCAGCACGTCCAGGTCGCCGTCGATGGTGCCGTCGGCGACCCGCTCGGCGAGCGCGTGCACCAGCTGGCCGAGGTTGGCCGACTGGTGGGAACGGGCCACGCCTCCGGCCTCGCGTTCGAGGAACCACCGGGTCGGGCAGGCAGCGATCGCGTCGAGCACGGTCGCCGAGATCGGCACCGGCCGGTCGCGTTCGCGGATCGGCTCCGTCGAACGACTGGCGGCCCGGGTGCCCCACCAGCTCGCCGGGTCGGCCGCCGGGACCAGTTGCCGGCGCCCGGCGAACTCGCCGGACAGCCGGGCCAGCCGCCGTGCGGCCGCCGTGCGGAGCGGCTCCTGCGCCTCCGGGTCGGCGACGGTCCGACGAAGCTCCGCGACCAGGCCCGCCAGCGAGAGCGGCCGTGCAGGCCGGCCCGCCACCGCGACGATGTGGTCGCGGTCCGGCACCAGCTCCTCCAGGAAGCGCGACGGCTGCTCGCCGTCGTCGTCCGGCGAGGCCACGGCGGTCACCACGAGGCGCTCCTGCGCGCGCGTGCAGGCGACGTAGAACAGGCGACGCTCCTCGGCGAGCAGCTCGCGCGGCGTCACTGCCGGCACGACGACACCCGGCCCGATCCGGTCGGCCTGCAGCAGGGTCGCGCGGCGCCGCAGGTCGGGCCAGCCTCCGTCCTGCACGTGGGCCACGACGACCAGCCGCCACTCCAGGCCCTTGCTCCGGTGGGCGGTCAGCAGCCGCACCGCGGCGCCCCGTGCGCCCCGGTCGGCGAGGGTGTCGGCCGGGATCTCCTGCTGGACGAGGCTCGCGAGGAACGGGGCCACCGCCAGGTGCTCGCGCTTCTCCCCCACCCGCGCCGCCAGGTCGAACAGGGCGCAGATCGCGTCGAGGTCGCGGTGGGCCCGCCGCGCCGCGCCGCCGCCCGCCTCGACCGACCGGCGCAGGCGCTGCGGCCAGGTCGTGCCGGACCACAGCACCCAGAGCAGCTCCTCCGCGCTCGCCCCGCCGTCCGCCGCGGCGCGCGCGTCGGCCAGCAGCCGCGCCAGGGCCCGGGCGCGATCGACCTCGGGACCGGCGAGGCCCTCGAGGTGGCTCGCGTCCACCACCGCCAGCCGGACCAGCTCGCGCGAGCTGCGCGGCGTACCTCCACTCTCCTGGCACGCGTCCTTCTCGCGGGCCCGCAGCTGACGGGCCAGCCGGCGGACGTCGCCCGCGTCGAGTCCGCCGAGCGGCCCGGTGAGCAACCCCTCCGCACGACCGGGGTCGACATAGCCGACGTCGGCGTGGTCGGTGTTGTCGAGGTTGACGACCGCCCTCAGGGCCTCGAGGAGTGGCAGCACGGCCGGGTCGCGGACCAGCGGGACCTCGTCGCTGGCGACCTCGACCGGTACGCCGGCCGCACCCAGCGCGCGACGCAACGGTCCGATGCTCGCGCGCCCCGAGCGCACCAGGACCGCCATCTCGTCCCATCCGACGCCGTCCTCGAGATGGGCGCGACGCAGGATGTCGGCGAGGTGGTCGGCCTCGGCCCGCTCGGTGTCGAAGGTGAAGACCTCGACCTTGCCGTCGCCGTGCGGACCGGGCACACACCTCGGAGCCAGGTAGAACGCGCGGGCGGCCTCGGGGATCGTGCCCGGCAGGCCGATCCGGCCGGCCACCCGTTGCGACGCGATCAGGATCCGCGGCCCGAACCGCCGGGTGGTCTGCAGTGCGACGACGTCGGCAGGCGCACCGTCGCTGCGCGGGAACTGCGTCGGGAACTCCAGGATCCCGCGGACCTCAGCCCCCCGGAACGCGTAGATCGACTGGTGCGGGTCCCCCACCGCGACCAGGTCGCGGCCGTCGCCGGCGATCGCCCGCAACAGCGCCACCTGGCCCGGGTCGGTGTCCTGGTACTCGTCGACGAACACGTGACGGAACCGCGCCCGCAGCTCGTCGCGGTGGTCGTGGGCCTCGATGCAGGCGCGCCGGATGAGGTCGGCGTAGTCGGTCGCGCCCAGGTTGTCGAGGGAGGTGAGGTACTGCTCGAGGAACAGGCCCGCGGCGACGTACTCGTCGATGCCCTCGCGCTCACCCAGCCGCCGCAGGTCCTCGCCGTCGAGCCCCTTCTCCCGCGCACGGCCCAGGACCGCGTGCACCTCCCGGGCGAAGCCACGGGTCGCCGTCGCCTGGCGGAAGCGCTCGGGCCACCTCACCGACTCCGGGTGATCGGCCAGCAGCTCGCGCAGGACGACGTCCTGCTCCGGCGCCGACAGCAGCCGCAGCGGCGCCTCGTACAGCTCCGCCGGGGCGTAGCGGCGCACCAGCGCGTAGGCGAAGGAGTGGAACGTCGAGCTCAGCTGATGGCCCGTCGTTCGGCCCAGGCGTGCGCTCACCCGGTCGCGCAGCTGGTCGGCGGCCTTGCGGGAGAAGGTCAGCGCGAGCACCTGGTCGGGGCTGGCGCCGCGCCGCTCGATCCGGTCGACGACCGCCTCGACGAGGGTCGTCGTCTTGCCGGTCCCGGGACCGGCCAGCACGAGCAGCGGGCCGCCCTCGTGCTCCACCACCCGCCGCTGGTGCTCGTCGAGCACCGGGGCAGGCCCCGGCGGCGTCCCTTGCGCGAGGACGTACGTCGGCTGGCTTCCCTGCTCCACGGGCGTCACTCAACCACTCCCGCCCGACACAAACCGCGCAGGGCCCGACAGGTGCGGCCAGCCTCGACTCAGGCCAGCTCGAAGTCCTCGAAGTCGAAGCCCGGGGACACCAGGCAGCTGACCAGCGCGTCCTCCCCGGAGACGAGCGTGCGCTGCCACACCCCGGCCGGCACCAGCCCCTGGGGCTGCTCCTGCCCGACGACCAGCCGGGTCGCGGAGGCCGGGTCCGGCGCCGGGCCGTCACCACCGAGCTCGACGGTCACCGCCCCCCGGTGCGCCAGCCACACCTCGTCGGACCGCACCCGGTGCCAGGCCGAGGACTCACCGGCCGGCAGCAGGAAGTAGATCAGCGTCGCGGTCGGCCGCACCCGTCCGTCGGGCAGCTCCACCGTCGTCCCTGCCACCCACGTCTGCCGGTACCACCCGCCCTCCGGGTGCGGCTCCAGGTCATGGCTTACGGCGAGGGGCGGTCGGTCCATGACGCCAGTTTGCCCCGCCTTTCTTCCACAGGTGCGGCGACGAGCTGGGGAAGACGACGTTCCTCCTGTGGAGGGAACACGGGTACTTGTGGACGACACGCCGACGATCGGTGGATGACGAAGAACCCCCGAAAAACCTGGCGAAAGCCCCTTGTCAACGCGGAACGATCGGGCGTAGAACTTCTCCCACGCACTCCTCCGGGAGAGCGGGATCCGCCGGAAGGCGAGGATCCGCACGGCCACGCCGGAGCCCCTCGGGGCGCCGTCGAGGCGGCCCCTCACGGGGACGCCGGCCGCGCGAGCCGGGTGACGAGGCTTGCGGGATCCCAGCAGCCGGTGGGTCGACCGGGAGCGTCACCAGTACCGGTCACCTGAAGGGCCCTTGTGACTCATACTCACGAGGGCCCTTCGCCTTTTTCCGCGCGAGCGCGCTGTAGGCCTGCGCGAGCGCGTCTTCGCTCCGGCAGGGTCAGCAAGCTGCCGTCGCTGCGCTCCCGCCGCGTTCTGCAACCGGCCAGGAGCCGGCCCGGGAGGCACCCCAGGCGCCCACCCGCCGACCGCCCATCCGCCGACCGCCCATCCGCCAGCCCCACTCGCCAGCTGAGTACAAGGGCTCAGCCGCCCTGAGTCCTTCGACAATGCCGCCCGGCGCGCACAACTGGCGGAATGGAGCCATGCGCTACGCCGACCCGTCCCAGTGCCCCGATTGCCGCTCCGCCCTGCCGGCCGGCGTGCCGGTCTGCCCGACCTGCGACCTCCTGGTCCGGCACCCGCTCGCCGTCGACCTCTTCCGCACCCTGCGCCGCGCCGACGCACTGGTCAGCGAGCTGCGTACGGCGAGCGACCTCTTCCACGACCGGCCCGTGCCCGCCGCCGCCACCGCGCCGGCCGCCACCCGGGCCTCCAGCCTGGGCGGACCGCTCGTCCCGCCGTCGGCGGCGCCCGCGCCCAAGCGGGCGGCGCCGGCTCCCCCGGGGCCGCTGCCGTCCTACCCGAACCCAGCGGCGCCGACCGCCGAGCGGGCCGGCGTCGCGTTCGCATCCGTCCCCAAGATCCTGCTCGGCCTCGGCGCGTTCTGCCTGCTGGTCGCGGCGATCATCTTCCTCGCGGTGTCGTGGTCCGCCCTGGGCGTCGGCGGCCGCACCGCCGTCCTCGGCGCCTTCACGCTGACCGCGGGCGCTGCGGCCCTGCTCCTGCACCGAACGGGCCTCCGGATCGCCGGGGAGTCGCTCATCGTGGTCGCCCTCGGCATGCTCGCGCTCGACGTGTACGGCGCCGGCGCGGCCGGGTGGCTCGGCGAAAGGGCGGACGGCGCGATCAGCCTCGCCGCCGGCCTCACGGTGTCCGTCGCCTCGGTGCTGGTCTCCTTCCTCCGCCCCGGCGGCCAGCCGCGGCTCGTGGCTCCGCAGGTGATCGCCGGCATCGGCCTCACGGTTGCCTACGCCGGCGCCGTCGACGTCACCGACCATCGTCTGGTCGCCGGCCACCTGCTCACGCTCGTGGCGATCGGAGCCGTCCTCGTGGGCCGTGCTGCCGGGCTGGTCCCGCTGCAGTGGTCGGTCACCGCCGCCGGCGCGCTGGCCTGGTTCGGCTCCGCCTCCATCGCCACCACCGATGCGCTCCTCGACCCCGACCTGCACCAGCTCTGGTCCGACGGCTCCGGCTGGTCGCTGCTCGGGACCGCCGCCGCGATGGTCGTGCCCGGGCTGGTCGTGCGCCACCAGCAGGTCGCCCTCGCCGGGGCCAGCTGCGCCGCGATGGTCGTCACCGTCGTGCTGACCCTCCCCAGCATCGACACCGACGCGGCGACCTTCGGCCTGGTCGCCCTCGGGGTCACGACCGCCTGGGTCATCGCCCTCGCCGCCCTGCCGCGGACCGTCCGGCCCATCGCGGTCGCCCCCTCCGCCGCTGGCGGCCTGGTCCTGGTCGGCCTGGCGGCGGTCACGGGCACAGTGGCCATCGCCCGCTGGGCCGACGACGTGCGGCCGTTCAGGCGCTCGCTCGACGTCGTGATCGGCGGTCCCGACCCGGTCACCGAGCCGCTGCTGCTGGTCCCCTCGCTCCTGGTGCCGCTCGCCTTCCTCGCTCTCGTCGCCACCGACCGCAGCCGCCGCGCCCTTGTCGCCTGGGCCCGGGTCGGCGCGGTCGTCGCCGGTCTCGGCGTCGCCGCCACCCTCACGTCGTACGACGTCCAGCTGGCCGCTCCTGTCGCCGTCCTCGTCCTCGTGGCGATCGGCAGCGCGGCCGTGCGCGTGACGGGCTTCGCGACCGTGGCGGTGCTGGTGGCCGGTGCGGCCGCACTCGCCGCCGTCCCGAGCGCGCCGCTGTCCGCCCTCGTCGCCGGCGCCGGTGCCGCCCTGGCCATCGCGCTCGCCACCCTCGGTCGTACCGCGGACGGCACCGCGGCTGGTCTCCTGGCCGCCGCTCCCCTGCTCGGGCTCGCCGTCGCCGCGCTGGTGCACGCGACCGGTGGTGGCCCTGTCTGGGTCGCGATCCCGGTGCTGCTGGCCGTGGGCGTGCTGGCGGTGGCCCTTGCGCGGCCGGAGGTCGAGGTGCCAGCCGGGCTGGTCGCCCTGGTCGCCCTGCCGGGATCGCTCGACGTCGCGACCGACCCGGGCGGGCTCGCCGCCCTCTGGCTCGCCGTCGCCGGCGTCGTGGTGTGCGCGAGTGCGCTGGTCAACGAGTCCCGCCGCACCGCGATCTGGGGCGGCGGCGCGCTCCTGCTGCTGGCGAGCTGGGTGCGCCTCGCCGACCTCGAGGTGACCGAGCCGGAGGCGTACACGCTCCCCCTCGCAGCGGCCCTCCTCACCCTCGGGGGGTGGCGGATGCAGCGCTCGCCGTCCGTCGGCACGGCCGAGGCGCTGCTCCCCGGCCTGCTCCTCGGCACCGTCCCGTCCCTGCTGTGGGTCATGGGCGACCCCGTCTCGCTCCGGGCCCTCGTCCTCGGTGGCGCCTGCCTGGCGCTCACGATCGCCGGCGCGGCACTGCGCTGGAGCGCCCCCCTGCTCGTCGGTGCGACCGTCGGCGCGGCGATCGTGGTGCGCGAGCTCGGCCCCTATGCCGGCGACTTCCCGAAGTGGGTCTGGATCGGCCTCGCCGGTGCGCTGCTGACCGTCGTGGGCATCACCTGGGAGCGACGCCTGCTCGAGGTCCGCAAGGCCGTCGGGTTCCTCGGTCGGCTCCGGTGATCGACCCGTCGGGACGACCTGCTAGACATCAGGGCATGGCTACCACTGCACTCGGGGACACCCCCGTCACGACCGTCGGCGACCTGCCCGCCGTCGGCACCGCCGCCCCGTCCGTCAACCTCGTCGGCGCCGACTTCAGCCCCGTCACCCTGCCGGAGGGCAAGCGGACCGTCCTCAACATCTTCCCCAGCATCGACACCGGTGTCTGCGCCGCGAGCGTGCGCAAGTTCAACGAGCTCGCCGCCGGTCTCGAGAACACCGCGGTCATCAACGTCTCGCAGGACCTCCCGCCGGCGCTGAACCGCTTCTGCGGCGCCGAGGGGATCGAGAACGTCCAGGTCGGCTCCGGCTTCCGCTCGACCTTCGGTGACGACTACGGCGTCCGGATGACCGACGGCAAGCTCGAGGGCCTCTTCGCCCGCTCCGTCGTCGTGCTCGACGCCGACGGCTCGGTGGTCTACACCGAGCTGGTCCCGCAGATCGCCCAGGAGCCCGACTACGACGCGGCCATCGCCGCGCTCGGCTGACACCCAGGTCCCGGCCCGACTCAGTCCCCCGTCGCCGGGTCCCAGAAGGCCCGCGGCATGTCGAGGCCGCCGCTCGCCCGGAGCGGCGTGTCCTCGGCGAGGTAGTTCTCGCGCGCCCGGTCGCCGTGGCTGTCGGGGAGCGTGCCGTCGGCACGCACCACCCGCCACCACGGCACCGGCGCGCCGTACCGGGCCATCACCGAGCCGACCTGCCGCGGTCCACCGCCGGCGACGGCCGCGAGCGCGCCGTACGTCGTCACCCGGCCCGCCGGGATCCGCTCGACCAGCTCGAGCACCGACTCGACGTACCCCTCGTCCACGCAGGCCATCCAACACCGCGCCGTCGGCACCCGTCGACAGTCCTGCGAGACGCCGAGAGCCCCGTCCGCGGGACGGGGCTCTCAGGTGCTCCCTCGGTGCGGCAAACGCCTCGAAAACCGGTTCGCAGCGACCCGGGGACACCAGGGCCGCGATGACCTGATCAACGACGACCGTGGGTCACGGTTACGGACGGGACGGGTGGGACGGAGGAGCGCCGGTCCGCCCCCTTCAGATTTGTGCAGGAACCTTGCGGGGACCGGCGATCTTCGTGTGAGGTACGACGCGGACACACGTTCGTCCAGCGAAACGACCGATCTCGGAGGTCCCCTTGAAGAAACTGGCATCCGGTCTCGTGGCCGGCGCCGCGGCGCTCGCCCTCGGCAGCGCCCTCTCGCAGCCGGCCCAGGCCGACTCGTCCGTCGACGGTCCTGCGAAGCAGGCCTCGGCCCACACCAAGAAGCACGACCGCCCCGGACCGAAGACCCGGGAGCAGCGTCGCGAGATGCGCAAGGCCCGGGAGATGCTCGCCAACGGCAGCGCCGACCTCCAGGTCCAGCGTGGTGGAGGAGCCGTGGTCGAGCTCGCCGACGGCGAGTACGTCGAGTTCCCGGTCGACCGCACCGACAAGGTGCTGACCATGCTCAGCGAGTTCGGCACGACGGCGTCGGGCAAGTACGGCCGCACGCCCGGTCCGAAGCACAACGAGATCCCGCAGCCGGACCCGGCGCAGGACAACTCGACGTACTGGGTCGAGGACTTCGACAAGGCTCACTACGACGAGATGTTCAACGGCGACGGCGAGTCCTTCAGCAACTACTACAAGGAGATCTCCAGCGGTCGCTACAGCGTCAGCGTCACCACCGAGGACTGGGTGACGGTCCCCGGCAACGCGTCGTCCTACGGCGACAACAGGATCGAGGACGACGGCGGGTCCTGGGCGTTCATCGCCGACACGGCCGACGCCTGGTACGACGCCCAGCTGGCGAGCGGCAAGACCCCCGCCGAGATCGACGCCTACCTGGCCGAGTTCGACGTCTGGGACCGCTACGACTTCGACGGCGACGGCGACTTCAACGAGGCCGACGGCTACATCGACCACTTCCAGGCGGTCCACGCCGGCGGCGGCGAGGAGGGCGGCGGTGGTGAGGACGCCATCTGGTCGCACCGCTGGTACGTCAACGGCAACCTCTACGGCCAGACCGGCCCGACGGTCGGCGGCACCCAGAACCTGTACGGCGGAACGCAGGTCGGCCAGTCGAGGTACTTCATCGGCGACTACACCGTCGAGCCGGAGAACGGCGGCCTCGGCGTCTTCGCCCACGAGTACGGCCACGACCTCGAGCTGCCCGACTTCTACGACACCGCGGGAGGCGAGAACGGCAGCGGCTTCTGGACCCTGATGTCGTCCGGGTCGTGGCTCGGTCACGCGGAGGGCAACATCGGCACCACGCCGGGGCTGATGGGCCCCGAGGAGAAGTACTTCCTCGGCTGGCTCGACCACACCGAGGTCGATGCCGGCGAGAGCGGCACCTTCACCCTGTCCCCCTCCCAGGAGACCGCGGTCGGCCAGGACCAGGCGATCAAGGTCAACCTGCCGGACAAGACCACGACCAGCACGTACACGTCCCCCGCCTCGGGTGCCAACGCGTGGTACTCCGGGCGCGGCGACAACCTGGTCAACACGCTGACCCGCGAGGTCCCTGCCTCACGGCGGGTCTCGGTCTCGGCCGATGTCTGGCAGCAGATCGAGGAGGGCTACGACTACCTCTACGTCGAGTACTCCCTCGACGGCGGCTCGACCTGGACCCAGCTCGACGCCCTCACCGGCAACACGGAGTGGTCGGCGCACAAGTGGGCCTACGGCGCGAAGAGTGCCCCGTCCCTGCTGCGCTTCCGCTACAACACCGACGGCGGCGTCAACGAGGCCGGTGCCTTCATCGACGACATCGCGATCACGACCGGGGCGGGCACGTTCACCGACGGCGCCGAGAGCGGCGACAACGGCTGGACGGTCGACGGCTTCAAGGTCTCCACGGGCACCGAGACCAAGACGACGCCGCGCTACTACCTCATCGAGAACCGCCAGTACGTCGGCTACGACGCAACGCTGGAGGTCGGTCCGTACCAGTTCTCCGAGGGGATCACGCGGCCCGACTGGGTCGAGCACTTCCCCTACCAGAACGGCATGCTGGTGTGGCTGGTGGACATGGCCTACGCCGACAACAACACCAGCACGCACCCCGGCGGCGGCTACGCCCTCCCCGTCGACGCCCGACCGGACTCGCTGACCTATCCCGACGGCACCAGCCCGTCGAACCGTCGCGAGCCGTTCGACGCGACCTTCGGGCTCGCCGCGACGGACGAGGTGTGCCTGCACAAGCAGGTCGCCACGTCCGCCGGGTACGACACGCTAGCCGCCTGCGCGCCGTCCGTGGCGGGCATCGCGACGTTCGACGACTCCGACCCCGAGGCCTACTGGACGGCTGCCAACGAGCAGAACTCCGTCAAGGTCGCGGGCGTCGGGGTGACGGCCACCGTCACCGCGGAGAACGCCGACGGCTCCATCACCGTCCAGGTCACCAACCCGTGACCTGCGACTGACCCGGGGAACGCGTCGGCCCCGCGATCCGTGAGGATCGCGGGGCCGATCGCGTTCAGACGAGTGCCGGTACGACGATCAGTACGACGGCTGGCTCGGGTCGATCTGGTTGACCCAGGCCACCACGCCACCACCCACGTGCACCGCGTCGTCGTACCCGGCGCCCTTGACGATCGCCAGGCACTCGGCCGAGCGGACGCCGCTCTTGCAGTGCAGGACGACCTGCTTGCCGGAGTCGACCGGCGGGAGCTGCGAGAGCGCCGTGCCGTTGAGGAAGTCGCCCTTGGGGATGAGGACCGCGCCCGGGATGTGGTTGATCTCGGCCTCGGCGGGCTCGCGCACGTCGATCAGGACGAAGTCGCGGCTGCCCTCCTCCTTCTCCTTGATCATCGAGGCGAGCTGGGTGACCGAGATGGTCGCGTCGACGGCGGCGTCGGCGGCCTCCTCGGAGATCGCACCGCAGAAGGTCTCGTAGTCGATGAGGCCGGTGACGGTCGGGTTCTCACCACACAGCGCGCAGTTCGGGTCCTTGCGGACCTTGAGCTTGCGCCACTCCAGCTCGAGTGCGTCGTAGATGACCAGCTTGCCGATGGCGGGCTCGCCGGCACCGATCAGGAGCTTGATGGCCTCGTTGACCTGGATCGAGCCGATGGACGCGCAGAGCACGCCGAGGACGCCGCCCTCGGCGCAGGAGGGCACCATGCCCGGCGGCGGGGGCTCGGGGTAGAGGCAGCGGTAGCACGGGGCGTCGTCGGCCATCGTGGGCGCGAACACCGAGGCCTGGCCGTCGAAGCGGTAGATCGAGCCCCACACGTACGGAATTCCGAGGAAGTACGCCGCGTCGTTGACCATGTAGCGCGTCGCGAAGTTGTCGGTGCCGTCGACGATGAGGTCGTAGCCCTTGAACACGTCGAAGACGTTGTCGTTGTCGAGGCGCTCGTCGTGGAGCACCACGTTGATCAACGGGTTGATCTCGTGGATCGACTCCTTGGCCGACAGCGCCTTCGACTTGCCCAGGTCGGACATGCCGTGGATGACCTGACGCTGCAGGTTGGACTCGTCGACCTCGTCGAACTCGGCGATGCCGAGCGTGCCGACACCAGCGGCAGCGAGGTAGAGCAGCGCCGGGCTGCCGAGACCGCCGGCGCCGATGACCAGCACCTTCGCGTTCTTCAGACGCTTCTGGCCGTCCATCGCCACGTCGGGGATGATCAGGTGCCGGCTGTAGCGGCGCACCTCGTCGATGGTCAGCTCGGCGGCCGGCTCCACCAGCGCGGGAAAGCTCACGGGACAGCTCCTCGGTTGAACAGTTCGTAGATGGGGGGTCGTCCCGGTCCCAACGCTGCGGCCGGCCCGGGTGTTCCCTGCCCCTCCATGGTCCCTGCCCGGTCCACGGGCCGGACGCCTCGTCCCACCGTCTGGACCGGACGTCGGCGAACCACCCGCCGGAGGGGTACCTCTCCGACCGGACGGCTACCAGCGAGTAGGCTCGGGACCGTGGTGATGGAGCAGTTCGACCTCGACGAGTCCCGGCCCCGCGGCGTCCGCCTCCCCCGGCGGGAGCGGCGCGCCCAGCTGCTCGCGGCCGCCCTCGAGGTCTTCGTCGCGCAGGGCTACCACGCGGCCGCGATGGACGACATCGCCGAGCGCGCCGGCGTCTCCAAGCCGGTGCTCTACCAGCACTTCCCGGGCAAGCTCGAGCTCTACCTCGCGATCCTCGACGCCGCCTGCGACGCGATCATCGACAACTGCCGCAAGGCGCTCGACTCGACCCACGACAACAAGCTGCGGGTGGCCGCGACGATCGACGCCTTCTACGCGTACGTCGGCCACGACACCGGCGCGTTCCGGTTGGTCTTCGAGTCCGACCTCACCAACGAGCCGGCCGTGCGGGGGCACATCGACCGCGTCACGACCGAGTGCGCCGACCTGATCGCGACCGTCATCGAGGACGACACCTCGCTGCCGCCGGCAGCGTCCAAGCTGCTCGCCGTCTCCCTCGTGGGAATGGCGCAGGTCAGCGCCCGGTTCTGGATGACCGACACCGACGGTGGCCTCGCCGGGCTCACCCGCGACCAGGCCACCGCGCTGGTGTCCGGCCTGGCCTGGCGCGGCATCGGCGGCTACCCCCTGACCGACGAGCCGGCCGACGGCTGACCGAGCCCTGACCACCACTGACCGCCGGCTGACTAGGCTGGCGACATGAACGGCCCCGGAGGCGCGGGCCGTCCCCGAACGAGGAGAGTGCCATGACCGTCGAGGTCAAGATCGGTGTGCAGCAGACCGCCCGCGAGCTCGTGATCGAGACCGACGAGACCAGCGACGGCGTCGCCACCCTGGTCGCCGAGGCGCTGGCCGCCGACGGCGTGCTCACGCTCAAGGACACCAAGGGCAAGGTCACCGTCGTCCCCGTCGCCAAGCTCGCGTACGTCGAGATCGGCCGGAGCACGTCCGGCCAGGTGGGCTTCCGCTCGTAGTCCTGCGACCGGGGCAGGCCCGCTCCGGAACCTCCGGGAACTCTCGGCGCGCTGACAGACGTTTCACAGGTTGACCGGCCACGATCGGTGGTGACCCACCGGGTCGCCGGACAGCCTGGGAGGTGCCACGTGCTCCAGTTCCGCTTCGCCGCGATGAGCGACACGGGTCCCGTCCGCGAGCACAACGAGGACTCCGGGTTCGCCGGGCCCTACCTGCTCTGCGTGGCCGACGGCGTCGGCGGCGCCGCCGCCGGCGAGATCGCGTCGGCCACGACCACGTACGTCGTCAGTGCCCGTGCGCTGGCCCACCCCGGCGTCGAGCCGGCCCGGCTGCTGCGCAGCGCCGTCGCCGAGTCCCACGACCAGCTCGTCGCGGGCGTGGCGGCCGCACCGGAGCGGCTCGGCATGGCCACCACCCTCACCGCCGTCCTCACCGACGGCATCCACACCGCGCTGGCGCAGGTCGGTGACTCGCGCGCCTACCTGCTGCGCGGCGGCGTGCTGTCCCAGCTCTCGCACGACCAGACGATGGTCCAGGCGCTCATCGACGCGGGACGGATCTCGGTCCAGCAGGCCGCCGCGTCGCCGTACCGCCACGTCGTGCTGCAGGCGGTCGACGGGGAGCACACCCCCGAGCCGGTCGTGCAGATGGTCGACCTGCGCCCCGGCGACCGCCTGCTGCTGTGCAGTGACGGGCTCAGCGACGTCCTCTCCCCTGCCGCGCTCCAGATGCTGCTGGGACTGGACTCGCGCAGCATGGCCGCCGAGCGGCTGGTCCGGGCAGCGATCGACAGCGGAACGCGTGACAACGTGACCGTCGTGATCGGTGACGTGGTCGACGCGCCGGCCGTCGTCGGCACGGGCATCGTGCTCGGCGCCGGTGTCGATCTCGCCCACGTGGTCGACCCGACGGCGGTCCGGCCGCTCCGCTCCGCCTGACCCACCGCCGAAAGGGTCGAGCGGACGTCGGTGGTGAGTCCTACACTGGAGGAGTGAGCCGACAGCGGGTCTACGAGTACGCGCGCCTCTGGGTGCCGTTGTACGACGCAGCCGCGCTCGCGGTCACCCGGCCGGTCTACCTGATCGAGGCCGCCGACGGCTTCGAGGGCATCGCCGCCGAGAAGAACACGACCCTGATGGGTCTCTTCAACGACCTCGGCCGCCAGGGCTGGCGGATCGAGAGCACCGCCCAGCGGCTGAGCCACCCCTCGCCGGAGTTCCAGATGCTCATCGACGCCACGCTCGACGAGGCCGACCACGCGGTCTCCCCTGACGAGGTCGCGCACGCCGTCGGCACGAGCGGCGACCCGGCGGGTGCCGTGACGGAGTTCGACGTCTACGGCATGCGCCGGCGCGCCTGAGGAGCCACGCCCGCGGAACGAGGTCGCGACCGCGCGTCGAAATCCGCGCCCTTCACGCGAACAGATCACCTTTCGACGCCACCCGCTCGAGCACCTGCGCCATCGAGAACTGGTCGAGCCCGAGCGGGTCGTCCGCACCCTCGGCCACCTCGTCCCAGGTGATCGGGGTGGCGACCTGCGGGCGCGGCGTGCCGCGCAGGGAGTACGGAGCCACCGTGGTCTTCGACCCGGCGTTCTGCGACCAGTCGAGGAAGACCTTTCCCCGGCGTCGGGCCTTGGTCATCGTGGCGGTCACCAGCGAGCCGTGGGCCGCCTGCAGCTCCTCGGCAATCTCCTTGGCGATCGCACTCGTCTCGTCGGACGGGAGCGGCTCGTCGAGGAGCGCGTAGAGGTGAAGCCCCTTGCTTCCGCTGGTGACCGGGAGCGCGTCGTACCCACGCTCGGCGAGCGCGTCCCGCACCAGCAGCGCGACCCCGCAGCACTCGTGGAGCCCGGCGCCCTCGCCGGGGTCGAGGTCGATCACGATCCGGTCGGCGCCCACGGGCTCACCGTCGTCGTCGACGGTCCACTGGTGCACGTGCAGCTCGAGCGCAGCCAGGTTCACCGCCCAGACGAGCGTGGCGAGCTGGTCGATGATCGGGAAGCGCAGGGTGTCGCCGGCCGTGGCCCCTCCGGTACGACGAGCCCGGCTGCCGGTCGTCGGGACCTCAGCGGTGCGGACCCACGACGGCGTGCCGGCCGGTGCGTTCTTCTCGAAGAAGCTCATGTCGCCGACGCCGTGCGGCCAGCGGATCCGGGTCACCGGGCGGCCCGCGAGGTGCGGCAGCAGCACCGGCGCGACCCGAACGTAGTAGTCGAGGACCTCGCCCTTGGTCGTGCCGGTCGACGGGTAGAGCACCTTCTCGAGGTTGGTCAGCCGCAGGGTCCGCCCCTCGACGTCGACGTGCACCTCGGTCTGGGGGTGCTCGGGCTTCTTGGGCATCAGAGGTCCCCTCGGAGGTCGTCAGGGGTGAGATCGGTGCGCACGCCCTGGTACGACGGCTGCCGCAGCCGCGCGTAGCCGAGCCCGTGGGTGTCGATGTCGACGACCACGACCGGCTCGACCCAGGTCGTGCCAGCGGCATCGACGCGCGGGACCTCGTCGGCGAACGGGGTGGCCGTCCGGTTCAGCGGGGCCAGCAGCTCGCTCAGCACCCGCGACTGCTTCGGGCCGATCCCGCTGCCGACCCGACCGCGATACATCAGGCCGTCCGGGGTCGGCTCCCCCACCAGCAGCGCAGCGAGCCGGTCCCTGGTGCCGGTCTGCGGCCGCCAGCCGCCGACGACGAACGACCCCCGGTGGCGGTGCGGGAACTTCAGCCAGTGCGGCGTGCGCTGGCCGGGTCGGTAGGTGGAGTCGACCCGCTTGCTGACGATCCCCTCGAGGCCCTGCGCCCGGGTCGCCTCGAGCAGCATCGCGCCGTCGTCGTACGCGGGCGGCACCTGCCACCCGGACCGCGACAGGTCGAGGCCGGCGAGGCGCGCGCGGCGCTCCTCGAGCGGGAGACCGCACAGGTCCTCGCCGTCGAGGCGGAGCAGGTCGAAGACCATGTACGTCGCCGGGATCCGCTCGGCAAGCCGGGCCACCGTCGCTGCCTTGCGCACGTGCATGCGGTCGGCGAGGACGCGGAAGTCGGGGACACCTCGCTCGTTGAGCGCGATGATCTCGCCGTCGACCACGGTGTCGTCGCCGACGTCGGGCGCCGTGGCGAGCTCCGGCCACGCGGCCGTGATCCGGTTGGCGTTGCGGCTGGTCATGGTGACGACGCCGCCGACGACGCCGGTGAGCGCGCGCACGCCGTCCCACTTCACCTCGTGGCGCCAGTCCTCCCCCGGCGGGACGTGGCTGCCCGGCGAGGCGAGCATCGGCAGCAGGTCGGGCACGGCGCCATCATGCCGTCAGGAGCCGTGTGACGACGTGCTCTGCGATGGCGAGGCTCGAGGTCGCTGCCGGCGAGGGCGCGTTGCGGATGCTCAGGACGCCGCCGAGGTCGTCGATCCGGAAGTCGTCGACGAGCGTGCCGTCGCGCTCGACCGCCTGGGCCCGGATGCCGAAGCCGGCACGGACGACGTCGTCGACGCCGATGTCCGGGACGTAGCGCCGCGCCGTGCGCAGGTAGGCGTGCAGGGACAGCGAGCCGCGCACCTCGGTCGCGCCGGTGCGCCAGTGCTGCCGCGCCATCCGCCAGAAGCCGGGCCAGGTGAGCGTGCTCGCGAGGTCGACGGCCCGCACCGACCGCCGCCGGTAGGCGTCGCGGTGCGGCGCGAGGACCGCGTTCGGGCCGACCTCGAGGCCACCGCCGACCCGTCGGGTGAAGTGCACGCCCAGGAACGGGTAGCGCGGGTCCGGCACCGGGTAGACCATGCCGCGCACGAGGTCCTGCTTCTCCTGCCGCACCTCGAGGTACTCCCCGCGGAAGGGCACGATCCGCGGATCCGCGTCGCCACCGGCCAGCCGGCCGAGCCGGTCGGACTGCAGCCCGCCGCACAGCACGAGCCGGTTGACGTCGTACGACGTCGACGGGGTCGCGACACGCACGCGGCCCCCGATCCGGGAGATGCCCGTGGCGGGTGTCGAGAGGTGCACGGAGCCGCCCGCGGCGACGATGTCGGCGGCCAGGCGGCGGGCCACCGCGACATAGTCGGTGATGGCCGTGTACGGCGAGTGGAGCGCAGCCAGCCCGACCGCGTGCGGCTCGATCCCGGCGAGCTCCGCGCCGGAGAGCCGCCGCAGGCCGGGCACGCCGTTCTCCCGCGCCGTCCGCTCGAGCGCGTCGAAACGGGGCATCTCGGAGCGGTCGACGGCGACGACGACCTTGCCGCACTCGTCGTACGGCAGGGCGTGCTCGGCGCAGTAGTCGCGCAGCAGCAACCGGCCGCGCGTGCACAACGTCGCCTTGAGGCTGCCGGGGCGGTAGTAGATGCCCGCGTGGACGACCCCGGAGTTGTGGCCGGACTGGTGAGCGCCGACCCGGTCCTCCTTCTCGAGCACCACCACCCGCGTGCCCGGGCGGCGCCGGGTGATCTCCCGCCCCACGGCGAGGCCGACGATCCCGCCGCCGACGATGCCGATGGTCTGGTCCACCCACTCATGCTCGCAGGCGGCTGGTGGGGGTGCCCACGGGTACCCTCAGGGCATGCGTGCGATCTGGAAGGGTGCCGTCTCGTTCGGCCTCGTCAGCGTGCCGGTCAAGCTCTACAGCGCGACCGAGAGCCACGACGTCTCGTTCCGGCAGGTCCACGCCAAGGACGGCGGCCGGATCAAGTACCAGCGGGTCTGCTCGATCGACGGCGAGGAGGTGCCCTACTCCGACATCGCCAAGGGCTTCGAGACCGAGGACGGCGAGATGGTCATCCTCACCGACGACGACATGGCCAACCTGCCGACGACCTCGTCGCGGGAGATCGCGGTCGAGAAGTTCGTCCCCGTCGACCAGATCGACCCGATGCTCTTCGAGAAGAGCTACTACCTCGAGCCCGAGGGCACCGGCGCCAAGCCCTACGCCCTGCTCCGCCAGGCGCTGCTCGACTCGAAGCGGATGGCCATCGTGACCGTCGCGCTGCGCCAGCGCACGACCACGGCCGTCCTGAGGGTCCGCGAGACCGAGGCGGGCGAGGTCATCGTCCTGCAGACGATGATGTGGCCCGACGAGATCCGGCAACCCGACTTCAGGGTCGAGGCCGGCGAGGTCAAGGACGCCGAGGTGAAGATGGCGCAGATGCTCATCGAGACCCTCTCCGGCGACTTCGACCCGGCCGAGTTCGAGGACGACTACGCCGACGCGGTCAACGCCGTCGTCAAGGCGAAGATCGAGGGCGGCGAGGTGCAGCGCACCGAGACCTCGGCCAGGACCGGTGGCGAGGTGGTCGACCTGCTGGCCGCGCTGCAGCGCTCGGTGGAGGCCGCGAAGACCAGTCGTGGCGAGAGCCAGGAGGCGCCGGCGAGGAAGACCACCGCCAAGAAGACCGCCGCCAAGAAGTCCGCCGCGAAGAAGTCCACGGCCAAGAAGTCCGCAGCCAAGAAGTCCACGGCCAAGAAGAGCACCGCGAAGAAGACCACGACGAAGAAGGCGGCCGCCAAGAAGGCGAGCTGAGATCGACCGGGGCTCGTGACGGTCGCTGTGCGACCTGCTCGACCAGCGGGCGAACTCAGTCGACGGCTGCCTCAGCGCGCTCGATCAGGCCCTTCACCACGTCGATCGAGCGGATCCGCCCGCTCAGGACCGGGGTGTTGAGGTCCGACAACAGGGCCGTCGGGATGCCGATCAGCTGGGCGTCGTTGTTGATCGCCATCCCGCCCGAGTTGCCGGGCGCGATCCGGGCGTCGGTGTCGAGCTCGGAGCGCGGCCCGAGGTCCGCGTCGTCGATGATGGTCGAGATCACCCCGGTCGTGACCGTGATCGAGTTCTCCGAGCGAGCCACGGCGGGGAACCCCAGGACCGTCACGTCGTCGCCCGCCCGCAGGTCCTTCGACGACCCGACCGGCACCGTGGGCAGGTCCACCTCGTCGTCGAGATCACCGCCGTCAGCCCGTGCATAGACCTGGACCACCGCGACGTCGAGGTAGCCGTCGGCCTGCACGACCCGAGCGCGGTACGCCGGCGGCGAGTTCGTGTCCGTCATCCCGTCGGTGAGGTGGATGAGGAGGTAGTCGGGGTTCTCGATGGCGGGGCCCTGATACTGCTCGTTCAGGCCCGGCGAGGCAGGAGCGGCCACGTGCGCGTTGGTCAGGATCAGCCCGTCCTCGCGGATGATCGATCCCGAGCCGCCGTAGCTGACCGGCTGTCCGTCGTCGTCGACCGTGTCGGCGGTGATCTTCACCGTCGCCGCCTTTGCGGCCTCGAGCTCGGCCTCGGTGAGGGTGTCCATCGACGCGGGCGAACCGGCGCCCGGTTCCTGGGATCCACCGTCGCCGGCGCTGCGGTCACCGTCATCGTCGCGGCCGATCAGCCATGCAGCGCCGAGGACGCCCGCGATCAGCAGCACGACCGCTGCCGCGGCGCCGATGATGACCAGTCGCTTGCCCCAGCGGCGGCGGGCGATCCGCCGCTCCTCCTCGGCCGCCGACAGGATCGGGACCAGGGTCAGCTCGGTCCCGGCGACCGGATGGCCGAGCCGGACGGAGATGCGCTCGTCGAACCGACGGCCGTCGATCCGGCGGCCATCGAGCCAGGTGCCCTCGTTGGAGAGGTTGGTGTAGGTCCAACCGCCCGGCTGGGCGTCGATCCGGCCGTGGACGCGCGAGCAAGCCGGGTCCGCGACGACGACCGCGCAGTCGCTGCGCCGGCCGATCGTGATCTGGGCGGGGTGGCGGAAACGGTGCTCACGGCCCTCGACCACCAGCAGCAGGTCAGGCCCGGTGCGCTGTGGGACCGGTCCGGGCTGGCCCGGAGCCCCCGGGCGGGGCGCGGCCGCGAGGATCTGGGTGGCGTCGTTGCCGGCGATCGCGGGCGGGAGACCGGGGGCACCGGCGGGGCGAGCGCCCGGGGCAGGCGGCGCGGCGGGCACGCCCAGGGCAGGGGTCGCGGGCCCGGCTGCCGGGGGCGCCGCCGGCGGCACCGCACCCGGCGGCGCGAAGCGGTCGGAGCCCGGCGGGTTCGCACCCGGCGGCGGGGCGACATTCGTCGGCTGCGGCGCGGCAGGCACGACCGGGGCAGCGGCCGGGACGCTGGTCGGCGCGTCGACCTGGACCGGCCCGGGCATCGGCGGCGGCGGGGCCGGCGCGCTGGGCGTGGCTGCCGCGTCGTCGTACTGCTCGGCGGGGACGACCATCAGCTCGGCACCGGGCGCGGGCGGACCGCAGCGGACGGCGATCCGGCGCTCGATGCCGTACTCGGTGATCCGCTCGCCGTCGACGAACGTGCCGAACTGGCTGCCCGCGTCGACCAGGACCCACACCCCGTCGACGAGCCGGATCTCGGCGTGCTGGCGCGACACCGAGCCGGCGGTCAGCACGACGTCGGCCTCGATGGCACGACCGATGCGGTACGACGACTTGCCGTCGAGCCGCAGCACGCGACCGTCGACCTCGACCACGAGAGCAGACACGGACGTCACCCTATGCGTTCGGTGCGGAGGTCCGGAGCGCTCGGGCGCCGCACCTGCACGGTGGAGTTCCTGATCTGGATGCGCGCGCCCTCGACCAGCTCGATCGTGCGGTCGGGCTCGAGCAGGAAGTTCTGGCCACCCGGGTAGGCGATCGGCCACGAGAAGTCGGAGACGTTGTGCAGCCCCCAGCGGTCCGGTGCGTCGGGGTGCTGCCGGACCCGGGCCAGCACGGCCGGCTGGTCGGTGCCGGAGGTGAGGTGGTCGGAGCGGATCGTGCTCTGCGGCCCGACCGCGATGGTGCGCCGCCCCACCTGGAGGAGGTACGGCGGCCGGAACTCGGTGCGGTCCTGCCAGCAGGTCACCGTCTCGTCGCCGGGCGCCCAGAAGTTCGTCGTGCCGCACGTCGGACAGGCGAGGATGCCGTCGCGCAGGCGGTCCATCGCCTTGATCCACTGGCCCTCGGTGACCCGGGCGCCGGGGTGGTCGATGCCGTCGACGAAGGCCTGCACGAACAGGTCGCGGAGGAACTGGGGGTAGATGTTCCAGTACTGCTGCACGATCTGCGCAGGACGGTTGTCGGTGCGCGTCGGGTGCATGCAGAACAGCGGATCGGTGCCGAAGTGGGTCATCAGCCAGTGCGCGTCGCGCATCCCTGCGTCGGTACGGGCGCCCTCGAGCGGGTGGCCGAGGAAGAGAGCGTAGAAGAGCAGCACCGCCAGCGAGTGCCGGTCGGTGTCGGTGTTGGGCAGGGTGCGGTAGGTCGTGTCCCGCACGACCTCCGGCGCCATGAAGTACGGCGTCCCGAGCACCCGCCCGGTCCCGTTGTCGATCCCGACGTTGTCGTTGTCGCAGATCAGGACGTCGCCGTTGCCCGGGTCGAAGAAGACGTTGCCGAACGAGATGTCGCGGTAGCACAGGCCGCGGGCGTGCAGCCGCAGGAAGCTGTAGCTCAGCTGGCGGCACAGCTCGATGATCGACGAGAAGGACACGTCGAGCGGCTTGCCGTCGCGGTCGGCGTTGAGGAGCAGGTAGCTGAGCTCGAGGAAGCGCTGGTGCCGCAGGTGCATGACGTAGCCGAAGCTCGGCTCCGTCGCGACCCGCGCCATGCTCAACGGCCAGAGGAAGCGCTGGTGCGGGGTGCCGATCTCGACCAGCTGCTGCATCTCGTCGTACTGCTGGGCGGTGGCGCTCTCCGGCTTGTACCACTTCAGCGCCAGCGGCTCGCCGGAGTCACGCCGCACCTCGAAGACGTAGCCCTGCCCGCCCTGGCCGAGGAGGGACATCACACGGGCTCGTCCCAACGGACCGAGGTCGACCTCGACGCCCTCTGCCAGCACCATCGGTGTGCCCGACCTCCGTTATCGCGTTCGTGGACCCGTGACAGGCTATAACCTCGACAGATCGGGGATAGTTGAAACCAACGACCCTCGCCAACCCTGGCCGTCAGAAGGAGGCGCGATGAGTGACCGGCTCGGTGGCGCGCTCGCTCGCAAGCCGCTGCACTTCATCTTCGTGCTCGACGTGTCGGGATCGATGCTGCGAGGCGGCCGCATCCAGGCGCTCAACAACGCCATCACCGAGGTGCTCCCCCACCTCAAGGACGAGGCGCGCGCCAACCCGCACGCGGAGCTGCTGGTCCGCGTCCTCGCGTTCGCCAACGAGCCGCAGTGGATCATCGAGGAGCCCACGCCCGTCGACCAGATCCACTGGAAGCGGCTCGAGGCGGTGCCGCGCGGGTTCACCGAGCTCGGCAGCGCCCTGCAGACGCTGACCGAGGCGCTCGACCACCTCGACGAGAGCAACAGCGCCTTCCCACCCGCGATCATCCTCGTCTCCGACGGCCGGCCCACGCAGAGCAGCGGCATCTCCTTCGCAGAGGGCCTCCAGACCCTGCTCAACAACCGCTGGGGCGCGACCGCGGTCCGGCTCGCGCTGGGCGTCGGGCGCGACGCCGACATGCACTCGATGCGCCGGTTCATCGGCGACGAGGACGTGCCGCTGCTGCGGGCCGACAACCCCGAGCAGCTCGTCGAGTACATCGTCTGGGCGTCCAAGGCCGCCAGCAAGGTCGCGTCCCGGCCCGTCGTCGGGCCGGGCAGCGGCGTGAACGCGGCACCCCCGAGCCCGATCGGTGACCCGATCTGGAGCACCCTCGGATGACGGTTCGCTGGACCACGCTGTCCGGCTCCTCGATCGGGTCCGTGCACGTCCGCGACGAGCTTCCCCTGCAGGACGCCGTGCTGACCTGGACGGACGCGCAGAGCGGCCACGCCGTCGTGGCGGTGGCCGACGGCCATGGCCACAAGCTGCACTTCCGCAGTGACACCGGTGCCGCGCTGGCCGTGGTCAGCGCCATCGAGGAGCTGCGCCGGGCGCTGCCCGAGGTGGCCGCGAAGGGCGACCACACGGCGGCCGAGGACCTGCTCCGCGCCGCCGCCGAGGGCCTCGTCGACACGTGGACGGCCAAGGTGCGCCACCACATCGAGGCCAACCCGTACTCCGAGGCGGAGCTCGCGCTGGGCGCGGGCGAGGACCCGCTGCGCGCCTACGGTACGACGATCCTGGCCGCCGCCGCGGTGGCGGACCTCGTGCTCTTCCTCCAGATCGGTGACGGCGACTCCGTGCTGGTCTCGGCGCACGGTGAGGCCAGCCGCCCACTGGCCGAGGACCCCGACCTCGACGGCCTGCACACCAGCTCGCTGTGCCAGCCGCGGCCGCTCGAGGCGCTGCGGACCGCGGTGGTCGACGCGCGCGTGGACGACGTCGCGCTGGTCTTCCTGTGCACCGACGGCTTCGGGCGTCCCCGCGTCGACACCGACGGCTGGTGGCGCCAGACCGGTGAGCAGCTGCTGGAGTTCAGCCGCAGCCGCGGCCTGAGCTGGATCCATGACCAGCTGCCGGAGTGGCTGGCCGAGCCGGCCCGGGTCGGCGGCGACGACACCACGATGGCCCTGCTGGTGCGCTCCGACATCGCCGGGGTCAGCCGCCCGGATCTCGCCGACACCGTGCCGGTGCCGGACGCCCAGGTGTGATGCCTGGGCACGGGGGTCACTCGCCGCCCGGCCACCAGGCCTCGAGCTTCTTCAGGTCGCCCTCGAAGCTCCACGCGATGCCGTAGCAGTGGCAGTCGGACTTGTTCCAGTCCCAGTAGAGCGCGGCCGTGCCGTCCTCGAGGTAGGCGTAGTAGGCGCCCTCGCCCTTGCCCTCGCCGAAGCGCCAGACACCCCCGCCGCCCTGGGTGGCGGCCTCGTCGTACTTGCCCTTGTAGTACTGGCGGTCGTCGACCATCCCCTTGCGCGTGGTGTAGCGCCCGACGTTGACGACGATGCCGTCGACGTCGGCCTCGCAGGAGCTCTCCTCGGTCTCGCCGGCGAAGAAGGTGCGCTGCCGCTCGCAGCCGGCGACGTCCATGTTGATGTCGATGAACTCCCGCAGCACCGGGTGCGCCGGCGCGGTGGGGACGGCGACCCGGGGTGAGGTGGCCGTGTAGAGCGTGCTGAGCGCATCGATCTTCGCGCTGCCCTCGGCGGTGAGCGTCGCCGACTGCAGGGCGGTGGTGCTGTCCCAGTAGACGATCGCAGGGTCGCTGGTACCGCCGCGCTCCGGGTCGTACTCGTAGAGCGCGGTGGTGCCGTTGTCGGCGATCATCGTCCCGGCCCGGTAGTCCAGCCGGGACGCACGCGCCGACTCCGCGGCCGCCTGGTCGTCGTAGGTGACAAGGCGCAACGTGCCCGCGTTGACGGTGCACTCGATGGCCTCGGCCTCGCCGGAGGCCGCCTCGGCCGCGGCGCAGTCGCTCGCCCCCTCGGTGATCTTCGACGCGAGGGCGTCGTACCTGGTGTCGATGGCCGCGGGATCCACGTCGACCTCGGGGGTCTCCGGTCCCGAGCTCTCGTCGGTCTTCTTCGACGGGTCGTCGTCGCCGCCGGTCGCCACCGCGATGCCGGCGATGATCCCGCCCACGACCACGATGCCGGCCACCGCCGCGGCGACCCAGACCACCGGACCCTTGCCCTTGCGCGGAGGAGGGGAGCCGAAGCCCGGGCCCTGGGGATACCCCGTGTACGGCGCCGGGGCGGCCGGCTGCGGCGCCGAGCCGTAGCCGGGGGTGACCGACGGCGCAGGCCCGCCCTGCGCGGGCCACACCGTGGGCGGCGGCGACTGGACCGGCGGGACCGGCGGTGCCGGCGGTGCCGTGGGTGGCGTGCTGGGCGGCGGCAGGTGGCTCGGCGGACGCTGGGAGCGGTAGCGCAGGACGACCGCCTCGGGCACCTTGCCGAGGGCGTAGCCCAGCACCGCCGCGGCCCAGCTGGCGGCGGCCGTGTCGTCCCCGCCGCGCTCGCGCGCGAGCCGGGCGCCGGCCTCCTCGACGGCGCGGGAGACGTCGGCACCGCTGTCGATCATGGCGACGAGCGGCGACATCACGTCGAAGCGGACGGCGTCGACGAGCAGGTTGATGTCACCCGTCGTCGCCTGGTCCTCCTCCAGCACGTCGTCGAGGACCCCCCGGAAGCCGCTGCCGTCCGACAGCATCCCGCTGCCGTGCTGGACGACGACGGAACGGATCGCGTCGTGGAGCTCCATCAGACCGCCGTGCCGAGCTCGGACACGAGGCCCGAGATCCGTTCGGCGACCTCGGCGGCGGTACGGGGGCGGGCAGCGACGTCGGTCGCGAGCGAGGCCTCGACGAGGTCGCGCGCGCTCGCCGGCAGCTGGTCGGAGATCGTCGGTTGCGAGGCGAGGATGGAGCGGACCAGCAGCAGCGGCTCGGTGCCCTTGAGGTCGCCGTAGACGCCCTTGCCGGTGATCGCGAAGTGCAGCGAGGCGCCGAGCGACCAGACGTCGCTGGCCCGTGACGCCTGTGCGCCGAGCATGATCGCGGGGTCGGTGAACTCGAGGCCGATCTGGCCCAGTCCGGTGGTCACCATGCCGGGCGACAGCAGCTGGGACAGGCCGAGGTCGGACAGGCGGCCGCCGTCCTCGGCGAGGAGGATGTTGGCCGGCTTGATGTCCCGGTGGGCGATGCCCCGCTCGTGCAGCGCATGGGCGGCCAGGGCCGCGTCGCGGACAGCGGCCACCCGGGCCGCCGTACCGAACTCACCGTGGGGCTTCTCCAGCGACCCGAGCGGGAGGAACTCCATCGCGTAGTAGAACGCGCCCCCGTGCCGGCCGGCGTCGTAGACCGCGACCAGGCGGTCTGAGTCGGCGACGCTGAAGTGCTTGAGCTCGCGGGTCGCGCGGCGGAAGGCGTCGTCGGACGTCGGACCGGCGATGACCTTGACGACGACCTCGCCGGCACCGATCCCGAGCCGCGCGGGCGCCTTGGCGAGGTAGTTGGTCCCGTAGTTCGACTCGCCCAGCGGGCGGACGAACTCGTAGTCAGCGATTCCCTGCACAGGGTCCTCCGTGATGTCGGTCGGGCCGGTGGGCCTGGTGGTCATCTGCGGCTGTCGTGCGGACATGACCACTGCCCAGCATGGCACGTTGCCACCCCTTCGCCACCCGGAAACCCTGCAACCGGCCGCCTGATGGTGCAAGGATTCATGCGGCGCGACGCCGGGTAGCGGGTGTAGCGTTCCGGACGCAATCAGCGACCCAGGAGGCACCGTTGATCGACCCCTCGGCGGCATCAGTCGTCCCCACCACCGATCCGTCCACGTACCTGCCGGCCCAGCCGATCACCGGCGACCTGACCGACCAGATGCTGCAGACGGACTTCTGGACCGATGAGCTCGTGGCAGCCGCGGGCATCCCGATCGTGGACGTCCCGTTCGTCACCGTCGGGGGCGGCATCGGCAGCTTCGTGACGGTCGACTACCTGCGCATCGCAGGCGTGCCGACCTCCCAGATGCGGGTGCTCAGCACGCTCGACTTCCCGTGGCAGACCTACGAGTACCTCACCCGGGTCTCCCAGGTGCCGCGCCCGGAGCGGATCCGCTCCGACTCGGCGTCGCGGCCCGACAACATCTGGGGCTTCCCGTCCTACGGCTTCGCCGAGGGCGTCAGGAAGTTCAACCTGAAGGTCCTCTGGGGCCTGTTCAGCGAGCCGATCTTCTCCGACTACTACACGCCGAAGGCCGGCAACGTCTTCGAGCAGCTCGAGCGCGAGTCGAAGCGGATCAACTACGACGAGATGCTCGTCAAGGGCCTGGTCCGGATCGTCCGCCGCCGGTACGGCGGCGGGTACTTCACCATCCTGACCCCGCCCGAGGGCGCCTCGGCCACCAAGCGGGTGGCGTTCCGGTCGCAGTACGTCCACCTCGCCGTCGGCTACCCCGGCCTGAAATTCCTCCCGGAGCTGCAGCGCTACCGCACCGAGAACAACGACTACCAGCACATCGTCAACGCCTACGAGGCCCACGAGCACGTCTACGAGCGGCTCGTGCAGAAGCCCAGCACGGTGCTGGTGCGCGGCGGCGGCATCGTCGCCTCGCGCATCCTGCAGCGACTCATGGACGACCGGGAGAAGCACGGCGCCCAGACCAACATCGTCCACCTGTTCCGGACGTACATCAACGGGACCAACGACGGCTACGGCAACGAGTCCGACCCGCGGCCGGGCGGCGGCAGGACCCGGGTCACCATGCGCCGGCGCGGTGGCGACGGCTGGGCGTACCAGGGCTTCAACTACCCGAAGTCGGTGTGGGGTGGCCAGCTGAAGGCGCAGGTGCGCAACCTCGAGGGCGAGCAGCGCGCCGAGCTCTACAAGCGCATGGGCGGCACCAACACTCCGTGGCGCAAGAGCTGGCAGCGCCAGATGAACCAGGGCCGGCGCGAGGGCTGGTACAACTGCGTGGTGGGCACGGTCGACGCCATGGAGCCCAGCGGGTCGCGGATCCTCAACCAGGTCCGTACGGCCCAGGGTGTCGTGCCCCTGGAGGTCGACTTCGTCATCGACTGCACCGGTCTCGAGGCGGACATCGCCGAGCACCGACTGCTCAAGGACCTGCTCGACCACGGCGGCGCGAGCCGCAACCCGGTCGGCCGGCTCAACGTCGACCGCACCTTCGAGCTGATCGGCACGGCATCGGGCAGCGGTGCCATGTACGCGTCCGGCGCGACCACCCTCGGTGGCTACTTCCCCGGTGTGGACACCTTCCTGGGGCTCCAGGTCGCCGCCCAGGAGATCTACGGCGACCTCAACAAGCGCGGCTTCTGCAAGAAGATCGGGCCGGTGCGCTCGACCGTGCAGTGGTGGAAGTGGCTCGCCGGGAGCAACCCGTGAGCGCCCGCCACGACCTGACCGCATCGACCACCGGAGCGCGCTGATGCTGCCCACCCTGAACGGACGGATCCAGACCCGGATCTTCATGCTCGTCGTCTTCGGCGGGCTGATCACGCTGGTGCTGACACCGATCCTGCCCGGCGACCCGGACTACCGGACGACGTACCTCATCCTGGCCGCCGTGCTCGTGCTCGGCATCGTCTGGGAGCTGATCTACCACGGCATCCAGCAGTTCCGGTGGGAGAAGGACTGGCCGACGATGTTCGGCCTGATCACCGCCGTCAACGAGGGCGCGCTGGTGTGGCTCCTGCTGGACCTCGAGCTCGTGCCGGGGATCGACTACCCCTCCGACGGCGTGCCCTTCTGGGCGTTCTTCATCGACTTCGCCGTCATCTGGTTCATCGTCTGGGTCTGGACCAACGGACCGATGCGGGTCCCGTTCATTCGCTGGCGCTTCTTCGGTGGAAGGATCGTGTGACGCCATGGCTGCCACTACTGCTGACGACTGGTCCCGCGCGAGCATCGTGCCCGGCCCCGGCGAGGGCACCCTCGCCCGGATCGGGTCCGTGGTGCTCCTCGTCGGTTCGAGCGACCCGGAGGTCGTGAAGCCCTACCTCGAGCACGCCGAGATCGTCGCGGCCAACGGCGGCCAGGGCCGCCAGCTGGTGCGCGGCTACGCGCTGATGCTGTCGACGGCGGTCGACCAGTCCCCGGGGTTCGCCGCCATCGCGCCGCACACCACGGGACTGGCGATCTTCGTCGACGGCGACGTGACGGTCACCATCGACGGGGACTCGTTCAGCGGCGCCGACTCGCTGGCCTGGGTGGAGCGGCTGATCCCGTGGCCGGTCGAGTCCGTGACGGTGACGCTGCCGGGCGCTGCGGCGCCGGCCGACGGGTCGTCGTACCGCCTCGACGGCGGAGTGATCCCCGCCGGCTCGTTCGCGCTCGGCTCGGGCACGGCCCCCGCCGTCATGGCGCCGGCCGCGCCGATGATGGCCGAGGCGCCCGAGGCGGCGCCCGCGGCACCACAGGAGGCTGCTCACGACCACGGGCACGACCACGGACACGGGCACACCGCCCACCGCCCGCCCGCCGAGCCGGAGGCACCGGAACCCGACACGGCGCCCGAACCGGTCGTGGCCGCAGCCCCTGCTTCCCCGGCCCCGGTGCCGCCGGCTGCGGGTCGCCCGCTCCCGCCGCAGCCCGCGGACGAGCAGGTCAACTTCCAGTCCGTGCTGATCGACGACGTCGACGAGGACATGGACGACTTCGAGCCGCTCCCGATCGTCGAGGACGCCTCGCAGGTGGTCGACGAGGCGGCCCAGGAGCAGGTCCGCGGCGTCTACTGCAAGAACCGCCACTTCAACGACCCGCGCGTGCTCTTCTGCGCCGTCTGTGGCATCAACATGGTGCAGCAGACACCGGTCCTGGTGAACGGCCCGCGCCCGCCGCTCGGCGTGATCGTGCTCGACGACGGCGCCGTGTTCCAGCTCGACACCCCGTACCTGCTGGGCCGTGACCCGAACGCGGACGCCCGGATCGGCTCGGGCGAGTTCCGGCCGCTGCCGATCATCGACCAGTCCAACCAGGTCTCCCGCGTCCACGCGCGCCTGGAGATGCGCGGGTGGGACGTCGTCCTGATCGACAACAACTCCACCAACGGCACCTTCGTGCACGTCCCGAAGACCCCGGACTGGGTGCGCATGCCGCCCGGCACCGAGCAGGTCCTCGTGCAGGGCACCCGGGTCCGGATCGGTCACCGCACGCTGGCGTTCAACACCCACGCGGGCGCCAGCAGTTGATGACTCGATGACCACGGCGGCTCGGTACGGCTGGGTCGTCGATGTCGTCGGCGACGTCGCCGCCTGCATCACGGTGGTCGGTGGACTGCCACCCGCCAGGCTGATGGAGCTGTTCGGGGCGGATCCCGACGACCCCGTCGAGGAGGACGAACTGGACGACACCGCCGCCTTCCACCGCCTGCTGGGCGGCGGATCGCTCGCGGTGGAGCCCAACGGCTACCAGGGCAACCGCCCGGAGGTGCTGGTGCCGGCGTCGCTCGCCTCGCCCAATGGCCGCGCAGCGTCGGTGTACTGGAACGAGAACGTCGGCATCCGCTTCGCCTGCGCCGAGGCAGGCCGGATGGTGGCCTCGATGGAGCTCCCGCCGTACGACGAAGAAGAGCTCGACGGCCTGCCCCCCGAGGTCCAGGCGCTCGTCCGCCCGCACGTCGACGACGAGCAGGTCGACCCCATCGCACTCGGCTCCACGATGGTCCACCTCTTCACCGGTGTCAGCTTCGGGCGGCACGACGTCGCGTGGACGGACGCCGTCCGGGTCAACCCGATGCCGGCGTCGCTCGAGGTCGACACCATCGCGACGACCTCCCTTGCCCAGGAGCATCCTGAGCTGGTCACCGCGTTGGCCGCACTGCCCCTCACGACACAGCGGGAGATCGCGGCGTGGGCGGTGCATCGGACGCTGGAGGCGGCCGGCCTGTCCGGCGACCCTGACTTCACCTGCGCTCTGGAGGCCCTCCGCAGCAACCCACCCGCTCCCCTGCCCGAACGCGCCCGCAAGCGCTTCGGCGCGATCGAGCGGGCGATCAACGAAGAGATGCTCAAGGAGCACGAGGGCGGCTGGCAGCGGTCGGACGACGGCGTGGAGGACGACGAGCCCTGGACGGTCGGCCCCAGCGTCGTGGTCTCCAGCGAGGACGATGACGCCTCCTCCCCACGCTCCTTCGGCGGGGACGACCCGGAGTGGGAGCAGCTCGTCCGCCAGCTCGAGCAGAGTCCCGAGTTCGCGGCCTTCCAGCAGGCCGAGCGTCCCCCGCGCTGGGACGACAGGCCGCCCTCGGACGAGGTGGACCCGGAGGACGGGGGGTACTTCTTCTCGGAAGAGCGCTACCGGGCCCTGAACGTCCAGCAATGGGCCGCGGGCGCCTGCGAGGCCGCCCTGCACCGCGACGCCGCCACCTCGGCCTGGCGGACGGTCCGCGCGGCCCTGGGGGCGATGGACGCGGTGAGCCGGATGGACGGCGAACCCCATCGTCAGCGCTTCGGTGCCGAGATGGTCCGTCGCTTCCTCGCCACGCACCCCGCAGGGGCTGCGCTCCTGGTTCCGAGACTGGACGCCCCGGATGCCGCACGCGCCCTCGCTCCCGCACTCCAGCGCGAGCTCGTCGAGTGGACGGCCACCTTCCTCGCGGAGGCGGCCGGCGTCGATCGCGATCCCGCGTTCGCTGCGACGCTGGACCGCTTCGGGTCGGGCCAGCGGCCCGTCCTGATGCCTGCGACGGCCGCACGCATCGCCGAGATCGACGCCGCGCTCGGCGCCGAACGGCAACGCCGGATCGACGACAATCCCGGGCCGGCTCAGGTCGTGGACCAGCTCCTGATGCTGTCGACCGTGGCCATGGCGATCGAGAACGCCTGCAGCGACGATCTCGCGCAGGCCGCTGCCTACGCCGTCGGACGCGCCGAGATGGACCTGGCCTACGTGGCGCTCGCCCGGGGCCACGACGTCCAACAGTCGTACTGGACCACCCTCGTCGAGCGCTTCGACATCACCCGCTGACCGCCTCAGGCCGGGGCGGCGACCTCGCCGAGCGCGACGGTTGCGAAGTCGGTCGGCGCGGCGTCCAGCTCGGCACGGACGCTGATCCCGCCCCCGCCGGCGGACGCGGCCGACAGCACCAGCGGTGCGGCGGCCAGCGGGCCCGCGTCGTGCGCGGCGTCGACCACCCGCACGCCCCGGGCGGCCAGCGCCGTGCGGGCGGCCGTGGTCCGGCGGCCGTCGCCGCGGACCTCGAGGGTGGTCCCCCGTACGACGGCCAGGCGGGCGCCGAGCACGACGGCGGCGTCGCCGTCCACGTCGTTGCTCCCGTGTACGACGACCGGCGCATCCGCGTCCGGGACGGGAGTCCCGGCTGCCGCCACGACGACAGGCGACTCGTTCGCCGCCACGACGGCGTCGAGCGAGGGGTCGTCGGACCAGGCCACCAGGCCCTGCGGCTGCAGCACACCCACGAGCTCGACGAGATCCTGCTGGACGTCGGCGGACGGGTGGGCGATGACGCGCACCGGCACGCCGTGCTCCTCCCCGTGGTGGACCAGCACCTGCTGGCGCTCCATGGCGGCGGCCATCTCGGCGAGGTCGAGCGACATGCCACTGCCGACCTCCAGCGCGCGCCCCTGCGGGGTCAGGTCGGCGATCACGATCTCGGCGGGGCGGGCTCCCCCGAGGGCGCCGATCGCGAGGTCGACGAGCAGGCGGTTGTCCTGGCCGTCGTGGGCGAGGACGAGGATCCGGTCGACGGCCTCCGCGCCGAGGGCTGCCCGCTCGGCCTCGGCGATGTCGCGCGCGACCCGGCGCCGGGGGTAGGCGAGGTTGAGCAGCGGTCCGGTCATCACGGTGGTGACCAGGGCCATGATGACCATCATCGTGAATAGCTCGTCGCTGAGCAGGTGCAGCTCGCGCCCGACCGTGAGGATGACGATCTCGGTCAGGCCACGGGTGTTCATCAAGATGCCGAGCGCGTTGGCCTGCCAGTGCGGGACGCCTGCCGAGCGGGCGCCGATGTAGGCGCCGACGTACTTGCCGGCGATGGCCACGGCGAGGATCGCCGCCAGCTGCAGGAGGTTCTCGGCGCTGAGACCTCGGACGTCGACGGCCAGACCGGCGACGAGGAAGAACACCGGCAGGAGCAGCAGGACCGACAGCTGCTCCAGACGGACCAGGATCTCGTGCCGCATCTGGGCCGCGTCCTCGTGCGGCAGGATCGCGCCGAAGAGGAAGGCGCCGAAGATGTAGTGCACGCCGAGGTACTCGGTCGTCGCCGAGAACACGAGGATGCCGATCAGCACGATCGAGAGGATCGTCGGCGTCAGCTCGCCGGCCTTGCGGTACATCGAGGTCAGGTGGGCCAGCAGCGGGCGGACGACGAACAGCGCGAAGAGCACGAACGGGAAGGCCAGGTAGATCACCCACGACGGTCCGTGGCCGTGGCCCTCGCCGCCCGCGACGCCGATCACCACGGCCAGCATCGTCCAGGCGAGCACGTCGTCGGTCGCCGCGCAGGCCAGTGCGAGGCCGCCCGTCTCGGTGCGGTTCATCCGACGGTCGGTCAGGATCCTGGCGAGGACCGGGAACGCCGTGATCGACATGGCCGCACCGATGAAGAGCGCGAACGGCACGACCTCGGCGCCGTCGTACCGGAGGTCCTTGAGGAGGAGTGCGAGCCCGAATCCCATGGCGAACGGCAGTGCGATCGAGACGATCGAGACCGAGGCCGCGACCCTGCCGCGACCCTTGACCAGCGAGACGTCGAGCTCCAGGCCGACCACGAACATGAACAGGACCAGGCCGATGCTCGCCAGCAGACCGAGGAACGGACGGGTGTCCATCGGGAAGAGGAAGTCGCTGACGCCGTAGCCGAGCAGGCTGGGGCCGAGCAGGACGCCGGCGAAGATCTCGCCGACGACGGGCGGGATGCCGACCTTGCCGGCGGCGACCCCGGCGAGCCGGGCCACGACGATGATCAGGGCGAGCTGGCCCAGGATCACGGTGATGTCATACAACGGGGGTCCCTCTCGTCGAGCGCAGTCGCCCCACCCTATTGGCTCAGGCCGTCTCCCACCGGAACAAACGGGCGGCGAGCAGGGTCACCACGACGGCGAAGCCGGCGAGGATCACCAGGGGTACGACGGCCGCAACCGCCCCCTCGCCGCGCACCATCACGTCGAGCATGCCCTCGTTGAGGTGCTTGAGGGGCAGCAGGTCGGAGAGCCGCCGGAGCCAGGTCGGCGCACCGTCCAGCGGGAAGAACGACCCACTGAGGAAGGCCATCGGCAGCACCAGGAAGTTGGCCAGGTTGACCGCGCCCTCGGTGGTCTTCGCGAGCGCGCCGGCCAGCAGGCCGATGGCCATGAAGCACAGCGTGCCGACGACGATCAACGGCACCGACATCCACCATGCGCCGGTCAGCTGCAGGCCGAAGGCAGCCGCCCCCGTGCCGAGGAAGATGGCGAGCTGGCCGAGCGAGATCAGCAGGGTCACCGCCACGCGGGCGCCGACGATGGTGCCGGTGCCGACGGGCGCCAGCTGCAGGCGGCGCAGCAGCTTGGACTGCCGCCAGCCCTGGAGGGTCGCGGCCGAGCCGAAGGCCGCGCTCATCGCGACCGCCCAGCCCAGCAGTCCGGGCGTGACGAACTGGATCACCGTCAGCGAGTCGTCCTCGACCCGCTCCGCGGTGAACGTGTACGGCGGCGGCTCGCCGGTCGCGGCGACGTTGGCCCCGTCCACGAAGGCCCGCAGCGTGCCCCGGGTGACGGCGGCCTTCACCTGGTCGGTCTGCGTGTAGTGCGCGACGAGCTCGTCGCCGCGTTGCTCGATCGCCACGTCGGCGTCGCCCTTGCGGACCTCCTCGAGGGCCGCGGCGAGGTCGTCCTCGTCGGTCACCTCGAAGGTGTCGTCGAAGGCGGCGCGCGCCTCGTCGGGGAGGTCGTCGACCAGGGGGACGGCACCGACCTTGACGAGGTCGACCTTCGACTGGTCCTGGTTGCCGAGCAGGCCGCCGAAGAGCACGAGGAACATCAGCGGGAAGACGACGGCGAAGAACACCGCCGCCCGGTCGCGCAGGAACCCGCGCAGGATCGCGACGGACAGCGCCCAGAAGGGTGATCCCTCGAAGCGGGTCATGCGCGGTACTCCCGCCCGGTCAGCGCCAGGAAGACGTCCTCGAGGGTGCCGGTCCGCACGTTCACCCCGGCCAGGTGGTCGCCGGCTGCCAGCGCGGTGAGCACGCCGGCGGGGTCGCGGGTCACCAGCACCACGCCGTCGGGGCCCTCACCCGCCTCGGTGACGCCGGGGATCGCCGCCGCGCGGTCCGCCGTCAGCGTGCCGGGGGCGACCGTGATCCGCGCGGGTGCGTCGAGGCCGCGCACCAGGGCGGCGGGGGTGTCGAACTGCAGGATACTGCCGCGGTCCATGACGGCCACCCGGTCGCACAGCACCTCGGCCTCGTCCATGTAGTGCGTCGTCAGCACGACCGTGCGCCCGCTCTCGTTGATCGACGACAGCAGGTCCCACAGGTTGCGACGCGCCTGGGGGTCGAGCGCGGCGGTCGGCTCGTCGAGGAACACCAGCTCGGGGTCGTGCACCAGCGCGCAGGCGATCGACAGCCGTTGCGCCTGGCCGCCCGACAGGTCCTCCACCCGCGTGTCGGACTTCTCGGCGAGCCCCACCCGCTCGAGCCACTCGTCGGCAGGGGCGGACCCGACGCCGTACAGGCTGGCGAAGGTGCGGATCTGCTCGCGGGCGGTGAGCCGCTCGAAGAAGGACGACGCCTGCAACTGGACGCCGAGCCGGGGCTGCAGCCGCGGGTTGCGCGGCCACACCGGCTCGCCGAGCAGCCGCACCTCCCCTTCGTCCGGCTGCCGGAGGCCCTCGATCATCTCGAGCAGCGTGGTCTTGCCGGCGCCGTTGGGCCCCACGACGCCGACGAACTCTCCCTCGGCCACCTGGAGCGTCACGCCGTCGACGGCCGTGAGGTCGTCGTACCGCTTGGTCAGGTCCTGCACGTCGATGGCTGACATCACCGCGACCCTAGGACATCGTGGCGAGCCCTCTCAACAACAGTCGGGGTCAGGCGAGCAGCCCGCGCACCACCCGCAGCCCGACCGACACCTTGGCGATGTCGGCCGGCTCGTCCGTGCAGACTGCCTTGAGCGCGCTGATCGCCTGGTCGACGACGCCCCCGGTGGTCTCCTCCCACACGGCGACCCGCCGCGAGGCGAGGTCCAGCGGGTCCTCGTCCGCGTCGGGCTCGAGCCCCGCCGTCGCGGCGAGGACCTCGCCGGTCAGCTGGGCGTGGACCGCGTGCAGGTCGTCGCGCAGCGCGGCCCGGGCCATCGTCTGCCACTGGTCGGCGCGCGGCAGGTCGACGATCCGCTGCTGCAGGGCGGACACGCCCAGCCGCTCGCCGAGCGTGAAGTGCACCCGCGCGACCTCGGCGGGCCGCAGACCGGCCCGGTCGGCGATCTCGACGACGTTGAGCAGCGTGTAGGCGACGTCGAAGGACGCGACCCGGGACGCCAGCTCCGGCGGGACGGACTGCGCCTCCAGCGACTTCCGCCGGCTCTCGTACGCCGCCAGCTCGGCGCCGGTGAGCAGCGACGGCAGCTCGAGCATCGTGTCCTGCACGTGGGTCGCGAAGAACTCCACGTTGCCCTGGCTGTCGAGCGGGGGCCGCCGGTTCGTGACCAGCCAGCGCGACGCGCGCTCGACGAGCGTGCGCATCTCCACCCGCATCCGGGTCTGCAGGCCCGCGTCGAGCACGTTGTCGTACTGCTCCAGCTCGCGTCGCAGGTCGAGGGAGCCGAAGATCTCCCGCGCCACGAAGTTCGCCCGGGTCAGCTCGGCCGCGCTGGCGCCCGTCTCGCCCGCGAGGCGCGGCCAGTAGGTGAAGCCCGCACCGTTGACGAGGTCGTTGACGACCTGGGTCACGATGATCTCGCGACGCAGGGGGTGGTCGCCGATCTGGTCGAGGAAGCCCTTCTGCACCGGCGCCGGGAAGTACGACTGCAGGTCGAGGGTGAGGTAGGGGTCCTCGGGCAGGTCCGAGGCGAGCAGCTCCTCGGCCAGCACGATCTTGGTGTAGGCCATCAGCACCGCGAGCTCGGGCTGGGTCAGCGCTCCCCCGGCCTCGATCCGCCGCTTGACCTCGCGGGTCGGCGGCAGTGCCTCCAGCTCCCGGTCGAGCAGGCCGCGCGACTCGAGGTCGCGCATCCACTGCTCGTGGACGTGCAGCAGCGACGGCGCGTTCTTCGCTGCATTGGCCAGCGCGAGGTTCTGCTCGTAGTTGTCGCGCAGCACCAGCTCCGCGACCTCGTCGGTCATCGACGCCAGGAGCTCGTTGCGCTGCTTGCCGGTCAGGTCACCGTCGCGGACCACCCGGTCGAGCAGGATCTTGAGGTTGACCTCGTGGTCGGAGGTGTCCACACCGGCCGAGTTGTCGATGAAGTCGGTGTTGATCCGGCCCCCGTCGACGGCGTACTCGATCCGGCCGCGCTGCGTGCAGCCGAGGTTGCCGCCCTCGCCGACGCACCGCACCCGCAGCTGCCCCCCGTCGACGCGGATCGCGTCGTTGGCCTTGTCGCCCGCGTCGGCGTTGGTCTCGCTCGACGCCTTGACGTAGGTGCCGATGCCGCCGTTCCAGAGCAGGTCGACGGGAGCGAGCAGGATCGCGCGCATCAGCTCGGCCGGCGTCATCCGCTCGACGTGCCCGGCGATGCCGAGCGCCGCCCGGACGTGGGCGTTGACCGGGATCGACTTGGCGCTGCGCGGGAAGACCCCACCGCCCTCGGAGATGAGCGAGCGGTCGTAGTCCTGCCAGCTGGAGCGGGGCAGGTCGAAGAGCCGCCGGCGCTCGGCGTACGACGACGCCGCGTCGGGCTCCGGGTCGATGAAGATGTCGCGGTGGTCGAAGGCCGCGACCAGCCGGATGTGCTCCGAGCAGAGCATCCCGTTGCCGAACACGTCACCGGACATGTCGCCGATGCCGACGACGGTGATGTCCTCGTTCTGGCAGTCGACGCCCATCTCGCGGAAGTGGCGGCGTACGGACACCCACGCCCCCTTGGCGGTGATGCCCATCGCCTTGTGGTCGTAGCCGACGGACCCGCCGCTCGCGAAGGCGTCGCCCAGCCAGAAGCCGTAGTCGGCGGCGACGCCGTTGGCGATGTCGGAGAAGGTCGCGGTGCCCTTGTCGGCGGCGACCACGAGGTAGGAGTCGTCGGCGTCGTGGCGGACCACGGACGGCGGCGGCACGGTCTCGCCCGCGACGAGGTTGTCGGTGACGTCGAGCAGGCCGCGGATGAACGTCCGGTAGCAATCGACGCCCTCGGCCAGCCATGCCTCGCGGTCACTCGGGTCGGGCAGCTGCTTGGCGTAGAAGCCGCCCTTCGCGCCGACCGGGACGATGACCGTGTTCTTGACCATCTGCGCCTTGACCAGGCCGAGGATCTCGGTGCGGAAGTCGTCGCGACGGTCCGACCAGCGCAGGCCACCGCGCGCCACCGAGCCGAAGCGCAGGTGCACGCCCTCGACCCGCGGCGAGTAGACGAAGATCTCGAACTTCGGCCGCGGCTCCGGCAGGTCGGGGATCGCCGACGGCTCGAGCTTGAGCGACAGGTACGGCTTCGGGGCGCCGTCCTCGCCCTGGAAGTAGTTCGTGCGCAGGGTCGCCTGGACGTGCGTCAGGTAGGAACGCAGGATCCGGTCGTGGTCGAGGCTGACCACGTCGTCCAGCGCGCTGCTGATCCTGGCGACCAGGCTCGCCTCGCGGTCGGCCCGGCCGTCGTCGGTGCCCGGGTCGAAGCGGGTCTCGAAGAGCAGGACCAGCAGCCGGGCCAGCTCGACGTTGTCGACCAGCGCCTGCTCGATCGAGTCGAGCGCGAACGGGCTGTTGCCCTGGCGCATGTACTTCGCGTAGGCGCGCAGCACCATCGCCTGCCGCCAGGTCAGCTGGGCGCGCAGCACCAGCCGGTTGAAGCCGTCGATCTCGGTGAAGCCGTCCCACATCGCCCGCAGCGCGTCGGCGAAGAGCTCGCGCGCGTGGTCCGGGAGCGCCTCGCCGTAGCGCAGGCCGAAGTCGTAGATGTGCGTACGGCGCTCGAGGCCGGTCAGACCGTAGGGCCGCTCGTCGACGACCTCCACGCCCATCGACGACAGCATGGGCAGTACGCCGCTCAACGAGAGCGGCTCGCCGACCCGGAACACCTTCAGCCGGGCCTCGCCGTCGGCGGCGTCGAGGTCGGCGTAGAGCGACTGGTCGATCCCGCTGTCACCGCGGATCCCCTCGACCCGGCCCAGGTCGACGGCCGCCGCCCGGGGGTTGAAGTCCTCCTTGTAGGCCTCGGGGAAGGCGTCGACGTAGCGCCGCCCGAGCAGCGCGCCGACCTCCTCGCCGTACTCGGCGATCACGGCCTGGAGGAAGTCCTCCTGCCAGGAGCGCGACGCCTCGACCAGGCGGCGCTCCAGGTCGGCGGTGTCGATGTCGTCGGGAACCAGCTCGCCCTTGGGGAGGTGGACCACGAAGTGCACCCGCGCGGTCGTCGACTCGTTGATGCTGACGTTGAACTCGACGTCGTCGGGCCCGATCCGGCCGCGCCCGATCTGGTCGACCAGGATCTGCACGAACCGCTGGCGCACGCCGGTGTTGTAGCGGTCGCGCGGCAGGTAGACGAGGACAGAGAGGTAACGGGCGTAGGTGTCGCGGCGGATGAACAGCCGCACTGCGCGGCGCTCGCGCGCCTGCATCGCCGCCTCCACGATCGGCGACAGCTCGTCGACCGGGGTGTGGAAGAGCTCGTCGCGAGGATAGGTCTCGAGGGTGTCGAGGAGCGCCGCGCCGTCGTGGCTGCGCGCGTCGAAGCCGCTGCGCTGCAGGACCTCGGCCACCTTCTCCCTCAGCAACGGGATCTGCAACAGCGACTCGGTGTAGGCCGCGCTCGAGAGCAGGCCGAGGAAGCGGCGCTCGCCGACGACCTCGCCGGCGTCGTCGAACGTCTTCACGCTGACGTAGTCGAGGTAGGCCGGACGGTGGACCGTCGAGCGGGAGTTGGCCTTCGCGAACACCATCAGGGTCTTCTCGCGGGCCTTCGCCTTCACCGCGTCGGGCAGACGGCTGAACGCGACGGAGGTGTCGCCCTCCTCCGGGCTCTCGCGCAGGATGCCGAGACCGGAGCCGGGAACCGGCCGCAGCACGTCCTCGGCCTCCTCGCCGCCGGGGAGCACCACGTGGTCCAGGACGTACTCGCGGTAGCCGAGGAAGGTGAAGTGCTCGTCGGCGAGCCAGCCGAGCAGCTCCCGCGCCCGGCGCACCTCCTCGGGGTCGAGCGGGGGTGGCGCGGCGGTGAGGCCGTCGACGATGTCGGTGACCTGGGCCTGCATGCCCGACCAGTCCTCGACCGCCGCACGGACGTCGGCCAGCACCCGCTGGCACGCGGCCGCGACCTGCTCCGGGTGGTCCTCGCCGTCGGCACCGAGGCGGCCCACCTCGATGTGCATCCAGGACTCACGCACGGCGCCGTCGGCCGGGGTGACCGACCCGGAGGCGACAGGCTCGACCGACACCAGTCGGCCGGCGTCGTCGCGGCGCACGTCGAAGGTCGGGTGGACGACCGTCCGCACGTCGTGCACCAGCCGCGCCAGCAGCATCGTCAGGGAGTCGACCAGGAACGGCATGTCCTCGCCGACGACCTCCACGATCGAGTGGCCCGCGGCGGACCAGCCGTGCTCGGCGACGGTCGGCGTGAAGACCCGCACCTTCGCCCGGCCGGGCTTGCGCTCGAGCGCGAGGTGGTGGTGCGAGGCGAAGGCGCCGTACACGTCGACGTCGCTGCGCGCGGCCAGCTCCTCCGTCGCGACGTGCCGGTAGTAGGCCGGCAACAGGACGGGCAGCGCATCACGCGGTGGCCCACCGGACCCCTTCGGCGTCCCGGCCGCGGCGGCGGCCTGCTCGAAGATGCGGTCACGGTCGGCCCCCGGTGCCGAGGGCGGCAGCGTCGTCATTGACACCCTCTCAACGTAGGACCAAGACGTGACCTCGACAACATGGCGCGGTTACCCGCCGGTCACCAGCGGTCCGGGCGCCCGGTGCGCGATGATGGCGCCCATGAGGTTCCGACGTGAGCTCGCCTACGAGGCGGCCCCGGCCGAGGTGTTCGCCATGCTGGCGGACCCGGCGTTCCGCGAGAAGGTCGCAGCAGCACAGGACGTCGTCTCGGTCGACGTGACGATCACCCCACGGGGTGAGGGGTTCACGATGGTCAGCGACCAGGTGCAGAGGACCGCGGGACTGCCGGCGATCGCGAAGAAGATCGCCGGCGACACCACCCGGGCGATCATCCGCGAGGAGTGGGCCGACGCCACCTCCGGGACGATCGAGATCACGGCGCCGGGAAAGCCGACCACGATGGCCGGCACGATCCGGCTCACTGCCGACGGCACCGGGACGACCTACGTCCAAGAGCTCGAGGTGGGCGTCAAGGTGCCGCTCATCGCCGGGAAGCTGGAGAAGATCATGGCCGACAACATCGACGAGGGCCTGTCCGTGGAGCACGCCACGGGCACCGCCTGGCTGAGGGGAGATCGCTGAGAATGGCAACACGTCTGGTGCACGAGATGGTCTACGACGCCTCGCTGATCGAGGTGGCCGGCATGCTGTCGGACCCCGAGTTCCGGCAGGAGGTGTGCCGCAACCAGCGCGCGACGTCGTACACCGTGGGGATCGAGGGCGACGCCAACGAGAAGGCGGTCCGGATCGAGATGACCCAGCCGACCGACCGGGTGCCGGCCTTCGCGAAGAAGATCGTCGGCGACACGGTGACGATCGTGCAGACCGAGGCCTGGTCCAGCGCCTCGCACGCCGACGTCCACGTCACCATCCCCGGCAAGCCCGGCGAGATGAAGGGCACCGCGGTCCTGGTCGAGCAGGACGGCGTCACCCGCGAGACGGTCACCCTCGACGTGACCGTCAAGATCCCGCTGGTCGCCGGCAAGATCGAGGACCTGCTGGCGAAGCTGCTCGGGAGCGCCCTGCGGGCCGAGGAGCGGACCGGCAAGGAGTGGCTGGCACGCTGACCAGCGCGCCGACGATCAGGCGTCGCGGCCCGGTTCCCCCTCGTGGAGCCGGGCCGTCTCGCTCTCCTGCTCACGGCGCTCCTCCTCGAGCTCGGCTCGACGGCGCACCATGATCACGATGCCGAGCACCACGAACGGCCCGAAGGCCAGGACGATCGTGGCGACCTGCTCGACGGGGTGCAGGGCGCCCATGTGCAGCGGAATCACGGCTCCATGGTCCCACGCCCACCGGGCGCCGTCAGTCGGTGGTGCCCCTGCCGCCGGTGCGCGGCTTCGTCCTCGGGTTGCGCCTCCCGCGCGGGGCGCGCTCGCGGGTGGCCGAGGACAGCTCGAGCAGCTCCTCGAGCGCCTCCTGCACACACGCACCGAGCAGCTCGGCGTCGGGGATCCAGTCACGGTCGGCGGTGATGCCGTAGAACACCCCGCCGTCGTACGACGTCACGCTGATCGCCAACGGGTGGCCGGGCGTCAACGGCGGCACCGGGAAGCTGGCCAGCATCCGCGCGCCGGCGGCGTACAGCGGGGTCTGGGGACCGGGCACGTTGGTCACCGACAGCTGGTAGCCACGGCGCAGCTCGGTGGCGGCGACGCGCGAGCCGATCGCGTGGAAGGTCGTCGGCGCGAAGCCGGCGATGCCGGCCAGGCGGTTGGCGGCGACGCTGCGGCCGGTGTCCTTGTGGGCCTGGAACGAGTACGACACCTGGTGCAGCCGGACCACGGGGCTGGCCTCGCCGATCGGCAGGTCGACGAAGTGGGCGGCGATCTGGCTGCCGAGCGAGGTCGCCTCCAGCTCCTCGTCGATGACCGAGACGGGCACGACCGCGCGCACCTGGCGCAGCCCGCCCATCGACTCGGCGCGGGTCATCAGCCACGCCCGGAGCGCGCCGGTGACCGTCGCCAGGATCACGTCGTTGACGGTGCCGCCGTGCGCCTCGCGCACCTTGCGGTAGTCGGCCAGGCGGGTCTCGACGGTCACCACGCGACGCTGCTGCGAGAGCGGGCCGTTGATGACGCCGCGGCGCTGGGGCCGGCGACCGGTCGCGGCGGCGAGGAAGGAGCGCGCCCGGCCGCTGCGGCGGTCGGCCTCGCGGGCCACGGCCCGCGAGCCGGTGCGCACCGTGTCGAGCAGGACGCCCGGGTCGGTGAGGTTCTCGCGGACCGCGCTGCCGAGCAGGCGGGCGGGGTTCGGGGAGCGGCGCGGCACCCAGTCGTCGGGGTCGAGCTCGCGCGCCTCGGGCTGCAGGTCGAGCAGCAGCTGGCCGAGGTCGACGGTGTGGACGCCGTCGACGAGGGCCTGGTGGGTCTTCGAGAGCAGCGCGACGCGGCCACCCTCGAGCCCCTCGACGAAGTAGATCTCCCACAGCGGCCGGGTGCGGTCGAGCGGACGCGACACGATGCGCGAGACGAGCTCGAGGAGCTGGGCCGAGGTCCCGGGCCGCGGCAGGGCGGAGCGGCGCACGTGGAAGCCGAGGTCGAAGTTCTCGTCGTCGACCCAGACCGGGTTGGCCAGGTGCCCGGGGACCGTCTGCAGGCGCTGGCGGTAGCGCGGCACGAACGCGATCCGGTCCCGGATGAGCGCGACCAGGCGGGCGTGGTCGAAGGCGTCCTCGCCCTCGCCCGGGTCGAAGATCTCGATCGTGGCGTTGTGCAGCGGCGTCTCCGGCGTCTCCTCAGCGAGGAACGTCAGGTCGCGCGGACGCACCCGATCCACCACGTCGTTCTCCAACCTCTTGGCGGACCCCCGGGGACCAACGACGTCCGGCCCCATCCGGACGCCTTGGGGTCACCGTGAGATTCTGGCAGAGAACCGGGAGCCGGACCGACACGGTCCAACGAGTGTCGGCAGATGTGTCGGCTCCCTCACGAGGAGGAATCCGCCCATGCGCCTGCGCGCTGCCGGCGCCGTGCTCACCGGCGTCACCCTGCTGGCCACCGTCACCGCCTGCGGCGACGAGGAGAAGGCCGGCTCCGACGAGGTCGTCACGATCGACATCACCATCGAGGACGGCAAGGTCGACCCGAGCGGCGACCGGGTCGAGGTGGACGCCGGCCAGCCGGTCGACCTCGTCGTGACCGCCGACGAGCCCGGCGAGCTGCACATCCACTCCGACCCGGAGCAGCAGCTGGAGTTCGGCGAGGGCACCACCACGCTGCCCATCGCCATCGATCGGCCCGGCGTCGTCGCCGTCGAGTCCCACGAGCTGGACCAGGTCATCGTCCAGCTCGAGGTCCGTTGACCGGCGGCGCCGAGGGCACGATCGAGGCCCACGGGATCGGCGGCCAGGCAGACCTGCCGATCTCGCTGGAGCTCGCCGTGTCGGGCGCGGTGGCCGCGCTCGTGGTGTCCTTCACCGTCCTCGTCGTCGCCTGGCGCACGCCGCGCTACGACGGCCGGCCGGTCACCGGGCGGGCGGTCGCCCCGTGGCTCGACGCCGTCGTGTCGTCGGCCGGCTTCCGGATCGGCGCGCGGGCGGTCGGACTGCTGCTGGCGGCGTACACGGTCGCGGTGGCGGTCGCCGGCCAGGACAACCTGACCAACCCGTTCTTCGGCATCTTCTACGTCTGGTGGTGGGTCGGGCTGGTCTTCGCCTCGGCCCTCCTCGGTCCGGTGTGGAAGGCGATCAGCCCGGTCCGATCGCTCAACGCCGCGATCGCCCGGCTCGCCGGCAGCGACCCGGACACGGGCCTGCTCCCCTACCCCGAACGGCTCGGCTTCTGGCCAGCCGCGATCGGGCTCTACGCGTTCGTCTGGTTCGAGCTGGCCTACACGTACCCGACCGAGCTGGGCTCGGTGCGCTTCTGGTGCGCCGTCTACGTCGGCGCGATGCTCGTCGGCGGCGCCGTGTTCGGCAACCGCTTCTACGAGCGGGCCGACCCGTTCGAGGTCTACTCCTCGCTCATCGCGAAGCTGTCTCCGTGGGCGCGTGACGAGGACGACCGGCTCGTGGTACGCAGCCCGCTCGCCAACCTGTCGACGATCCCGCCCCTGCCGGGCCTGGTCGCGGTGGTCGCGGTCCTGTTCGGCAGCACCGCTTTCGACTCGTTCCGCGAGTCGACGTTCTGGGTCAAGACGTACCAGGACGCCAGCATCGACAAGGTCTACCTCGACAACGTCGCGCTGCTGTGCTTCGTGCTGCTCGCCGGTGTGCTGTTCAGCGCCGGGAGCGCGCTGACACCGTCCGGGGGCGAGGTGTCACGCCGCGACCTGCCCCGCCACTACGCGCACTCGATCGTCCCGATCATCCTCGGCTACATCGTCGCGCACTACCTGACGCTGTTCATCGACGTCGGCACGCAGACCCTGGCCCGCGCCAGCGACCCGTTCGGCAAGGGTTGGGACATCCTCGGTACGGCGGCCGTCGAGCCGTCGTACTGGTTCTCCTACCACCCGGAGGTGCTCGCCACGATCAAGGTCCTCGCGGTCGTCATCGGCCACGTGGTGGCGGCGATCGCGGCCCACGACCGGGCCCTCGTCCTGCTGCCGAGGAAGGACCAGGTGACCGGCCAGCTGCCGCTGCTCGCCGTCATGGTGACCTTCACCGCCGGTGGGCTGATGCTGCTGTTCAGCGCCTGAGCACCGGACCCGCCATCGCGTCGAGCAGACGCCCGACCGCGCGGGTCAGCGGCGAGTCGCCTGACTCCACCAGCAGCCGGCCGGCGACGAGTGCCCGGTCGACCGCCGGCTGGTCGTCGGGCAGGAAGTGGACCCCGCGGCTGGGGCCGAAGCCGGCCAGCATCGCCACCACGTCCGCCTCGCGCCAGCCCAGGGTGGGACGCATCCGGTTGACGACGACGCGGGGCGCCGCGTGCGGCAGCAGCTCGCGCAGGTCGGCGATCGCCCGGGCGAGGCGGGCCAGGCCGACCGGATCGGCGCCGCCCACCAGGACGACCTCGTCCGCGACCTCCAGCGCCTCCCGGGTGAGGTCGTTGCGGGCGGCCCGGCCGAGGTCCGCGGCCGGGTCCGGCTCGATGCTGAAGCCGGTGTCGAGGACCACCTGGCCGTCCTGCACTGCCCGTTCGACGAGGGCGGTCAACGTGCCGGGCCGGACCTCCGGCCAGCGGTCGGGGCGGGGCAGCCCGGTGATCACGCGGAGCCGGTCCGACAGCCGGCGCTGCACCGTGGTGAAACGCTGCTCCACGGTGCCCGCCGCCACCAGTCGGGCTGCGGCGAGCAGCCCCGAGACCTCGTCGAGGATGCCGAGCTGCTGGGCGACCGCGCCGCCGTAGGGATCAGCGTCCATGAGCAGCGTGCTCAACCCGCGTCGCGCCAGCTCGGCGGCGACGGCGCCCGCGAGGGTCGTCCGGCCCGGGGCGCCGCCCGGCCCCCAGACCGCGATCACCCGTCCCGGGGAGCCCGCGGCCGGAGTCGTGGTCGGCTCCCCCGCCGCCGGCGGTACGACGCCCGGTGGCTCGGCCGGGAGCGTCGGGTCGGCCGGCAGCGAAGCCACGAGCGTCGCGATCTCGTCGACCCGCGCTGCCTCGAGCAGCGTCACCACGCCGATCCGCGCAGCGCGGGGCCGGGTGAGCTCGGTGTCGGCAGCCACACCGACCACGCGGACGCCGTACCCGCCGAGGTCGTCGACCACCGTGTGATCGAGCCCGGCGAGGTCCGCGGCGAGCACGGCGACGTGCGCCTGGCCGGTGCTCGCGGTCGCGAGCAGGTCGGCCACGTCGACGCACCGCTTGAGCACGACCGTGGCGGGGCTGGCCTGGAGGGCAGCGAGCGCCCGGGGCTCCCACGCCGCACCGGTGGAGACGATGAGGACGACGGTGACGGAAGGGCTCACGGCGCCGTCACGATCGCTGGAGGATCCGGATGACCGGGTCCTGGAGACCGGCGAGGAGCTCCTCGAACGCGGCCGCCCGCTCGTCGTCGACGGCCACCACCACCTGGCGGGTGCCGGAGACGGCGAAGGTGTCCTCGTAGGCGGGTGCGGCGAGGACGGTCACCGCACTCAGTGCGGGTGCACTGACAGGGCCGGCCGCGTCGCCGGGCGCGCGGTCGGCGATCCCGTCCTTGACCCACACGTCCACGACGGAGCCCGTCGTCACGTCGGGCGAGACCTGCTGCGGGTCGACGGCGAGCGGCACCTGGAGCACCTCGTCGGTCGTGGCGTCGGCCACGGCGGACCGGGCCAGCAGCTCGCCGGCGCCGACGGCACGGGTCAGCACCAGGCCGTCGGGCACCGCCTCGTCCGCCGGGAAGTAGCGCGCCAGCGCGTCGTCGTCCCCGAAGCGCACCCGCTGCACCTCGAGGTCGGCCGCCACCACGGGCGACCCGCTCCCCCGCTCGTCGGCGAGGGCCCAGACGGCCACCGTGTCGTCGGCCGCCGCCAGCAGGCGGGCGCCGAGCACCACCGAGCCGGCCACCAGCAGGACGCCGATCCACAACCTGGGGTCACGCCAGCCGGGCCGGGCCACGCGTGTGGCCGGAGGCGGGGCAGGCGTGCCCGGAGAGTTCCCGAGATCTCTGGACACCGGCACATCATGCAGGCCGCCGCCCCGGGGCGCCAGCATTCATCCACAGGCCGACTGTCCACAGCCGGGGCGTGCCGCGTTCGGCGCGACGATGCCCGGGTGCGACGATGGGCCCATGGCCGACACCCCGAGGTTCCTCACCCTCGCCGACGTCGCCGAGGTGCTGAACACGTCGAGCGCGCAGGTCTACGCCCTGGTGCGCCGCGGCGAGCTGCCCGCGATCAAGATCGGCGGGCGGGGCCAGTGGCGCGTCGAGGGCTCGCGCCTGGAGGAGTACATCGCCCACCAGTACGAAGCGACGCGTGAGTACGTCGCCGAGCACCCGTTCGTGGAGACGGACTCCGAGGCCTGAGCCTCTCCCCGCACCGCGGACCCGGGAGAGCACCCTGCGACCGCGCGCTGACGGCGCGACCACGTCGGCGGAGGGTCAGCCGTCCTTGCCCGCGAGCACGATCTTGACCTTCCGCGAGTCGCCGTCGCGCTCCACGGTGAACTCGACGGTCGCCCCGGGCTGGTAGGTCCGGATCGCGACGATGAGGTCGACACTGGCGTAGACGGGCTGGCCGTTGACCGCGAGGATCACGTCCTCGGGCTTCAGACCCGCCTTCTCCGCCGGCGTCGCCTTCGAGATGGAGTCGAGGACCGCACCCTTGCCGTCCGGGCCCGAGCCGGGCTTCACCAGCGCTCCGATGAGCGGGTACTGAGCCTTGCCCGTCTTGAGGATCTGGTCGGCCGTGATGCGCACCTGCTCGACCGGGATCGCGAAGCCGACGCCGATGTTGCCGGCCTCCTGGTCGACCGAGCCGCCGCCAGCGGTCGCGATCGCGGAGTTGACGCCGATCACCTCGCCCTTCTGGTTGACCAGCGGTCCACCTGAGTTGCCGGGGTTGATCGCGGCGTCGGTCTGCACCGCGTCGATGTACGACGAGTCGTCGGCCGTCGAGCCGGTGGAGACCGGACGGTGCAGGTAGCTCACGATGCCCGAGGTCACGGTGTTGTTGAGGCCGAGGGGCGAGCCGAGGGCGACGACGGGCTCACCGACCTGGAGCTTGGCGGAGTAGCCGAGCTTGGCGGGCTTGAGGTCGTCGTTCTCCTCAACGAAGAGGATCGCCAGGTCGTAGACGGTGCTGCGACCGACCACCTTCGCCTCGTACTGGTTGCGCTCGTGGTCGACCACGACGATCGGGCCGTCGTTCTTCGCCGCGTCGGCGACCACGTGGTTGTTGGTCACGATGTGCCCGTTGCCGTCGAGGACCCAGCCGGAGCCGGTCGCGCCGGCCTCCTCACCGTCGTACTCGGCGAGGATCTGGACGGTGCTCGGCAGCACCGCCTTGGCGACGTCGGCGACGGATCCGGGGGCGGCCAGCGGGGCGGAGTCCTCGAGGTCGACGTCGGAGAGCCCGCCGTCGGCGTACCCGGGGCCCGAGACCCCGTCGTCGGCCAGCCGGTCGTGGGCCAGGGCGCCGAGGAAACCACCACCGAGGCCGACGACCAGAGCGAGCAGCGCGACCAGCGGCCAGCGCATCCGGGCGCCGGTGGCGGCGACGGCGTCCGCCGAGGGCCGTCTGATCGACAGGTCCGCAGTGCTCGGCGGCGTCGACGGGGCCGGCGGCATCAGCGAGGGCGCCATCGACGCCGGCGGGACCGATGGGGCGCCGATCGGCGCCGTGAGCTGCTCGGCCGGCAGGATCGCGGTCGGCTCGGGCGCGTCGCCGTGCGACGTGGCGTCCGGCAGCCGCGGTGCGCCGGGCGCAGGCGGAGCCCACGGCGACGCCGGCGGCGCGGGAGCCGGAGCCTGTTCGGGCGTCGGCTCCGGGGTGGTCGCGGACGCGCCGTCGGCGGCGATCGGCTGGGTGGGCTCCCGGTCGGAGTCGAGCTCGTCGTTCACCTGTACATCATTGCCGATCCACCCAGCGCCGCACCGCTGGGTCAGGGCAGCACCCGGCCGACCGGGATCGGTCGTCCGATGCCGGTGCCGGGGGTCGTGCCCGCGGTGGAGGTCGGCGCCGGTGTCGCGGGCGTCGTCGGGACCGAGGTGTTGATCTGCGTGACGGGCGGGCGACGCTCGGCCGGCGGGGTCGTCCCGGTGGCGAAGCCGAGGGCCACCACGCCGAGGATCGCGGCGCCGACGGCGCTGCCGCCGATCATGGCCGCGCCGGAGGTACGACGACCGGAGCCGTGGTGCCCGGGCGCGGCCAGCAGCGCGTCGCCCGGAGGCATGCTCATCAGCGAGCCCTTCAGCCCGGACGGCGCCTCCCCCGGTCCACCGCAGAGCCCGGCGAGCCGGGTCTTGACCCAGCCCTCGCGCTCGACGAGGTCGCGGCAGGCATGGCAGGCGTAGACGTGGGCCCAGGCCTCCTCGGTGTCCTTCGCCGAGAGCTGGCCGTCGAGGAGGGCACTGACGCGGTTGCCGAGGTGGCCGATCACGGTGCCCCCACGGGGGCCGGGCCGGCGTACTGGGTGCGGCCGGCCGTCGGCGCGCGGTGGGCGAGCGCGGTGCGCAGCAACGCGCGTCCACGGTGGATGCGGGAGCGCACGGTGCCGAGCTTGGCGCCGAGGATCTCGGCGATCTCCTCGTAGCTGAGGCCCTCGATGTCGCAGAGCACGACGGCCGCGCGGAAGTCCGGCGGGAGCGCGCCCAGCGCGGCCTCGACGTCGTCGTCGAAGGTCTGGTCGGCGTAGGCGAGCTCGGGCGCCGGCGACGCGCTGGCGATCCGGGCGGCGCGCTCGTCGGACAGGGCGTCGAACCGGATCCGCTGCTTGCGGCGGGCCTGGTCGAGGAAGAGGTTGGTGGTGATCCGGTGCAGCCAGCCCTCGAAGGTTCCGGGCGTGTAGGTGTGCAGCGAGCGGAAGACCCGGACGAAGACCTCCTGGGTGAGGTCCTCGGCGTCGTGACGGTTGCCCGTCAGGCGCAGGGCGAGGCGGTAGACACGGTCGGAGTGCTGCTCGACGATGCTCTCCCAGGTCAGCTCCGGCGCACCCGGCACGGTGTGCTCGGGGCGGGGCTGGTGGGTATCGACGGGCTCCTTCATCGTCGCCTTCTTCCGCTGGATCAGCGCCAAGGTCTCCTGGCTCCTCTCACCGTAGGGGTCGGTCCTGAACGTTCCCTGTGAACTGGTTGATCATTGCCCCCAACGAACGGCGGGCACGCCCTGTTCCCCGTCGTCCGCTCGGCCTCCCCGACTCGGCGCCCGCGACGCCCTAGGCTGGGACCGTGGCTCCGACTCCCCTCAACGCGACCAGCTGGACCTTCGCCGACACCTACGTCGACGAGGACGACGTCCTGGCAGCCGCCCGGGCGCGCGCCGCGGAGGTCGGCGTCGTACCGATCGGGTCCGGGACGGGCGCCACGCTGCGCCTGCTCGCCTCGATCCTCGAGGCCCGCGCGATCGTCGAGATCGGCACCGGCACCGGCGTCTCGGGCGTCTGGCTGCTGCGCGGCATGCGCCCCGACGGCGTGCTGACCACCGTCGACGTGGAGGCCGAGCACCAGCGCCTGGCCCGGGAGTCGTTCAAGGATGCCGGCATCGCCCCGCAGCGGGTGCGCACCATCGCCGGCTCCGCCCTCGACGTCCTCCCCCGCCTCACCGACGGCCACTACGACATCGTGTTCGCCGACGGCGACAAGCGGGAGTACGGCGCCTACCTGCCCGAGGCGCTGCGCCTGCTGCGTCCCGGCGGGGTCGTGGCGTTCGACAACGCCCTGTGGCACGACCGGGTCGCCGACCCGGCCCAACGCGACGAGGAGACCGTCGCGATCCGCGACCTGGTCCAGCAGGTCGCCGCCACCGAGGGCCTCGTGCCGGCGCTGCTGCCCGTGGGCGACGGCCTGCTGGTGGCCAAGAAGGAGTGGACCCCGGAGTCAGACGCCTGAGCGGAGGACCGGCTCGGGCGTGCCGAGCCAGGTGAGCAGCAGCCGGGGCCCGAACCCCGAGGGGCCGACGGTCCACTCGTGCCAGTCCTTCTCGACGTCGCCGACCGATGCGATGTCGAGGTGCGCCCACGGCACGTCGCCCACGAAGTGCTGGAGGAAGAGCGCGGCCGTGATGGCGCCGGCCCCGCCGGGGTCGTTGGCCGCGTCGGCGACCTTCGAGGCGAGCTTCTCCTCGTAGCCGGCGTAGAGCGGGAACCGCCACAGCGGCTCACCTGCTCGCTCGCCGGCGCCGGAGAGGGCCTTGGCGAGGGCGTCGTCGTTGGCGAACAGGCCGCCGACCTGCTGGCCGAGCGCCACCTTCACCGCCCCGGTGAGGGTGGCGACGTCGACGACGACGGCAGGGTCGAGCTTCGCCGTTGCGTAGGCGAGGGCGTCGGCCAGGACGAGGCGGCCCTCGGCGTCGGTGTTGCCCACCTCGGTGGTGCGCCCGCCCCAGTGGGTGATCACGTCGCCCGGGCGCAACGCGCTGCCGGAGATGGCGTTCTCGGCGGCGGCGACGAGGCCGACCACCCGTACGGGGCAGTCGACGTCGGCCAGGGCCGCCATGGTCGCGAGGACGACCGCGCCGCCGGTCATGTCGCGCTTCATCGAGCCCATCGAGGCGCTCGGCTTGATCGAGAGGCCACCGGTGTCGAAGGTGATGCCCTTGCCGACGAGCACGACGAGCGGGAGCTTCTTCGCCGCCCGGGCCGAGATGCCGGCCGGGGTGTAGTCGAGCCGGATCAGGCGCGGCGGCGTGGCCGAGGCGGCGCCGACGGCGAGGATGCCACCGAAGCCGTCCTTGGCGAGCCGCTGCTCGTCCCAGATGTCGACCTCCAGGCCGGCGGCCGTGGCGATCTCGGTCGCCTGCTCGGCGAGCCACGCGGGGTTCTTCAGGTTGGACGGCACGGTCGCGAGCAGCCGCGAGCGCCACCCGGCACCACCGAGCGCGACGGCGCGCTCCAGGACCGCCCGGTCGCCGGTCAGCGTCGGGCCGGCGAGCACCACCCGTCGTACGGGAGTGTGCTCGGGCCCCTGCGAGCGCCAGTGGAAGACGAAGCCGCCGAGCATGGTGCCCACCACGAACGCCTCGACCGCGTCGTCGGCGTCGAGGTGGACGGTCGGGATCGAGGTCGCGACGGCGGCCCGGTCGCGGGTTGCCCTCGCGAGCGCGGCTCCGGCCCGGCGCAGGTCGGTGGTCGTGCCGGCGCCGACACCGACGAGCACGACCAGCTGCAGGTCCGGGTTGGCGGACGTGCCGCCCGGCACCGGGACCAGCGCGACCTCGGCCGTGGCACCCGTCAGCCCGTGCACCTCGGCGACGCCGACCAGGTCGATGCCCAGCTCGTCGGCGAGCTCGGCTGCGCCGGGCCCGAGCAGGACGGACCCGTCGCCGTCGGCCGGCAGGACCGGGAGCGCGACGACGTCGACCCCCTTGATGGCTCCCGGGAGCAGCTCGCTGAGCGCGAACTCGGGAGGGTTGACCTGTCCGGGGAGGACGGGCCGGGTGCTGGCAGCGGGTGAGGTCACCCGACGACGTTCTTGAGCGCTTCGCCGAGCGCGGAAGCCTCCTCGGCGTTGAGCTCGACCACGAGGCGGCCACCGCCCTCGAGCGGGACGCGCATCACGATGCCGCGCCCCTCCTTGGTCACCTCGAGCGGACCGTCGCCGGTCCGAGGCTTCATCGCCGCCATGCGGCACCCCTCTTCCACTACCTCAGCGTGCTGTCGGGCGCCCTGTGCACCCGACTGTGCGCCGGACCATTATCGCCCATCACACTCAAACCATGCAGCGACCCTCGCCGAACCCGCCCTGCGGGATCGAGGTTCAGCCTCGCTGCTCGGCAGCCAGGGCCGCCTCGAGGTAGAGGGCGATGCTGTCGCTCTCGTCACCCTCGTAGCGGTTCATCGCCTTGCCGATGGGGTTCTCGAAGCGCCCCGACGGCATCTCGACGACCGGCAACGGGTCGAATGCGGGATGCTGCACCCACCGGGCACCGGGGATGCTGCGGACCAGGATCTCGCCGACGTAGGCGCCCGCGGCCTGCACGTCGTCGTTGTCCACGGCGGCGCTTCGGGCCGGCTTCCGGGACCACTGGTCGAGGAAGGACTCGACCTGGTCGACGCTCTCCGCCGAGAAGTCGAGGATGTCGGCACCCGCCGGATGGGCTGCGGCCCACTTCTCCGCGGTCTCCCGCACCTGCGGCGCAGGGACGACGCCCGCCGGGTCGAGCCCGCCGCCGAGCTCGCCCCGGGCCGAGCGACCCTCCATCTCGGTGGCGAGGCGCGCCAGCAGGGCGTCGACCTCGGCCATGCGGTAGCCGCGCAGGGCGAGCGAGAAGCGCACCTTGCGCAGGTCCCCGGCACCGACGGGGCGATGGGCCGGTGCGAGCGCGTCAGGCCGGTCGTCGTACGTGGGGGCCATGGGCTCGCCGTAGCCGGCCGCGAGCATGGCGACGCCCCCCATGGCGAGCACGATCAGGACCGCGAAGAGCCACATCATCGGATCGGACACGGCGGCCTCAGGCGTGGCGCTCACGGGCGGCGACCATCAGGGCGACCGCCTCGTCGACGTCGTCGGTCAGGGTCAGCATGTCGAGGTCGGACTGCTTGATCCGGGCGTCCTCGAGCATCGAGCCCTGCATCCAGTCGATGAGGCCCTGCCAGTGCTCGACGCCCATCAGGACGATCGGGAACTGCGTGATCTTGAGGGTCTGCGCCAGCGTCATCGCCTCGAAGAGCTCATCGAGCGTGCCGAGGCCGCCGGGGAGGACGATGTAGCCTTGGGAGTACTTGACGAACATCATCTTGCGGACGAAGAAGTAGCGGAAGTTGAGCCCGAAGCCGACGTAGTCGTTGAGGCGGGCCTCCCACGGGAGCTCGATACCGAGGCCGATGCTCTCGCCGCCGGCCTCCATCGCCCCCTTGTTGGCGGCCTCCATCGCACCGGGGCCGCCACCGGTGATCACCGCGAACCCGGCTTCCACCAGCGCCCGGCCGACGCGCTCGCCGATGTCGTAGGCGGGGTGGGCGGCGGGGATCCGGGCAGAACCGAAGACCGAGATGGCCGGCCCGATCTCGGCGAGGTCGTTGAAGCCCTCGACGAACTCGGCCTGGATCTTCAACACCCGCCACGGGTCGGTGTGCACCCAGTTGCCGTCGCCGCGGCTGTCGAGCAGTCGCTGGTCGGTGGTCGAGCCCTCAGGGCGGCCCTTGCTGGGCCGGGGGCCGGATCCGTTGCGCCGGGTCATGGCTTCTCCTCGGGGTCGGTCGGCGCGGCCTCACCCTGCAGCCACGCCCGCAGCTGCTGCTCGCAGCGCTCGATCTGGGCGGTCTCGACGTGCTCGTCCTGCTTGTGCGCCACCATCGGGTCACCGGGGCCGTAGTTGACGGCTGGCACGCCGAGCACGGTGAACCGCGCGACGTCGGTCCACCCGAACTTCGGGTTCACCTCGCCGCCGACCGCGTCGATGAAGGCCCGGGCGGCCGGCCGGTCCAGTCCGGGCAGTGCTCCGGACGCGCTGTCGGTCAGGGTGACCTCGAAGCCGTCGAAGAAGTCCTCGACGAACGCCAGCGCCTCGGTCTCCGACCGGTCGGGGGCGAAGCGGAAGTTCACGGTCACCACGCACTCGTCGGGGATCACGTTGCCCGCGACGCCGCCGCTGATGCCCACGGCGTTGAGGCCCTCGTGGTACTCCAGCCCGTCGATCACCGGGCGCCGCGCCTGGTAGGCGTTGAGCCGCGCGAGCACCTCGGCGGCGCCGTGGATCGCGTTCACCCCACGCCAGCTGCGCGCGGAGTGGGCCCGTTCGCCTCGGGTGCGCACCTCTACCCGCAGCGTGCCCTGGCACCCGGCCTCGACGACCGCGTTCGACGGCTCCATCAGGATCGCGAAGTCGGCCGCGAGCAGCTCCGGGTCGGACTCCCCCAGCAGCCGCAGCCCGTTGTACGCCGAGTCGATCTCCTCCGCCTCGTAGAGCACGAAGGTCACGTCGTGCACCGGCTCGCTGACGGTCGCGGCGAGCCTGAGGATGACGGCGTCGCCACCCTTCATGTCGCAGGTGCCGAGCCCGTGCAGGATGCCGGCCGCCTCGTCGAGCCGGCTGGGCAGGTTGTCGTTGACGGGGACGGTGTCCAGGTGCCCGGCGATGACCACCCGGCTCGCCCGGCCGAGCGCCGTGCGCGCGACGACGGTGTGCCCTCGTCGTACGACCTCGAGGTGCGGGAGCGACCGCAACGCCGCCTCGACGGCGTCGGCGATCTCCTTCTCGTCGCGGCTGACCGACTCGATGTCGACCAGCTGGCGGGTCAGGGTGACGACATCGGCGGACAGGTCGAGAACGGGCACGGTCACAGTCAACCAGCCCGCCCCCGACGTGCGTCCGTCCGACCCGCCCCCGTGCCGCGTCAGGCCGCGGGGCTGGCCGGGGTCAGGCCAGCTGCAGGCTGATCGCGCCCTTCTCGCCGTCGCCCACGACGACCTCGGTGGCACCCTCGGGCGCCTCCTCCCCCACCGTGTACGACGTCGCCAGGGTCTCGCCCGCGATGAGCGCCTCGTGCGTCCGGGCCGCGGCGAGCACCGCCGGCGTCCCCGTCACGACGAGCTCGATCCGGTCGGTCACCTGCAGGTCGGCGTCGCGACGCGCCTGCTGGACGGCGCGCACCAGGTCGCGGGCGAGGCCCTCCTCGGCGAGCTCGGGGGTGACGACGGTGTCGAGCACGACGAAGCCGCCGGCGGGGAGCATGCCCGTCGCGACACCCTCGGCGGCAGCACCGACGACGGTCTCCAGGGTGAACTCGCCCTCGACGAGCGCGAGACCGCCCGCGGTGACCGTGCCGTCGCCGGCCACGGACCAGTCGCCGGACTTGGAGCCCTTGATGGCGAGCTGGACGTCCTTGCCGAGGCGGGGGCCCGCGGCCCGCGCGTTGACGGTGAGCTTCTGCTCGACGCCGTACCCGGCCGCCTCCTCGGAGTCGGCCGCGACCAGGCGGACCGCCTTCACGTTGAGCTCGTCGGCGATGATCGCGGCGAACGGCTCGAGCGCCGCCGGGTCGGAGACCACGACGGTGAGCGCCGCGAGCGGGAGCCGGTTGCGGAGCTTGCCGGCCTTGCGCAGCGCCGAGGTCGCCGAGCAGACGTCGCGGACCTCGTCCATCGCGGCGACCAGCTGGTCGTCCGCGGGGAGCGCCGAGGCGTCCGGCCAGTCGACGAGGTGCACCGAGCGGCCGCCGGTCAGGCCCCGCCAGATCTCCTCGGTGGTCAGCGGCAGCAGCGGAGCGACCACCCGGCAGACGACGTCGAGGACGGCGGCCAGGGTCTCGAAGGCCTCCGGCTTGCCCTCCCAGAACCGCTCACGCGAGCGGCGGACGTACCAGTTGGTCAGCACGTCGATGAACGCACGCGTCGTCTCGCAGGCGTCCGCGATGGCGTAGTCGTCGAGCTCGGCGGTCATCTGCTCGACGTACTGCCGCGTCTTGGCGAGCAGGTAGCGGTCGAGCGGGTCCTTGCTGCCGAGCGACTCCGCACGCCCGACGCTGGCCTCGTAGTTCTCGGCGTTGGCGTAGAGCGCGAAGAAGTACCACGTGTTCCAGAGCGGGATCATCACCTGCCGCACCGCGTCGCGGATGCCCTGCTCGGTCACGACGAGGTTGCCGCCGCGCAGGATCGGCGAGGCCATCAGGAACCAGCGCATCGCGTCGGCGCCGTCGCGGTCGAAGACCTCGGAGACGTCGGGGTAGTTGCGCAGCGACTTCGACATCTTGTTGCCGTCCGAGCCGAGCACGATGCCGTGGCTGATGCAGGAGGAGAACGCGGGCTTGTCGAAGAGCGCGGTCGCCAGGATGTGCAGCGTGTAGAACCAGCCGCGGGTCTGGCCGATGTACTCGACGATGAAGTCGGCCGGGAAGTGCTCCTCGAACCACTGCTTGTTCTCGAACGGGTAGTGGACCTGGCCGAAGCTCATCGAGCCGGAGTCGAACCACACGTCGAGCACGTCGGACACGCGGCGCATCGTCGACCGGCCCGTGGGGTCGTCCGGGTTCGGGCGGGTCAGCTCGTCGACCCACGGCCGGTGGAGGTCCGGCAGCCCCTGCGCGTTGCGGGGCAGCCGCCCGAAGTCGCGCTCGATCTCCTCGAAGGAGCCGTACACGTCGATGCGGGGGTACTCCTCGCTGTCCGACTTCCACACCGGCACGGGCGAGCCCCAGAACCGGTTGCGGGTGATCGACCAGTCACGGGCGTTGTCGATCCACTTGCCGAACTGCCCGTCCTTGATGTGCTCCGGGACCCAGCGGATCTCCTGGTTGAGCTCGGCCATGCGCTTCTTGAAGGCCGTCACCTCGACGAACCAGCTGCTCACGCCCTTGTAGATCAGGGGCTCGCGGCAGCGCCAGCAGTGCGGGTACGAGTGGTCGTAGGTCTCGCGGCGGAAGAGCACCGTGCCCGGGGTGACCGAGCCGCCGGCGCCGCCCTGGGTCACCGTCTTGAGGTCGTCGATGATCTGCAGGTTGGCGTCGAAGACCAGCATGCCGGCGTACTCGACGACGGGGTGGGTGAACCGGCCGTCCTTGCCGACCGGCATGACCGGCTCGATGCCCTCGCGGTCGGTGACCTCCTTGTCGACCTCACCGAAGGCGCCGGCGCTGTGCACGAGGCCCGTACCGTCGGTCGTCGTGACCGCCTCGTCGGCGGCGACGACGCGGAAGGCGTTGGCGTGGTCGGCGTAGTACGAGAACGGCGGGGCGTAGGTCAGGCCGAGCAGGTCCGCGCCCGTGCCGCGCCACACGATCGTGGGCTCGTCGCCCAGCTCGCGGGAGTACGACGCCAGCCGCGCCTCGGCCAGCACGAACCGCTGGCCCTCGTGCTCCACGACGACGTAGTCGATCTCGGAGCCGACCATCACCGCGAGGTTGCTCGGCAGGGTCCACGGGGTCGTGGTCCAGACCAGCAGCTTGGCGCCCTCGAGCTCGCCGGGGGTCGTGATCGAGAAGCCGACCGTGACGGCCGGGTCCTGCCGCATCTGGTAGACGTCGTCGTCCATCCGCAGCTCGTGGTTGGACAGCGGCGTCTCGTCGTTCCAGCAGTAGGGCAGCACGCGGAAGCCCTCGTAGACCAGGCCCTTGTCGAAGAGGCTCTTGAAGGCCCAGAGCACCGACTCCATGAACTCGGGGTTCATGGTCTTGTAGTCGTTGTCGAAGTCGACCCAGCGCGCCTGGCGGGTGACGTAGTCGCGCCACTCCCCGGTGTACTTGAGCACCGACGCGCGGCAGGCGTCGTTGAACTTGTCGATGCCCATCTCGACGATCTCGTCGGTCGTCTTGATGCCGTTCAGGCGCATCGCCTCGAGCTCGGCGGGCAGCCCGTGGGTGTCCCAGCCGAAGCGACGCTCGACCCGCTTGCCGCGCATCGTCTGGTAACGCGGCACGATGTCCTTGACGTAGCCCGTCAGCAGGTGGCCGTAGTGGGGCAGGCCGTTGGCGAACGGCGGGCCGTCGTAGAAGACGAACTCGTTCTCGCCGTTGGCGCCGGGGTCGCGCTGCTCGACCGACGCGCGGAAGGTGTCGTCCTCCGCCCAGTAGGCGAGCACCCGCTCCTCGATCTGCGGGAAGCGGGGGCTGCCGGGAACGGCACCCTGGTCGCTGGTGGGGTCGGTGCTGACCTTCGGATAGGTCATGGTGGCGGTTCTCCTGGCGGTGCGTCCGGTGGTTGATCGTGTCGAAACCACGAGGACGACATCTGCCGCGGTACCACCTCGCTTGCCGCCCCAGCCCCTCGGGACGACCGCTCGTTGCGGCTGTGACGGGCCTGCCCGCCGGGTTCTAGTCACCCCCCGCTGGCTGCTGGGGGCTTTCTTCCCGGAGCTCGCCGCTGATGACGGCTCGAACGCTGTGGCTCAAGCGTACGGCGCCCGGGCGTCGTACGGGAAACCGGATTGCGCTGCGTCCTAGGTTGAGGTCATGACCGGCGAGCTGGCGAACTACCGCGACTACCTCACCCACTACCGCGAGACGCTCGAGCGCAAGTGCGCCGGCCTCTCCCCCGAGCAGCTGGCGACCCGGTCCGTGCCGCCGAGCGCGATGAGCCTGCTGGGGCTGGTGCGCCACATGGCACGGGTCGAGCACTTCTGGTTCCAGCGGGCGCTGGTGGAGGTCGAGGGCGGGCGCCTGTACGACGACGGGGACGCCGGCTTCGCGGAGGTCGAGCCGACCGACGAGGCCGTCACCTTCGCGTGGGCGTCGTGGCGCGAGCAGGTCACCCTGGCCGACGCCTGGCTCGACCGGCTGACCGACGAGGGGCTCGGCCAGGTCGTCACCTTCCGCCGGGGCACGGAGACGTCGAGCGTGCGGGACATCCTCGTGCACATGATCGAGGAGTACGCCCGGCACTGCGGGCACGCCGACCTGCTGCGCGAGTGCATCGACGGCACCACGGGCGAGTGAGCCCGGGCGAGCCCCGGGTGACGACCGCCATGTCGTCGATGTCCCCGCGCTCCGGCACCATGGTCAGGTGAGCTACCTCCTCGACGACGCGGTCGCCACCCAGCCGCTGGGCGACGGCGTGCACCGGGTCCGGGTGACGACCGACTGGAACACCGCCAACCAGACCCCCAACGGCGGGTACGTCCTGGCCCTCCTCCAGCACGCGGTGCTCCTCGAGTCCGCCCACCCGGACGCGCTGAGCATCTCGATCACCTACTTCCGCCCCGCCGTCGCCGGTCCCGCCGAGATCAGGGTCCGCGAGGTGCGCAAGGGCCGCCGCGTCTCGACGTACGACGCCGTCCTCGTCCAGGACGGCAAGGAGATCGCGCACGCCGTCGTCAGCACCCACGACTGGGACGCCGCCGGCTCGGTCGAGCACACCCCGCACGCTGCGCCCGACGTCCCGCGTCCGGAGGACTGCGTCGACGTGAGCGCGGTGATCCCGGACGGCCTGATGCCGATCCTGGAGCGCTACCGCTACCGGGCGCCGGCGCTGCCCGGCTGGTTCGCCGGCGAACCGACCGGCGTCGCCGAGGGACTGAGCTGGATCCGCACCACCGACGAGCGGCCGATCGACGCCCTGCTCGCCGGTGCGATGGTCGACTCCTTCGTGCCGGCGACCGCGGAGATCGGGCAGATCGCCTCGTCGACGATCCAGCTGACGGTGCACTACCGGCGTCGGCCGACCGGTGGCACGTGGGCGCTCGGCCACGTGGTGGCCCGGCACGTGATCGGCGGCTATCACGACGAGGACGTGGAGCTGTGGGACGAGCAGGGTCGGTTGATCGCGCAGAGCCGCCAGCTGGCGATCCTGGCCGAGGGGTGAGCCGCGGCGGCCAGACCTACGACTCTGCGACGGTGACCGTCGTGCCGGCGTCGAGGCTCGGCGTCGTGAACGCGACCGAGCCGTCGCGGTCGAGGGTGAACTCGTCGGTCAGGTCGTCGAGGTCCGATCCGCCCCCGCGGTTCCTGGGGGCGAGCTCCTTGCTGGTCTCCAGCTCGATCCCGTCGTCGTCGACGGAGGTGACGGTCACCGTCACCTCGTCGCCGAGCATGGTGACGGTGAAGGTCTCCCCCTCGGAGAGGGTGACCTCCTCCGAGGACGGCTCCGGCTGCTCCCTCGACCAGCCGGTCCAGCCCTGGGTCGTGACCTCGAGCGTCACCGGGGCGCCGGCGTCCGTCCCGCAGCAGGACAGCACGGGGGCCAGCAGGACGAGCGGGACGGCGACGGCGCGGAGGTTCACACCCGGAGTCATGTCCGCTCCGACGGCGCCGACACCTCACCGGTTCCGGACCAACTAGGATCTCCTCACGTGACTGCTGCCTGGGGCTTCGGCCTGACCACGTACGCCGCCGACGGCGAGACCGTCCTCGACACCTGGTTCCCCGCCCCGTCGCTGGGCGAGAAGCCCGCCGACGCGCAGGCTCCGGCCGACCTGGTCGCGCTCGAGGGCTCCGACGACGCCCGCGGCGTCACCCGCAAGGTCAACCTGGTCGAGGTCGCCGACCTCGGCGCCGCCCCGGCCGACACCGTCGAGGTGTGGCTGCGCCTGCACCTGCTCTCGCACCGTCTGGTCGCCCCCCACGGGCAGAACCTCGACGGCATCTTCGGCCTGCTCACCAACGTCGTGTGGACGTCCGCCGGTCCGTGCGCGATCGAGGGCTTCGAGCTCACCCGCGCCCGGCTGCAGGCCACCGGCCAGCACGTCACCGTGTACGGCGTCGACAAGTTCCCCCGCCTGGTCGACTACGTGATCCCCGGCGGCGTCCGGATCGCCGACGCCGACCGGGTCCGCCTCGGCGCGCACCTCGCCGAGGGCACCACCGTCATGCACGAGGGCTTCGTGAACTTCAACGCCGGCACGCTCGGCACCTCGATGGTGGAGGGCCGGATCTCGGCCGGCGTCGTCGTCGGCGATGGCTCCGACGTCGGCGGGGGCGCCTCGATCATGGGCACCCTGTCCGGCGGCGGCAAGCAGGTCATCTCGGTCGGCCAGCGCTGCCTGCTCGGCGCCAACGCCGGCATCGGCATCTCGCTCGGCGACGACTGCGTCGTCGAGGCGGGCTGCTACGTCACCGCCGGCACCAAGGTGAGCGTGCTCGAGCCCGGCAAGGAACCGCGCGTCGTCAAGGCCGCCGAGCTCTCCGGCGCCAGCAACGTGCTCTTCCGCCGCAACTCCGTCTCCGGCGCCATCGAGGCCGTCCCGTGGCAGGGCGAGGGCATCGCCCTGAACGCCGCGCTGCACGCCAACTGACGTCCGGCTGACGTCCCGGCGACACCGCCCGGGCGAGCCGGTTTGTCCCGACTCGGAGACTGAAGGTGTGAAGGGCAGGATCACGGCGCTGGTCGTCGGTCTGGCGGTGGTGACGACCGTCGTCGCGGTCGGCATCGCCGTGCTGAAGGCGACCGACTCGATCGTCGGCGGCCCGAGCGGTGACTGCACGGTCACGGTCGATGGCCACACGGTCGAGGTCACCGGCGAGCAGGCCGAGAACGCCTCGCTGATCTCCGCGATCGCCGTACGACGAAGGCTGCCCGCGCGCGCCGCGTCGATCGCCCTCGCGACGGCCTACCAGGAGTCCAAGATCGCCAACATCGACTACGGCGACCGCGACTCCCTCGGGCTGTTCCAGCAGCGGCCGTCCCAGGGCTGGGGGACGCGGGAGCAGATCCTCGACCCCGTCTACTCGACCAACGCCTTCTACGACGCGCTGGTGCAGGTGGACGGCTACGAGGACCTCGAGATCACGGTCGCCGCGCAGCGGGTGCAGCGCTCGGCGTACCCCAACGCCTATGCCGACCACGAGGCCGACGGGCGGGCGCTGGCCTCGGCGCTGACCGGCTTCTCACCCGCGACCTTCAGCTGCGACCTCGACGGTGCCGCACCCGGCGCCGACACCGGGCTCACGTCGAGCGGGCTGACGCCGCGGGCGGACACCGTCCGCAAGGAGCTGCGCTCCAGCTTCGGGCGGGTGCCGCTCGGCGGCTTCGACCCCGACGGCGTGAGCAGCGGCCACATGGAGGGTTCGGCCCACTACGACGGCCGCGCCATCGACGCCTTCGTGCGCCCGGTCAACGCGCGCAACAACGCCCGCGGTTGGGCCATCGCGCACTGGGCGGTCGCCAATGCGGCGCGCCTCGACATCCGCACCGTGATCTTCGACGACCGGGTCTGGACCGCCGGTCGCGACGGCTGGCGCGACTACGACCCGCCCTCCTCGTCGGGCGACATCGCGATCCTCGAGCACCGCGACCACGTCCACATCGACGTCTTCCGCTGACCCCCTTCCCGCCGAGTTGGGCGTTCCGCGCGCCGAGTTGGGCGTTCCGCGCGCCGAGTTGGGCGTTCGTGCAGCTGTGGTCGAACGAATCGCCAACTCGATCGACGGAATCCCCAAGTCGGCGAGCGGAGTCCCCAAGTCGGCGAGCGGAGTCCCCAAGTCGTTGGACAGAGTCCCCAAGTCGGCGAGGAGGGGTCAGCGGGTGACGTGCCAGTCGAGGGGCGCGGTCGGGTCGGGGACGTAGCTGCAGCAGGTCCCGGTGCGCACGGCCCGGGACAGGTGGGCACCGAGGTCGGGGTGGGCCTCGCCGACCCGGGCGAGGGCGTAGCGCAGCGAGCGGGTGACGCTGGTGCGCGCACGTTCGGCGGTCCCACCCGTCGTGCGGGAGCGACCGGAGAGACCGATGGCACTGGAGAGCTCCGCGAGGAGGTACTCACGGTCGCGCGAGGCCAGCTCGCGGCGCGCCTCGTCGTTGTCGCGCTCGGCCTCGGCGAGGTCGGCCTCGACCTCCCCCAGCCTCCTCCGGTACGACGCCCGGGCCTCCTCGTCGAGGACCGGGAGCCCCGGTTCGACGACCGCGGCGCCGGCCAGGTCGACGGCAGGGAACTCGCGCCCGGGCTCGGCCAGCAGGGTGGCGAGGAGGTGGACGCCCTTGAGGTCGGGCAGCCACGCATCGACACCGGCGTACCCGAGCCGCCACCGATCGCCCTCGCGGGCCAGCGAGGCGTGGGCACCGGGCGCCGCCGCCACGGCGTGTCCTCCCAGCAGGACCGCCACCTCTGCGACCCGCCCGTGCGCGCCGAAGGCCGTGAAGCCGGCCGCCGCGGCCGCCCACTCCAGCGCCGCGAGGTCGTCGCTGCCGGCCGCCCGGTGGGCGTGGCCCAGGACGGTGCGGGCGACAGCAGCGTCGTACGGTGCCTCGAGCTCGACCCACTCCGCGACCGCCTCCTGGGCGGCGTCGACCGCGGCGGCGGGGTCGCCGGTGAGCAACGCAGCGCGGGCGCGGGCCAACGCCGCCTCGGCGCGGATGCCCGCGCTCGGGTAGTGGGCGAGGATCCTCGCCAGCTGGTCGGCGGCCGCGACGGCGGTCGGCGCGTCGTCGCGGCGGCAGGCGATCTCCGCCTCGGCGGCCAGCAGCGGCACCAGCCGCAGCTCCCCGAACGGCGGCCGTTCCTTCCACGGCACCGCCATCGGGTGCTCGATCTCAGCACGCACCATCGCCGCGGCCCCACCCAGGTCACCCCGGGCGAGTCGCACCAGCGCCATGCCGGGCTGGGGCGACCAGGCCCGCTCGTGCGCCTCACGGAAGGCCTCCTCGGCGCCCGCGAGGTCGCCGCGCCGCAGCCGGATGTTGCCGAGCTCGACGAGCGGCCAGCCGAGCTCGCGACGCATCCACGGCCGCAGCTCGTCGCAGGCGGCGAGCGCCTCCGCCTCCGCGGCTTCGGCAGGGCCGGAGATCCGCAGCAGCTCGGCGCGGTGGACCCGGCAGCGGCCGTGGGTGGCGCCGAACGCCGGCCCCTGCCGCCAGTGGTCCATCACCGCGGTCCACTCCCGCGCCCGGTCGTAGCGTCCGAGCCACTGGGCGGCGCAGATCAGCTCGCAGTAGACGTTGCCGGTGGTCAGCGGATCGAACCCGCCGGCGCCCAGGTCCACCGCGAGCTCGTCGAGCAGCGCGATCCCGCCGTCCACGTCGCCGGCGTGGATCGCCAGCCTGGCCAGCGCGGCCCGGCCCAGCCCGCGGGCCGGGTCGACGCCGAAGTGCTCCCCGAGCGCGACCGCCTCCCTCGCCGGCGCCAGCGCGCCGTCCGGGTCACCGCAGAGGAAGCGCTCGTAGGTCGTGGTGATCGCCAGCAGCGCGTGCACCGGGCCCGGCTCGGCATCGGCGACCAGTCGGCGGGCCCGCGCCACCCAGCCGCGCACGGGCGCCATCAGCCCGGTCTCGCAGAGCAGGTTGAGCGCCACCAGGGCGGCCGCGCGGGCGGCCGTCCCGCTCCGACCGGCGGCCAGCTCGACGTCGTACAGGCTCTCCCAGGCGATCACACAGCCGTCAAGGTCACCCGCGACGTAGCGCTCGAGGGCCAGCCGCTCGAGGTCGCCGGGGCTCGCCTGGGCGCTCACTGTCGCATTGTGACACCGGTTGTCACGCCTCAGGGGTGAACCGCTTCCGACGAAAGGAACCAGCCATGCACGTCACGACCACCGACCTCCCGGTCAAGATCAACGCCCTCGGCGCCCTCGCCCGCCACCAGGGCGAGTTCGGCACCGCCTTCGGCACCCTCGCCGCCGAGCACCTCGTGCTCGCTGCCGGCGTCGACGTCGCACCGCTGCTGGCGGGCCTCGACGACGGCCTCTGCTTCGCCCCGCACTGGGGCTACGTCGCCCGCGGGCGCGTCGTGGTGACCTACGGCGACGGCAGCACCGAGACCTGCACCGCCGGCCAGGTCGTGCACTGGCCGGCGGGGCACACGGTGCGGGTCGAGGAGGACGCCGAGATCGTCATGTTCAGCCCGGCCGCCGAGCACCTCGCGGTCATGAACCACATGCTCGAGGTGATGGCGACGATCCCGGCGTAGCGCCGATCGGCGCGTCAGGCGGTGAGGCGGGCGACGGCGGCGTCGATCCGCTCGTCGCTCGCCGTCAGGGCGATCCGGACGTGGCGCGCACCGGCAGCGCCGTAGAACGCACCCGGCGCGACCAGGATCCCCTTCTCGGCGAGCTCGGCGACGAGCTGCCAGGCGTCCGGACCGTCGGGGCCGCGGGTCGTCCAGAGGTAGAGCGACGCCTCGGAGTGCTCGATGGTGTAGCCCGCGGCCTCGAGGGCCGCCCGGAGCCTGGTACGACGGGCGCGGTAGCGCTCGTGCTGCTCCTTGACGTGCGCCTCGTCGCCGAGGACGGCGGCCATCGCGTGCTGGGTGGGGCCGGGCATCAGGAGCCCGAGGTTCTTGCGGACCGCGAGCAGCTCCGCGATGAGTGCCCGGTCACCGGCGACGAAGCCGCACCGGTAGCCCGCGAGGTTCGAGCGCTTCGACAGCGAGTGGACGACGAGGATGCCCTCGGCGGAGCCGCCGCAGATGTCCGGGTGCAGGACGGAGTACGCCTCGCCCTCCCACACGCAGTCGAGGTAGCACTCGTCGGAGACGAGCAGCACGCCGCGCTCACGGCACCAGTCGACGACCTTCCTGAGGTGCTCGGGCGGCAGCACCCGGCCGGAGGGGTTCGACGGCGAGTTGATCCAGAGCAGGCTCGGCGTCTCGGGACCGAAGGCGGTCAGCGAGTCCGTGGCGACGGCCCTCGCCCCGACCAGTGCGGCCCCGACCTCGTAGGTGGGGTAGGCCAGCTCGGGGTAGCCGATGACGTCGCCCGGGCCGAGGCCCAGGAAGGTCGGCAAAGAGGCGATGAACTCCTTGGAGCCGATCAGCGGCAGTACCTGGTCGGTGCCGAGACCGGTCACTCCGTGCGTTCCGGCGAGCCAGTCGACGACCGCCTGGCGGACCTCGGTGGAGCCGACGGTCAGCGGGTAGCCGGGCGAGTCGGCCGCCTCCGCCAGTGCGCGGCGCGCCACCTCGGGGGTGGGGTCGACCGGCGTACCGATCGACAGGTCCACGATCCCGTCAGGATGCCTGCGCGCCGTGGCGGCGTACGGCGTCAGCTGGTCCCACGGGAAGTCGGGCAGCCGGCCCGAGACGGCGCCGAGGGTGACCAAGGGAGCTCAGTGGTCCTGGTTCTGCGGCTCGAGAGCAGCCACGAACTCGGCGTCCTTGTCGATCTCGCCCATCTTGGCGGCGCCACCGGGAGAGCCGAGGTCGTCGAAGAACTTCACGTTGGCGTCGTAGTAGTCCTTCCACTCCTCCGGCACGTCGTCCTCGTAGAAGATCGCCTCGACCGGGCAGACCGGCTCGCAGGCGCCGCAGTCGACGCACTCGTCGGGGTGGATGTAGAGCATCCGCTTGCCCTCGTAGATGCAGTCGACCGGGCACTCATCGACGCACGCGCGGTCCTTAACATCGACGCACGGCTGCGAGATGATGTAGGTCATCGGTTCCTCCTGGACCAGGACTTCCACTACGGGGCTTCGGGCTCGACACGTCGACTCCAATATGAAGGTCTTTCGTGTCGGGGAGCAGCCTAGTATCCCGACCGTGTCGGATGTGCGCAGACCCCCCGAAGATGGACACCCGTCAGGCCAGCACCTGCTCGGTCCGCACGTGGTCGGCCAGCGCATCGTCGTCCGGCGGCTCCTGCGCGGCGAGACCGGCCCGACCGGCGGCCCCGCGTTCACCGACCTGCTCGGCACCTGCGTCGCCTGGGGCGACGGGCAGTGCGTGGTCCATCCGGAGTCCGGCGAGCCGGTCACCATCGCGATCGCCGACATCGTCTCCGGCAAGCCGGTGCCGCCGCGCCCGTCGACCCGGCTGCGGGTGAGCACCCGCGACGCCGAGGCCCGGACGGGGTCACTGTGGCCCGACCTGGAGCGGATGCCGCTCGGCGAGTGGGAGCTGCGCTGCCAGCCCGCCCCTGCCTTTCCCCTGCGCAAGCGGGCGAACTCCTGCCTCGCCATCGGGGACCCCGGTCGGCCCGTCGTGGACGCGGCGGCGGAGGTCGTCTCGTTCTACGCCGCCCGCTCGCGCGACCCGCTCGTCCAGCTCGAGGCGGGCTCCCCCGTCGAGGAGGAGCTGCGCGCGCTCGGCTGGCGCGACCTCGGGTACGGCGAGTCGGAGTTCCGGCTCGCGGCCGTGTCGCGCGTGCGTCGTACCCTCGGCCGGCAGCGGCAGGCGGTCGAGCTGACCGCCGTCGACGGCCGCGCGGTGGCGAGCGCCGGCACCGGCTGCGACCCGCTCGCCGAGGCCCGGGCGCGCATCGACGGCGACTGGCTGGGGATCCATGACCTGGCCGTCGACCCGGGCCACCGGCGACGCGGCCTGGGCTCCGCCGTGCTGGCCGAGCTGCTGGACTGGGGCGCCGAGCAGGGCGCACTGACCGTGTGGCTGCACGTCGAGACCGCCAACCCGGGCGGACTGGCGTTCTGGGACGCGCTGGGGCTCGCCGTCCACCACACCTGTCGCTACTACGTCCCGCCGGACGCGCACTGACATAGCCTCCGGTCATGAGGAGCAACGAGGCCGCGGAGTCGCGGCGCAGCCCCGGCGGACGCGCGTGGTTCGAGCGGTTCGTCGACCAGATCAACGACCGGATCAGCCGCGCACCCTTCTTCGGCGTCATCGTCGTCGCCCTCGCGCTGTGGGCGATCAGCAAGCCGCTGTGGGGCAGCACGACCAAGTGGGAGCTCGGCCTCCACACGGGGTCCGCGGTCCTGTCGCTGCTCCTGCTGGTCCTGCTGGAGAACGCAGGACGACGCGGCGAGGAGGCGTCCCAGGAGAAGCTCAACGTGATCGCCGAGGCGCTGTCCGACCTGATGACCCACCACGCCGGGGACTCCGAGGAGCTGCGCGCCTCGGTCCGCCGGCTCCGCGAGGCCGTGGGCCTCGAGGAGCGCCACTGACCGGCCGGTGGCCGGTCAGCCCTTGGCGAGGAAGTTCAGCAGGTCGTGGCGGGTGAGCACCCCGACCGGCTTCCCGTCCTCGTGCACGAGGACGGCGTCGGCCGACTCCAGCAGCGGCACGGCAGCCGTTGCGTCCTCGGTCGAGCCGATCGTCGGCAGGGCCGCTGACATGTGCTGCTCGACGGAGTCGTTGAGCCGGGCCTTGCCCGTGAACAGCGCGTCCAGCAGCGCCCGCTCCGAGACCGAGCCCGCCACCTCGGCCGCCACGATCGGCGGCTCGGCACGCACGACGGGCATCTGGGAGACGCCGTACTCCTGCAGGATGGCGACGGCTTCGGCGATCGTCTCGTTGGGGTGGGTGTGCACGAGGGCGGGCAGGCCGCCGGTCTTGGAGCGCAGGACCTCACCGATCGAGCGGGCCGGCTGCGGCTGGCCGGTGCTGAAGCCGTACTGCGCGAGCCACTCGTCGTTGAAGACCTTGCTGAGGTAGCCACGACCCGAGTCGGGCAGCAGGACGACGATCACGGCGTCCTTCTCGCCGGCGTCGGCGAGCTCCTGCGCCAACTGGCGCGCGGCGAAGGCGGCCATGCCGGACGAGCCGCCGACGAGCAGCGCCTCCTCGCGGGCCAGGCGGCGGGTGAACGCGAACGAGTCCGCGTCCGAGACCTCGATGATCCGGTCGGCGACCTCGCGGTCGTAGGTCTCGGGCCAGAAGTCCTCGCCCACGCCCTCGACGAGGTAGGGGCGGCCGGTGCCGCCGGAGTAGACCGAGCCGGCCGGGTCGGCGCCGACGACCTGGACGTCCTTGTTCTGCTCCTTGAGGTAGCGGCCGATGCCGGAGATCGTGCCGCCGGTGCCGACACCCGCGACGAAGTGGGTGATCCGGCCCTCGGTCTGGCGCCAGAGCTCGGGGCCGGTCTCCTCGTAGTGGGAGCGCGGGTTGTGCGGGTTGGAGTACTGGTCGGGCTTCCACGCGCCCGGTTGCGCCGCGAGGCGGTCGCTGACGTTGTAGTAGGAGTCGGGGTGCTCGGGCGGGACGGCCGTCGGGCAGACGACGACCTCGGCGCCGTAGGCCTTGAGGACGTTGCGCTTGTCCTCGCTCACCTTGTCCGGGCACACGAAGATGCAGTGGTAGCCCTTCTGCTGCGCCACCATCGCGAGGCCGACGCCGGTGTTGCCGGAGGTCGGCTCGACGATCGTGCCGCCGGGCTTGAGGGCGCCGGACTCCTCGGCGGCCTCGATCATCCGGGTGGCGATCCGGTCCTTCACCGAACCGCCGGGGTTGAGGTACTCCACCTTGGCCAGCACCAACGGTCCGTCGGCGGGCAGGTCGAGGGAACGGTTGAGCCGGACCAACGGGGTGTTGCCGATCAGCTCCAGCAGGGACTCGACGTACTCCATGCGATCACCGTATCGGCACATCCGTAGCATGTGCGCGTGAGCAAGGCGTCCGCAGCCCGCAAGCTCGCCTCCGCCGCGTTGTACGGCGGCGGCGGGCTCTCCGCGCTGGGCGCCGGCCTCTACGGCGTGCTCACCGCCGAGGCCCGGCTGGCCCGCAAGACGATCGGCCCGGCCCGTGAGGAGCCGCCGCCGGACGCGACCGGGTGGTACGGCCGCGGCCGCCCCGGACCGGCGATCCGGATCGCCCTGCTGGGCGACTCCAGCGCCGCCGGCTACGGCGTCGAGCGGGTCGAGGAGACCCCCGGCGCGCTGATCGCCTCGGCGGTCGCCGAGCACGCGAACCGCCGTGTCTACCTGCGCGAGTTCTGCGTCGTGGGTGCGAAGTCCTCCGACCTCGCTGCACAGGTCGGGCGGGCGCTCCCGATCGAGCCCGACGTCGCGGTGATCCTGATCGGCGGCAACGACGTCACCCACACGATGCGGCCCTCGCACTCGGTGCGTTACCTCTCCGAGGGAGTGCGCCGGCTGATGGCTGCCGATGCCAGCGTGGTCGTCGGCACGTGCCCCGACCTGGGCACGGTCCAGCCGATCGCGCCGCCGCTGCGCCAGGTCGCCCGCGCCTGGTCGCGTCGCCTCGCCGCTGCGCAGACCATCGCCGTGATCGAGGAGGGCGGCCGCACGGTGTCGCTCGGCGACGTGCTCGGCCCCGAGTTCGCGGCCGCTCCGGCGCTACTGTTCGGGCCCGACCAGTTCCACCCGTCCGCCGAGGGCTACAAGGCCCTTGCCGGGGTCCTCGTCCCGTCCGTGCTCGCAGCGCTGGAGCAGGTCCCCGACGAGGAGGTCGCACTCGAGGCCTTCCGCGGCGAGGGCGTCCTGCCGATCACCCGGGCGGCCGTCCAGGCCGTCAACGAGCCCGGCACGGAGCTCGACGGCACGGAGATCGGCGGTCGTCGCGCCGGCGTTCGCGGCCTGTGGGTCGAGCTGCGGCACCGCCGCAGCCGGCAGCACGTCCCCGGCGAGGCTCCCGCCGAGCACGAGAGCACCCCGGTCGCCGACTGAGGGCTCGATGCAATGCACGACGGCCCCGGTCCCACCGAGGTGGGCCGGGGCCGTCGTACGACGCTGTCGGTCAGTCCTGCTGCATGATCGCGAGGATCCGGAGCAGGTTGGTGTAGATCCACACCAGGCTCACGAGGAGGCCGAAGGAGGCCCGCCACGACTCGCGCTCCGGCAGGCCGTTGCGCACACCCTGCTCGACGAAGTCGAAGTCGAGGATCAGCATGAACACACCGAGCACGAGGCCGGCGATCGAGAACAGCAGGCCCACTGCGCCGAGCTCGAAGAGGCCCAGACCGCTGGTGAAGAGCCCGAGGACGACCTCGAGCAGGCTCAGCGCCACCATGCCGAACATGGCCGCGATCACGAAGGTGCGGAACTTGTTGCCGACCTTGATGTCGAAGAACTTGTACGCCGCCAGCGTGCCGCCGAAGGCCGCGAACGTCCCGATCACGGCCTGGATGACGATGCCACCGTCGAAGACCATGTCGAACGACTTGCTCAGCGCACCGAGCGCGAGTCCCTCGGCTGCCGCGAAGGCGAGGACCAGCGCCGGCGAGACGACCCGCTTGAAGGAGTTGACCAGCGACAGGATGAAGGCGAGACCACTGCCGATGACGGCCGCTGCGTACAGCGTGCCGAGGCTCTCACCCGCCGCGACCTCGTCGAGGCCCGGCGTCAGCACCCAGGTCGCGGCAGCGACGAGGACCGTGACGCCCAGGGTGATCGCCGTGGACTGCACGACCGAGTCGATCGTCATCCGGCCCGTGCCGGTGGTGGGCGTGGGCGTCGGCTGTCCGTAGCCCGGGTACGGCTGGCCGGGCTGGCCCTGTCCGAACCCCTGGTAGCCGCCTGCACCGCTCCGGCTGAACTCCTCGGAGCGCCGGAAAACCGGGTTGTTGCTCTGCATGATCCCCTCCGCAGGTCTGCGAATCGTCTCGAGGCCCCCAGTCTAGGGGCCTGATGCTGGTGAAACGCCTGACCGGGCGGTTTGGTTCCCGCGTCAACGTCCGGTGATGGTGACGCCGACCTCCTCCCCCGGCGTCGTGGGACGCACCTCGATGCGACCGCTCGAACCCGGAGCCCACGTGCCGCCGGTCACCCGGACGTCGTACCCGTGGGGGTAGTGGAGCGGGCTGACGAAGATCTCTGTCGGGGCGTCGATCGCGTTGGAGCGGTAGCGGTAGGAGAAGTCGCCGGTGGCCGCGTCGAAGTCCATGGCGAGCGGCGTGCCGGCGGTGGCCTGGGCGTAGGTGCGGACCAGGACGCGCAGCTTGTCGGCCTTCACCGAGCCGAAGTCGGTGTCGTCGTGGAACATCCCCTGCGCGTCGTCGGCCGTGGTCGGGTCCTGCCACTGCTTGTAGGCCCAGTGGGTCCAGCCCATCAGGTTGCGGTCGGCGACGGCCGCGTCGATCTCGACGGCACGGACGTTGTCGGTGGCTCCCCACTCGCTCATCAGCGGCGCGGCGTTGATCCGCCCGGCCTGGGCGAGCGCCGTGGTGGTGCGCTCCTGGCTGAACTTCCAGCAGTTCTCGACGTTGCCGAGCGGCAGCCCCTGCGACTCGAGGAAGACGTCCTGGCAGTAGTTGTGCCACGAGTAACCGAGCTGGTCCTCCCCCTCCATCGGCTCGAGGAAGGTCGGCACCTTCTGACCCGCCGCGAGCTGCTGCGGCTCCCACCAGACGACGTTGTCGCCGTCGACCTCGCGAATGGCGCGGGTCACCTTCTCGTAGGCGGGCTGGAGCTCCTTGGTGTAGCTCGCCTTGCAGCCGAACGAGATGCAGGTGAGCCACTCCAGGCCCATCCACGGCTCGTTGATGAGGTCGTAGCCCATCAGGTACGGCTGGTCCTTCCACCAGCCGGCCGCCACCTGCCACGCGGCCGCCCAGTGGTCGATGCCGCGGTGCTTGTTGGCCCAGAACTCGTCGAAGACCAGCGAGTTCTCCGGGGTCCAGTAGCCGATCGGGAACGGCAGGTTCAGCGGCGGCAGCAGTGAGAGCACGGCCGGCCGGTGCAGGGCCCAGTCGGGGACACCCTCGCCGCCGTACGTCTCGTGCCACTGGTCCTGGTGCATGTCGAGCTGCATCCAGATGCCGCGGTCGGCGAGCAGGTCCATGATCCGCTGCCAGCCCTGGCGGTACGACGGGTCGCCGACGCCCGGCGCGTCCGGCGTGATCCCGGCCCAGAGGGTCCCGAGCCGGACGCCGTTGAAGCCGTGCCGCTCGAGCCACGCCGCGTCGGCCTCGGTGAAGCCCTCCCCGGTCGCGGGCGGGACGTAGGGATCGAGCTTCCAGACCAGGTTGAAGCCGTGGACGATCACGACCCGCCCCTGGCCGTCGACCAGCCACCGGCCCTCGCGCCGCAGCTGGGGCGGGTCCTCCTCGGCGCCCGACGGCGTGGCGGTGCCGACCAGGGCGAGCAGCAGGGCCGCTGCCAGCAGGGCACCACGGCGCACGAAACTAGAACAGGTTGCAGGGAGCACGTCCGGCAACGTACTCCAGCGACGTGACCTGCGTCACCCCCGGGGCATGTCCTCGCGCCGCCGCAGTCGCACGACCGTGTCGCGCACGTGGAGCGGTCCGTCGGTGGTCTCCTGCACGCGGTCCGGGGTGTCGGCGACCTCGACCTCCCACGGCGAGCCCGGTTCCCCCACGCCGAGCGTCGTCAGGACGCGGTCCGGCTCGAACAGCAGCCCCGGGCCGTGGTCGTGGCGGCTGCCGCTCTCGACGTCGTGCGGGTGGTGCGCGGTGACGAGGAGGCGTCCGCCCGGCGCGACCGCCTCCGCGATACCACGGTAGATCGCGTCGAAGTCCTCCACCGGGACGTGGAGGAAGCTGACGGTGACCAGGTCGAAGGTGTGTCGGCCGGCGGGCCGCGGATCGGCGAGGGCGTCGTAGAACCCGAGCCTCAGGCGGTCGGCGACGCCTTCGTCCTCGGCGTGCTGCGCGACCTTCGCGAGCGCCACCTGCGAGACGTCGACCGCAGTCACCTTCCAGCCCTGCCTGGCCAGCCAGATCGCGTCGCCGCCCTCCCCGCAGGCGACGTCGAGCGCGGTGCCCGGCTGCAGGTCGGCGACCTGCTCGACCAACCGCTGGTTGGGCCGACCGCTCCAGACGCGGTCGCTTCCGGCGTACCGCTCGTCCCAGAAGCCGGCGGTGAGGGCGTTGCGGAGGGTCTCGAGCGTGTGCCCCTGCTCGTGGTCGCGGTGGTGACGATGCATGGGTCAACCATGCTGGTTCAGGTGGACGTGAAGTCAACCGACCCGCCAGGAGGCTCCCGGTGCTGCTGTCGGCAGCAGACCTCCGCCGTCGGCAGAACCGGCTGGCCGGGCGCCGGCACGCGACGCAGGGTGGCGCCATGACCCACGACAACGGCCCCCGGCTCTTCGACGACAGGCGGCGGCGCGAGCTCTTCCAGCAGCGCGTGCTCGTGATGGATGGCGCGCTCGACGACGACAACGGCGTGGTCCTCGCGACCCAGCTCGTCGAGCTCGCCACCACCGACCCGAGCGCCGACATCGCGCTGTGGATCCACTCGCCGGGCGGATCGGTGCCGGCGATGCTCGCGATCCGCGACGTGATGCACCTCGTGCCCTGCGACGTGTCCACGCTCGCGCTCGGGATCGCCTGCAGCGCCGGGCAGTTCCTGCTGTCCTCCGGCGCGCCCGGCAAGCGGCGCGCGCTGCCGCACGCGCGGATCCTCATGCACCAGGGCTCGGCCGGCATCGGCGGGACGGCCGCCGACGTGGAGCTGCAGGCCGAGGACCTGCGCCACATGCGCGACACCGTGCTCGGCATCATCGCCGCGGACACCGGTCAGCCGCTCGAGCGGATCTTCGAGGACTCGCTGCGCGACCGGTGGTACACCGCGGCCCAGGCCCTCGAGTACGGCTTCGTCGACGAGGTCGTCTCCTCCTTCGACGCCGTCGCCCCACCCGTACGGCGCCCGGTCGGCCTCGGCACGTTCACGACAGGAGCCCACCGATGAGCAGCTACACCATCCCCAACGTGATCGCCCAGCACCCGCGGGGCGAGCGGATCATGGACGTCTACTCGCACCTGCTGACCGAGCGGGTGGTCTACCTCGGCACGGCGATCGACGCCGGGGTGGCGAACGCCCTCGTCGCGCAGCTGCTCTTCCTCGAGGCCGACAACCCGGACCGCGACATCCAGCTCTACATCAACTGCGAGGGCGGTGACCCCAGCGCGATGCTCGCCGTGCACGACACGATGCAGTACGTCCGGCCGCAGGTCGCCACCACCTGCGTCGGCCAGGCCGTCGCCGTCGGCGCCGTGCTGCTGGCGGCCGGTGCGCCCGGCAAGCGGGCCGCGCTCCCCCACGCCCGGATCGTGCTCCACCAGCCAGCGGCGCAGGGCCGCGGCCCGATCCCCGACCTGATCCTGCAGGCCGACGAGGTCGTGCGCGTGCGCGCCGACATCGAGCAGATCTTGGCGAAGCACACCGGCCAGGACGTCGGCACGCTGCGCGCCGACACCGACCACGACCGGGTGTTCACGGCCGACGGCGCGCGGGACTACGGGCTGATCGACCAGGTCATCGCGGAGCGGCCGCCGGTGCTGGGGTGAGCCGGCCCGGTGGCCGCGAGCTCAGGCGGCGAGGGCCAGCGCGGTCACGCCGGACGGGACGGCCCGCAGCGGGCGGGCCGGGCGGGCGTCGTACAGCTGACCGGCGACGGCGGACGTGAGGTCGAGCAGCGAGCTGCCGAGCGCACCAGTGACGGCTGCGATCATCTCGCTGCTGGGCTCCTTGAGCCCGCGCTCGATCTCGGAGAGGTACTGCGGGGAGATGCCCGCCCGCTCCGCGGTCTCGGTGAGCGTCTCGCCGCGCTCGCGACGCAGGCGGCGCAGCTCGCGACCCAGCAGGTCCCGCCAGAGCGGTTCGGTGTCGTCCTCGGCCATGCCTCATCGTAGGTCGGCCGGGGCGGTCGCCGGGAAGGTCGCGGAGGAGTTCTGCTCTGGGCAGAAGGGGTGCCCCCGCCGGGATTCGAACCCGGACTGCGCCGAGTTTAAGTCGGCTTCCTCTGCCAGTTGGGATACGGGGGCGTCGTCGGCAGCGCCGGCTGCCGTCTCCTACAGATAGGTCTGGCGAGGGTAGATCGCGTGCGCTCCCGCGACCCGGTCGAGGAACAGGAGACCGTCGGTGTGGTCGATCTCGTGCTGCAGCGCCCGCGCCTCGAACGCGTCGGTCGCGAACTCGACCTCCTCACCCGTGCCCGGCAGCTGGCCGCGCACGGTCAGCCGCGACGCCCGCTTCACGTCGCCGGTGAAGTCGGGGACACTCATGCAGCCCTCGCGGGCCTTCTCGTTGCGGCTCGCCTCGACGACCTCGGCGTTGCAGAGCACGAAGGTGCCGTGCAGCGTCCGCGACTTCGGGTGTTCGCTCACGTCGACGCAGAAGAGCCGGACACCGACGCCGACCTGGTTGGCGGCGAGCCCCACGCAGCCGGGGCTGACCCGCATGGTCGCGACCAGGTCCGCGGCGAGCTGGACCGTCTCGGCCGACGTCGGGTCGACGTCGGCTCCGCGCGCCGAGAGCACCCCGGCGGGCGCCCTCACGACCTCGAGGACGCGCCCCTCGACGCCGAGCTCAGCCTCGGTCCAGGCCGCGACGCGGTCACTGGTCACAGCTCGTCGGCCTCGGCCGGGCGCAGGGTGGCCGTGACCCCGACCCGCTCGGCCGCGGCCCGGATCGCAGCCTCGACCGCTGCCACGTCGGCTCCGGCCGGCAGGTCCAGCTCGGCGACGAGCAGGTAGAGCTCCCCCGCGAGGCGGGTGGTGAGGTCGGTGATGTTGCCGCCCACGGACGCGACCTGGCCGACCACCTCGGAGACGATGCCGGGACGGTCGCCGCCGTGGACCGTCAGCACCCACGACGCCCCCCGCGCAGCAGTCGCGACCTCGTCGGCCACCGGACGCACCGCGACGTCGAGGTCCCCGCCGGCGGCCAGCGCCGCGAGCGCGCCCTCGATGGCCGTCGCGTCGACCGTGCCGCGGCACAGCAGCATCATCGCGAAGTGCCCGCGCAGCAGGGTCATCGTGGAGTCCTCGATGTTGAGGCCCAGCTCCGCGAGTCCCGCCGTGGTCTCGGCGATGATGCCGGGGCGGTCGTGGCCCAGGACGGTGACGGCGTACAGGTCGTTGCTCACGGGCCTCATCATCCCAGCCCGTCAGGCGGACGCCACCTCGCGGGCGCGCTCGAACACCGCGTCGGTCATCGGCTCGGTCAGTCGGCCGGTGAACGTGTTGTGCTGGCTGGGGTGGAAGCAGCCGAGCAGCACGACATCACTGCGACGGGAACGGCGTGACGCCCGCGCCAGCGCCACCTCCGCTCCGTGCCCGAAGCGCGGCCTCGGCCGCGGCTCCACCCAGCCCGCGCGGCCGAGCGCACGCAACGAGGAGTCCCAGCCGATCGCACCCAGCGCCACCACGACGCGCACCGACGGCGCGAGGATCGTGAGCTCGCGGTCCAGCCACGGCGCGCAGTTGCTGCGCTCGTCGGGAGTCGGCTTGTTGGCCGGTGGCGCGCACCGGATGGGGGCAGCCATCCGGACGTCGTGCAGCTCCAGCCCGTCGCCGGCGTGCGTGCTGGTCGGCTGGCTCGCCAGCCCGACCCGGTGCAGCGACGCGAACAGCCAGTCCCCCGACCGGTCGCCGGTGAACATCCGCCCGGTCCGGTTCGCGCCGTGGGCGGCGGGGGCGAGCCCGATGACGACGATCCGGGCGTCGGCCGGACCGAAGCCGGGCACGGGACGCGCCCAGTAGTCCTCGTCGGCGTACGCCGCCCGCTTCTCCCTCGCGACCTGCTCCCGCCAGGCCACCAGGCGCGGGCACCGCCGGCAGCGGACGACCTGCGCGTCCAGCCGCGCCATCGCCTCGCCGGGACCGGTCACAGCAGGGACCAGGCGATCCCGTCGAGGATGTCGGTCTCCGCGACCGTGACGGACGGTACGGCGACCCGGCCGAGCACCATCGAGACGATCAGCGCGCCGGCGTCGATCACGTCGGCGCGGCCGGGGTGCATCCAGGGCAGGGCGCGGCGCTCGGCGACGCTCATCCCGAGCAGCCGGCCGACCAGCCGCTGCACGTCGGCGACGGCGAGCTCGCGGCCGTGGATGAGGGCGCGGTCGTAGTGCGGCAGGTCGAGGACGCCGGCCGCGATGGTCGTGTTGGTGCCGGCGACGGCGATCACGGTGGCCGCCGCGGCGGGGTCGACCGGGCACGCGTCAAGGGCGGCGTCGATGTCAGTGACGATCGCCGCGATCTCGACGGCGTCGACCGGGTCGTGGCGGACGTGGCGCTCGTGGAGGCGTACGGAGCCGATGTCCATCGAGTGCGCGGCGGTGGGTCCGACTGCGGGATCGCCGAGGATCAGCTCGGTCGAGCCACCGCCGATGTCGACGACCAGCACCGGCCCGGGAACACCGTGGCCGATCCCGCGCACGGCACCGTCGAACGCGAGGCGGGCCTCCTCCTCGCCCGACAGCACCTCGGGCGCCACGCCGAGACGGGCGAGGACGCCCTCGGTGAACGCGGCGGCGTTGCCGGCGTCGCGGGTCGCGGAGGTGGCGCAGAAGCGCACCCGCTCCACCCCGGCGTCGGCGATGATGGCGGCGTACTCGTCGATCGCGGCGAAGGCACGCTCCAGCGCCTCCGGGGCGAGCATCCCGGTGGCGTCGACGCCCTGACCGAGCCGGATCATCCGGCTCTCGCGGCGTACGCCCTCGGGCTCGTCGACCGGGTTGCCGACGAGCAGCTTGATGGTGTTGGTGCCGCAGTCGATCGCGGCGATCGGGCCGGCCATCAGCGGATCGACCTCACTCGGCGGCGACGGCTTCGTCGACCGTGACGCACGGCCCCTTGGCCCACCACTCGCCGAGCATCTCGAGCACCTCGTCGCCGAACGGGTTCACCCCGGGACCCGCCACGAGGGCGTGACCGGCGAGCACGTGCAGGCACTTGACCCGGTTCGGCATGCCGCCGGCGGAGATGCCCTCGATCTCGGGCACGTCGAAGCCGCCGGCCTCGGCGATCGCGGCGCGGTCGGCGAGGTAGGCCTCGTGGGCGGCCTGGTACCGCGCGGCCAGCTCGGGATCGGTGGCGAGCCGGTCCTGCATCTCCTTCATCACGCCCTCGGCCTCGAGGGTGCCGATGCGGGAGGTCGCCCGCGGGCAGGTCATGTAGTAGGTCGTCGGGAACGGTGTGCCGTTGGGCAGGCGCGGCTCGGTCGTCACCACGTCCGGGTTGCCGCACGGGCAGCGGTGCCCGATCGCGTGCACACCACGGACCGGACGGCCGAGCTGGGCGGCCATGATGGCCTCGTCGGTCTCGCGCTGGGTCACTCTGCAGAGTCCTTCAGGTCTTCCTTCGGCGCCTCGATCTCGTCCTTCGGAGCGGGCACCCTGGTCGGCGGGTTGCCGGCGAGCTTCATCGAGTCCCACGCCTCGTCGTACCAGGCGCGGTCGTCGGGATCGGCCACCGTCGACGGGTCGCCGAGCTCGGCCGAGGCGTCGATCGGCCGGCCGTCGGGACCGATCGCGACGAACGGCGTCTCCCCCTTGGCCACGTAGCCGAACCGGGCCCGGGCCTGCTGGGCGACGAAGGCCGGGTCCTGCCACCGCTCCCGCTCGCGCTTGAGGTCGGCGATGGTCTCCTTGCGCTCGCCGATCTGCGCCTGGAGCTGCTCGATGTGCTGGCGCTGCTGCAGGTAGGCCCGGAGCGACGACGCGTACGAGACCGCGAGGACCGCGAGGACGAGCACGAGGATCGCGGCCCGGCCGGTCAGCCGGGACCTGCGCTGGTGCTCGGCACGTGCCCGGACGAGTGCGGCCTCCCGGTCCCGGGCAGCCTGCTTGCGCTCGGCCTTCAGGCGCTCGGCGTACCGCGGCCCGGACCGCCCCGCTGCGGGGCGGCCCGGCTTGCGGGACGTACGGCGCTCGTCGGCCATGGCTCCGGCTCCGGTGGGTTCAGCCCTGGTAGCGCGGGAAGGCCGCCGCGCCGGCGTAGCGGGCGGCGTCGCCGAGCTCGTCCTCGATGCGCAGCAGCTGGTTGTACTTCGCCACGCGCTCGGACCGCGCCGGGGCACCGGTCTTGATCTGGCCGCAGTTCGTCGCCACCGCGAGGTCGGCGATGGTGGTGTCCTCGGTCTCGCCCGAACGGTGGCTCATCATGCAGCGGTAGCCGTTGCGGTGCGCGAGGTCGACGGAGTCGAGGGTCTCGGTGAGCGATCCGATCTGGTTGACCTTGACCAGCAGTGCGTTGGCCTGGCCGCCCGCGATCCCGCGCTGCAGGCGCTCGACGTTGGTGACGAACAGGTCGTCGCCGACGAGCTGGGTCTTGTCGCCGAGGGCGTCGGTGATGGCCTTCCAGCCGTCCCAGTCGTCCTCGTTGAGCGGGTCCTCGATGCTGACGATCGGGTAGTTCGCGACGAGGTCGGCGTAGTAGGCGATCATCTCGTCGGCCGACTTCTTCGCGCCCTCGAACGTGTAGGCGCCGTCGTCGTGGAACTCGGACGCGGCGACGTCGAGCGCGAGCACGACGTCCTTGCCGAGCTCGTAGCCGGCCTTCGCGATCGCCTCGCCGATCAGGTCGAGGGCGGCGCGGTTCGACTCGAGGTTGGGCGCGAAGCCACCCTCGTCGCCCAGACCGGTGGCCAGCCCCTTGTCCTTCAGGACGGACTTGAGCGCGTGGTAGACCTCGGCGCCGACCCGCAGCGCCTCGCGGAAGGTCGGGGCGCCGATCGGCGCGATCATGAACTCCTGGATGTCGACGTTGGAGTCGGCGTGCGACCCACCGTTGAGGATGTTCATCATCGGGACCGGCAGCAGGTGCGCGTTCGGACCGCCGACGTAGCGGTAGAGCGGCAGGTCGGCCGAGTCGGCCGCGGCGCGAGCCACGGCCAGCGAGACACCGAGGATGGCGTTGGCGCCGACCTTGGCCTTGTTGGGGGTGCCGTCGGCCTCGAGCATGACCTGGTCGATCAGGCGCTGGTCGGCGGCGTCGAGGCCCTCGATGGCGGGGCCGAGCACCTGGATGACGGCCGTGACGGCCTGCTGGACGCCCTTGCCGACGTAGCGGTCGCCGCCGTCGCGCAGCTCGACCGCCTCGAAGGCGCCGGTGGACGCGCCACTGGGCACCGCGGCCCGGGCGAACGACCCGTCGTCGAGGAGGACCTCGACCTCGACAGTGGGGTTGCCGCGCGAGTCGAGGATCTCGCGGGCGCCGACGGCTTCGATGGCTGCCACTTCAGATGTGCCTTCCGGTGCGGGGGACGTCGCGGACCAGACTAGTGGTCGCGAGGGCCGGCTCCCGGCAGCGCCCACCGCGCGTTCCCAAGCCTTCGCCGGCCGCGTCCGGCCGGCACTGTGTTTGCGACGCCGGGAAGGACCGATGGCGGGCGCGCTCGCATCCGCCGTGGTCAGCCGGTGACGGACGCCTGCGGGACGGCTCCGAAGACGGCCCCGAAGAGCCGCTCACAGCGCGCGCTCATCTCCTCCGGCGCGATCCCCGGGTGCTCGCACCACCAGGTGACGAGCGAGGCGAAGACGTTGCTCCAGACGGCCGTCATCGCGTCGAGGTCGAGCGCGTCGTGGTCGCCGGCCAGCGAGAGCAGCTCGCCGACGCCCTCACGGGCCAGCTCCTCGAGCCGGCGGCGGTAGGAGCCGGCCAGCTCCCCCGCACCGTCGGCCGTCGGAGCTGTCGGGTCGTTGGCGACCGCCCACGCCCACGGCCGGTCGGCGAGGACGACGAACACGCCGTCGAGGGTGGCCAGGGCACGACGCAGGCCGACGGCTCCGAGACCCGCCGAGCGCTCGATCTCCCCGATCAGCAGGTCGGCGGCCTCGCGCAGGCAGCGCTCGAAGAGGCCCTCCTTGGAGCCGAAGTAGTTGTAGATCAGCGGCTTGGAGATCCCGGCCTCGTGGGCGATGTCGGTGACCGACGTGGCCGCGAAGCCCTGCGCGGCGAACACGCGGCCGGCGACGTCGAGGATCTGCTCCTCCCGGTCGGCGCGCGCGACGCCCTTGGTGCCCGTGCGGCGTGCGGAGGTCATGCAGATCACCCTACCCGGCGAAGTGACTTCGTGGTAACTTACCAAGGAGTCATATCAGAGGAGACGCCGTGCACGACCTGCTCGACCCGATGAAGAACCCGGTGACCTACGCGATCCCGTTCTTCCTCCTGACGATCCTGATCGAGCTCGCCGCGTTGAAGTGGCTCGACCACGAGGACGACCCGGTCACCGGCCGGCCCCCGACGGGCTACCTCGGCCGGGACACCCGCACCAGCTTGGCCATGGGCCTGATCTCGCTCGTCTTCACGCTGGCCTTCAAGGTCGGCTCCTTCCTCGTCTACACGCTGGTGTTCGTGCACCTCGCGCCGTTCGAGCTCCCCACCGACGAATGGTGGTACTGGCCGCTCGTGATCATCGCCGTCGACCTCGGCTTCTACCTCTCGCACCGGTTCGTCCACCGGGTCAACGTCGGCTGGGCCGCCCACCAGGCCCACCACTCCAGCGAGTACATGAACTTCGGGACGGCGCTGCGCCAGAAGTGGAACCCGTGGTTCGAGTTCTTCTTCTGGCTGCCGCTGCCGTTCCTCGGCTTCTCCCCCTGGACGATCTACGTCGCCTTCGGCTTCAACCTGATCTTCCAGTTCTTCGTGCACACCGAGACGGTCGGCAAGCTCCCGCGCCCGATCGAGCTGGTCTTCAACACCCCCTCGCACCACCGCGTCCACCACGGCTCGGACCCGGAGTACCTCGACAAGAACTATGCCGGGATCCTCATCATCTGGGACCGCATGTTCGGCACCTTCCAGCCCGAGTTGCACCGGCCCACCTACGGCCTGACCAAGAAGGTGGAGACCTACAACCTGCTCAAGCTGCAGTACGGCGACTACGCCCAGATCAGGCGCGACGTCCGCAACGCGGCGAGCTGGCGGGAACGGATGGGCTACCTGTTCGGCCCACCGGGCTGGACGCCTGCGAGCGAGGAGCTCAGCGCGGCACGTGCCGACTGAGTGTCCCGCCGGCGCCCTGCTCAGGCGTCGAGCCCGAGCTCGCCCATCCGCTCCATGTGCCGCTCCGTGAGGCGAGTGAACATCCGGCCCAGCGCGGCGAGGTCGAGGCCGGGCCGGTCCACCCCACCGGCGAGCAGCGCGGTGAGCGCGTCGCGGTCGGCCGCGACCCGCTGCGCCTGGGTGAGCGCCTCGCCCATCAGGCGGCGGCCCCACAGGGCGAGCCGGCCACCGAGCCGAGGGTCCATCTCGATGCCGGCCCGGACCCGGTCGACGACGAAGGCGGCGTGGCTGCCCTCCTCCATCGAGGTGATCACCAGGTCGCGGGTCTCGTGGTCGAGGTAGGCCGCGATCTCGCGGTAGAAGTCGTTGGCGAGCCCGTCACCGACGTAGGCCTTGACCAGGCCCTCGTACCAGTCGGCCGGTGCGGTGTGGCGGTGGAACTCGTCGAGCGGCTCGCGGAAGGGCTCCATCGCCACGAACGGGTCGGCGCCGAACGCCCGGATCCGGTCGGACAGGGCGTGCACCTTGGTCAGCTCGCCGCTCGCCATGCTCGCGAGGTCGACCTTGTCGGCGAGGCTGGGCGCGAGCTTGGCGTCCTCGGCCAGCCGCTCGAAGGCGGAGATCTCGCCGTAGGCGATCGCGGCCAGGAGGTCGACGACGGCCTCCCGGTAGGCCGGGTCGGCGTCGGCGGTCAGCGGGGTCGCGTCGGCGGATTCAGCCATGCGTGCAGGCTACAAGTAGAATGATGGGCGGCGAGAGCCAGTCCGGTCCCCTGACCGCGACCGGCCCGCCCGGGCAACCTGCCCACGTATGTGCGCGGCTGAGTGTGAATCGGCCGCTTTGGATTCTGGCGCCTGCCGACCGGCCGACGACACTCACGAAAGCGAACAGAACACTGACTTCCAACGACACCACTGCAGTGCCCGCCGAGGCGGAGAAGACCTCCGGCCCGACCTTCCGCGACCTCGGCGTCATGCCGCAGATCTGCGACGCGCTCGACCGCGCCGGCATCACCCACCCGTTCGCCATCCAGGAGATGACCCTCTCCGTGGCACTGTTGGGCACCGACCTCATCGGCCAGGCCCGCACCGGCACGGGCAAGACGCTCGCCTTCGGCATCCCGGTCATCCAGCGCAGCATCGCGCCGACCGACCCGGACTACGCCGAGATCCCCGAGGGCAAGCCGCAGGCGCTCATCGTGGCCCCGACCCGCGAGCTCGCGCTCCAGGTCTCCAGCGACATCGAGATCGCCAGCCGCGACCGTGGCCTGCGGGTCCTCACCATCTACGGCGGCGTCGGGTACGAGTCGCAGATCGAGGCCCTCGAGACCGGCGTCGACATCGTCATCGGCACCCCCGGCCGCCTCATCGACCTCGCCAACCGCCGGGTCCTCGACCTCTCCCACGTGCACGCGCTCGTGCTCGACGAGGCCGACGAGATGCTGGACCTCGGCTTCCTGCCCGACGTCGAGAAGCTGCTCCGGATGACGCCGGAGACGCGTCAGACCATGCTGTTCTCGGCCACCATGCCGTCCGCGATCGTCTCGCTGGCCCGCATCCACATGCGCCACCCGATGAACATCCGCGCGGAGTCGTCGTACGAGAACGCCACCGTGCCGGCGACCGCGCAGTTCATCTACCTCGCCCACGACCTCGACAAGCCCGAGATCATCGGCCGCGTGCTGCAGGCCGAGGACGCCGACAAGGTCGTCGTCTTCACCCGCACCAAGCGCCAGGCCCAGCGCGTCGCCGACGACCTCGTCGAGCGCGGCTTCAAGGCCAGCCCGCTGCACGGCGACATGGCGCAGGTGGCGCGCGAGAAGGCGCTGACGAAGTTCCGCGAGGACAAGATCCAGGCCCTGGTCGCCACCGACGTCGCGGCCCGCGGCATCGACGTCGCCGGCGTCAGCCACGTCATCAACTACACCTGCCCCGAGGACGACAAGACCTACGTCCACCGGATCGGTCGGACGGGTCGCGCCGGCGCCTCGGGCATCGCGATCACGCTGGTCGACGCGACCGACGTGCACCGCTGGAAGATGATCAACAAGGCGCTCGACCTGCCCTTCGACGAGCCGGTCGAGACCTACTCCACCTCCGAGCACCTGTTCCACGACCAGGGCATCGCGCCGGGCACGAAGGGGCGGATCGCTCCCCCGGCGCCGCCGGCGCCCCGGGCGGACCGTGGCGAGCGCGGCGGTGACCGCGAGCGCCGCCCGAGCGGCGAGCGCAACCGCAACCGGACGCGCACCCGCACCCGCGGCGGCCAGCCGGTCGAGGGCGAGAAGCCCGCGACCTCCGCGGCCTCGTCGGAGTCGGGCGCGACCGAGGGCTCCGAGCGTCCCACCGGCGCGAGCCGCAACCGCCGGCGTCGTCGCCGCAGCAGCGGTTCGGGCGGCCAGGGCGGCGCCGGCAGCCAGGGCGGCGCCACGGAGTCGCAGACCGCCTGAGACAGGCACCAGCAACGCGTCATCGGCGCGGACCGGGCGACCGGTCCGCGCCGATCGCCGTTGTGTGGCCCCCGGCCCATTCGCAGGTCAGGTGGTGACGGATCCGCGGGCTCGGTGGATAACCTGCGCGGGTTGCGGGCTTGTGGTCGTGCAGGTCTCAAGCGGCAGCGACGAGAGCAGGGCGGTCGGCACGGGTCCGGCAGTCGGCTTGCGGGCCGAAAGCGACGGGATCGGGACCGATTACTGACAGATGTTGGCAGTGATCAGTCCCGATGACGCTGAGAAGCCGTCCCGAGCGGGACCGGGGAACTTCCGAGTCACCCGGTGCCTCGAAAGTTCCCCACACCTGCCTGACGGCCCAGGAACCGGGCGGCCACGCCCGGCTTGCAACCACTACCCAGAACTCGGGCCATCGCCTGCGCCGAGGTGCTCGACGACGTCCAGGTCTCCCTCGAAACTGACGACGACGAGCCAAGTGCGACCTGAGCCGAGGAAGTAGTGGTGCTCGGGCACCTCGAGCAACGCCGTCACGATCAGTCGATCTTCGAGTCCCTTGTCGGCAGTGCACCCTCGAGCCACCTGAAGACCTCATCCGTATCGGTCCTGTCCAGGTTCGCCAGCGGCGCAACGCCGTACACCTCGGTCTGCCAGAAGCTCGCTGACATGACCGGGACTGTGCCAGCTCAGGCGGTGACGACGACCGTCGTACCGATCGGCGCGAACTCCCACAGCGCGATGGCGTTGCTGCGCTCCTGGCGGATGCAGCCGTGGGACTGCGGCGTGCCGAGCTGGCTCACGGTCTGGACCGGCTTGCCGTCGTCGACCGGGATCGTGTGGAAGCCGATCGCGGCGCCGCCCGTGCCGTAGGTGAAGCGGACGAAGTACTCCATCGTGCCCGAGTCGTCGATGCCGACGGCGTTGCGGCTGCGGGAGAAGACGGAGTAGGTGCCCTCGAAGAGGTTGTCGGTCAGGCTGCCCGAGACGAGGTAGGTGCGCTCGACCTCTCCGGACTCGGAGACCAGCCAGACCCGCTGGCGGCCCTCGCTGAAGACGATCCGGCGGCCCTCGCCGGAATCCGCCGGCAGGCCCGTCGTGCCGGTCACTGCCGCGATCCGGCTGCTGTCGGCGTCGACCAGTCCGGGGCTGGGTGTGCTCGCGCGGGCATCGGTGCGTTGCGGGGAGATGTCGCTCGCCTGCCCCTGGGCGCTCGTGGTCAGTGCCGCGGCGGCGCCAGAGCGGTCACCGCCCGCCGGCAGCAGGCCGAAGCCACCGGCGACCGCCACGGCGGTCACCGCGACGGCGGCGCCCAGGGCCGTGATCCGGCCGTAGCGGGGGCGGACCTTCGTCGCCCTCCGCTTGCCCGCCACCGGTGCCCGGTGCCGGCCCTGGGGTTGTGCCCGGTGCGCGCCCACGGCTCAGCGGGCCGCCCGGTCGAGGAGGGAGCCGGCCACCTCGCGGTAGGCCTGGGCGCCCTTGCTGGAGCGGCTGGTGGCGAGGATCGACCGGCCGGCGGCCGGCGCCTCGGCGAACTTGATCGTCTTGGGGATCGGCGGCTCGACGACCTCGAGGTCGTAGGTCTCGGAGATGGTGTCGAGCACCGCGCGCGCGTGGTTGGTCCGACCGTCGTACAGCGTGGGCAGGACGCCCCAGACGGCGAGGTCGCGGTTGGTGAAGCGGCGTACGTCGTGCACGGTGTCCAGCAGCTGCCCGACGCCGCGGTGCGACAGGGTCTCGCACTGCAGCGGGATCAGCACGCCGGTGGCGGCGGTGAGCGCGGCGACCGTCAGCACGCCCAGGGACGGCGGGCAGTCGAGCAGCACCCAGTCGTAGTGCGAGCCGGACGCCGCCAGGTCCTCCATCACGCCCCGCAGGACGTGCTCACGGCCGGTACGGGTCAGCAGGTCGGCCTCGGCGCGGGCCAGCTCGATCGTGGCCGGGAGCAGGTCGACGCCGTCCTCGGTCTCGATGATCACCTCGTCGACACCCGTGCCCTTGGTCAGCACGTGGTGGACCGACAGCTCGAGGTCCTCCGGGTCGATGCCCAGGGAGAAGGTCAGGCAGGCCTGCGGGTCGAGGTCGACGAGCAGCACCTTCTGGCCTCGCTCGGCGAGGGCTGCACCGATCGACGCCACGGAGGTCGTCTTGGCGACGCCACCCTTCTGGTTGGCGACAGCCAGGATCGTGGAGCGGGGAGCCTTCGCGTTCATCAGGGACATCATGCCGGACGGATGGGTCGTCTGGTGTTGACTGGCGCCATGTCGACCGCACTCGTCACCGGCGCGACCGCCGGCATCGGCCTCGAGTTCGCCCGCCAGCTCGCCGACCGTGGCGACGACCTCGTCCTGGTGGCGCGCGACACCGCGCGGCTGGAGACCGTCGCAGCAGAGCTGCGGTCGTCGTACGGCGTCGGGGTGGAGGTGCTCCCCGCCGACCTCACCGACATCGGGCAGCTCGCCGCGGTCGAGGCACGCCTCGCCGACCGGGAACGCCCGGTCGACCTGCTCGTGAACAACGCGGGATTCGGCCTCAAGGAGCGCTTCCTCGACAACCCGGTCGACGTCGAGCAGGCCCAGCAGGACGTGCTCGTCCGCGCCGTGCTCCGGCTCACCCACGCCGCCCTCGGCGGCATGGTCGAGCGCGGGCGCGGCGGGGTCATCAACGTCTCCAGCGTCGCGGCCTTCCTGCCGCGGGGCACCTACAGTGCGGCCAAGGCGTGGGTGAACTCCTTCAGCCAGTGGGCTCACGCGGAGTACGCCGGCCACGGGGTCACCGTGATGGCCCTGTGCCCCGGGTTCGTGAAGACCGAGTTCCACGAGCGGCTCGGCGTCGACCGCGACTCCTCCGCCCCGAAGCCGCTGTGGCTCGAACCCGACCGGCTGGTCCGCGACGCCCTCGCCGACTTCGACAAGGGCCGCGCGATGTCGATCCCGTCGAAGCGCTACAAGGCGATCGTCGCCGTGACCCGGGTCGTCCCCCGCTCGGCTCTCCAGCGCCTGCAGTCACTCGGCCGCAAGTAGCCGTTGACTTGCGCGTTCGGTTCGCCGAGTTGGGCGATCCGTTCACCGACTTGGGCGTTCGGCGCGCCGACTTGGGCGTTTCGTTCGCCGAGCAGTGGGTTCCGCCGCCGCATCACGGCGCAAACGCCCAACTCGACGCGCCGAACCCCCAAGTCAACCCACCGAACGCCCAACTCGACGCGACGAACCCCCAAGTCGGCGGAGCAGGACGGGAAGGATCAGCCTTCGCCGGCGATGAAGGCGCGCACGGCGTCGGCGACGAGCTGGACGGCGATGGCCGAGAGCAGCAGGCCGGCGATGCGGGTGACCAGCAGGACGCCGCTCTCGCGGATGACGCGCAGGATGGGCAGCGAGTAGCGCATCGCGGCCCACAGGGCGAGGTGGACGGCGACGATGCCGAGGGCGACGGAGGTGCCGCTGGCCCAGTCGTCGATGTCCTGGACGAAGAGCATGGTGGCGACGATCGCCCCCGGCCCGGCGAGCAGCGGGGTGCCGAGCGGGACCAGCGCGATGTTGGCGTCCCCGTTGGCCTTGTGCTCCTCCTCCTTGCCGGTCAGCAGCTCGAGTGCGACCAGGAGCAGCAGCAGGCCGCCGGCGCACTGCAGCGCGGGCAGCGAGATGTGCAGGTAGTTGAAGATCTGCTGGCCGAAGAACGCGAACAGCGTGATCACCAGGAAGGACACCGCGACCGCCTGCCACGCGGCCCGGCGGGCCGTCGCCGGGCTGCGGCCGGCGGTCAGGGACAGGAAGATCGGGACGGTGCCGACCGGGTCCATGATCACGAAGAGGGTCACGAAGACCTCGACGAGCAGCACGTGCTCGATCATGCTCGGCCCGCCTCTCCGACGATCGCGGTGGGCGACCCGAGGGCCGCGGCCAGGTCGAGGATCCGCGCCAGCTGCTCGGGCGCCGTGGTCTCGCAGCCGAGGTCGTGACCGGTCTTGCCGGTGCCGTGGTGGTCGCTCGCTCCGGTGACGACGAGGTCGAGCCGGCCGGCGATCGCCCGCAGCCGGTCGCGCGTGTGCGGGTCGTGGTCGAGGTGGTCCACCTCGAGGCCGGCCAGCCCCGCCTCCTTGAGTACGACGATGGCGGACTCGTCGAGGACGTGCGCCGATCCGCGTCCCCACGGGTGGGCGATCACCGGTACGCCACCGGCGCCGCGCACCAGGGAGATCATCTCCACCAGGTCGGGGGCGTAGCGGTCGACGAACGCCGGACCACCCTCGGACAGGTAGTCCGCGAAGGCCTGGTCGCGGTCGCGCACCACGCCGAGGCGGACCAGCAGGTCGGCGACGTGGGGACGTCCGGTGACCTCGCTGTCGCCGGCGGAGGCGGCCAGCGCCTCCTCGGTCGCGGGGATCCCGAGGTCGCGCAGGCGGGCCAGCATGGTGGGCACACGGTCCTCGCGGCCCTGCACGATCCGGGCCAGCTCGGCCTGCAGCGCGGCGTCGTCGGGGTCGGGGAGGTAGGCCAGCAGGTGCACGCCGGCGCCGTGGAAGCGGGTGCTGACCTCGATGCCGCGGACCAGCCCGATGCCGACCTCCTCGGCCGCGGCCGCCGCCTCGTCCCACCCGAGCGTGGTGTCGTGATCGGTCACCGCGACGACGTCCAGGCCCGCTGCCCTGGCGGCGTGCACCAGGTCGCGCGGAGCGGCGGTGCCGTCGCTGACGCGGGAGTGGGTGTGGAGGTCGATCGTCACTGGACGAGGTTAGTGCCGCGGATTGTCAGACAACGATCCGTCGTCGCGGTGAGCATGGTCACCACGAGGGCGCCGCGCCGCCGAACGGCAGCGCCACCAGCCCCGGCCCCGTCGCGGAGACGTCGCGCAGGATCCAGTCGTCGCGCAGCAGCAGGATCGCCGAGGCCGGGCGCAGCACCAGCCACAGCCACCGCCCGCCGGCCTCGCCGGCGACGACCGAGCGGTCCCACTCCCCCGGCGTCGCGCTGACCGAGACCGGCCAGAGGCCCACGGGGTGCTGGTCGACGCGCACCCGCACGGGCGCCGGCCCGTCGCCGATCTCGTGGCCGGGATCGAGCCGGGAGGCACCGTCGTCGACGAGCCCCGCGACCCGGGCGCCGAAGCCGGTCCCCGGCTCCTCGCTCACCACGATCACGTCGACCGGTCCGTCGAGCTGGCTGGCCCCGGACACGCAGGTCATCGTCGCCCGCGCGTCGCCGGTGCCGGTGGCCACGGCCGCGAAGTCACTGACGCTCCAGCCCGGACCGAGCGGCCACGGCAGGTAGGTCGGGAACCCGCCGACGCGCTGCAGGTGCGCCGCGAAGGCGTCGTACGACGAACCGGCGGGACGCCACAGCGGAACCACGATCCCGTGCTCGGGGCACGACCAGCGACCGTCACCCGTCTCGGCGACCGGCGTGGGGCAGCGCGGGCACTCGACCCGGACGCCGTCCGCGGCGCCGTGCTGCTCGCTCGACATGTCCGCCACCGTGCTGCGCGAACGCGGGTTCGTCAAGTACCGCCGCGCGCCAGTGTCCAGACGGTGTCGGCACTGGTCACGAGTTCCAGCGCAGCAGCACCGGTGTCTCCCGCTCGTGGCCGAGCACGGAGATCGTCGAGGTGTCGAGCCGGAACAGCCGGCCCTCCGACGCCGGGAGGCCCAGCCAGCGGGCCGTCAGCGCCCGCAGCACGTGGCCGTGGGCGAAGACCAGGACCGGACCGGACGCGGCGCGGATCCGCTCGACGACGCGGTCGCAGCGGGCGGCCACCTCGTCGGCCGCCTCGCCACCGGGCGCGCCGTGCGTCCACAGGGTCCAGCCGGGTACGTCCTCGCGGATCTCCACGGTCCGGCGGCCCTCGTAGTCGCCGTAGCGCCACTCGACGAGGTCCTCGCAGATCTCTGCGTCGGGGAAGCCGGCCAGCTCGGCCGTGCGGCGGGCGCGCTTCAGCGGGCTGGTCAGCACCTCGGCGAAGGTGGTCCCCTCCAGCCGGGCGGCGACATCGAGCGCGCCCTGCTCGCCCTCCGGCAGCAGCGGCAGGTCGGTCGTCGAGGTGTGCTGCCCCGACACGCTCCACTCCGTGGCGCCGTGGCGGACGAGGGTCACGGTGTCGGCCATGACGCCAATCCTGCCAGCCTTCGCGCCCCGGGCCCGCCGCAGTGGCAGGATCCGGACATGCCAGGAGCCGGGGTACCGATCGCCCGCCGCCGCCTCGCCGTCGCCGCTGCCTTCGCCACCCAGGGCTTCGTCTTCATCGGGCTGACCACCCGGCTGCCGGACATCAAGGACCGGTGGGACCTCGGCGAGCTCGGCGTGTCCGCGGTGCTGCTCGCGATCGTGCTGCTCGCGGGCCTCGGCTCGGTCGTCGCGGAGCGGCTGGCGCCGCGCACCTCCAGTGCCCACCTCCTGCGCGCCGGGCTCGTGCTGGTGGGTGCGGGTGCGGCGCTGATGCTGGCCGCTCCCGTGTGGGCGGCGTACCTCCTCGGCGTGGGCGTGTACGGCGTCGCGCTCGGTGTCGTGGATGCGTCGACCAACATGCAGGCCGTCGCCATCGAGCGGGCCTACGGCCGGCCGATCCTGCCGAGCTTCCACGGCGCCTGGACGTTCGGAGGGCTCCTCGGCGCCGCGACCACGCTCGCGATGGCCGACCTCGACCTGGCCTGGGCTGCACTCACCGGCGTCGTGGCGCTCGCGATGGCGGCCGCGGCCTTCCTCCCCCGCGAGGCCAGCGCGGCCGTCGACCACGCACCCGGCGGCGACCTGCCGGGCGTGCCGTGGCGGCCGATCCTGATGGTCGGCCTCGGGATGGTCGTCTTCTACATGGTCGACACCGCCGCGCAGACGTGGGGTGCGGTCTACGTCGACGAGGTGCTGGACGCCCCCTCGAGATGGGTCGCCCTCGCGACGCTCCCCTACCTGGTCGCCAGCCTCCTCGTCCGACTGGCAGGCGACCACCTCGTCCAGCGGTACGGCGCCGTGCCGGTCCTCCGCGTCGGCGCGGTGGTTGCCTCAGCGGGACTCGTGGTCGTCAGCACTGCGCCCACCTGGCCGGTCGCGGTGCTCGGCTTCGCGATCGTCGGCACCGGCATCTCGGTGGTCGCCCCGCTGAGCTTCTCGGCCGCCGGCCGGATCGCCGGTGGCTCGGTGGAGCGCGTGGACGCGGTGATCGCGCGCTTCAACCAGTTCAACTACGTCGGCGGCCTGCTCGGCGCCGTGCTGACGGGCGTGGTGGGCCAGGACCAGCTGCGGCTCGGGTTCGTCGTGCCGACCGTGCTGGTGCTGGCGCTGCTCCCGCTGGCGCGGTGGTTCGGCTCTCAGGCCACGGAGGGCTCGCCGGAGACGCTCAGCCCGCCAGGTAGGAGGTCAGTGCGTCCCTGAGGCCCTGCCGTGCCTCGTCGACGTCGACGTAGCCGCCGAGGTCGCCCTCGGCGAAGAGCCCGCGCAGCGCGCTCGGCAGCAGGTGGCGCACCCGCATCAGCTTGCCGGGGTCGATGCCGAGACCCGCGAAGGCGCGCTCGCACAGCGCTGCCCACTCCTCGTCCCAGCGTGCGATCGCCTGCGCGGTGCGCGGGAAGGACTCCTCGAGCTGCTCGCGCCGGTGCGGCAGGGCGGCGCGCAACTGGTAGAACGCCTTGGCGCTCGGCAGCTGGACGGCGAACCACATCAGGTCGATCACCGCCTCGACACGCTCGGCCGCCGTCGGATGGCTCGGAACGGCCAGCGCCGCGAAGCCGGCCTGGCTGCCGATGTGCTCGAGCACGGCGGCCCACAGCCCGTCGGCGTCGCCGAACTGGTGCTGGATCGTGCCCCACGTGGCGCCGGCCCGCCGCGCGACCGCGTTGGCGCTGACGGAGTCGGGCCCGCCCTCGGCGAGGCAGTGGACCGCCTCGCGCAGCAGCAGCCGACGGGTCTCGAGGCCCCGGCGGTTGAGCCGCGTGCCCTTGGCGCTCAGCATCGTGCCGGGCGGTGCCCCAGGCGGTGCCTGCGTCGCGACGTCCACACCCGGCATCGTTCCACTACCTCGTTCCGGGACGGCAGACCCGACACGCGGTGAGGTGGGCGTTCGCCTCACCGACCGGGGCCAGGTCGTCGCGGTGGGCGATCAGCGCGCAGTCGCGGCGGTGCATCGTGGTCCCGTCCCCGGCGGTGACCGGGATCGCCCCCAGGTCGACTCCGCTCGCGTCGGTGGTGGCTCCGGTGGCGCTGACCTCGGCGAGCAGCAGCAGGGTGTCGGCCAGCCGCTTGGACGACTCGCGACCGTCCGCGGCGATCCGCGCCAGCCACGCCCCGAAGTAGAGGAAGCCGCCGCAGAAGGTCAGGCCGAGGCCGAGCAGGCCACCGGAGACGAGATAGGACAGCTGGTCGTACTGGTACGGCGTGTTGGCGGCGCCGTACCAGCCGAGCACGATGACCACCAGGCCGAGCGGGAGCAGGATCGCGCCCACCCAGAAGAGCACGACCTGCAACAGCGCCGCGTTGTCGTTCTTCAGTGGCGCGATCCCGGACCGGGACTGGCCGGCCTTCGGCATGCTGCCGAGGCTTCCGGTCCGGGCGCCGCTGGCAGGAGTCGAGGAGACGGTCATGGCTCAGGTGCCTTTCACTCAGGCTTTGCGGAGGTCGGGAAGGCCGCTCTCGAGGCCGTGGGAACAGGGCGCACCGGCACCGAGGGCGGCGACGCCGAGGCGCCGGAACCAGCTGCCCGCGATCGCCGCCACGAGGAACGCGGCGACCAGGAGCATGCCCGGGATCGACCCCAGCGGCGGCAGGCCCGAGCTGGCCGGGGCCGCGTCGACGAGGTCGCCGACCGGGGTGCCGGCGCTGGGCGCCGGTGCCGCGCCGGCCGGGGCCGGAGCGCCGGCGGCCGGAGGTACGCCGACCGAGCCGGCCGCAGGCTTGGGCGTGCTCGTCGTCGGCGGGGTCACCGCCCCACCGGGGCTGACCGGCGCCACCTCGATCGGCGGGACCGTGTCGACCGTCGCGCGGGCGACACCGACGGTGAGCACGATCTTCGGCGCGAGCGCGCCGAGGCCGGCGAGCACGCCCTTGAGCGTGGCAGCCTGGCCGGGCAGGTCCGGGATCAGGTTGGTGATGGTGCTCAGCGGCAGCGCCTTGAGCAGCGGCGAGAGCAGCTTGGTGTCGATGGTGATCCGCAGGCCGGCGGACTCGCTGACGGCCTGGTCTCCCTCGACGGTGCGGACCGGCTTCGGCACCGAGATCGTGATGCCGAGCTGCTCGAGAGCGTCGGCGGGCAGGTCCTGCAGGCCGGGGATCGGCATCGTCTTGCCGGACACGATGGCTCCGTCGGGACCGAAGCCGAACTCCTGGCCCGCGATCGCCATCTTCCCGTAGACCGCCTTGCCGGAGGCCTTGCCGGCCACGCCGTCGCTGCTCGCTCGGGCGACCGTCTCGACGCCGCCGAGGGTGATCAGGCCGCCGAGCAGCCGGATCTCGCCGAGCGTGGACCGCGACACCGTGGAGACCGGGGCCGCCTTGTTGGTGCCGGTCGCGTCCACCTTGCTGACCGACACGTAGCCGTCGACGTCGACGATGAGTCCGAGCGGGTTGCCCGGTGCTGCCGTGGCCTTCGTCCCGCCCAGCCCGCCGGTGAGCAGGCCCTTGAGGCCGTCGGTGAGACCGGCCAGCGGATCGTCGGCTCCCCCGCCGCTCCCGCCGTCCGCCTCGTCGGGCCCGAGCACGGCACCGTCGGGCGAGAAGCCGGTCTCGGCGATCGCCGTACGGTCGCCCGACGTCGTCTGCTGGATCGTCCCCGGGATCTTGTTGTCCTTCTGGGTCGGGGTGTCGCCGGGGAACTGCGAGTTCACCTGGACCGGGTAGCCGTTCTCGGTGAGCGGCGTCGACGGCAGGCCGAGCTGCTCGGCGAAGGTCTTGAGGCCCTCGCCGACCGGGTCGCCGGGCCAGAACAGGCTGGAGCGTCCCGTCGACATGCCGGAGTCCGCCTTGACCTTGCTGTAGCCCATCAGGAACTCGAGCTGGGCGATGCCCGCGTCGACGGGGATCGGCAGGCTGGGCTCGAACACCTCGATCCGGACCGGGCTCGACCACGACTGGGCCGTGAAGCCGCCGTACGCCGGTTCGCCCTCCGCCGCCTGCGCTGGCTGGACGCCGACGGGAGCCCCGGTCAGCGGAAGCGTGGAGGCGAGGATGCCTCCGGTGAGGATGAGTCGGGTGCGGTGTGATCGGCGGGTCATGCTGCCCCTCCCAGGATGACGTCGGCCATGGTCTCGAGGATCTCGCCGGGCTCGCCGGTCGCCACGATGCGGCCGCCGGACATGACGGCCGCGTAGTCGGAGACCCGCAGTGCGGTGCGGGCGAACTGCTCGATGCACAGGATGGAGACACCGGATGCGGCGATCTGCGCGACGGTGTCGTAGAGCTCCTCGACGATCAGCGGCGCGAGCCCCATCGAGAGCTCGTCGAGCAGCAGCAGGGCCGGGTCGGAGGCCAGCGCCCGCGACATCGCCAGCATCTGCTGCTCGCCGCCGGACATCGTGCCGGCCAGCTGGTTGCGCCGCTCGTGGAGGCGTGGGAAGTAGCCGTAGGCGGTCTCCAGGACGGCGCCCGCCGGCACGCCGGCGTACGACATCAGGCGGAGGTTCTCCTCGACCGTCAGGTTGGGGAAGACCGAGCGCCCCTCGGGGACCGTGCACAGGCCGACTCGGGCGAGGTCGTCGGGGCCGGTGCCCTTCCCGCCGGCCCGCACGTGGACGCCGGCGAGGTGGATGTCGCCGGAGGTCGCCTGCTTCTGGCCGCTGATCACCTTGACCAGGGTGGACTTGCCGGCGCCGTTGGGCCCGAGCAGCGCCATCACCGCACCCTTCGGCACGGACAGGTCGACTCCGCGGAGCACCTCGATCCGGCCGTAGGCGGCATGGAGGTCGACGACGTCGAGGATCGGGACGCTCACGACACGGCCCCCATCTCCGAGGTGTGCTCATCGGCCTCGGCGTAGCCGAGGTAGGCCCGCTGGACGACCGGGTCGGTCCGGATGTCGGCCGGTGCGCCCGAGGCGATGATCTGGCCGAAGTCGAGGACGTGGATGTCGTCGCAGACAGCCATCACCAGGTCCATGTCGTGCTCGACCATGAGGATCGCGGCCCCCTCGGCCGCGAGGTCCTTCAGCAGCTCGCCGAAGGCGTCGGTCTCGGTCTCGTCGAGGCCGGAGGAGGGCTCGTCGAGCAGGAGGAGCTGCGGGTCGCAGGCCAGCGCCCGGGCGAGCTCCAGCAGCCGCGCGGTCCCGGTCGGGACGGCGTCGGCCCGCTCGTCGGCGTACTGGGCGATGCCGACGCGGTCGAGCAGCACGTCGATCTCCAGCGCGGACCGGCCGGCGGGACGCAACCACGCGAGCGGGCCGCCGTGGATGTCGCGCGCGACCCGGACGTTGTCGCGGACCGTCAGGGAGCCGAAGGCCTCCAGCCGCTGGAAGGTGCGGCCGATCCCCTGCTTCGCACGCCGGTGCACCGGCCAGCGGGTGACGTCGCGGTCGCGGTAGCGGACCCGTCCCGACGTCGGCTTCTGCAAGCCGGTGATCACGTTGAAGCAGGTCGTCTTGCCGGCGCCGTTGGGGCCGATCAACCCGGTGATCTGGCCGCGCCGAGCGCTGAAGGTCGCGCGGTTGACGGCCGTCACGCCGCCGAACTTCACGATCACGTCGTCGACCTCGAGCAGAGCGTCCATGTCAGCTGACCCCCTTCATCACGGGCTCGGCCGCCGGCTCGGTCACCGGCTCCTCGACGCGGTCGATCGAGTGGGCCGGCGCGGGACGCCCCGGCTTGAGCAGCCCGTCGAGCCGATCACGGAACTGCTGCTCCCACCGCGGCAGCACCCGCCCGCTCCCCCACCGGCCGAGCTTGAACAGGTGGTTGGCGATGCCGTTGGGGTCGCGGCCGAGCAGGACGGCGCCGAAACCGAGGATCGCGAACAGCGCACCGGCGAGCTCGGGCTGGGAGGACTGCCAGACCGGAAGCAGCATGAGTGCCGTGCCGCCGAGCAGCGCCCCGGTCACCGAGGTGACGCCGAAGACCACGGCCAGCAGCAGCACGAGCAGTGACTGGAAGTAGAGGAAGTCGGCGGCGCCGACGGTCCCCCGCAGCCCGGCGAACAGGCCACCGGCGAGACCGGCCATGCCCGCGGACAGCGAGAACAGGCCGACCCGGAACCAGCGCAGGTCCAGGCCGAGGGTGCCGCAGCCGGACGGGCTGTCGCGCATCGCGATCAGGATCCGGCCGAGCGCGCCACGGCGCAGCCACAGCAGGAAGAGGCCCATCAGCACGAAGCACAGCACCATGAACCACACGTAGGAGGTGTCGCTGCCGATCCGCACGCCGAGGATCGAGACCCGCTCGGTCGCGAGCGTGCCGTTGAACTTGAAGGCGAACTCCGCCTGGAAGATCATCTTGTCCATCAGCACGGCGAAGGCCATCGTCGACAGGGCGAGGTAGAGACCCGTCAGCCGCAGCACCGGCAGTGCGACCAGCGCCCCGACGCCCGCCGCGATCAGCGCCGCCATCGCGAGGCCGAGCAGGTTCGGCTCCTCGAGCTTGGCGTAGGCGAGGGCACCCACGCCGGCGAACGTGAACTGCGCGAGGGAGACGTGGCCGCCGTACCCGGTCAGCAGGACGAGGGACAGCATCACCATCGCGTAGGTCGCAGCGACACCGATCAGCAGCACGTCGGCGCGTGACACGAGCGCGATCAGCACGAAGGCCACGCCGAGCAGTCCGGCACCCGACCCGACCGCCTTCGCGACCGACGGCACGGGCGCGGCGACGATGCCCTTCACCTGCCCGATGCGCAACTGCGCCTGCGGCATCACCACGACGATCGCGAAGAGGAAGATGGCAGGGATGACCGGGCGCACGGTCGACCAGAACCCGTCGGTCGGGAGGTAGGCCACCGCCCACGACTCGAGGATGCCGAGCCCCATCGCGCCCGCGAAGGTGAGCGGGAGGCTCTTGAGCCGACCGAGCATCGCGGCGGCGTACGCGTTGATCACCAGCAAGGTCAGCGCGTAGTAGTCGAGGCCGACGACGGGCGTCAGCAGGATGCCACCGAGGGCCGCGAGCGACATGCCGATCGCCCAGGCCAGGGCGGCGACCGTGTCGGGCCGGCCGCCGAAGAGCTTGAGCAGCTCGGGGTTGTCGACCGAGGCCCGCATCGCGGTCCCGATCCGGGTCCGGTTGAGCAGCAGGTAGAGGCCGACGGCGACGACGACCGAACAGGTGATGGTGATGACCTGGTGGGCCGTGATGTAGGTGTCGCCGACCTGCCACCCCGTCTCGGGGTAGAACGGCAGCAGGACCCGCGGCTCGGGCTTCCAGATCTGTTGCGCGAGCCCGATCAGGCCGACCAGCAGGCCGACGGTCACGACGAGCGCGACGGACACCGGCCCCTCGCCCAGGCCACGGGTGACGAAGCGCTGGATGAACCAGCCGATGGCCGGAGCCACCACGCCGAGCACCAGGAAGAGCGACAACAGCGTCGGCAGGCCCTGGCGCTGGGTGAAGTCCCAGAACGTGAAGGCGAGCACCATGCCGAACGCGCCGTGGGCGATGTTGAACACCCGCGTCGTGGTGTAGGTCAGCACCAGGCCCGAGGCCATGACCGCGTACGCCGCGCCCGTGAACAGCCCCAGGAGCGTGAAGGCGAACAGCGAGCTCATCGGTTGCTCATCCGCCGATGCCGGAGTTGACGACCCGCCCGCACAGGTAGTTGCCGGAGGAGACCTGCTGCCACCGACCGCCCTTGTACTGGGCGATCTTCGCGCACGGCGGGGTGTTGGCCGTGCCGAGGTTCATGGGGGTGTGGGCGCCGTTGCCGGTCCAGGCCGTCGTGCTGCGCACCGCCTGGACCAGCGAAGCGCGGGTGAGCTTGCCGCCCAGCGCGATGGCCTTCTCGACGAAGAGCCGGGTGGCCGACCACGCGTACAGCCCGTAGTAGTTGGGGATCGCGCCGGGCTTCACCTGCTGCAGGTAGGAGAGGTAGAGCTGGACCTCCGCGTTGTTCTTGTTCTCGAACAGGTCGTTGGCGGCCCAGATGTAGGCGCCCTCGGCGACGCTGCCGGCCTGCTGGATGTAGCGCTGGTCGTAGATCGTCGGGTCCTGGAAGAAGGCGTCGGGCTTGAAGCCCTGCTGCTGCATCGCCTGCTGGAGCTTGACGGAGTTCTGGTAGGGACCGGTGTAGGTCACGATCTTGACGCCCTTGTCCTTCATCTGCTGGACGTAGGGGGCGAAGTTGAACTCGGCGACATCGATGCCCTGCAGGTAGGTCACCTTCCAGCCCGCGCCCTTCTCGTAGCCCGCGGCCTGGCTCTTCGCGTTGACCGGCGCGGCGCCGGCGTTGACGTAGAGGAAGGCTGCGTTCTTGACGGCCGTGGGGAACTTCTGGGCGAAGTACTTGGCCACGACGTCCGGAATGAGGTTGGTGCGGATGGAGTAGGCGGCGAAGCAGGTCTTGCAGTCCTGGCGCTCCGGGCTGGTGATCACCGAGCGGAGGTCGGGCAGGCCACAGCCGTTGGCCGTGGCCGCGCCGCCGCTGTCGAAGGCCGACATGGAGCCGACGGCGGCGAACGCGTTGTCGCACGCCTTGACGTAGGCCTGCTGGTCGGCGCCCGCGTCGGCACGGCTGTCGAGATTGACCAGCTCGAGCTTGCGCCCGCAGATGCTGCCCTGGGAGTTGAAGTAGTCGACGTAGGCGCGGGTCGCCTGCTGGGCCGACTCGAAGATCCCGGGCACCGGCCCGGAGATGTCGGCGATGTTGGCGATCGTGATCGTCTTGTCGGTGATGCCCTTCTGGTTCTTGAAGCCGTCGCAGGAGCCCGCCTTCACGCCGCCGGTCGCGGAGCCCTTGCCGCCCCCGCCACCGGAAGCACTGCCGCCGGAGCCGGAGGAGCCGGTTCCGCCCGAGCCGGAGCCAGGGGCCCCGGTGCCGGAGCCGGTGTCACCACCGGCCACCGCACCGTCGACCGCGCCGGTGTCACCGCCCGTGCCGGTGCCGCCGGTGCCGCCGTCAGCGACGCCCGGAACTCCGTTCCCGGAGCCGTTGGTGTCACCGCTGGCCCGCGCGACCGTGTCCGGGTCGAGCTGGGAGCCGCACGCGGCGAGGAGCAGGACGAGCAGGGACGCGCCGACGAGGCGCGCGAGACGTACCAGTGACAAGACCCAGTCCCTTCGGGAGCACTGCCGGGATCAGAAGTCTCGATGAGACCTCTATCAGAGTAACGACAGCATGTGACCCGGGTCACGCCCCGCGTCCAGAAAATGAGAACACGTTCCACTGTCCGGCGGCGGGAGAGGCTCCGGACAGGGGAACCTGTCTGCCCCGCAGGACGTCACAGGCATCATGAGCCCCATGCCGATCCGCCGCGCCGCCCTGCCGACCCTCGTCACCCTGCTCGCGCTGGGACTCTCCGCCTGCGGACGCGAGGACGACCAGTTGGCGGGCGACCCCGCGGACAGCGCTTCCGCCTCGGGGACGACGACCGTCGCACCGACCACGAAGCAGTGGCCCGAGTTCGCGGCGGACGACTACACCTACCGCCTCGAGGTGCTGTGCTTCTGCCCGCTGACCGGCCCGCTCGAGGTCACCGTCGCCGACGGCAAGGTCACCGCGGCCACCCGGCTCCAGAAGCCCGGCAAGGGCAAGGAGGCGCCGGAGTTCGCCCGGCTGACCATCAACGACATCATCGCCAAGGCCAACGACCCATCGGTCTTCGAGGCCGACGTGACGTGGCCGGCCGGGACCGACCACCCGACGAAGATCGCGATCGACCAGATCGAGAACGCCGTCGACGACGAGGTGACCTACACGATCAGCAACGTGCAGGTGACCCCGGTCAGCGCGGGATGAGCGCCCAGTAGTCGAGGTCGAGGAGGACGCCCTCGGCGTACTTGCCGTCGTCGCCGCGCAGCGTCATCGACTCGTCGCGGCCCTTGGTCGCGACCAGGCGCAGACGCAGCGCGCCGACGCTGGGGACGGACGTCCCGGCCTTGTCCAGCACCTCGGACCATGCGTAGACGGTGTCACCCGCGAAGGCCGGCGAGGTGTGGGCGCCGGCGTTGATCGCGGCGACCAGCTGGGCGTTGGCGAGCCCGTTGAAGGAGAGCGCGCGGGCCATCGAGATGATGTGGCCGCCGTACACGAGGTTGCGGCCGTCGGGGCGCGCGTCGGTGTTGAAGTGCACCTTGGCGGTGTTCTGCCACAGCCGGGTGGCCTGCTGGTGCTCGGACTCGGTGAGCGTGACGCCGTCGACGTGGTCGATCTTCTCGCCCACCTCGTAGTCGTCGAAGCGGTGGCTCTCGCCTGCCGCGGCGAAGTCGTAGCCGGAGAAGTCGAGGCCGGCCGGCAGCACCAGGTCGGCGGCCGCCACGGCCGGCGCGAGGTCCGGTACGACGGTCTCCGGCGCCGGCGCATCGACATCGCGCTTGTGGACCATGACCCAGCGGGCCCACTCCACGGCGACCTCACCGCGCTGGTTGGTGGCGGTCGACCGGACGTAGACGACACCGCTCCTGCCGTTGGAGTTCTGCTTGAGACCGATCACCTCGGAGGTCGTCGACAGCGTGTCACCCGGCACGACGGGCTGGTGGAAGCGGCACTCGGCGTAGCCGAGATTGGCCACCGCGTTGAGCGAGATGTCCGGAACGGTCTTGCCGAAGGCGATGTGGAAGGCGATCAGCTCCTCGACCGGGTGCTGGGCCAGGCCCACCGAGGCGGCGAAGGACGCCGACGACGGGACGGCGAACCGGGTCGGGTAGAGCGAGCCGTAGACGGCCCGATCCCCCTCGGTGACGGTGCGCGGCGTCGCGTGGACGAGGCGCTGGCCGATCGTGAAGTCCTCGAAGAAGTTGCCAGGGTTCGTCTTGGAAGTCGCGCTCACGGGCGACCATTCTTCCGCCACCACGACTTCTTCTCCTCACCGGCTCCAAGGCGTGAGAGCACCTCCTGGACCGGACCGGCCGGCTTGCAGACACCGAACGCGTCCTTGGGCTGGTCGGCGAGCCCGGCCAGGGCCCCCGCGAGCTGGTCGCGCGTCTCCAGCAGCTGGGGGGTGTGCGTGCCCTGTGCCGGGTCGGCCTCGACGAGCAGGCCGAGCTCGCGCAGCGTGTCGAAGTCGTCCTCGGTCGTCGCCTCGAAGATCCGGGTGAGGTACTGCTCGCGCAGCTCGGGCGTCAACGCCTTGCCGATCAGCGCCTGGACCGCAGCCTTGGTCCGCTCGCGCACCGGCCGCAGGCTGACCTCCGGGCCGGCCGCGAGCATCGCGCTCCACTTCCGGACGAAGTCCTCGCCCGAGTAGGACTCGTAGTGCAGGACGCTGAGCCCGGGCGCGGTGAAGTGCGGCACCTCGTCGCGCTTCTCGTCGACGGTGCGGTGGATCGTCAGCCACCGGTCCAGGCGCGGGCGGGTGGCCGTCTTGCCCTCGACGTGGCCGTGGAAGAGGTGGCCGTTGGCCGGCTTCTCGATCACGCCGAGGACCTCGAGCAGCTTGAGGTCCGGCTCGTCGAGCAGCTTCTTGAACCAGGTGGGGCTGCCGTCCCAGTGCTTGCGGCTGACCGCCTCGAGCGGCGCGAGCCGCACGGCGTCGTACGACGCCGGGACCGCCTCGATCGCGGCCCGGTCGATCTGGCAGATCTCGTCGGCGTCGACGTGGAAGAGCCAGTCGACGCCCGGCACGACGGTGAGCACCGCCTTGGTGATGTTGGCGTGCATCCGCTGCCGGTCGTTGAGGTCGGCCGGACGCTTCCCGCCCCACCAGGCGTCGTCGGCGACCAGGTGCGTCACGTGCTCCTGGGTCGCCAGCCAGGCCTCGACCTCGGGGTCCGGGCCGTCGAGGAAGACGACCATGTGGTCGACGCCTCCGGCGAGGTTGCCGCGGACGAACCGCTGCACGTTGGCGAGCGTGTCCTTGACGGTGCTGACGGTCGCGATCACGCGGATGACCCTACCGAGGGAGGCTCCGCGAAAACGACGACGGGCCGCCCGGAGGGCGGCCCGTCGTGGAGTCAGTTGCTCAGAGGCGGTAGTCCTTGAGGAGGGAGCGGCCGATGATCATCTTCTGGATGTCGGAGGTGCCCTCGCCGATGAGCATGAACTTGACCTCGCGCATCAGGCGCTCGATCTCGTACTCCTTGGAGTAGCCGTAGCCGCCGTGGATCCGGAAGGAGTCCTCGACGACCTCGTTGGCGTACTCCGAGGCGACCATCTTGGCCATGCCGGCCTCGACGTCCATCCGCTTGCCGGTGTCCTTGAGGCGGGCGGCGCGCACCATCATGTTGTGCGCGACCTCGACCTTGGTCGCCATCTCCGCGATCCGGAACAGCACCGCCTGGTGCTCGGCGATGACCTTGCCGAACGTCTTGCGCTGCTGGGCGTAGGCCACACCGAGCTCGAAGCCGCGCCAGGCCAGGCCGCACGCGCGGGCGGCCACGTTGACGCGGCCGACCTCGACGCCGTCCATCATCTGGAAGAAGCCCTTGCCCGGCTCGCCGCCCAGGATCTGGTCCGCACCGATCTGGTGGTTCTCCAGGATGAGCTCGGTCGTCTCGACGCCCTTGTAGCCCATCTTGTCGATCTTGCCGGGAACGGTGACGCCCTGCGCGGTCTCGCCGAAGCCGGCCTCCTTCTCGACGAGGAAGGTGGTCATGTTCTTGTAGACCGAGTCGGCACCTTCGTCGGTCTTGGTCAGCAGCGCGACCAGGGTCGAGGTGGCGCCGTTGGTCAGCCACATCTTCTGCCCGGTGATGGAGTACGACCCGTCGTCCTGCTTGGTGGCCTTCGTCGACACCGCGGAGACGTCGGAGCCCAGGCCGGGCTCGGACATCGAGAACGCGCCGCGCACCTCGCCGGTCGCCATCCGCGGGAGGTACTTCTGCTTCTGCTCCTCGGTGCCGTGCTGCATGAGCAGGTAGGCCACGATGAAATGGGTGTTGATGACGCCCGAGACGCTCATCCAGCCGCGGGCGATCTCCTCGACCACCAGGGCGTAGGTCAGCAACGACTCGCCCAGGCCGCCGAACTCCTCGGGGATGGTCAGGCCGAACACGCCGAGCTCCTTGAGCCCGTCGATGATCTCCTGCGGATACTCGTCCTTGTGCTCGAGGTCCTGGGCGACCGGGATGATCTGCTCGTCCACGAAGACACGCACGGCCTTCAGGATCTCGGTCTGGTCCTCGGTGAGTCCCTCGGTCTGACAGAGCTTCGGCATCGCTTCCCTTTCGCTGGTGGTACCGCCAGCGAACAATACCCGCGAGTAGCCGGAGCAGGACCCTCCGAACGGGGGGCGAGACCGTGACGTGAGGCACGTCACCGGAGGCCTCGGGGCGAGGTGACCTAGCCTGTGCGCCATGAGCGAGTACGACGTCCAGAGCCCCGCCGACGCCCACGACCCGACCGGCGGCGACGCCGGCCGGCGATCGCGGATCCGCACCGTGCTCGACGTCGACCAGACCATCATCAAGCTGGACGCGACGGCCGACCGGCTCAACGTCACGCTCGACACCTTCGGCGCCCTGCTGGTGGACTTCACGGCCGCGCTGCACCAGTTCAACGAGAGCGTCGCGGGCTTCAACGGGACCGTCGGCGACTTCCAGACCGTCGTACAGCGCGCCGACGGCCTGCTCGGCCGCGCCGAGTCGCTGCTCGCCCCGCTGGCCGCCACCCAGCAGGTGGGCGACCAGCTCAAGGCAGCCAGCCAGGTCGCCGGCGCGGTCGCCAGCCAGGTGGCCACCGCAGCGGTCAAGCGCGGCGTCGCGGCCGGCAAGGGCCTCACCGCCCGGGGCTGAGCCTCCGGCGCACGGCGCCGAGCCGGCGTCGTACACCGCCGAGCGTGGGGGGCTTCGTGGCGCCCGCACGGTTGGCGAGGCGCTGCTCGAGGCGCTCCTCCAGCACCTCGGCGAGGGCACGGGTCGCGACCTCGAGCACGGCCGCGTCGCCCGGGCCGCCCGGGCCGCCCGCGTCGTCGAAGACGCTGCTGTCCGGCAGCAGGTCGACGACGTCGCCGACCACGTCGCAGCCGAGCTCGCCGATGACCCGCACCGACTCCTCCCCCAGCTCGCGACACCAGTCCTCGTGCGCCCTCCCGAGACGCACGGGCGTCGAGCCCGCTCGGGCCAGGATGCCCATCGCGAACCAGCGCTTGCCCACCTCGCCGTAGGGGACGCGGCGCCGGTAGCGGTCCGGCACGCGGTCGTTGACCCGGCGCAACAGCTCGGCCTCCGCCTGGCCCAGCCCGGGATTGCCCGGGCCGGCCTTCGCCGGGTCGAGGGCGGCGGGGTCGATGCCGAGCACCGTGCAGTAGCGCTCGAGAAGGGCCTCGCGTGGCCCACCGGGCCCGGGCACGGTGACGACGTGGATCCGCTCCGGTGGCACGTGCCTGGCCCAGCGACGCAGCACTCCCGCGAGGTCGAGCCGGCGCCACACCGTGCCGGACCGGCCTTCGGACGTGCGCAGCGCGGCGACGTACTCCTCCAGCGTGTCCGACCGCCCGGCCTTGAGGCCCTCCTGCCACAGCGAGGGAACCTGCCGGCCGATGTCGCGGACAGTGAGGACGACGTGCACCTCGTGACCGGCACACGCCTCGAGCAACCGGCGGATCTGGGCGGGACCGGCGGACGCGAGGGTCTCGTGGCTCACCAGCGCCGAGGGCGTCGTGACCGCCGCCAGCTGCTCCGGCAGGAGCTCGACGGAGCGGCCGACGCGCGGCGCGTCGTGCGGGTCGATCCGCTCGCGCACGTCGAGCGCGAGCCAGAAGGTCTCGAGCCGGCCGCCGGGCACCATCGTGACGCCCTGGCCGCGCAGCTCGTCCACCGAGCTCCAGCAGACGTTCTGCAGGTACGAGGTGCCCGTCTTCTGCAGGCCGATGTGGAGGAAGACCCGTGTCACGGGGCCATGTCTACCCGAGGTCGTCACTGGAACTGCAGGCGGATCCCGTCCCTCAGGCGCACGAAGTCGGCGCGCTCCACCGTGAACTGGCCACGGGACGTGCGCGCGACCATGTAGGCATCGGCCGTCTGGTCGACCTGCACCCCGACCAGCGGCACTCCGGCGGTGCTCGTGAACAGGGCAACGGTCGGCGGCAGCGCTGCGGCCGCGGAGTAGCCCCTGCGGATCACGAACGAGCGTCGGGCCCGCGACTGGCCGAGCTCCTTCATCAGCGCCTGCTCGTGGACCGACGCCGTGGCGCTCCACGAGACCAGGCGGACGTTGACTCCGCGACGGTGCGCCGTGACGAGCGCCGTGCGCAGCGCCGCGTCGTCGAGCCGTCCGGTGCCCATCAGGATGGTCGCGCCCTGCGGCGCGAGCTGCACTCCCCTGAGGAGCCGGTTCGACACGGCACGCCGGCCGGCCGACAGCGGCGACTCCGGCACGTTGACGACGTGGCCGCGCACGAATGTCGGCGCGGGCCGTGCCACCGTGATCCCCGGGTTCAGCGTCATGTTCGCGACCACCGCGTGGTGGTCCGAGTAGAGGTCCCGGGTGATCTGGCGGGTGAGCGTGAACTGCGCCGCGTTGCGCACGAAGATGTAGTCGATCGTCGCCTTGCCGTGCGTCGGCAGCATCGCACCGGACATGTCCCACGTCGGTGTCATCTGGTACGACGTCAGCAGGCTCCGCGGGTAGAGGCGACCCCGGTAGTGCTGGTTCAGGTCACCCGCGAGCAGCACCGGCCCGTCGGCTGCCAGCTGGGAGGCGAGCCCGCCGAGCTTGTGGACCGAGGGGATCAGCAGGTCGCCGATCGGCTCGGTCTTGGGCGCCACGTGGTAGGACACGATCGAGATGGTCTGGCAACCGTCGACCGACCTGAGGCTGGCCCAGTTCGCGTAGCGGATGCCGAGCTCGGTGCTCTGGGTCGAGAGCTTGCCGCCCACGTTGGACACGTACATCGTGCCGCGTGCGATCACGTTCCAGCGGTCCGTGCGCCACACGACCGGGTTGGCCCCGGTGTAGCGCCCCGGCGTGCGCCACAGCGCGTAACCGGCGGGAGCCAGCATCGCGTCGGAGCGGCCGGCGACCTCGTTGAGGGCGACGAAGTCCGGCCGGTCGGCGAACACCTTGGCGAGGTCGGCCTTCGTCTGGGCCTGGGTCATGCCCGACTTGATGTTGGCCTCGACCATCTGGAAGGCGCGGCTGGTGGTGCAGGTGTCCCTCGCGGCGAGCCGGACGGGGTCACCTCCGCCGGCCAGCCCCGGCAGGACCGCGAGCCCCAGGGCCCCGGCCGCCACGGCGGTTGTGAGTCGTCGTACTCCGCTGAACCGCTGGCGCATTCGCTCATTTCCCCTCAGTGAGACCATCGCCTCGACAACAAAAGTCACATGAATCTCATCAGTCACTTTTGACTCTCGCAATAGGAACCGAATAACTACAAACGTGTAATTCGGAGAATTACAACGGCGTAATTCGGATTTCCCGGACAAATGTGGAAAGCCGACCGACACGGGTCGATCGGCGGGCCCACGACGGACCTGAGGGGGGACGGGACCGGGTCCCGGATCAGCCCCTGTCGAGGCCGAGGGCGGCAGCGATGGGGGCCGCGAGACGGGTGGCGTACTCGACCGTCACGTGCTCGCGGTCGCGCAACGGGACGACGTTGCCGATCACCGCCGGGCACCGGTCGTCGACGCAGAACCAGCGGCGGGCGTCGACCCACGTCATGCCGAGGTCCTCGACCGTGCGGCGGAACTGTCCCTGGATCCGGGCGGGACCCGCCTCGGGCTCCTGGAGGCAGTCGCCGAGATCGACGCCGCGCGCGGAGATGCAGGTGCCGGGCGCCTGTGGCAACTTCGGACTGTCGCCGATCATCACGACCTGTCCGGCGAGCGGCCGCAGCAGCTCGAGCTGGTCGCGCAGGGCATCGACCTGGCGCGTCCTCATCGCCGCCGACTGGTAGGCATTGTTGGACAGCACGACGAAGTCCGGGCGCAGCTCGCGGACCTGGCCCACCGCCCACTCCTTGAAGTCGGCGCACTCGGCCCACGGGCGCCCGCCCTCGGCCGGGCGCGTGTAGGTGATCGCGGGACACCCGCTGTAGACGAGGATGTGGACGCGGTAGCCGTGCGCCTTGCCGATCGCGTCGATCGCGGGGCTCCAGTGGCGGGCGTGCGAGTCGCCCATCACGACGATGGTGCGCTTCGCGCCGGGGTCACCGAAGGCGCACAGCTCACGCGTGCCGGTGCGGTAGTCGCACTCGCCCAGCGGCGCCACCGACTTCCGAACCGACCCCAACGCCGGCTCCAGCCCGCCGGGCACGGGCCGGTCGTCCTCGGCGGCGAGGACGGACGCCTCGACGAGCGCGACCGTGGCGTCCGCGCTCAGTCCGTCGCGGCCGTAGTCGGCGACGGTGATGCCGGGGTTGTCGTCCAGCGCGGCGAGCTGGTTGTCGACCCAGGCGTGGGCGCCGACAGCGGTGACCACGACCATCGCGAGGCTGACGGGGTAGAGCGTGATCGCGCGCAGCCGCGGTCGCCACCGCACACCCTTGCGGAAGGGCTGCTCGACGAGGTGGTAGCTGGCGGCGCTCAACGCGAAGATCAGGACCAGCGCGATCGCGAGGTGGGGCTTGGAGAGCCGGGGCTCCTCCCAGTACTCCTCACACAGCCGCAGCACCGGGAAGTGCCACAGGTAGAGGGAGTACGACCAGTCTCCGATCACGCGCGCGGGGCCGATCGAGAAGAGCCGGAAGAGGTACGTCGACGGCGCGCCCGTCGTGCTGCCGCCGGCCAGCATCAGCGCAGCGCCGACGACCGGCACCAGCGCCGCGCTCCCCGGGACGGCGGTCTGCGCGTCGAAGCGGAGCGTTGCGAACGCGACCAGTGCCAGGCCGACGGCGAGGACCGCCTCGGTGGCCCAGCGGCCGAGCCTCGGCGTCCGGCCCCAGACCAGCGCCGCCGCCAGCCCGCCGATGCCGAGCTCCCAGGCGCGGGCAGCCGTCGAGAAGTAGGCGCCCGTCGGGCTGGTCGCCGTCACGTGGACCGACCAGGCGAGCGAGGAGAGCGTGACCGCCGCCAGGACCACGAACACCGCCCGCCGGAGCACCCGCATCCGGTCTGCCTCCGCGGCCTCGCCGGTGCGGCGTCGTACGACCACGGCGACGGCGAGCAGCAGCAGCGGGATGACGATGTAGAACTGCTCCTCGACCGACAGCGACCAGTAGTGCTGGACCGGCGACGGCGGCTCGCCCTGCGAGAAGTAGTCGGTCTCGACGAGGCTGAACCGGATGTTGGCCGCGAAGAAGGCCGCCCACACCGAGTCCTTGATGACCTCGGCGCCGCGCACCAGCGGCAGGACGTACGCCGCAGCGATCGCGGTCACCACGAGCACGATCGTCGCGGCGGGGATGACTCGCCGGGCCCGTCGTGCATAGAAGTCGAGGATCGAGATCCGGCCGGACTCCCCCGCCTCGCGGACCAGCAGCCCGATGATCAGGAAGCCGGAGATCACGAAGAAGACGTCGACGCCGATGAAGCCGCCGGATGCCGTGCGGAAGCCGGCGTGGGCGAGGATCACCAGGCCGACCGCGAGCGCGCGCAGGCCCTGGATGTCGGAGCGGAAGGACCGCGTGTCCGCCACGACAGTCCTCCTGGTCACTTCGGGTCATGGTGCCGGTGGCCGGTCGTCCGGGACCTGCCGCGAACCCTGCTCCTGCGCAGGGCCTCGGGTAGGGTACCCGCCATGCCCGAGCACTCCGGACCACGGCGTCACGCCGCGCGGTCGGAGCTCATCCCGGTCGTGGCCGTGATCCTGCTCGGCGCGATCCTGCTCGGTGTCGCGACCCTCTGGGACGGCGGCGCGCCCGACGCGGCGGCCGACCCCGTCGCGGCGCGCGCGGACATCGCCGAGGCGGCGGACCCAACCCGGGCCCGGCACGACGCCAGGGACCGCGAGGTCGACGGTGAGCTGATCGAGCCGCTCTCGGACTCGGCGGCGCCGCCGAAGCAACAGGACGGCGAGCTGGAGCAGCTGCGGATCGCCGCGGAGTCGCAGCGGACCCGGATCCGCGAGGTGTCCTTCGGCATCGCCACCTTCAACGTGCTGGCGAGCCAGCACACCGATGCCGGGGGGCAGCACGGCAGCTGGCCGAGCTCTGGCTGGCGCACCCCGCAGGCGGTCGCCTACATCCGCAACTCGGGCGTGTCGGTGGTCGGCCTCCAGGAGGTGAAGACCGGTCAGCTCGCCGGGCTGACCTCGGGCCTCGGGTTCAAGGCGTGGCCGGGCGGTTCCGATCCGGACAACTCCGTCATCTGGGACCCCGACGTCTTCGAGTTCGTCTCCGGCGACGCCTTCTACATCACCTTCATGCACGGCACTCGCATGCAGCCGATCGTCCGGCTGCGCCACAAGAAGACGAACCTCGAGTTCTACTTCCTCAACATGCACGCCTCCGCCGGCGGCGGCAAGTACGCCGCCAGCCGGGCGGCCGGTCACAACACCGCCGCCGCCACCGTCAACCGCCTGAAGAAGGACCGGATCCCGATCTTCCTCACCGGCGACATGAACGACCGTGCGGCGTTCTTCTGCCGCGTGCTGCCGCCGACCGGCATGGTCGCGGCCGCGGGCGGCTCGACGGCGGGCGGCTGCAGGCCCCCGGGCGAGATGCCCGTCGACTGGATCGTCGCGACCGACCAGGTGTCGTTCAGCGGCTTCTCCAACGACAAGTCAACGGTGGCGCGACGGGTCAGCGACCACCACTACGTCTCCGCCACAGCGACCGTCCAGGGCGCCGGCTGACGTCGACCCCGGCGCGGTCCTTGCGCGCTGCCGTCCGCAGCTCGCGGACGTCGCCGAGCAGGACGGCCACGAGCTCGGTCGCTGCCGCCGCGACCTCCGCGTCGGTCACCGAGTCCGGCGTACGACGCTCCGGCAGCGTCTCGGGGACGGCCAGGTTCGCCACGTCGCCGACGACGTCGACGTCGTGCTCGGCAAGGTAGGCGATCGCGTCCTTCGCCCGCTCGCGGCACTCCTCGATCTGGTCCGGGTAGGGCCAGAACGGCTCTCCCTTGCGCGGAACGAGGCGCTCGTCGGCGAGGAAGGTCCGGATGTAGACGCCGCGGTCGAATGCCTTCGAGAAGGACCCGAGGTGCGCGTTGACGCGGCGGAGCACCTCGGCCTCGACGACGCCCATGGACTCGTTGGGGAAGGACGCGGAGAGGTCGTAGTCGGCGGTGCTGAGCCCGAGCAGGCCTCCGAAGCGGTGCCAGATCTCGTCGCGGGCCGCGCTGCGGTCCAGGGGAAGGACGTGGATGCGCTCGTGCGGGACCGCGGCCGACCACCGCTCGAGCACCAGGCGCAGGTCGAGGGTGCGCCAGTTCCAGATCGCGCCCGGACTGTCGGACACCTTGCGGGAGTAGCGCTCGATCGGGGCGGTGGCCTTGTTCTTGAGGCTCTCCTGCCAGCTCGCGGTGAAGAGCCCGAGCGGTTCCCGCGCGGTCACGATGACCTCGACCTGCGCAGGCGCCAGCGCTTCGACCATGGCCGCGGCCTGCTCCGCGCTGGCGGCCGCGAAGAACTCGTGACTGACCAGCCCGTCGCCGTCCCAGGCGGCCAGCTCGGCGCGCAGCCGTTGCCATGAGGTGCGCTCGCGCTCCGGGCGGTTGGCGATGCCGTCGGCGTCGCGCACCACGCGGCTGGCCCACAGGTGGTCGCGGCGCTCGGTCCCGGGGAGCAGCAGGCCCTCGGACCTCAGCTGGTCACGCGAGGACCAGAGGATCGTCTGCAGGTAGCTCGTGGCCGTCTTGGGCAGGCCGATGTGGACGAAGACCCGGCGGGCCATCAGCGCGCGCCCACGCTCAGAGGCCCTGCTGGAACTGCTCGATCGCCGCGGCGATCCGGTCCTCGTCGCGGGCCGCCACCGGGAGGAGCAGCTCCTGGACGAGGTCGGTCAGCTCGGCCAGGCGCAGGTGGTGGCGCCGCAGCTCCGCGATCGAGGCCTCGAGGTCCTCGACCCGGGCCCGCAGCTCCTGGACCTCGGCCCGCCTTGTCATGCCCACTGCGCCACCATCCGTCGGATCTGTTTCTCGGGGCCGTCGACGACGGCCTCCACGGAGAGGACGTGTCCACCGAGCTGCTCGGTGAGCTCGACCAACCGGTCGACGTCGACCGGCCGGACCCCGAAGGGCGGCGTCGAGCCCCCCGTCCAGACGTCAGCATAGAGCGTCCCGCCCCTGCCGCGCAGGGCGAGGGAGGCGAAGCGCAGGAAGCCCTCGCGGCCGGTGCGGTTGGTCGCGTCGAGGACGTGCCGGGCGAGGATCACGCGCTCCCCCGGCTCCCGGGCGACCCGGGCGCCCTCGGACAGGACCGAGCGGAAGTCGGTGAGGTTGAGCCGGCGCGCCTGCAGGTCGAAGCCCCGCTTGCCGGCCGAGGCGAGGGCACCACGGCTGCCGCGCACGACGTAGTCGTAGGCAGTGACCGAGCGCCCCTGGGAGGACAACCAGTAGGCGTCCCTGCCGAGCCCGGCACCGACGTCGAGGACCTGCGTGCCGGTCGCCGTCGCGGCAAGCACCTGCTCGGCGAGGCTCGAGGCCCCACTGGCCGGCGCCCGTCCGCCCACGCCGGCGAACCTGCGCTCCCAGTCGCGCTGGTAGACGGTCATCCCGCGGAACCACTCGTTGAGGCGGCGCGAGGTGGATCGGGGCGTCTCGAACTTGTACGCCGGGTCCGGCACCCGCCAGGACGGCCCGTACATCGCCTCGAGCAGCTTCTCCGGTCGGGCGGGAGCCGGATAGCGACGGTCCGCGAGCGTGCAGGTGCCGAGCGGGTAGAGCCACGACTCGTCGTACTCGACGCCGACCTCGCCCATCAGGTAGAGGCGCCCGCCGTCCATGAACCCGCCGAAGAGGTCCAGGCCGCGCACCGAGCCGTCACTCTCCCGCACGTCGATGCGGAAGGCGGCGCCGCTGTAGCGATACGTCGCGAAGCCGCGCGCATTGACCGCGCGCTGCAGGCGGTAGGACTCGAGGACGACGTCGACCGGCGTGCTGTGCCGGGACACGTAGCCCAGGTCGGCGTCGGAGTCGTGGCCGAGGAACTGACTTTCCCGCACCGCGCCGAGCAGCGTGCCGTAGGCCGGGAACGCCTGGACGCCGAGGTCGGCGAGCATCGCGATCACCGAGTCCATCGCGTCCAGCAGCGGGCGCAGGTGCTCCTCGTTGCGGCCGACGAAGGTCGGGCTGAACCGACCGTCCTTGTCCAGGCTGATCTCCAGGCCCTGGGAGTTCACGAACGCGATCCTCCCGCTGCCCTCACCGAGCTGCAGCTCCCCGTGGAAGAGGTCCGTTCCCGTCACGTGCTCGCGGACGACGAGCTCGGTCCGGCCCTTGAGGTAGCGCCGCATGCGGTCGGGCCAGGCGACGACGCGGTGCGCGACGCGCCCCTCGACCCGCTCGGTGTCGCGCAGCAGCCAGAACGACCAGATCCGGCGGCCGTCGAAGAGGACGTCGACGACGCGGTCGTCGCCGTGCACGACCAGGCGGATCCCGTCGTCGTCCACCGAGACGACGCGGGTGCGGCCCGCCCGGGCGAGGACCCAGCGGGCCGCACCCGCGGCCCGCGTGGTCAGCCCGGGCACCGTCAGTAGTCCTTCTCCATGTTGGCGTAGGGGTCGAGGTTCGCCGGGACCAGGCTCGGCACCACCGGGCGGCTGCGCGGCGGGTTGTTGAACCAGTACTCGATGTGGCGCTGGTAGGCCAGCGCCACGCTCGAGTGCCGGAAGACACCGATGTTCTCGTCGGAGGCCTGCGAGAGGGCCGAGATGTTCGACGACCCGTTCATCGTCCAGTAGGCGCGCTGCCCGCCGATCCAGCCGTTGATGGTCCACGCCTTGAGGTGGAAGTAGAGGTCGAAGACCTTGTCACCGTTGACGTCCGAGACCAGCTGCTGCAGCGGGACCGGTCCCCTGCCGGTCCGGGCGCTGAGGATCTTCTTGGAGTTGACGCCGATGATCGTGTAGCCGACCTTCACGTCGCACTTGCGGTCCCAGAGGTACTTGAGCCGGCGCGCCACGGCGTCGGACCAGCCGCCCCGCATCACGTCGGGAGCGGCACGGATCACCGTGCGTACGCCGTTGTTGACGCAGGTCACCTTGTTGAGGGTGCCGAGCAGCGGGTCGCTGGGCGCGTACTTCTCGTTCTTCGTCACGTCCGCGATCCGCGGGGAGAAGTGGAGGTCGAAGGACGGCGAGCTGTAGGTCCGCCAGGCCGGCCAGACGTTCTGGTCCTGCCACATCTGCATGTGGATGCTGCGTGCGAAGTCGTAGACGGGCTTGCGGTCGACGTAGGTGAAGATGTCGTTCCACTGGTTGTTGGCCGACGCGCTGGTCAGGTTGGCCGACCCCTGGATCAGGACCCACTTGGTCTTGCCGACGGCCGAGAACAGGTAGAACTTCGCGTGCGCGGAGGCGGTGCTGCCTCGGCGGCAGGCGCCCTGGCAGACCTTGGCGTAGCTGCGGCGCTCCGGCTTGAGGTTGTACTTGCTGTTGAAGTTGAGCAGGGCCGCGCGCAACCGCTTGAACCCCGGGTTCGGGACCTCGGAGCTCCAGTTCGTCGCGTCCATGATCACCAGCACGCGCACGCCCCGGTGCTGGGCAGCGATCAGGGCGTCGACGGCGGCGTCGGACATGATGTTCCACGACATGATCCGGATCTCTTCACCGGCCGGCGTGCGCCGGATCGCGCCGATGATCTTGTTGACGATCCGCTGCTTGGCCGCGCGGTCGCCGGTGGCGGAGTTGAAGGTGATCCCGCCCGCGAATCCACACGTCCGCGTCTTCAGCCAGCAGTCGTAGGGGCCGGCCGCAGCAGCCTTGGCCGTCGTCGCGACGACCGCGGGCGGCTCGGCCTGAGCGGTCGTCGGCACGCCCGGCGCGACCGCGAGCATGCTCGCGAGAGCAGTGGCGAGCAAGATGAAACGACGCACGTCAGAACAACTCCTCCGGCCCGGTCTTGTCCGTGTGTGCGGCACCGTCGCCACGGCCATGAGGACGGGCCGAGCCCCACAGCATCCGGACACTTTACATAGCAGGAGCGGCCATTTCGGCATCCACGCCCGAAGATGCGGACGGTCGCGACCAGATCTCCGGAGGCCGCGTCGGACACCCACCGCGCACGGGAGGCCCGGCCCCGGGGCCCGCCCCGGGGCTCAGCCCCGGCAGGACGTGAGCGCCGCGGCGTACTCCTCGTCGTCGAGCAGCGCGCCCGCGGTGCGGGAGATCGGGCCTCCGGCGACCGCCCAGAACCGGTGGTGGCGCACCAGCGCCTGGCCCGACGAGCAGCCGATCCGGTCAGGTGCGACGAGGAGCCCGTCGGCGTCCGCGCAGCCACGGTAGGCACGGGGCAGGTCGGCGCCTGCCTGCCAGACGTCGGCGCACGCGCGCATTCCGGCCGGCGCCGGCGTCGTGGTCGGCGACGGAGCCGCGGAGGAAGCCGTGGAGGACTTCGAGGAGAGCGCGCTCGGCGAGCTGGTGTCCTCGGCCGACCCGTCGTCGTCCGAGCCACACCCGGCGAGCAGCAGCGTCGCAGCGGTGGCCAGACCCGCCCAGGCCGTCATTCGTGCACCCATGGAGCAAGCGTAGTGCTCCCGCGGGGCGCCGGAGCCGGGTTCGCGCGGTCCGGCGGTAGCGTTGGCCCTCGTGAGCACCACCCCGTCCCGCGTGTTCGCGGCCAGGCTGGTCGGACTCCCGATCTTCGACCCGCAGGGAGACCAGGTCGGAAAGGTCCGCGACCTGGTCGTCGCCATGCGCGCCGAGGGCACCCAGCCGCGCGTGCTGGGGATGGTCGCCGAGGTCTTCGGCCGGCGCCGGATCTTCGTCCCGATGACCCGGGTGACCAACATCGACAGCGGCCACGTCTACACGACCGGCCTGCTGAACATGCGTCGCTTCGAGCAGCGTTCGACCGAAACGCTCGTGATCGGGCAGATGCTCGACCGCACCGTCACCATCAAGGACTCCGGTGTCACCGGTTCCGTGTACGACGTCGCGATGGAGCCCGCCCGGAACCGGGACTGGGTGCTCAGCAGGGTCGCCGTGGCCGAACCGTCCAAGGGCTTCCGGCGCCGCGGGCAGACCCACGTCGTGGAGTGGCGCGACGTGACCGGCCTCAGCCGGGTCGACGACACCCAGGGCGCGACCCACCTGATCGCCGCCCTCAACGAGATGCGCCCCGCCGACGCGGCGAGCATCCTGCACGACCTGCCCGCAGAGCGACGCACGGCCGTCGCACTGGCCCTCGACGACGAGCGACTCGCCGACGTCCTCGAGGAGATGCCGGAGGACGACCAGGTCGAGATCCTCAAGGGTCTCGACTCCGAGCGGGCCGCCGACGTCCTCGAGGAGATGTCCCCCGACGACGCCGCCGACCTGGTCCGCGACCTCCCGCCGGAGACAGCGGAGATCCTGCTCGAGCTGATGGAGCCCGAGGAGGCCGAGGACGTGCGCCGGCTGATGTCCTACGTCGAGGACACCGCCGGCGGAATGATGACCTCCGAGCCGGTGATCCTCGGCCCGGACGCCACCATCGCCGACGCCCTCGCGCACGTGCGCAACCCGGAGCTGACCCCGGCCGCCGCGGCACTGGTCTACGTGTGCCGCCCCCCGCTGGAGACGCCGACGGGCAAGTTCCTCGGCGTCGCCCACATCCAGCGCCTGTTGCGCGAGCCACCCTCGACCCTGGTCGCCGGCGCGCTGGACGACTCGCTCGAGCCGCTGCGCCCCGAGTCGACCATCGAGGAGGTCGCGGCCCACCTGGCGACGTACAACCTCGTGGCGGCGCCGGTGGTCGACGAGGACAAGCGTCTCCTCGGCGCCGTCACCGTCGACGACCTGCTCGACCACATGCTGCCGACCAACTGGCGTGACCGGGCGCGCTCGTCGCGGCAGGGTGGCGTGCGATGAGCAGCACGCGCCCCGCCAGCGAACGGCTCGACACCCCGCGCGAGCAGCGCCGCCAGCTGGTCCGGCGGCCGACGTTCAACAAGGACGCGTTCGGCGTCTTCGCCGAGGAGTTCGCGCGGTTCATGGGGACCGCGACCTTCCTCATCTACATGACGCTGTTCGTCGTCGTGTGGGTCGTCTGGAACCTCGCGGCGCCCGAGGACCTGCGCTGGGACGACTACCCGTTCATCTTCCTGACCCTGATGCTGAGCCTGCAGGCGTCGTACGCCGCCCCGCTCATCCTCCTCGCGCAGAACCGGCAGGAGGCCCGTGACCGGGTCGTGGCCGAGCAGGACCGGCAGGCCGACGCCCGGGCGCACGCGGACATGGAGTTCCTCGCCCGCGAGATGGCGTCGCTGCGGATGGCGGTCGGCGAGGTGGCCACCCGTGACTACATCCGCTCCGAGCTTCGCTCCCTGCTCGCCGACCTCGACGAGCGTGCCGAGGAGCGCGAGGAGGATCGTGCGGCGTCTCACGAGGACGCCGAGGACCGGGCGCAGCCGCCCACAAACTAGACTCGGGCGTTGTGAGCAGCACGCAGCAGTCCCCGTCCGTCGAGCAGGTCATGGCGGCCCTGAGCCGGGTCAACGACCCGGAGATCAAGCGGCCCATCACCGAGCTCGGGATGGTCGACAGCGTCGACATCGCCCCGGGCGACGGCGGCTCGGTCGTCTCCGTCAAGGCGCTGCTGACGGTCGCCGGTTGCCCGCTCAAGGACACGATCACCCGCGACGTCACCGCCGCCGTGGTCGCCATCCCCGGCGTGACCAGTGTCGACGTCGAGCTCGGCGTGATGACGGCGGAGCAGCGCTCCGGCCTGCACGAGACGCTGCGCGGCGGCCAGGCGGAACGGGAGATCCCGTTCGCCAAGCCGGGCTCGCTGACCAAGGTCTTCGCGATCGCCTCCGGCAAGGGCGGCGTCGGGAAGTCCTCGGTGACGGTCAACCTCGCGCTCGCGCTGGCGAAGGCCGGACGCAAGGTCGGCATCGTCGACGCCGACATCTACGGCCACTCGGTTCCCGCGATGCTGGGCGTCGCCGACTCGCGGCCGACCCAGGTCGAGGACCTGATCATGCCGGTCCCCACCGCGTCGGGCGTGTCGGTCATCTCGATCGGCATGCTCAAGCCGAAGCGCGAGCAGGTCGTGGCCTGGCGCGGACCGATGCTCGACCGGGCCCTGGTCCAGATGCTCGCCGACGTCTACTGGGGCGACCTCGACGTGCTGCTCCTCGACCTGCCGCCGGGCACGGGCGACGTGGCGATCTCGATGGGCCAGCACCTCCCGGGCGCGGAGGTCGTCGTCGTGACGACCCCGCAGGAGGCGGCCGCCGAGGTCGCCGAGCGCGCCGGCACGATGGCGTCGATGATGCACCAGCGCGTCGTCGGCGTCGTCGAGAACATGTCCTACCTCCCCTGCCCCCACTGCACGCCGGAGGGCAAGGAGCACAGGCTCGAGATCTTCGGCTCAGGCGGTGGCGACCGGGTCGCCGAGACCCTGTCGCAGCGCTTCGGCTATGACGTCCCGGTCCTCGGCTCGATCCCGCTCGACGTCTCCCTGCGCGAGGGTGGCGACGCCGGGAAGCCGATCGTCGAGGCGGACCCGACCTCTGCGGCTGCCACCGCGCTCACGGCGATCGCGGACCGCCTCGACGGGCGTGGCCGCGGCCTGGCCGGGCTCCAGCTCGGCCTGACGCCGACCAACAAGTTCTGATCCGGACCACCACACCGACCACACGGCGCGGGCCAGGCAGGGGACCACGATGTTCGGAATCGGCTTCGGTGAGCTGGTCGTCATCGCCTTCCTCGCCGTACTGGTGTTCGGTCCGGACCGGCTGCCCGAGCTGGCCCAGCAGGCCGGCCGGTTCCTGCGCCAGCTCCGCACGTTCGCCAACAACGCCCGCGACGAGCTGCGCAGCGAGCTCGGCCCGGAGTACGCCGACCTCGAGCTCTCCGACCTCGACCCCCGTGCGATCGTCCGCAAGCACATCGCGGAGGCGATGGCGGAGCTCGACGAGCTCGAGGACGTGATCCGCGAGGAGCCGACCGCTGTCGAGGTGTTGGCCGAGGGCGAGCGTCCGCCGTACGACGTCGACGCGACCTGACGTCATCGGCGACGTCGTGGGCCCAATCGGCGACGTCAGGCGCGGGACTGCGCCGCGGCCAACGCCGCGAACGCGATCAGCACCGTGCGCCGGTCCGCGCCCTCGACGAGCTCGCAGAAGTCCGCGCCCACCCGTCGCAGGACTCCGTCGTGACGACTGCCCTCGGCGAGGTGGACGACGCACTCCTCGCCCGCCTCGGCGATCCGCCGCAGGGCGGAGGCCAGGCCCAGGCGGGTCAGCGGTGACCACGCCACCTCCGGGACCGAGCGGACCGAGGCGCCCTCGACCGTGGTGACGGCGGCGGCGTTCACGACCCAGTCGTGCTCGCCGGCGGAGAGCAGCAGCCAGCCGTCCGCGACGCGCTCGAGGGTGCCGGGCAGCTGACCGACGCCGCGGACGCCGAGGGTCACTGCGGTACCCGTGCTCGCCATCAGGCGGCTCGCGAGCGTGACCTGCTGGTACTCCGCGCGACTGCGGTCGGCCACCTCGGCCATCCGGTCGGCGGCATGGAGGGCGCTCGCCTGGTCCTCGAGGTCGTCGAAGAGCGCGAACAGCTCGTCCTCCCATCCCATGGCGTCCACCTTGGCACGGCCGTTCGGGCACCCGGGTCGCGGGGCTGTGGACAAACGCTTGACGCGAGCCGCGAACAAACCCATTCTGAATCAAACAGAAGCAAACGCAAAGGTTCTCGGGAAATGAACGACGCGACTTCTGCTGTCCGGCGACGGGCGGCACTGCTGTGGCTGGCGGTCACGGCCGGCACGGCCGCGGTGACGGCCACGGCCGGGCCGGCGGTCGGGCGGGTGCGTCCGGACGCCACCTTCGCCGACCTGCTGGTCGGCGGGTGCGCCGGCGCCGCTGTCGTCGCTGCCGCGGCCCTGTGGCTCGCCGCCGCAGAGGTGGCCTGGCAGCAGCTCCGCTCCCCCGGGACGCCCGGGCGTCCGGGCCGACGGATCGGGCCGTTGCGCGCACTGCTGCTCGCCGCCTGTGGTGTCGCCGCGGTCGCCGGGCCGGCCACGGCCTCCACCGGCGAGGGCCCGGGGCCCTCCCTCGACGGCCTCCCCCTGCCCGACCGCGCCACCGGCCCCGCGGGACCCGCCGGTGCGCCGGCCGACTCCGGCGACCACCAGCGGACCGTGCAGGTCCGTCGCGGCGACAGCCTCTGGGCGATCGCCACCCGGACGCTGGGCCCCGGCACATCGGCCGCCGAGGTGGCGTCGTACTGGCACCGCGTGCACGCGCTGAATGCCGCCGTCATCGGGACCGACCCCGACCTGCTCCAGCCCGGGCAGCAGCTCCGCCTGCCGCCGCACTGACCCGCCCCACGACAGGAGACCACCGTGTCCGTTTCCCCAACCGACCACGTCGGCATCCGCATGGCCGTGCCGGTCGCCCCGACCCAGGGCACGCTCGCCCTCGCCCTGCTCCCCCGGCAGGGACCGCCACCGGCCACACCCCCGTCCAGCCGCCCGGGCGCCGCCGTCGTGCCCATCGACCGCCGACTGCGGCGCACCATCGAGGAATGGACGCACCGGTTCACCCAGGCCGTCGTCGAGATCGTCGGCGGCGACCGCCCGGTGTCCCAGCTGGTGCGCTGGACCACCCCCGAGGTGTACGCCGACCTGCGACTGCGCGCTCACCTGGTCGCGCGCGCCGGCGGGCACCAGCCGGGACTGGCGCAGGTGCAGCCGGTGCGCCCGAAGGTGCGCAGCGTGCACGCGTGCTTCGTGACCGACGGGATCGTGGAGTGCGGGGTCCACGTGCGCCACGGCGAGCGCTCCCGCGCCCTCGCGGTCCGGTTCGAGCGCACCGACCAGCGGTGGATCTGCACCGCACTCGACTTCTCCTGATCAAGTCGGCGGTCGAGCCCCTCGCCCCGCACGGCCCCGAACCTGACCCTTGTTCAGATGTGACCCCGGTCACTATCTTCCGTTCATGATCCGTGCACTCGCGGCCAGCCTGGCTGCCGTCGGCGCGACCTTGGTCGCCCCGCTCACCGCGTCCCCTGCCCATGCCGACGGTCCCGGGGTCGGCACCCCCTGGGTCGTCTCGGTCGGCGACTCCTACATCTCCGGCGAGGCCGGCCGCTGGGCCGGCTCCTCCAACAGCAGCAGCGCCCGCGCCGACGCCCTCGGCACGACCGCCTACTACGACAACGCCTCCGGCACCGGTGAGGCCATCAACCGCTGCCACCGCTCGAAGAGCGCCGAGATCCACATCGGGGGCGGCGTCGGCAGCCTCAACCTCGCCTGCTCGGGCGCGAAGACCGCGACCGCGACCGGCGAGGAGTTCAAGCCCGGACTGGACTTCTACAGCGGCAGCCAGGGCGTCGGCCAGGCGCGTGCCCTGCAGACCTTCGCCGGCACCCACAACGTGCGGATGGTCGTGGTGTCGATCGGCGGCAACGACTTCAACTTCGCCGGGATCGTCCAGCAGTGCGTGCAGGACTTCCTGCTCTCGCCGTCGTGGTGGAAGGACTACTGCTACGACGACAGCAGCGTCACCAGCAACTTCACCACGACCAACGTCGCGAACGTGAAGACGAGGATCGCCGGCGCGCTGACCAACATCCGCACCGCGATGCGCAACGCCGGCTACGCCGACACCCAGTGGACGATGCTGGTGCAGACCTATCCGTCGCCGATCCCGGGCGGCTCCGGCTTCCGCTACAGCCAGAGCGGCTACACCCGCCAGAACACCGGCGGCTGCGGCTTCTGGAACGCCGATGCCGACTGGGCCAACAACACGGCCCTGCCGAAGATCAACAGCACGGTCACCGGCGCGATCACCCAGGCCGGCATCACGAACAGCAAGGTCCTCAACCTCGCGAGCACCTTCAACGGCCGCCGCCTGTGCGAGACCGGGGTGGGCCTCTACGAGGAGGTCGGCATCGCCAACTGGACCTCGACCGGGGCCGTCGACCGGACCGAGTGGATCAACCAGATCCGCACGGTGACCACGGCCGGCGACAGCCCGTACTACATCCAGGAGTCCCTGCACCCGAACTACTGGGGCCAGCTCGCCGTGCGCAACTGCGTGCGCCAGGCCTGGAACGCCGGTACGCCGAAGGGTGGCGCCTGCGTGCGCACCGCGACCGGGCTGCTCAACGGTGAGCCGCGCATGACGCTGCAGTAGCCGGCCAGCGGAGAACCGACGACGCCCCCTCCCGGTGCCGGGAGGGGGCGTCGTGCTGCGGAGCAGGGGTCAGCCGCGCAGGGCGATGCCCGTCGGACCGCCGGGGGCACCGTGGCAGCGCTTGTACTTCTTGCCCGAGCCGCAGGGGCACAGCGCGTTGCGGCCGACGTCCGCGAACTCGTCGTCGGCGTTGGACGCCGCACCGGCGCCGCGGACCTCCTCGTGCCCGGTCTCGTCGGGAGCCGAGTAGGAGAGGTTCTGCGGCTGCTTCGGGCCGTCGAGGCCCTTGGCGCTCACCTTCGGGGCGGCCTTCGGCGCCGCGCCCTCGAGGCCACCCGCGATCTTGTCCAGGCTCAGGCCGCCTTCGACGACGCCGACGGGCGGCTCGGCGAACGCGCCCTCGTGCATCGGTCCGGCGTGCCGCGTGCCGTCGGCGTGGTAGTGGACCTCCTCCTCCTGCTCGACCTGGACCTCCAGGTTGAACAGGAAGCCGACGGTCTCCTCCTTGATGCCGTCCATCATGGCGGCGAACATGTCGAAGCCCTCGCGCTGGTACTCCACGAGCGGGTCGCGCTGGGAGTAGGCCCGCAGGTAGATGCCCTCGCGCAGGTAGTCCATCTCGTAGAGGTGCTCACGCCACTTGCGGTCGAGCACGGAGAGCAGGACGCGGCGCTCCAGCTCGCGGGCGACCTCCTCGCCGACCTCCTCCTCGCGGCGGTCGTAGGCCGCGTGCGCGTCGGCCCTGAGCGCCTCGACGAGGTCGGGCTTGTGCAGCGCGGCCTGCGAACCGGCCTCCTCGACCAGGTCCTGCCACGAGATCGAGACCGGCCAGAACTGCTTGAGGTCGGTCCAGAGCTGCTCGAGGTCCCACTCCTCGGCGAACTCGTCGAGGGCACCGTTGACGTAGCCGCTGACGACGTCATCGATGAAGGTGCGGACCTGCTCCTCGAGGTCGACGCCCTCGAGGACCTCACGACGCTCGCCGTAGATGACCTTGCGCTGCCGGTCCATCACGTCGTCGTACTTCAGGACGTTCTTGCGGGACTCGAAGTTCTGCGACTCGACCTGGCCCTGGGCGTTGGCGATCGCGTTCGTGACCCGCTTGTTCTCGATCGGGACGTCGTCGGGGATCTTCAGCAGCAGCAGGACGCGGTCGACCCAGTCCGACTTGAACAGTCGCATGAGCTCGTCCTGGAGCGAGAGGTAGAAGCGGCTCTCACCCGGGTCGCCCTGGCGGCCGGAACGACCGCGGAGCTGGTTGTCGATGCGGCGCGACTCGTGGCGCTCGGTGCCGATGACGTAGAGACCGCCGAGGTCGCGGACCTCGTCGTGCTCCTTGGCGACCTCGTCCTTGAACCGCTCGACCATCGCCGGCCAGGCGGCGTCGTACTCGTCGGCGGTGTCGCCGGTCGGCTCGAGGCCCTGCTTGCGCAGCTCCTGGTCGGCGAGGAACTCGACCGAGCCGCCCAGCATGATGTCGGTGCCTCGACCGGCCATGTTGGTCGCGACGGTCACGGCACCCTTGTGACCCGCGAGCGCGACGATCTTCGCCTCCTCGGCGTGGACCTTCGCGTTGAGGACCGAGTGCGGGACGCCCTTCTTCTTCAGCGCCTGCGAGAGGTACTCCGACTTCTCGACCGATACGGTGCCGACGAGGACCGGCTGGCCCTTCGCGTGGCGCTCGACGATGTCGTCGACGACGGCGTCGTACTTGGCCTCCTCGGTGCGGTAGACGAGGTCGGGCTGGTCGATGCGCTGCATCGGCTTGTTGGTCGGGATCGGGACCACGCCGAGGCTGTAGATCTTGTCGAACTCGGAGGCCTCGGTGAGGGCCGTACCGGTCATGCCGGAGAGCTTGTCGTAGAGGCGGAAGTAGTTCTGCAGGGTGACGGTGGCGAGGGTCTGGTACTCCTCGCGGACCTTCACGCCCTCCTTGGCCTCGATGGCCTGGTGGAGACCGTCGTTGTAGCGGCGGCCCGCGAGCATGCGGCCGGTGTGCTCGTCGACGATGAGCACCTCGCCCTCCATGACGACGTACTCCTTGTCGTTGCGGAACAGCTCCTTGGCCTTGATGGAGTTGTGGAGGAAGGAGATCAGCGGGGTGTTGGCCGACTCGTAGAGGTTCTCGATGCCGAGGTGGTCCTCGACCCGGGTGATGCCGGCCTCGAGGACGGAGATCGTGCGCTTCTTCTCGTCGACCTCGTAGTCGACGTCCTTGGTGAGCTTCTGCGCGATCTTGGCGAACTCGGCGTACCACTTCACCTCGTCCTGGGTCGGACCGCTGATGATCAGCGGGGTCCGGGCCTCGTCGATGAGGATCGAGTCGACCTCGTCGACGATGGCGAAGTTGTGGCCGCGCTGCACGCACTCCTCGAGCGAGGACGCCATGTTGTCGCGCAGGTAGTCGAAGCCCAGCTCGTTGTTGGTGCCGTAGGTGATGTCGCAGGCGTAGGCGACGCGTCGCTCGGCCGGGCGCATGCTCGGCAGGATCACGCCCACCGACAGGCCCAGGAAGTGGTGGACGCGGCCCATCATCTCGGACTGGAACTTGGCGAGGTAGTCGTTGACCGTGACGACGTGGACGCCCTTGCCCTCGAGGGCGTTCAGGTACGCCGGCAGCGTCGAGACGAGGGTCTTGCCCTCACCGGTCTTCATCTCGGCGATGTTGCCCATGTGCAGCGCCGCGCCGCCCATGACCTGGACGTCGAAGTGGCGCTGACCGAGCACGCGGCGGGCCGCCTCGCGGACCGTCGCGAACGCCTCCGGCATGATGTCGTCGAGGTCCTCGCCGTCGGCGAGGCGCTTGCGGAACTCGTCCGTCATGCCGCGCAGCTCGTCGTCGGACATCGCCTTGAAGTCGTCCTCGATGGCGTTGACCGCCTTCGCGATCCCCTCGAGCTGGCGGAGGATCTTGCCCTCTCCGATGCGGAGGAGCTTGTCGATGATCACAGGCACGGCGCCACTCTACCGAGCGCCCGTTACTCCCCCGATTCGCGGCGGCGGTCGTAGTCGGCGAACGCCTCGGCCCGCTCCCGCTCGATCTTGCGGCCCAGCCCGAAGGCGGTCGCCCACAACAGGGCGAACAGGCCGCCGACGACGAACATCATGGGTGCCAGGAAGCCGAGCGCGACCGCGCCGACCTGCAGGGCATGGCCCACCTGGTAGCCGCGCTCGCTCCGCAGCATCCCGGCGACCAGGACGCACAGGACGGCGAGCCCGAGGCCCAGCGTCAGCGCGAGCGCGGCGCTCACGTCGGAGATGGTGATCATGACGGGCACCGACAGCGCGACGGCGATCGCCTCGAGGGTCAGCACCGCGGCGCACATGCCTCGCCGGGGTGACTTCTCCCGCTCCGGGTCGACCGGCGCCGACGGCTCCTCCGGGGCGCTCACTTGCGGCCGCCGAGGAGCACCCTGGCCTCGCCCACGGTGACGACGGAGCCGGTGATGAGCACGGCGCCGGAGCTGAGCGCGTCCGACCCGGCCGACTCGGCCCGCGCGGCGGCGGCGTCGATCGCGTCCGCGAGCCGGGGTACGACGCTCACCCGGTCCTCGCCGAACACCTCGCGCGCCGTCTCGGCGAGCTGGTCGGCCGGCATCGCGCGCTCGGTGGAGTTCTGGGTGACCACGACGTGCGCGAGGTGCGGCTCGAACGCAGCGAGCAGGCCCTCGGCGTCCTTGTCACCCATGACACCGATGACGCCGATGAGCGGGTCGAACTGGAAGGAGTCCTCCAGCGCGGCGGCCGCGGCCTCCGCGCCGTGCGGGTTGTGGGCGGCGTCGAGCACGATCGTGGGGCTGCGGCGGACCACCTCGAGCCGGCCCGGCGAGGTCATCTCGGCGAAGGCGCCGCGGACGACGTCGTCGCCGAGCGGCTCCTCGCCCCCGAGGAAGGCCTCGACCGCAGCCAGTGCCGCCGCGGCGTTCTGCGCCTGGTGGGCGCCGTAGAGCGGGAGGAAGACGTCGTCGTACCGGCCGCGGAGGCCCTGGAGGGTGACCACCTGGCCGCCGACGGCGGCAGCGCGGGCCACGACGCCGAACTCGAGGCCCTCGCGGGCGACGGTCGCGCCGACCTCGGCGACCCGCTCGAGGAGGACCGTCGCCACGTCGGCCGTCTGCTGCGCCAGCACGGCGACGGAGCCGGGCTTGATGATGCCGGCCTTCTCGCGGGCGATCTCCACCGCCGTGTCACCGAGGTAGTTGGCGTGGTCGATCCCGATCGGGGTGATCACCGCGACGTCGGCGTCGATGACATTGGTCGCGTCCCAGGAGCCGCCCATCCCGACCTCGACGACGGCGACGTCGACGGGCGCGTCGGCGAACGCGGCGTACGCCATGCCGACGACGGCCTCGAAGAAGCTCAGCGGGTGGGCCTCGGCGTCGTCCACCAGGTGCATGTACGGCGCGACGTCGTTGAACGCGCGCACGAAGGCCTCGTCGTCCAGCGGCTCGCCGTCGACGCTGATCCGCTCGGCCATCCGCTCGACGTGGGGGCTGGTGAAACGGCCGGTGCGCAGGTCGAGCGCGCGCAGCAGGCCGTCGATCATCCGCGAGGTCGAGGTCTTGCCGTTGGTGCCGGTGAGGTGGATCGACCGGTAGGCGCGCTGCGGGTCGCCCAGCAGCTCGGTGAACGCCCGGATCCGGTCGAGCGAGGGCTCCAGCCGGGTCTCGGGCCACCGGGACAGGAGGGCGTCCTCGGCCTCGGCGACGGTCTCGGCGGGGCGCGCAACAGGCTCAGTCATGGCTCTCGGCAGTCTAGGGTGTCGGCCCGGGAGGGAGTGAAAGCATGCGAGGTCGTGCGCTGGCGGGGGTGCTCGCAGCGGTGGCGCTGGCCGTCTCGGCCTGCAGCGGGAGCAGCGAGGGTACGCCGGCCGCGGGGCCGACGACGTCCGAGGCGCCGCTGATCCCGGAGGCCACCGAGGTGCCCACCGTGCTGCCGAGCGACGTGCTCGCAGGCGAGATGCAGGACCTCGCGAAGCTCGCCGAACGGCTCGCCCAGCGGCTCCCGCAGCAGGAGCGACCGGCGCCGGTCGACGTGTCGGCCGGGAGCGAGCAGTGGCGACCGGGCGTGGCCTACCGGGGCTACTTCGCCGACCCGGACATCGTCCGGGCGAACGGGCGCTGGTACGCCTACGCGACCAACACCGCCCGACTGCGGCTGCCGACCCTCGTCTCGCGCGACCTGCGCACGTGGACCCCGCTCACCGACGGCGCCGGGCGCCGGGTCGACCCGCTGCAGCCCGCCGGGTGGGTGCGCGGCCGGGGTGGCGGCCAGAGCCTGTGGGCGCCGGGCGTCGACAAGGTCGGCAACGGGTGGACGGCGGCCTACGCCGCGCCGGCCGGCACCAGCGGCGGCCAGCGGCACAACTGCATCGGCCTGGCGCGCGGCCCGTCCCCCGCCGGTCCGTTCCGGCCGGTCGGCGAGCCGCTCTGCTACGGCCAGGCCCAGCTCGGCGTGATCGACCCGGACGTCTTCGTCGACACCGCCGGTCGGCCGTGGCTGCTGTGGAAGTTCTCCGGCGTTGTCAACCAGCGCCCGGCGGGCCTGTTCATCCGCCGCCTGAACGCCGACGGCACCGGCTTCGCCGAGGGGTCGGAGACCCGGGAGCTGCTCACCCTGGAGCAGCCGTGGGAGGGCGACACGATCGAGAACCCGAGCATGGTGCAGTTCCGCGACGTGACCTACCTCTTCTACTCCGGCAACTCCTGGGAACGGGGCGACTACGCGACCGGCTACGCCATCTGCGCCGGCCCGGAGGGCCCGTGCGTCCGCCAGAACCACGGCGACCCGCTGCTCACGACGGCGACCACCGGAAACCCCGGCCCGGGCGGCGCGACCGGCTTCGTCGACGGACGATCGCTGCGCCTCGTCTACCACGCATGGGACCGGGTCGGCGGCCTGCGCCGGATGCACGTCGCCGGACTGTGGCAGCGCGATGACGGGACCCTGGAGGTCGTGGACCCGGGCTAGCCGCCGGGCTAGTGCCGGGCGCGTCGCTCGCGCTCGACGAGCATCCGCATCCAGCCCGCGACCTGGCGCATCGTCGGCTCGGCGGCGTCGAACACCGAGGTGTGGCGCCAGTAGCCGTGCAGCTGGCCGAGATAGCGGGTGCCGACGACCTCGACCCCCGCCTCCGCCGCCAGCAGCACCAGCTGCTCGCCCTCGTCGCGCAGCGGGTCGTGCTCGGCCGTGGTGACCAGTGTCGGCGGCAGCGTTGCCAGCCGGTCGGAGAGCAGCGGCGCCAGGTCGGGGTCGGTCAGGTCGGCCGGGGAGGCGGCGTACTGCTGCCAGTACCAGGCGGCCTCGCTCGGCTCGAAGCCGTCGGCGGCGGTGCGATAGGAGTCGAAGGCAGCCGTGGGGTCCAGGAACGGGTAGACGAGTGCGACGCCCGCGAACCGGCCGGGATGGCGCAGGGCGGCGACGAGGGCGAGGTTGCCGCCCGCGCTGTCGCCGTGCGCGAAGGTGGGCAGGCCGGCCAGCTCGGGCTGGGTGTCGAGCCAGGCCACCGCCGCGGACACGTCGTCGGGCGCCGCGGGGAAGCGGTGCTCGGGCGGACGACGGTAGTCGACACTCAGCACCGCGGCTCCCGCGATCACGGCGAAGCGCCGGACGGCTGCGTCATGCACCTCGACGTCGTTGAAGACGAACCCGCCGCCGTGTGCATGGACCACCACGGCGTCGTACCCGTCGGGGAGGTAGAGCCGGGCCGGCACGCCGCCGGCGTCGACGTCGCGCACCTCGGCAACGGCGACCTTCTCCTGGGCCGCCGCCGCGACGCGGGCCTGCTGGCGTGCCGCCGCGATGTCGTACGACGGGTCGGTGACCGGGAGCTCGCCCGCGGCGTCCTCGATCGCCTGCCGGGCCTGGGGATGCAGGGCCATGACCCGAAGACTAGGAGACCTCCCGGGCCGCCGTCAGCGCGATTCGAGCCGGGCGAGCTCCTCGTCGATGATCGCCGTGTCGAGCTTGGTGAAGACCGGCGTCGGCTTCGCGACCGGACGGCCCACCTCGACCGGGTGCCGCTGCCAGGCGGGCACCTCGGCGTAGTCACCGGTGATGATGGGGTACGAGCGGCTCGCGTCGTCGAGGTCGGCGACCTCCTCGATCCTCGGCATCGGCGCGACCGTGCCGGCGCCGCCGAACACCTTGTCGACCTCGTTGGCCGAGAACGGCAGGAACGGGCTGAGCAGCAGGTTGAGGTCGGCGACACACTGGGCCATCACGTGCAGGACGGTGCCGAGTCGCGCGGGGTCGTCCTTGATCTTCCACGGCTCGGTGTCGGAGACGTACTTGTTGACCTCCGCGACCGCGCGCATCGCCTCGCCGATCGCCTGCTTCTGGCGGTGGCGGCCGATCAGGTTGCCGACGGTGCCGAAGGCGGCCTCGGTGGCGTCGAGGACGGTCCGGTCCTCCGCCGTGAGCTCGCCCGCCGCGGGGATCTCGCCGAAGTTCTTCGCGATCAGGTTGGCCGTGCGGTTGACCAGGTTGCCCCAGCCGGCGACCAGCTCGTCGTTGGTACGACGGACGAACTCGGCCCAGGTGAAGTCGGAGTCCTGGTTCTCCGGGCCCGCGGCCGCGACGAAGTAGCGGAAGGCGTCGGGCTGGTAGCGCGCGAGCAGGTCGCGCACGTAGATGACGACCTTCTTCGACGAGGAGAACTTCTTGCCCTCCATGGTGAGGAACTCGCTGGAGACCACCTCGGTGGGCAGGTTCAGCACGCCGTACTCGCGCGGCTCGCCGCCCTTGTCGCCCTTGCCTGCGTAGGCGAGCAGCTCCGCCGGCCAGATCTGCGAGTGGAACGTGATGTTGTCCTTGCCCATGAAGTAGTAGGACAACGCCTCCGGGTCGTTCCACCAGTCGCGCCACGCGTCCGGGTTGCCGGAGCGGCGGGCCCACTCGATCGAGGCCGACAGGTAGCCGATGACGGCGTCGAACCAGACGTAGAGCTTCTTCGTCGGGTTCTCCCGCCAGCCGTCGAGCGGCACCGCGATCCCCCAGTCGATGTCGCGCGTCATGGCGCGCGGGCGGATCTCCTCGAGGATGTTCTTCGAGAACCGGATCACGTTCGGGCGCCACAGCCCGGTCGCCTCGCGGCCGTCGAGCCACTCGGTCAGCGCGTCGGCGAGCGCCGGCAGGTCCAGGAAGAAGTGCTGCGTCTCGATGAACTCCGGCGTCTCGCCGTTGATCTTCGACCGCGGGTCGACCAGGTCGTGCGGGTCCAGCTGGTTGCCGCAGTTGTCGCACTGGTCGCCCCGGGCGCCGTCGTACCCGCAGATCGGGCAGGTGCCCTCGATGTAGCGGTCCGGCAGGGTGCGGCCGGTCGACGGCGAGATCGCGCCGTAGGTCGTCTGCTCGACGAAGTAGCCGTTCTCGTGGACCCCGAGGAAGAGCTCCTGCACGACCGCGTGGTGGTTGCGCGTCGTCGTACGGGTGTAGAGGTCGTAGCTGACACCGAGCCCGACCAGGTCCTCGACGATGAGGCGGTGGTTCTTGTCGGCGAGTTCCTGGGGGGTCATCCCGGCCTCGTCCGCAGCGATCAGGATGGGGGTGCCGTGCTCGTCGGAGCCCGAGACCATGAGGACGTCGCTCCCCGCCATCCGCTGGTACCGACTGAACACGTCGGAGGGCACACCGAAACCGGCCACGTGGCCGATGTGGCGCGGGCCGTTGGCGTACGGCCAGGCGACAGCGGAGAGGACATGCGTCATGAGGAGGATCCTATTGACCGCCCCGCTCCGCCGCCGAGGCGGATTCAGCTGAAGTCCAGATCCCCGGTGCGGGAGCGCTTGAGCTCGTAGAAGTACGGGAACGACGCGACCGCGACCGTGCCGTCCCAGAGCCGGCCGGCGTCCTCGCCGCGCGGGATCTTCGAGAGCACCGGGCCGAAGAACGCAGTGCCGTTGACGTGGATCGTGGGCGTGCCCACGTCGTCACCGACGGCGTCCATGCCCTCGTGGTGCGAGCGCGCCACGGCCTCGTCGTACGACGGATCGGTGGCCGCCTCGATCAGCGTGGCGTCGAGGCCGATCTCCTCCAGCACCTCGGCGATGAGGGCGAGCCCGCCGTCGGGCTGCTCGTGCAGCTTGCGGCCCTCGAGGTGGATCCGCTGGCCGAAGGCGTCGTACATCGGGCGGAGCACCTTGTCGCCGTACTGCTGCTGGGCAGCGATGAGCACCCGCACCGGGCCCCAGGCAGGGGCGAGCACCTCGCGGTAGGCGTCCGGGATGTCGCGGTCCTTGTTCAGGTGGGCAAGCGACATGACGTGCCACTGGATGTCGAACTTCCGCACCTGGGCCGCCTCCAGCAGCCAGCGCGAGGTGATCCAGGCGAAGGGGCACAGCGGGTCGAACCAGAGGTCGGCCCGGTCGGGCGCAGTGGCGTCAGGCGCGGTCATGCCGGGACAACCTCACCCGGGACGCCTGCATTCCCGGCCCGTCGTCAGCGGACGACCACCGCTCCTGCGTACCACCGCTGCAGCACGAGGTCGTTGCCCAGGTAGTGGACGCCCACCGGCTTCTCGCCCCGCGCCAGCGGACCGAAGCGCACGGTGCTGGCGCGGCCGCCGACGAGGGTGACCGTCCTGACGTAGCGTCCGACGCGGATCCGGACCTGGCCGGTCACGGTGCTCACGCCGGGTGCCGTGACCCGCGCGGTGACGACCGCGTCACGGCCGCGGACGGCCGTGGCGACCGCGATCGTCGGCACCGTGATCACCTTGCCGGCGGGGAGCGCGGTCTCCGTGAGCGGTCGGTGGTCCGGCTTGGAGAGGGTGGTCTGCACCGTCACCGACGTGCCCAGGTCAGCGGCCGTGAGGACGTAGCGCGGCGCCGTCGCGCCCTCGATCGGGACACCGTTGCGCAGCCACTGGTAGGTGCGGGTGACATCTGCAGGCGCGTAGGTGCCGGGCACGACCCGGAGCGCGGCGCCCACGCGAGGCGTCCCGGCGACGCCCGTCGGTTGCGTGGCCCTGACCGCGCCGGCGAGCACCGGCCCCACCGCCGATGTGGCCGGCACCTTCTCCGCGCGGTACCCGTCCTTGCGGGCGACGACGACGAGCTTGATGCTGCGCCCGACGTGGTCGGGCGCCAGCGCGAAGCGCGAGGTCGTTGCCTCGGGGACGCGCACGCCGTCCACGAACCAGCGCCACTCGAGCGCCGTGTCGGTGCGGTTCCAGGTGCCGCCGGTGGCGACGAGCCGGGTGCCCTGGAAGGGCTCGCCCGTGATGACCGGCGGCTCCTTGACGACCAGGGTGCCCTTCGCGACGGCGGCCGTGGCCGGCGTCGTGACGGTGCCGGAGGTGTAGCCCGAACGCTTCGCGGTCACCCGGACCGTCAGCTGCTTGCCGAAGTCGGCGGCGACCGGCGTGTAGGTCCGGGCGGTGGCGCCACTGACGGCCACGCCGCCGGCGTACCACTGGTAGGACAACGTGGGCGCGGGCGTCCAGGTGCCGGGGTTGGCGGTGAGCGTGGTGCCGACCTGCGGCGTGCCACTGATCGAGGCCGGGGCGGTCTGGCGCAGCTTCTTGTCGATGAAGTGGATGAAACCGGTCGGCCACCGGCCGCTGTCCTTGGTGATCCGGCGCCAGTGGAACGTGCCGCCCCAGCTGTCCATCGAGATGATGATCTCGTTGGCGGAGACCACCCTCTCGACGTAGCCGACGTGGCCGGCCGAGCCGCTGCCGTTGTCGTAGCGAGCCCACCACGCCACCGCGCCGACCGCGGGGACCTGGTCGGTGATGCTCTTCATGTGCAGGCCCCACTCGCTGGCGTTGCCGCCGCCGACCCAGGGGCGCGTCGGGGACATCCCGGCCTTGATCATCCGGTAGGCCACGTAGTTGGTGCAGTTGTGGCCGGAGTACATGTTCCAGTACATCCGCCCGCTCACCGCGCCGTACCCGGCGTCGGAGTAGCCCGCGCTGTTGCACCCGCTCCAACCGCTGCAGAGGTCGGTCACCCCTGCCGATCGGGAGACCGGTGCCTCGACCCGGACGGTGACGCCGACGGCCACCAGCAGGGTCGCGAACAAGGCGCTGGCGGCGACGGACGTCCCCCAGCGCAGGACCGGGCCACGGTTGCGCATGCCGAACACCATCGGACACATCGGCCCCAGAACGCAACAAAAACCCCGAAAAACACACGAACCACGGGCGTGTCGCGTTGACTTTTGGAAGTTACACCGTTGTGATTCGCGGCCGCGCGACCGAGGGGCGCCTCAGTTGTCTGACAATGTGGGCTGGATGCGAGGATGACTGCCATGCCCGGCACCAACCTCACCCGCGACGAGGCGGCCACCCGCGCCGCGCTCGTCGACGTGGTCTCCTATGTCATCGACCTCGACCTCAGCGACGCGACCCGCGACGGCGTCGAGACCTTCGGGTCCACCACGACCCTGACCTTCACCTGTCGCCAGCCCGGCGCCAGCACCTTCGCCGACCTCGTCGACGCGACGATCCACGAGATCACGCTCAACGGCGTGGCGCTGGACCCGGCGACGTCGTACGCCGACAGCCGGATCGCGCTGCCCGACCTGCAGGCCGAGAACGTGCTGGTCGTCAAGGCCGACTGCGCCTACTCGCACACCGGCGAGGGCCTGCACCACTTCGTCGACCCGGCCGACGGCCGGGTCTACCTCTACTCGCAGTTCGAGGTCCCGGACGCGCGTCGCGTCTACACCACCTTCGAGCAGCCCGACCTCAAGGCGCCGTTCACCTTCAACGTGACCGCCCCCGCGCACTGGAAGGTCGTCTCCAACGCGACGACCCCGGAGCCGGTCGCGACCGGCGCGAGCAACGGGCAGGGCGAGGACCTCGCGCTGTGGAGCTTCCCCGCCACCAAGCCGATGTCGACCTACATCACCGCCGTCGTGGCCGGTGACTACTACGAGGTCCAGGACGTCTACGAGGGCAAGTACGGAACCATCCCGCTCGGCCACTACTCGCGCCAGTCGCTCAAGGAGTACCTCGAGCGTGACCGCGAGGAGATCGTCACGCTGACCAGGCAGGGCTTCGAGTTCTTCGAGGACGCCTTCGGCTACCCGTACCCGTTCGGCAAGTACGACCAGCTCTACGTGCCGGAGTACAACATGGGCGCGATGGAGAACGCCGGCTGCGTGACCCTGCGCGACGAGTACCTCCCCCGCTCCCGCCAGCCGCGCTCGTTCTACGAGTTCCGCGCCTCGGTGATCCTGCACGAGATGGCGCACATGTGGTTCGGCGACCTGGTCACCATGAAGTGGTGGGACGACCTGTGGCTCAACGAGTCGTTCGCCGAGTGGGCCTGCTACCACGCCGAGGCCCTCGCGACGTCGTACACCGACGCCTGGACGGGCTTCACCAACGCCCGCAAGCAGACCGGCTACCGCGCCGACTCGCTGCCCTCGACGCACCCGATCGCCGCCGACAACGTCGACCTGCACGCGGTCGAGGTCAACTTCGACATGATCACCTACGCCAAGGGCGCAGCGGTGCTCAAGCAGCTCGTCGCGTGGGTCGGCCTCGAGCCGTTCCTCGCCGGCCTCCGGCAGTACTTCCACGACCACGAGTTCTCGAACACCGAGTTCTCCGACCTGCTGACCGCGCTCGAGAAGGCCTCCGGCCGGGAGCTGACCGGCTGGGCGCAGGAGTGGCTGCAGACCGCCGGCACCAACACCCTCTCCCCTGCGTTCGAGCTGACCGAGCAGGGCACCTACGCGTCCTTCGCGGTCAACCAGGCCGCGCCGGCCGACCACCCGACCCTGCGGCGGCATCGCCTGGGGATCGGCTTCTACAACACCGACCCGTCGGGCGAGGGCCGCCTGGTCCGCACCGACTACGTCGAGGTCGACGTCGAAGGTGCGCGCACCGAGCTGCCCGAGCTGGTCGGCAAGGCCCAGCCCGAGCTGCTCCTGCTCAACGACAAGGACCTCGCCTTCGCGAAGATCCGGCTCGACGAGCGCTCCCGCGCGACGGCGATCGCCCGCCTGGCCGACCTGGACGACTCGCTCGCGCGCGCCCTCGTCTGGAGCGCCGCGTGGGACATGACGCGCGACGCGGAGCTCTCCGCCACCGACTACGTCGAGCTGGTGCTCGGCAACATCGGCAGCGAGACCGACGCGTGGGGCGTCAGCCGCATCCCCGTGTACGCCGCCCAGGCGGTCACGCTCTACGCCCACCCGTCGACCCGGGACCAGCTCGCCGACCGCTGGGAGAAGGGTCTGCGTGCCCTCCTCGACGCGGCCGAGCCGGGTACCGACCACCAGCTGACGTTCGCGCGGGCCTACGCCTCCGCCGCGCGCAGCGAGGAGGCCGTCGCCGAGCTGGAGGGGATGCTCGACGGCTCCCTGGTCCTGGACGGGCTGGCGATCGACCAGGACCTGCGCTGGGGCCTGCTCACCGCCCTCGCGCGGGCCGGGCGAGCCGACGACGCGCGGATCGACGCCGAGCTCGCGGGCGACAACACCATCTCCGGCCAGGAGAAGTCCGCTGCCGCCCGGGCCGCGATGCCGACGGCCGCCGCCAAGGCGCGGGCCTGGCAGCAGGCCGTGCTCGACCCGGCGACGCCCAACGAGACGCAGCGCAGTGTCGTTCTGGCCTTCTGGCAGGCCGGCCAGGAGGAAGTGCTGGCGCCGTACGTCGCGACGTACCTCGCCGAGGTCGCGGGCGCCTGGGACCGGCTCGGGGCCCACAAGGCCTCGGTCGCACTCGAGTTCATCTTCCCGCGGCTGATCGCCACCCAGGCGACGCTGGACGCCACCGACGCGTGGCTGGCCGCCAACGCCGACACCGTCAACCCCGGCGCCGTCAGGTACGTCCGCGAGGGCCGGGCCGACGTCGCCCGGGCGCTGGCCGCCCAGGCGTTCGACGCGTCGTAGCCCGCCGACGTCAACGGCCCGGCACCCCTCGGGTGCCGGGCCGTTTCGCGTCGTGGGTGGCGCTCAGTCCCTGGCGAGCTCGCCCAGGAGCTCGATGCCGCGGTTGAGCCCTCCGGCGAGGTCACCGTCGGCGAAGCGCTCCGTCATCGCGGCGACCGCCTGCTGGGCCTCGTCGTCGGTCAGCCGCTCGCGGACGTGGCCGCCGGTCACGATCTCGACGAGGCGGCGGTCCGGGTCGACCATCACCAGGACGCTGCGAGCGGGGAGCACGAGCGTGTTGTGCAGGCTCGTCGCGAAGTCGCGCGGGTCGCCGCTCGCGGCACCGACGAAGACCGAGATCTCCGCACGGCACGCCTGCTCGGCGTTGCGGATGGTGACGTCGAGCGCCGCGCGCTCGGTCGCGTTCAGTGCCGTGGTGCTCATGGCGGCGGGCTACCAGCTGCCGCCGGCGCCGCCGGCCTTCGAGTCCTCGGAGTCCGGCGCCGCCAGCTCGCCGGCGGCCTTGCGCGGGCCCCCGAGCCACTGGTTCTCGGGCTCCAGCGCGTTGGGGCTGAGGTCCGCCCCACGGGCGAGCGCGGGCGCGACGTAGAGCAGCGTGATGACCACGAAGACCAGGACCGGGATGCCACCCAGCACCAGCCACGCCTGGAGGACGTCGATGTCCGGCTTCGGCTCCCAGCTGCCCGGGCGCGGCTCCGGGGTGTCGGCGGAGGCCGCACCTGCGCCGGCCACGACGAGCAGCGCGCTCAGCCCGACGAGGGAGCACAGGGCGAGGAGGCGTCGTACAACAGTGCTGGTCACGGGAGGAGGATATCGGCACCCGGCCGCACAGGGGCAGGTGGTGGCCGCAACGCGGTCAGTGTCCGTTTGGAACACTGGCCGGATGCTTTCCCTCCTCCTCACTGCAGCAGACGCGGTCAGTCCCTGCGCGGACGGCGAGCAGGTGTGCGACCTGACGTGGGACGTCACCGGGAACCGCCGGCTCTCCCAGTGGTCCGACGTGCTGATCGGCAAGCCGCTGGCCGTCATCGGGCTGATCCTGCTCGGCCTCGTCGTGCGGTGGCTGCTCCACCGCGTCGTCGACCGGATCGCCAGCCGCGCCGAGAAGGGCGTGCTCCCCGAGCGGGTCGAGAGCGCCGTCGCCGCACGGCGCAAGCAGCGCGCGGCGACCATGGCCGGTCTGCTCAAGAGCATCATCACGTTCGTCGTCGCGGCGGTCATCGCGACGATGGTGCTCAGCGAGCTCGGCGTCGACATCGCGCCGATCATCGCCAGCGCCGGCATCCTCGGCATCGCACTCGGCTTCGGCGCCCAGTCGCTGGTGAGGGACTTCCTCGCCGGCATCTTCGTCTTCATCGAGGACCAGTACGGCGTCGGTGACGTCGTCGACGTGGGCGAGGCCAACGGCACCGTCGAGGCCGTGACGCTGCGGATGACGCGGCTGCGCGACATCAACGGCACCGTGTGGTACGTCCCGAACGGAGCCATCCAGCGGGTCGGCAACAAGAGCCAGAACTGGTCGCGCGCCGTCGTCGACGTCGGCGTCGGGTACGGCGAGGACCTGGCCCGCGTTCAGCGCGTACTCCGCGAGGTCGCCCACGACCTGTGGGAGGACGAGGAGTTCAACGGGCTGATCATCGAGGAGCCCGAGGTCACCGGCGTGGAGATGCTGGCGGCCGACTCGGTGACCATCCGGGTGATGGTGAAGACCGCGCCGCTCGAGCAGTGGGCGGTCGCCCGCGCGCTGCGCCAGCGGATCAAGGCGCGCTTCGACCACGAGGGCATCGAGATCCCGTTCGCCCAGCGCGTGGTGTGGCACCGCGAGGACCGGCGCGACCACGGCACCCCTCCCCCGAAGGCCGCCTCCGGCGACGAGGGATGATGGGGGGGTGGAGCAGGAGCAGACCTTCTACGACGAGATCGGCGGGCTGGAGACCTTCCGTCGCATCGTCGCCCGCTTCTACGAGGGCGTCGCGCAGGACGAGGTCCTCCGGCCGATGTACCCGGAGGCGGACCTGGGGCCGGCCGAGGAGCGGTTCCTGCTGTTCCTCGTCCAGTACTGGGGCGGCCCGACGACGTACTCCCAGCAGCGGGGGCACCCCCGGTTGCGGATGCGGCACGCTCCGTTCGCGGTGGACCTCGACGCGCGCGACCGCTGGCTCGGGCACTTCCGTGCCGGGCTGGACAGCGTGGACCTCACGCCCGAGCAGGACGCCCGGTTCTGGGACTACGTCACCCACGCCGCGAACTTCATGGTCAACACGGCGGACTGAGCCGGTCGAGTGGCCCGGCCGGGCGGCGCGGCGCGCCCGGGACGGGCGTTCCGGTGCGCCCCGAAAAGAATTTGGCGAGGATGTAACGCACAGCCGACCGCGTGACAGGTACTGCACGAGGGGACTTCCTTCCCATCGTGACCGGGCCCGTTCACGGTGGTCCAACTCGAGAGAGACACCATGACCCGTCCGGACTGGATCGAGACGCTGCGCGCCGAGGTGCGCCCAGCCGATCCGGATCCGGTGCTGCTCGCGCAGCTGGCCCAGTTGAGTGCGAACTCGACGGCGCCCGCAGCGCGACCGGGTCGGTCGGCTGGTGCACGGCTTGCGATTGTGCTGGGGGGTGCGATCGCCGTCGGAGCGACCTCGTGGGCAGCGGGCGCCCTGCCCGGGACGGATTCTCCGTTCCGCCCCGAGGAACGCATCACGCAACAGCCGACCGACCCACAACCCGGTGGCGCCCGAACCCCATCTTCGGACGCGCCGACGTCACCCGCCGGCGGCACCGATCCGTCGGACGATCCGGCGGGTGACGAGTCCGGCCCGGCCACGACGCCGGCCGACGCCGGCAGCGGAGCCCCGTCGGTCCGGCCTTCCGGGGAACCGACGTCGTCGCCGCCCCGTGGCGACCCTCCTCCCGGGAAGGTGGAGCTGCCAGAGCTCCCCTCGCTACCCGTTCCCACCGTAGTCCCGTCGGTTCCCGAACCGTCGGGACTCGATGGCGTTCCGGACCTCCCCGACGTACCGACGATCGGTCTCGGCCGCGTCGGCCCGCACCCGACCTCTCCCGACAGCGACAGCGGTGCCCACCGCTCCCCCCGGCCGCAGGAAGCGTTGGTGGACCAGGCGCGGTGACGACGGATGACGACGTCGTCGCCGCAGCCAAGCGGGGCGACCCCGATGCATGGCGTGAGCTATACCGGGCGCACGCCTCCCGACTCGTTGTCTGGCTGCGCGGGCGCCCCTGTGGCGAGGAGAGCCCCGAGGACATCGCGTCGGGCGCCTGGCTGGTCGCCGCCGAGAAGGTCGCAGGCTTCACCGGCACCTCCGAGGAGTTCGCCGGCTGGCTGTTCGGCATCGCCCGCAACCTGTCGGCCAACGCCCACCGCCGTTCCGTACGACGGGACCGGATCCCGCTGGACCACGGCTCGACGACAGTGCCCGGACCCGAACCCGACTCGACCTCCGAGGACTGGGCCCGGCGCCTCCTGGCCACCCTGCCCGAGCGCGAGCGCGACGTCGTCACCTGCCGCGAGGTGCTCGACATGGACGTACCGGCGACCGCGACGGCCCTGGGGATCAGCACCGTCGCCGTGCGCGTGGCCCACCACCGGGCGCTGAAGCGGCTGCGCCAGGAGATGGGCCGCGAGAAGATTTCCGGATCGATGTAACACCCTGCGCCGCTCGCTACATGTACCCGGTGAAGGCCAGTCCCCGTCTGGGGAGGGGACTGACCTCGAGGGACGAACGACCAGCGAAGCAGAGATCGAGACATGAGCAACCACCGGACCGAACGGCTCCGCGTCGCCGCACCGACGCTCGAGCCCGACCCGGTGTTCCTCGGCGTCCTGGCAGGGCTCGGCGCGAGCTCGCAGCCGGTCGCCCCACGGACGGCTCGGTCGGCTGGACTCCGGATGATCGTCGCGACGGCCTCAGTGGCCGTGATCGCGGCGGCGACCTGGGCAACGGGCACCCCGAGCGGCGGCGACATCCCACTGTCGCCCGCCGACAGCCCGACCCAGGAGGAGCCCTCCGGCCCGCCGAGTCACGGAAACGTCGGAACCCCACAACCCGACGTGTCCACCTCGCCCGGCAGCCCCTTGTCCCCGGGGCTGCCGGGCACCCACTCCGCCGCGTCGGACCGTGCCGAGGGTGCCGGGCGCGCAGCTGACCGGGCCCGGATCCCGGCGGACCTCCCCGGCAAGCGCAAGGGCGAGGACAAGGGCCGCAAGCTGGGCGAGGACAAGGGCCGCAAGCCGGAGCTCCCGGGCCTTCCCCAGGTGCCGCAAGGCGCCCCGGACGCGCGCCTCGGCGACCCCGCCACGCTCGGCACGGGCGGCGAGCCCGCTCCCGAGGCCGGCCCCGGCGAGCGCTCCGCTGACACCCTGGGCGAGCTGTCCGGCCCGGGCAAGGGCCGCGGCCGCGGCCCCGGCCGGACAAAGTAAAGACACCCGCCCGATTCACTCCCCAAAGCGCCGTGCAGGCGCGACAATGTGTTGCAGGTCCGGACGGCACGTCGGGACGCCACGGGCAGGCAGGAGTGGAACACGTCAGTGCGCGCCGACGACGAATGTGTCGCCGCGGCCAAGCGGGGTGAATCGCTGGCATGGCGCGACCTCTACCGCGCCCACGCCGGCCGGCTCCTGCTGTGGCTCGAGGCACGCACCGTGTCCGGCACCGAGTCGCCCGAGGACCTTGCTGCTGCGACCTGGCTGGTGGCCGCCGAGCGGATCGCCGACTTCCACGGTGACAGCGCGGACTTCGGCGGGTGGCTCTTCGGCATCGCCCGCAACCACGGCGCCAACGCCTGGCGCCGCTCCGGCAGCCGGAGCCGCGGCCTGGAGCTGATCGGCGCCGAGGCCGAGGAAGCCGTCCCCGGGCCCGAGGGCGGGCTGATCGCCGACGAGTGGGTGCGTCAGGCGCTCGCGGCCCTGCCGCCCCGCGAGCGCGACGTGATCGCGTGCCTGGAGGTGCTCGACCTCGACGTCGCGAGCACCGCAAGTGCCCTCGGCATGACGGCGGTGGCCGTCCGCGTCGCGCGGCACCGGGCCCTGCGTCGGTTGCGCACGAGCCTGGCGCCGGCAACGGGCGACGGCGGTGCGTGACGGCGGCGGATGACGCCGGGCTCGCGGCACGCCTAGAACACGTTCTACCCTGAGCGCATGATCCTCTCTGTGTCCGACCAGGACCGGGTGCGCACGTTGGTCCTCAACCGGCCCGACGCCCTCAACGCGTTCAACGAGGCCTTGTACGACGCCACCGCCGACGCCCTGCTCGAGGCGGCTTCCGACCCGCAGGTCGCCGTGGTGTTGCTGACCGGCGCGGGGCGGGCGTTCAGCGCCGGGACCGACCTGCTCGAGATGCACCGGATGGCGACCGACCCGGCGTTCGAGCGCGGCAAGCACGGGTTCATCGGGCTCATCGACGCGCTCGTCGACTTCCCGAAGCCGCTGGTGGTCGCGGTCAACGGCATCGGCCTGGGCATCGGGGCGACGATCCTCGGCTTCGCCGACCTCGCCTTCATCGCGGCCGATGCCCGGCTGAAGTGCCCGTTCACGTCGCTCGGGGTGGCGCCGGAGGCGGCGTCGTCGTACCTCTTCCCGGCGCTGGTGGGCCGCCAGGACGCGGCGTGGATGCTGTTGTCCGCCGAATGGGTCTCGGCCGACGAGGCGCGGGAGATGGGGCTCGTGCGGTCGGTGTGCCCGCCCGATCGACTGCTCGACGTCGCCCGGGAGCACGCGAGCCTGCTCGCCCGCCGGCCGATCTCCTCGCTCGTCGCGGTGAAGAAGGCCATGACCGAGCCGCACCGCGCCGCGATCCGCGACGCCCGCGACCGCGAGAACGCCGCCTTCGCCGAGCTGATGGGCGGTCCGGCCAACCTCGAGGCGCTCAGCGCGTTCGCGGAGGGGCGCGAACCGGACTTCACCGGGCTGCCGCCCGGTTGGTGAACCGGTGATCCGTCAGGCGGATGCGGACGCGAGCGGTCCACCGAGCGCGGCGACGATCGCCTCGCGGTAGCCCGGCGGCGGGGTCACCGACTGCTGGGTCGTCGCGTCGAAGAACACCAGCACGACGCGCGACGTCGCCAGCAGGCCGCCGCGCGGGGTGGCTCCGGAGGTGTCGACGATCTCGGACTCGATGACCATCGACTTGTTGCCCATCCGGGTGACGACCGACCAGCAGTCGTAGGGCTCGGCGCGGGCGGTGATGGGGGCGACGTACTCGAGGTCGGTCTGCGCGACCACGACGTTGATCCGGGGGAACTCCCGCAGCGCCTCGCGCAGCCTGCCGAAGAGCGCGATCCGCGCCTCCTGGAAGTACTCGAAGTAGACGACGTTGTTGACGTGGCGGTAGATGTCGAGGTCGGAGAAGCGCACGGTCACCGGGTAGTGCGCGGCGTCCTCCCGCGGCACGTCGACGCGCACCGGACGACTGCGCTCGCCCTCCTCGGCGTAGGGCAGCAGCGCGGCGCGCGCGGCCTCGTCCATCCGGCGCGGCAGGCCGGAGGCCAGGCTGAACGGCGCCAGCACGGTCCGCGCCCGGAGGTAGACCGTCCGGCTGCCGTCCTCCGCCTCGTGGAAGATCTCGTGGCCGAGGGTGAAGCTCGCTCCGCGGATCTCGGTGACCCACGACTCGATGAGGACCGAGGTGCTCCGGAACAGCAGCGGCGCCAGGAAGCTGACCTCGTGGCGGACGACGACGTAGCCGACGCCCTCCTGCCGCTCGACGCCGGCCGCGTGCAGGCAGGCGCGCAGCAGGGCGCTGCGCGCCTCCTGGAGGTAGTCGACGTAACGGACGTTGTTGACGTGGCCGAGGACGTCGAGGTCAGCCCAGCGCAGGGGGCATTCGTAGCGGTGCCGCACGGCCACGATGGTTCCATGCGCGGAGTCCGGCGCCGCAGGGTGACCACGTCCCGTCGGGTGGAGGTGTGGCGTCCGCCACGGCTGCAACCTGTTCCAGTGCACTCCCACTAGTCTGTGCTGGTTCCGACTTCCACCGCTCACCGAGGAGTGCCCATGCCCGAGGCCGTCATCGTTTCCGCCGCCCGTACCCCGATCGGCCGCGCGAACAAGGGCTCGCTGAAGGACTTCCGCCCCGACGACCTCACCGCGTTCATCGCGCAGGCCGCGCTCGACAAGGTCCCCGCCCTCGACCCGAAGGACGTCGACGACTTCTACCTCGGCGTCGGCCTGCCCGGCGGCGAGGCCGGCAACAACATGGCGCGGATCGTCACGACCCTGATGGGCACCGAGATCCCCGGCGCCACGATCACCCGCTACTGCTCCTCCTCGGTGCAGACCTCGCGGATGGCCTTCCACGCGATCAAGGCGGGCGAGGGCGACGTCTTCATCTCCGCCGGCGTCGAGACCGTCTCGCGCTTCCAGTTCGGTACGTCGGACCACATCCCGAACACCAAGAACCCGCTCTTCGCCGACGCCCAGGTGCGCACCGAGGAGTACGCCAAGGGCGGCAAGGTCTGGCACGACCCGCGCGAGGACGGCCTGCTCCCCGACATCTACATCGCCATGGGCCAGACCGCCGAGAACGTCGCGAGCATCCGCGGCCTCAGGCGAGAGGACCTCGACCACTTCGGCGTCCGCTCGCAGAACCTCGCCGAGAAGGCCATCGCCGACGGCTTCTGGGAGCGCGAGATCACCCCGGTGACCCTCGCCGACGGCACGGTCGTCAGCAAGGACGACGGCCCGCGCGCCGGCGTCACCTACGAGGCCCTCTCCGAACTGCAGCCGGTCTTCCGCCCCGACGGGGTCGTCACCGCCGGCAACTGCTGCGCGCTCAACGACGGCGCCGCCGCCGTGGTGATCATGTCCGACACGAAGGCCGCCGAGCTCGGCCTGACCCCGCTCGCCCGGATCGTGTCCACCGGGGTCTCCGGCCTCTCCCCCGAGATCATGGGCCTCGGCCCGGTCGAGGCGACCCGGAACGCCCTGCGCAACGCCAACATGACCATCGACGACATCGACCTCGCCGAGATCAACGAGGCGTTCGCCGCCCAGGTGCTGCCGTCCGCCGAGGACCTCGGCATCCCGATCGAGAAGCTCAACGTCAACGGTGGCGCGATCGCCGTCGGCCACCCGTTCGGCATGACCGGCGCCCGCCTCCAGAACACGCTGATCAACTCGCTGCAGTGGCACGACAAGTCCACCGGCCTGATCACCATGTGCGTCGGTGGCGGCCAGGGCATGGCGATGATCCTGGAGCGCATGAGCTGACCGGGGACCCGCCCGGTTGTCGGCAGCGGGCCGTACCTTTCGGTGCATGAGCATCGAGGTGCGGCCCGCCGCCGTTTTCGAGGACGTCAAGGCGCTCGTCGGCCCGAGGAGTCCCGACGCCAGCGTGTGCTGGTGCCTGAGCTACCGGATCCCGTCGAAGGTGAACAACGCGATGCGCGGCCAGGAGCGCGGTGCCTTCGTGGCGAAGCTGCTCGAGGACGGCCCGCTGGGCGTTCTGGCCTATGACGGCGACGTGCCCGTCGGCTGGGCGGCCGTCGCGCCCCGCGCCGACACCACCTTCGCGCGCAACCGCAAGATCCCGCACGTCGACGACCTCCCGGTCTGGTCGGTGTGGTGCATCCGGGTACGGCCCGGCCACCGCGGCAAGGGCATCTCCCACGCGCTGATCGAGGGTGCCGTCGACTACGCACGGGCCGCCGGTGCGCCGGTGCTCGAGGCCTACCCGCTCGACAACGGCTCCGCGAAGGTCGACCAGACGATGGCGTACGCCGGCCTCCGCGCCAACTTCGAGGCGGCCGGCTTCGTGCACGTCGCCGACACCACCTCCGTGCTCAGCGGCCATCCCCGCATCCTGATGCGCCGCGACCTCCGGCCGGGACACACAGCGAAGCCATAGACTGCCCCGATGAGCGAGGAGCGCGCCGCAGCGGTGGCCGACGGCCGCGAGCCGCGGTGGCTCGACGGGGAGCAACAGCGCACCTGGCGGTCGTTCGTGCTCGGCACGACGCTGCTGCTCGACCGGATCGACGAGGACCTGCGCCGCGACCACGGCCTCTCCGCCGTCGAGTACGAGATCCTGGTCCGCCTCTCCGAGGCCGGCGGCCAGCTCCGCATGGCCCAGCTCGCCGCGGCGCTGGCGCACAGCCGCAGCCGCGTCACCCACACGGTGAAGCGGATGGAGGTCAGCAAGCTCGTCGAGCGCGCCGGCTCGAAGGACGACGGCCGGGGCGTGGTGTGCCGCCTCACCGACGACGGCTACACGATGCTGCGCACGGCTGCGCCGAGCCACGTGGAGACGGTGCGCCAGTCGTTGATCGACCTCGTGGCACCGGAGGACCTGGCCGCCCTCGGCCGGGTGATGGACGCGGTGTGCGACCGGCTGATCGACGCCCACCCGGAGCGCGAGCTGCGGTAGCCCGCGCCCCGGACGGGAGTCACGATCGGGGTGGTGCTCAGTCCCTGGTGAGACGGCGGTGCGTGACGCGGTGCGGTCGGGCGGCCTCGAGGCCGAGCCGCTCGATCTTGTTCTCCTCGTACGACGCGAAGTTCCCCTCGAACCAGAACCACTCGCCCTCGTTGTCCTCCGTGCCCTCCCACGCGAGGATGTGGGTGGCGATCCGGTCGAGGAACCAGCGGTCGTGGGAGGTGACCACGGCGCAGCCCGGGAAGTCGAGCAGCGCGTCCTCGAGGGACGAGAGGGTCTCGACGTCGAGGTCGTTGGTCGGCTCGTCGAGCAGGAGCATGTTGCCGCCCTGCTTGAGGGTGAGCGCGAGATTGAGGCGGTTGCGCTCACCACCGGAGAGCACGCCGGCCTTCTTCTGCTGGTCCGGTCCCTTGAACCCGAAGGACGCGACGTAGGCGCGACTGTTCATCTCGAAGTTGGCGACCTTGATGAAGTCCAGGCCGTCGGACACGACCTCCCAGACGTTCTTGTTGGGGTCGATGCCGCCGCGGCTCTGGTCGACGTAGGAGATCTTCACGGTCTGGCCGACGGTCAGCTTGCCGGAGTCGGGCTCCTCGCCGCCGGTGATCATCCGGAAGAGCGTGGTCTTGCCGACGCCGTTGGGGCCGACGACGCCGACGATGCCCGCGCGGGGCAGCGTGAACGAGATGTCGTTCCACAGCACCCGGCCCTCGAACCCCTTGGTGAGGTGCTCGGCCTCGAGGACGATGTCACCCAGGCGCGGGCCCGGCGGGATGTTGATGTCGGCTGCGTCGATCTTGCGGGCCTTGTCGGCCTCGGCCGCCATCTCCTCGTAGCGGGCCAGGCGCGACTTGGACTTGGTCTGGCGCGCCTTGGCGTTGGAGCGCACCCACTCCAGCTCCTTCTCGAGCATCTTGGCGCGCTTGGCGTCCTTCGCGCCCTCGACCTTGAGCCGCTCCTTCTTGGTCTCCAGGTAGGTCGAGTAGTTGCCCTCGTAGCCGTGGATGGAGCCGCGGTCGACCTCGGCGATCCACTCGGCGACGTTGTCGAGGAAGTAGCGGTCGTGGGTGACGGCCAGGACGGCGCCGGGGTACGACTTCAGGTGGCCCTCGAGCCACTGGACCGACTCGGCGTCCAGGTGGTTGGTGGGCTCGTCGAGGAGCAGCAGGTCGGGCTGCTGGAGCAGCAGCTTGCACAGCGCGACGCGGCGGCGCTCACCACCGGACAGGTTGTCGACGAGCGCGTCGGAGGGCGGGCAGCGCAGGGCGTCCATCGCCTGCTCCAGGCGGCTGTCGAGGTCCCAGGCGTTGATGTTGTCGAGCTCGGTCTGCAGCTCGCCGGTCTCCGCCATGAGGGCGTCCTGGTCGGCGTCGGGGTCGCCCATCTCCATGTAGGCGTCCTCGAGGCGCTTCATCTTCGCCTTGGTGTCGGCGACCGCCTCCTCGACGTTCTCCAGCACCGTCTTGCCCTCGGTCAGCGGCGGCTCCTGCTGGAGCATGCCGACCGTCGCGTCGGGGTCGCGGACGATATCGCCGTTGTTGGGCTGGTCGAGCCCGGCCATCAGCTTGAGCAGCGACGACTTGCCCATGCCGTTCGGTCCGACGACGCCGATCTTGGCGCCGTGGAGGAACGACAGCGTCACGTTGTCGAGGACGACCTTGTCGCCATGGGCCTTGCGAACGTTGCGCAGGGAGAGGACGTATTCAGCCACCTGCCAAGCCTACGCAGCGGCGGGCGAGTCTCCTTGCCCGGGGTCGGCAGCCGGTACGGCGGCCGCAGGTGCCTTCGTGAACTGCGAGGTGCCGCGGGAGAGGTCGTGGCCGACGGTGAACGCCTCGATCTCCATGGTCAGCACCTCGACCCCGTTCTTGTTGACATAGGTGCGGTGGTTGAGTCGCCCGTGCACGACCACCGCGTCGCCCTGCTTCAGCGAGGTCCCGCCGTGGGTCGCCAGGCGGCGCCAGGCACTCACGCCGTACCACTGGGTGGGGCCGTCGACCCAGCTGTTGGAGCCGCGGTGGAAGTGCCGCGGGGTGCAGCCGATCCGGAAGTTGAGCACCGGCACGCCGCCCACCTCGCGCGCCATCGGGATGCCGGCGATCCACCCCTGCACCGTCACGATCGTCTCGTTGGCCATGGCAGAGCTCCTCGTCTCTCGGTCCGGCCACCCGTGCGGCCGGTCTGGGGACAGTCCACTCCCCCGGTACGACGCCGGCAGCGCCTGCCGCCCCGGCCTGTGGACGAGGACCCGGTCGCGACCGGCTGTGGACGCGCATCGGCCCCTGCTGCGCCAGCAGGGGCCGATGGGACGGAGCCAGGGAGCGAGGATCAGGGCCGTGCGGCCGTGATCCCGCGTCGGAACGTGCCGTAGGCGGCGACCTCACGGGTGACGGGCTGCACCACGTCGGCGTCGACGACCTGGTGGACCACCGCGCGCAGCCGCTCGTCGGCGGCCTCCGCCCGGCCCCGGGCAAGGCCCCCGACGAGGCTGCGCCCGACGACGGCGAGGAGCAGGCCCAGGACGAGGCCGGCGATGCCGACGACGGCCGGGAGCGGGGCGCCGGCGACCTGCTCGAGGTCGTCCGTCGTACCGCGGACGGCGGCGTAGCCCCACCATCCGAGTCCGCCGACAGCGGCGAGCAGGAGGAGGACGTGCAGGAGCCGGACCAGGTTGAGCCAGAACGGCAGCCGGACACCGAGGTCGACGGCGCCGAGCTCACGGTCGAGGCGGTCGCTCACCTCGGCCAGGCGACCGGTGGCGGCCGCGCGGACGTGGGGCGCCCAGCCGTCGCCGACGCCGGCGCTGGCCTCGTCGGCCAGGCTGCGCACGGCGGTGTCGACGCTCGCCCGGTCAAGCGGGGCGATCCGGGGGGCGGTGTCGATCCTCTCCCCGTCGCCGTCGCCGCGGCCGAGGAGCAGCAGCGGCGGCCATGCGACCGCACCACGGGCACGGCTGCCGAGGGTCCGCTCGATGCTGCCGACGACCGCGGAGACTCCGGCCGCGTCGGCGACCGCCTCCTCGAGCTCGTCGAAGCGCTTCGCGGGCAGCTCACGCACCGGGGCGGTGCCGGCGGCCGCCTCCAGGCGCCCCGCGGCGGCGGCGATGTCGGCCTCGACCCGCGCCGTCGTGCTCTGCTTGTCCTGGACCCGGCGCTGGATCTCGGCACGGAGCTCGGCCATGCCGATGCCCTCCTTCGCCGAGATGCCGAGCACGGGAACGTTCGGGAGGCCGTCCTCGGCGAGCAGCCGACGGACGTCGTCGACCATGGTCTGGCGCCGCTCCGGCGGGACCGTGTCGATGTGGTTGAGCGCCACGAGCATGACGTCCTGGTGGGTCGCCATCGGCTTGAAGTAGCGGTCGTGCACGGCGGCGTCGGCGTACTTCTGCGGGTCGAGGATCCACACCATCAGGTCGGCGACGGCGATGAGCCGGTCGACCTCGAGGTGGTGGGAGACCTCGGTCGAGTCATGGTCGGGCAGGTCGAGCAGGACGACCCCGTCGAACGAGCTGTCCTCACGCCGCGTGTCGAGCATCGAGTCGCGCATCGTCTGGTGGCGCGGCGGGATGCCGATCCAGTCGAGCAGCTCGTCGGCACCCTGGCTGCCCCACACCACGGCGGTCGCCCACGACGTCGTCGGGCGGCGGATGCCGACGGAGGACAGCTCGAGGCCGGTGAGGGCGTTGTAGGTCGACGACTTGCCCGAGCCGGTCGCGCCCGCGATCGCCACGACCGTGTGGCGGGCGGAGAGCCTCAGGCGGCCGGTCGCCCGATCGGCAGCGGCTGCGACCTCGTCGAGGAGCTCGTCGGGGACACGCCCGCGCGCCGCCACGACGGCGTCGCCGAGCCCGCTGACCCGCTCACCGATGGGCGTGCCGCGCGTCGCGAGGTCGCCCAGTGCGCCGAGTCCGTCCGTGTCCGTCTCGAGACCTTCCGTCACAGGTGTCCACCCGATCCCTTCTTCGCCGCGGCGAACCGCAGGTCGTCCACGCGCCGCGCCGCCTGGCGCAGCTGGTCCGCCGCATCGGGCTTCAGCTCCCACTGCGCCGCAGGCGCGAGGTAGCGGGCCCGCTCGGCACCCATCAGGGCCGTCAGCCGGCGCGCGAGCGTGCCGCGGGCCTGGTCGACGACCCGGCCTGCCGCGCCCGCACCGAGGATCGTCTCCAGCAGCGACCGGCCCAGCCGGACCGAATCGGCGGCCTGGCCCTGCGGCTCGTCGCCGGCGAGTGCGACGACCGCCAGCGCGACCGAGAGACCGCGCACGCCGAGGGCGAGGAAGCGGGTGCTGTGCCGGGCGTCGCCGGCCTCGTGGCGGACGAACTCCTGGAGCTCGTCGAGCCAGCCGCGCACCTCCTGCGTCGCGCGGTTGCGCAGGCCGCGACCGGCCCTGGTCAGGTCGTCGTCGGTCGAGGCGAGCAGCGCGGCGCCGTACTCCTCGGCGCGCCACTCGGCCGAGGCCTTCTCCGCGGCCCGCTCGGCGTGGTCGACGACAAGGGCCTCCACGGCCATCTCGATCGAGACCGCGACCCGCTCGGCCTGCTGGGGCTTGCCCTTGATCGCGTTGACCAGCCGCTCGCGCACGAAGCCGACCTTGGCCTCCAGCGAGCGCACCAGCTCTCCGCTGCCCACGAACTCCTGCCAGCGGGCGAGCAGGTCGCCCCGCAGGAGGGTGCCGTCCGAGCCGGCCGCGACGAGACCGGCCTGCGCCTCGTCGTACACGTGGTCGGCGGCGGCCAGGAGCTCGCTGACGGCGGCCACCTGCAACGCAGCGGCGTCGGCGATCGGGAACGCCTTGCGGGTCACCGTGCGCACCGCGCCGGCCACCGTCTGGTTGACCACGTCACGGCGCGCGGCGGCGTCGGCGGCGAGCGCCTCGAGCCAGCCCCGGATCTCCGCCGCGTACGACGACGGCAGGAGCCCCTCGTCGCTGACGACGCCCTGGGCCACGGCGAACAACGGGCTGTCCTTGAGCCCGCGCGCGGCCATCATCCGGGCGAGGTGCACGGACACGGTCGCGACGTCCTCGGCCGGGGTACGGCTCAGGACGAGGGCGACCGCGGTGTTGCGGTCGACCGCGACCTTGAGGTGGTCCCACGGCACCTGGTCGGAGTAGCGCGCCGCCGAGGTGACGAAGAGCCAGAGGTCGGCGGCGGCCAGCAGCTGCGCGGCCAGCTCACGGTTGCGCTCGTCGACGGAGTCGACGTCCGGCGCGTCCAGGATCGCCAGGCCGCGCGGCACCTGCGGGCTCGCCACCAGCTGGATCGCGGACTGGTCGTCGGTCGACTGGTGGACGCGGGAGAGCTCGGGCAGGAGCCGGTCGGCGCCGAACCAGCGGGCGTCGTCGGGGTGGTGCACGAGGACAGGCGACTTCGTGGTCGGGCGCAGCAGCCCGGGCGTGGTCACCTTGTGGCCGACGAGGGTGTTGACCAGCGTCGACTTGCCGGCGCCGGTCGAGCCGCCGACCACGACGAGCATCGGGGCCTCGATCTCGGTGAGCCGCGGGATGACGTAGTCCTCGAGCTGCTCGATGACGTGGTCACGACCGATGCGGAGCGCGCTCACACCGGGGAGGTCGAGCGGCAGCGGCGCAGCCTTGAGGGCGCCGTGCAGGCGCACGACCTCCGTCAGCATGCGGCCGTCGTCGGGGCCGACGCCGGGGAGGTCGGCACCGGTCGGTGCCTGGTGTCCGGGGGTCATCGCTGGGGTACCACCTGTCCGGGGAACGCGATCCGAGGCCGGGCTGCCTGGATGCGACCGACAAAGTCCTGGCCACGCGCCTGCCAGTCACGCGGTGCGGTGCCGCGCAGCAGTCGGTGGTGCAGGAAGCCGAGCTCGATGGCCGCCTGCTGGTAGTCGCGCATGGCGCGCTCGGCCTCGGGGCCGCCGTCACGACGGGCGTGCCGGCGGGCCTCGCGGCGGGCCCGCAGGTCCACCACCCACCCGATGTCGGTCGCGGGGAGCAGACCACGCCGGGCCGCGTCGGTGAGCGCCATCCGGAGCACGTGCGCCTCCGTCTCCCGTGCCCACCACGACAGGGCGACCATGCCGACGAAGGCCGGGAGCATGACCACCGCGTAGACGACCACGAAGCCGCCGAAGCCGTAGACCGCCGATCCGTTCCAGAGGCCGTGGGCGAGCACGGCGAGGAGGTACCCGCCGACCGGCGCCAGCACACGGACCGTCCGGCTGCGCGAGCCCACCGCGATGCCGATCCCGATGCCGGTGAACGCCGTGAAGAGGGGGTGCGCGAACGGGCTGAACAGGCAGCGCAGGACGAAGGTCCCCGTGACCGCCTCGAAGCCGCCCGGTCCCATGCCGTCGGTTCCGTTCCACGCGGCCGCGAGGTAGAGGATGTTCTCGGTGAAGGCGAAGCCGACGCCGACCATGCCGGCGTAGACGATGCCGTCGAGGATCCCGTCGATCTCGGCGCGGCGCCACCACAGGAGCAGCAGCAGGAACAGGCCCTTGCTGGCCTCCTCCACGACCGGCGCGGCCAGGGCGAGGGACTCGGCGTCGGTGAAGGTGACGACCAGACCGCCGAGGCCCTGCACGACCAGGGCACCCATCGTCGCGACGAACGCACCCCACGCGAGGCCCGAGGCCAGCAGCATGCGGGGCTCGGGCTCGTACCGATCCAGCCAGAGGTACGCCGCCAGCACCGGCCCGACCGGCAGGGCGGCGAGGGCGGTCGCCAGCAGCGTCGTGCCGGGCGCCCCGGAGAGGGCGAGGACCACGAGTGTGAGCAGGGCCCCGGCAGCGACCGCCACGGTCACGACGACCGTGAAGGCAACACTGTTGCGGGGGCCCATGGACATGGGCGGAAGCCTATCGGGAGGCGTCCGTCAACCCCTGATCGGCAAACTCCGGACGCGGCGTACAGTGAGAAAGGTGACCGAGGACACCCCCCAGAGCACCCCGTCCGCGCCGGCCGAGCAGCTCAAGACCGAGCAGCACGACCCGGCGGTTCCCGAGGCCTACGCGGCGTTCATGCGCACCGGTTGGGACGACCGGCCGACCGAGGTCGAGCGCCACCCGCTGGCCGACCTCTCCGTCGACCGCCGCCGCCGTCTCGCCGAGGCCTTCCCCGGCGAGCGCCTCGTGCTGCCCGGGGGCGGCTACAAGGTGCGCGCCTACGACACCGACTACCGCTTCCGTCCCGACACCGCCCACACCTGGCTGTGCGGCAACCAGACCTCCGACGCCGTGCTCGTCGTCGAGCCGGACGGCTCCTCGGTCCTCTACGCGCGCCCGCGCGCGGGTCGCGAGAGCGACGAGTTCTTCCGCGACCGGCAGTACGGCGCCCTGTGGGCCGGCAAGCGCCCGTCGGCCGACGAGCTGTCGGCCGCCCTCGGCATCGAGGTGCGCCATGTCGACGACCTCGCGGCCGCCCTCGGCACCGGCACGAAGACCCGCGTCCACCGGGGCGTCTCCCCCGTCGTCGACGGCCTGGTCGCCGCCGACGAGGGACGCGACTCCGAGCTGGCGCGCGTCCTCTCCGAGCTCCGCCTGGTCAAGGACGACTGGGAGGTCGCCCAGCTGCAGGCGGCGATCGACGCCACCACGCTCGGATTCGAGGACAGCGTCCGCGAGTGGGACCGCGTCCTGGAGTACGGCGAGCGCTGGCTCGAGGGCACCTTCTTCCGCCGGGCACGGGCAATGGGCAACGACATCGGCTACGACTCGATCGTCGCCAACGGCTCCCACGCGACGACCCTGCACTGGATCGAGAACTCCGGCGCCGTCGTACCCGGAGACCTGATCCTGCTCGACATGGGCGTCGAGAACGCCAACCTCTACACGGCCGACATCACCCGCACCCTGCCGGTGAGCGGGACCTTCACCAGCCTCCAGCGCGACCTCTACACGCTGGTGCTGCAGGCGCAGGACGCCGCGATCGCCGCGCTGCGGCCGGGCGCGAAGTTCCTCGCGGGGCACGACGCCGCGATGGTCGTGCTCGCGAACGGGCTCGCCGACCTCGACCTGCTGCCCGTGCCCGTCGAGGAGGCGCTGTCGCCGGACTCGAAGGTCTACGCCCGCTGGACCCTGCACGGCGTCAGCCACATGCTCGGCATGGACGTGCACGACTGCGGCCACGCGGCCCCGGATGCCTACCGCGACGCCGACCTCGTGGAGGGCATGGTGCTCACCGTCGAGCCGGGCCTCTACTTCCAGGCCGACGACCTGCTCGTGCCCGAGGAGCTGCGTGGGACCGGCATCCGGATCGAGGACGACGTCGTCGTCACCGCCGACGGCGTTCGCAACCTGTCGTCCGCCCTCCCCCGCACGCCCGACGCCGTCGAGGAGTGGATGGGCTCGCTGCGCGGGTGAGGAGCCCGTGAACACAATGAGCACTACCTGGCGGTGACTTCCGAGTAACCCTCTGGAGGGTCGAGACTCGATCCGTGCCCAAGAAGACCGCCACCGCCTCGTCGTACTCGATCACCATGCGTCTGCACACGACCGTCGACCACGGCGTCGTGGGTGAGGTCGCGACCGCCATCGCGGGCGCGGGCGGCATGGTGACGGCGATCGACGTCGCGGAGTCGAGCAGCAACCGGCTCACCGTCGACGTCACGTGCTCGGCGGCGGACGCCGAGCACGCGGCCGAGCTGCAGACCGCGGTCGCCGCGGTCGAGGGCGTCGAGGTGCACAAGGTCTCCGACCGGACCTTCCTGATCCACCTGGGCGGCAAGATCGAGGTGGCCTCGAAGGTGCCGCTGAAGACCCGCGACGACATGTCGCTCGCCTACACCCCCGGCGTGGGCCGCGTCTCGATGGCGATCCACGAGAACCCCGAGGACGTGCGGCGCCTGACGATCAAGGGCAACACGGTCGCGGTGGTCACCGACGGGTCGGCGGTGCTCGGCCTCGGCAACATCGGGCCCGGTGCGGCGCTGCCGGTGATGGAGGGCAAGGCGGCCCTCTTCAAGCGGTTCGGGGAGATCGACGCCTGGCCGATCTGCCTGGACACGCAGGACACCGACGAGATCGTGCGCGCGGTCGAGCTGATCGCGCCCGGCTTCGGTGGCATCAACCTCGAGGACATCGCCGCGCCGCGCTGCTTCGAGATCGAGGCCCGCCTGCGGGAGAGCCTGGACATCCCGGTCTTCCACGACGACCAGCACGGTACGGCGATCGTGGTGCTCGCCGCGCTGACCAACGCGCTGCGCGTGGTGAAGAAGGAGATCGGCTCCGCCCGCGTCGTCGTCTCCGGCGCCGGTGCCGCCGGGACGGCGATCGTGAAGCTGCTGCTCGCCGCCGGCGTCAACGACGTGGTCGTGGTCGACCGCAGCGGCGCCCTCGTCGCGGGCGACGCGGACCTGTCGGCCGCGCACCGGGAGCTCGCGTCACTGACCAACAAGGACAGCAGCAGCGGCGGACTCCAGGACGTCCTCGTCGGAGCCGACGTCTTCATCGGCGTCAGCGCGCCCGGGATCCTCAAGCCGGAGTGGATCTCCACCATGGCCGACGAGCCGGTCGTCTTCGCGCTGGCGAACCCCGACCCCGAGGTGGACCCCGCCCAGGCCGCGAAGTACGCCGCCGTCGTCGCCTCCGGCCGCTCGGACTTCCCGAACCAGATCAACAACGTGCTCGCGTTCCCCGGCGTCTTCCGCGGCCTGCTCGACGCCCGCGCCCACGAGGTCACCGTCGAGATGTGCCTGCGGGCCGCCGACGCGATCGCCCACGTCGTCCGCGACGACGAGCTCAACGCGAGCTTCATCATGCCCTCGGTCTTCCACCCCGAGGTGCACCACGCGGTGGCCGCCGCCATCGCGCACAAGCCCGAGTGACGGCGTCTCCGGCCGTGGTCAGCCTGCTCAGCGCACGCTGACCACGGCGGGTCGGTCCACGCCGTGGGCCGGCGCCTTGTCGTCGTCCTCCAGGGACGCGGCCGTCGAGACGACGAGCCCTCCGAGCAGGAAGCCGATCACGCCGGCGGCGAGGGTGTTGACGTTCATCCGTGGTGCTCCGTTCCGTGATGTGCGTGGCCGTCGTGGGCCTCATGCGTGGAGTGGTCGTCGGTGCCGTGGCCGCCCTCGTGGTGGGCGTGGTGCAGGGCGTGTCCCTTGCCGCGGTCGATGAGGTAGCGGTTGACCGGGAAGGCTGCGACGAAGGCCGCTGACAGGGCGACGATCATCGCGAGCCAGAACACCGGGTCGACCAGTCCGGACTCCATCGCGCCGGGAACCGCGGCCATGACCGCGTTGTCCACCACCTCCATCACGACGATCGAGATCGTGTCGGCGGCCAGGACCAGCTTCAGCGCCCGGCCGAACGACATCCCCGTGCCGACCAGCGGCAGCGCCGAGAGCAGGTAGCCGAACAGGAACGCGAGGCTGACCGCGAGCACGATCGTCTGCGCCGTCGACAGACCGATCGCGGTGCCGATCATCAGGCCGGCGATCTCGCCGATGGCACAGCCGGTGAGGCAGTGCAGGGTCGCGCTGGCGGCGATGGCGTTGCGTGGGTTCATGACACGGGAACATATACCCCCCATGGGTATATTCCAAGATGCTCCTCCGGCTTCCCGGACGCTAGGCTCCCCGCGGGCCTCCGTAGCTCAACTGGATAGAGCTTCCGGTTTCTACCCGGATGGTTGCGGGTTCGACTCCTGCCGGGGGCACCGTCGCGACGTCGTGCGGGTGAGAGTGATCTGTGGATCACTCTCACCCGCACGACTCACGGGACCAAGGGACGCCAGGTCGTCACCGGGACGACGGCGCGCCTCCCCCGGAGCGTCACCTCGGCGTCGTACAAAGGAAGCGGCCCCGCGAGAGGTATGAGCCTCGTGGGGCCTGATCCGTTGTCGCTCCGCCCCGGTCAGCGGAAGGCGGCCTCGCCGGTCAACGCGCGGCCGATGACCAGCTGGTGCACCTCGCTGGTGCCCTCGTAGGTCAGCACCGACTCGAGGTTGTTGGCGTGGCGCATGAGCGGGTACTCCAGCGTGATGCCGGCGGCACCGAGGATCGTGCGGCACTCACGGGCGATCGCGATCGCCTCGCGGACGTTGTTGAGCTTGCCGAGGCTGACCTGGTCGGGGTGCAGCCTGCCCGCGTCCTTGAGCCGGCCGAGGTGCAGGGCCAGCAGCATGCCCTTGCCGAGCTCGAGGCTCATGTCGGCGAGCTTCGCCTGCGTGAGCTGGTACGACGCCAGCGGCCTGTCGAAGATCTCCCGCTCGCGCGCGTAGGAGATCGCCACGTCCAGGCAGTCGCGGGCCGCACCGAGGGCGCCGAAGACGATGCCGAAGCGGGCCTCGCCCAGGCACGACAGCGGCCCCTTCAGGCCGCGCACCTCCGGGAACACCGCGGCATCGGGCAGGCGGACGGAGTCGAGGACCAGCTCGGAGGTGACCGAGGCCCGCAACGACATCTTGTTCCTGATCTCGGGCGCCGAGAAGCCCGGGGCGTCGGTCGGCACGACGAAACCCCTGATGCCCTCGTCGGTCTGCGCCCACACCACGGCGACGTCGGCGACGGAGCCGTTGGTGATCCACATCTTGTTGCCGGTCAGCACCCACCCGTCGCCGTCGCGGACGGCGCGGGTGCGCATCCCGGCGGGATTGGACCCGAAGTCGGGCTCGGTGAGCCCGAAGCAGCCGATCGCCTCGCCGGCGGCCATCCGGGGCAGCCAGGCGTCCTTCTGCTCCTCGGAGCCCCACCTCCAGATCGCGTACATCGCGAGGGATCCCTGGACGGACACCAGCGAGCGCACGCCGGAGTCCGCGGCCTCCAGCTCGAGGCAGGCCAGCCCGTAGGCGGTCGCGCTCGTACCCGCGCAGCCGTAGCCCTCCAGGTGCATCCCCAGCAGGCCCAGGCTGCCCAGCTCACGTGCGAGCTCCCGGGCGGGGATCGACGCGGACTCGTACCAGTCGGCGAGGTGCGGGCGCGCCTTCGCGTCGACGAAGGCGCGCACGGTGTCGCGGATCGCGATCTCCTCCTCCGACAGGAGGGAGTCGATGCTGAACAGCTCGAAGGGTGACTGCGGCACCGCTCAGACCCCTGCCCCGGCGTAGGCGTCGATCTCGCCGAGGAGCCGGGCCTTCACGTCGTCGGGCGCGAAGGACGCGCCGACCGCCGCGCGGGCGAGCTCGGCCACACCGGCCTCGTCGAGGGCGAGCAGGTCCGCGGCGATCTCGTACTCCTCGTTGAGCGTCGTCCCGAACATCGGGGGGTCGTCGGAGTTGATCGTCACCACGACACCGGCCTCGACGAAGACCGGCAGCGGGTGCTCGGCAAGCGAGGGGACCGCGCGGGTGGCGATGTTGGAGGACGGGCAGACCTCGAGCGGGATCCGGTTCTCCGCCAGGTAGGACAGCAGCGCCGGGTCGCTCGCAGCGGACGTACCGTGGCCGATCCGCTCGGCGCCGAGCTCGCGCAGCGACGTCCAGATGGTCTCCGGTCCGGTGGTCTCGCCGGCGTGCGGCACCGAGCGCAGGCCGGCAGCGCGGGCTGCGGCGAAGTGGGGCACGAACTGCCCACGCGGGACGCCGATCTCCGGGCCGCCGAGCCCGAAGGCGACCAGGCCCTCGGGAGCGTGGTCGAGCGCGAAGCGGAGCGTCGCGTCGGCGGCCGGGATCCCGGACTCCCCCGGGATGTCGTAGATCCAGCGCAGCACCAGCCCGAAGTCGCGCTCCGCCGCGAGCCGTGCGTCCTCGATCGCCTCCGTGTAGGCCTCGATCGGCATGCCGCGGTCCGGCTCGTCGGGCAGCACCGACGTGTACGGCGTGCAGGTGAGCTCGGCATACCGGACGGCCTGGCCCTCGGCGAGCTCACGCCCGATCTCGTAGGTCAGGTAGCGCACGTCCTCGGGCGTACGGACCAGGTCGACGACCGCGAGGTAGACCTCGATGAAGTGGGCGAAGTCGCGGAAGGCGAAGAAGTCCCGCAGCAGCGCCGGGTCGGACGGAACCGTGCCCGGGTGCCGCTCGGCCAGCTCGGAGACGATGCGCGGCGACGCCGAGCCGACGTGGTGGACGTGGAGCTCGGCCTTCGGCAGGCCGGCGATGAACGTACTCAGCGGGCTCGACACGAGGTCACTCAATCGCCTCGATCAGGTTGTCCGCAAGGTCGTCCACGGTGCGCCCGTCCTCGAACCGCTCGCCGTTGAGCAGGATCGTCGGCGTACCGGTGACACCGGCCTTCTGCGCCTCGGCGGTCGCCTCGGTCACCCAGTCCTTGTTGCTGACGTTGCGGATCGCGTCGGCGACGTCGCCCTCGTCCGCGCCCGCCTCGACCGCCAGCTCGACGAGGTCGTCGTTGCTGACCGCGTCCGGGTCCGACTCGGAGGGCTGGTTCTCGTACAGCAGGTCATGGAACTTCTTCGCGACCTCGGGCCCCGACTTCTCCAGCACGACCGAGAACGCGCTCGCGGCCCGGATCGGGTAGTCCCCGAAGGCCTGGCTGAGCAGGTCGAAGGGCCGGAACTCGACCTGCACCTTCTCGTCCGCGGCGAGGCGGGCGAGGTCGTCGCGGGTGTTCTCCTCCAGCTCACCGCAGTAGGGGCAGAGGAAGTCCTCGTAGATGACGACCTTGTTGGGAGCGTCGTCGGGACCGATCGTGACGCCGTAGTCGCTGCGGCCGGAGGCAGCCGCAGCGAGCTTCTCGTTGTCCTTGTCACGCTTCCAGACCGAGTAGCCGACCGATCCGGCGACGATGACGACGATCGCCAGCACGACCCCGCCGATCGCCAGGAGCCGGCGCCGGGCCTCCCGCTTCGCCTGGGAAGCCCGTTCGGCGGCAGCCTTCTGCGCGCGTGCGGTGGCCTTCGAGTTCTCGGACGCCATCAGTTCACATCTCCTTCAGCAGCGCGGGTGGCGCGTTGGTCGAACAGTACGGAATCGAGGGCGAGCCGGGTCCGTCGTACGCCTGCCACGAGGAGGGAGGCGGCCAGCAGCGCCACGTCGCGCGCGATCTCCCACGGGTACTTCGAGGACGCCTCCGGGTCGGCACCGCCACCCCCGAAGCAGCCGCAGTCGATCTCGATCCCCCGCGCCCACACCGACGCGATGCCGATGATGAACGCGACGAACAGCAGCGCGGACAGCACTGCCGCGCCGCGCGTGAACACACCCAGCACGAGGGCCAGGCCGACCACGACCTCGAGCCCCGGCAGCACCAGCCCCACCACCTCGGCCAGCGAGGGCGGCAGCAGTTGGTACGCGCGGACCGCATTGATGCTCGCGTCCGGCTCGGCGATCTTGAGTGCGCCCGCGACGAGCCACACCCCTCCGATCACCAGCCGGGCGAGCAGGCCCACCCAGGCCAGTGTTCGGTTCACGCCGTCGAGAGTAGTGGCCGCCTCTGAGCGGCTCCTGAGAGCGCGCACGCGGCGGTCGCGGTGCAGGCGTAGGGTGCTCCCTCGTGAACGAACGACTGGTCTGGATCGACTGCGAGATGACGGGGCTCGACCTCCGCAACGACGCCCTCGTCGAGATCGCGGCCCTGGTGACCGACTTCGACCTCAACGTCCTCGGCGGGGGTGTCGACGTCATCATCAAGCCGCCCGCCGAGGCGCTGGACCAGATGATCGACTTCGTGCGCACCATGCACGAGACCTCCGGCCTGCTCGCCGAGCTGGAGAACGGGATCACCCTGCGCGAGGCCGAGGAGCAGGTGATGGCCTACCTGCGCGAGCACTGCGCCCCCGACAGCCGACCCGCCCTCGCCGGCAACTCCGTCGCCACGGACCGCGGCTTCGTCGCGCGGGACATGCCCGAGCTCGACGGCTTCCTGCACTACCGGATCGTCGACGTCTCCTCGATCAAGGAGCTGTCCAAGCGCTGGTTCCCGCGGGCGTACTTCAACGCGCCCACCAAGCGCGGCAACCACCGCGCGCTCGCCGACATCCAGGAGAGCATCGAGGAGCTGCGCTACTACCGCGACACGGTCTTCGTGCCGCTCCCCGGACCGGACAGCGACGCCGCCAAGGAGGCCGCCGCGCGCCACGGCGGCTCGATCACCGGCCTGGGCGTGCCACGACCCGATACCGATTCCTGATTCGGAGCGCTCTGCGTCTACACTCTTGCCCGGTCCTCACGGGCCACCTGGTGGGTATAGCTCAGCTGGTAGAGCGCCGCGTTGTGGTCGCGGATGTCGCGGGTTCAAGTCCCGTTACTCACCCCAACCGATCCGGCCGGACTCCTCGGAGTCCGGCCGGTTCTGCTTCCTGCGGCGATGGCCGGCCAGTCTTCTCTGACTATAGTCAGAGAGTGCTCGCCGACGTCCTCCGCCGCTTCAACCGCACGTACACCCAGCGCATCGGCGCTCTGGACGAGTCCTTCCTCGGCACCGGCCGCCCGCTCGCCGTGTCACGGCTGCTGTTCGAGATCGGCAGCGCCGGCCCGGTCGGCGTACGGGAGCTCCGCGAGCTGCTCGACCTCGACTCCGGGCACCTGTCACGGATGCTGCGACGGCTCGAGGCCGACGGCCTCGTCGCCACGGTCGTCGACCGTGCGGACCGTCGGCGCCGGCTCGTCGAGCTCACGCCCGCCGGCCGGGAGGCGTACGACGACCTGGAGCGTCGCTCCGCGGAGCGCGCCGACGCGCTGGTCGCTCCCCTGACGCCCCGGCAGCAGGAGCGGCTCGCCGATGCGCTGGCCACCGCCGACCTGCTGGTCCGGGCGGCGACGGTCCGGCTCCGCGAGGTCGCCAGCAACGACCCGGCCGCCCGCGAGGCGACCCGACGCTACGTCGCCGAGCTCGACGAGCGCTTCCCCGGCGGGTTCGACCCCGGCGGCCCGGACGCGCCCGAGCCAGGCGCGACCTACCTGGTCGCGACCTCGGACGGTGCACCCGTGGCCCACGGCGGCATCCGCCCCCTGCCGGCCGCGGGCGAGGGCACGGCCGAGATCAAGCGGATGTGGGTCGACGGCGACTGGCGGGGCGCGGGCCTCGGCGCGCGGATGCTGCGCCGGCTCGAGGACCTCGCACGCGCGCAGGGATATGTGCGGGTCGTGCTCGACACCAACGGCACCCTGCGCGAGGCGATCGCGATGTACGAGCGAGCAGGCTACGAGCGGATCGAGCGCTACAACGAGAACCCCTACGCGGAGGCGTTCTTCGCGAAGGCGCTGACCTCGGCCAGCTGATCCCAGTCGGTCACGATCGGCAGCAGCCGCCCCTCGAGCCACGGGCGCAGCTGGTCGGCGTGGTGCGGGCCAGGCACCCCGGAGGCACCGGTCGGCACCACCCAGCCACCGGCCGTCCGGTCGGCCAGGTCCCACACGTAGCGGGCCACGGCGCCGCGCGTCGCCGCGTCGGAGATCCCGGGCCACGAGCCCATCGTGCGCACGGCGTCCTGGTCACCGGACACCGGCAGGAACGGGATCCCGGCGTCGAAGCCCGGGGCCGCGAGCACGTGGGTCGGCGTCGCGACGTGGGTCGCGCCCCAGGTCGCCGCGAGGTCGGTGCCGGCGATGTCGTCGAGCGCCTTGCGCGCGAGTGCGAACAGGTCGATCCCGAAGGGAGGACGGCCGGCCAGCGCCCCGGCGGCGAGCGTCGGCAGGGCGAGGCCGAGGTGCACCACGGGATCCATCGACCAGGCGAAGAGCGGGCCGTGGTCGTGCGCCGGCCCGGGGGCGAAGAGTCGGGCGAGGGCGGGCTCGGCGGCGAGGCGTCGTACCACCGCAGAACGCCAGGCCGCGAAACGCGCGGCGGGCGCCGAGTCCGCCGCCATCACGCCGTCGAAGCCGTCGAACGCACCGGGCACCAGCTGCGCAAGGACGGCGACGGTCGGCAGCAGGGCGTCGTCGTGGATCGCCGCGAAGTCCTCCCTCGTCAGCCCGCGCCGGTCGCCCAGCAGCTCGCGGATCCGCGCGGCGCGGTACGGCGGCGAGAACGACGACCCGATCACCGCGCTCTCCGGGCCGCGCCGCTCGTTGGCCGTCACGAGCACCTCGGACGGCCCGGCGTCGGCGCGGTTCGGCTCGGCCAGCCAGCCGGTCCACCCGCCGGCGTCGTCGCGGACCGGGACCCGGCCGGCGATGCGGTAGCGCACTGCCCCACCCCGGTCGGCGATGACGAGGTTGTTGACCGGCTCCACCCAGTGGTCGAAGGCGCGGTCGACGTCGTCGACGGTGCGGGCCCGCAGCAGCGGCAGGAGCGCGTCGAAGCCCAGCTCGCCGAGCACCCACGACGAGGTCCGGACGCCGAGGCCGTTGCCGAGCGGCAGGCCGGAGCCGTCCTCGACGAGGTCCTGGTAGTCGGCGCAGGCGTTGGTGATCGCCCAGGCCACCTCACCGGCGTGCGCGAAGTGCTGGACGCCGGGGACCCCGACGAAGGTGAAGCCGAGGACGTCGAAGGCGTCGTCCGGGTCCTCGCAGACGAGCCGCACCTGCTGGTAGACGCCGGGCTGCTCGAGGTTGCGGTGCGGGTCGCCGCCGATGAGGGGGAACCCCGACGCGGTCCGGTCTCCGCCGGCGACCCACGCGTTACTGCCGGCCGTCTGCGGTCCCTCGTGGCTGAGCAGCCGGGCGTCGTCGCCCAGCACCTCCTGCGCCAGCCGCTCCCACAGCTGCGAGCCGATCGTCCCGAAGAGCACCTGCTGGGCGAGGAAGGTGGCCATCGGCGTCCACGGCGCCCACTCCCCCGGTCGGTGGCCGAGGTGGGCGAGCTCGGGCACCGCGTCGGGATCGGCGGCGGCCTGGCCCGCGTTGACGCCGGCGGCGTACGCAGCCACGAAGGCCCGGGTCTCGGAGGTGCAGGCGTCGTACGCGCGCCGGGCGGTCTCCACCAGCCGGACATCACGCGCGAAGGCGTCCCACGCCTCCGCGACCTCGCCACCGACCACGGCCGCGGTGTCACCGCTCGCCCGCAGCCGCAGCCACTCCAGCTGCCAGCCGCGGTCGAGGGCGGTGACCCGGCCCTGGCCGTGCGCCAGGTCGGTCACCGCGTCCGCGCGCAGGTGCGGGACGCCGTACGCGTCGCGGAACAGCCGGGCCATGGCCCGACCCTACGAGCCGTCGACGAGCACCGGGCCCGGGCCCTGCGCTCAGCCGCCGATCGGCAGTCCGAACCGGCCCTTCTGGAAGTCCTCGTAGGCCGCCATGACCTCGGCCTTGGTGTTCATCACGAAGGGTCCCGCCCAGGCGATCGGCTCGCGGATCGGCTGCCCCCCGACGATGATCACGTCCAGCTGGGGCGAGCGGCTCTCCTGCCGCTCGTCGGCGGTGACCGTGACGTAGTCACCGGCACCGAGCACCGCCGTCTGGCCCGTCCGCACCGGCTGCGCATCGGTGGCGCCGACCGTGCCGGAGCCGTTGAGGACGTAGACCAGTGCGTTGTAGTCGACCTGCCAGGGCAGCTCGAGACGGGCGCCCGGCTCGATGGTGGCGTGCACCAGCGACATCGGGCTGTACGTCGACCCGGGGCCGTCGTGCCCGTCGACGCTGCCGGCGATGACCCGGACCAGCGCGCCGGCGTCGCCGCTCGTCAGCAGGGCGACCTCGCCGGAGCGGATGTCCTGGTAGCGCGGGTCGTTCATCTTGTCCGACTTCGGCAGGTTGACCCACAGCTGGATGCCGTGGAACAGCCCTCCCTGCTGGACCAGCCACTCCGGCGGCGTCTCGATGTGCAGCAGGCCGCTCCCGGCGGTCATCCACTGGGTGTCGCCGTTGGTGATCGTCCCGCCGCCGCCGTGGCTGTCCTGGTGCTCGAAGACGCCGTCGATGATGTAGGTGACGGTCTCGAAGCCGCGGTGCGGGTGCCAGGGGGTGCCCTTGGGCTCGCCGGGGGCGTACTCCACCTCCCCCATCTGGTCCATCATGATGAACGGGTCGAGGCGCTGCAGGTCGATGCCGGCGAACGCGCGCCGCACCGGGAAGCCCTCCCCCTCGTAGCCCTGCGGAGCCGTCGTCACCTGCCAGACGGGGCGCGGCTGGTCGCCCAGGCCGGGCGTCCTCAGGCGCGGCAGGACGGTGAGGTCGTCAACGGTGATCGCGGGCATGGGATCCACCTCCGTGGTGGTCGAGCGGATTGGTTGCCATGTCAACCATAAGCCTCCGTGGCGTATTCCGTCCACCGGTGCCGGCAGATTTGGCCCTAGGGTCGGTCCATGACGCGCTACGACGCCGTGGTGGTCGGAGGTGGCCACAACGGCCTCACTGCTGCTGCCTACCTCGCCCGCGCCGGGCTGTCCGTGCTCGTGCTGGAGCGGCTCGGCCATGTCGGCGGCGCTGCGGTCTCGGCGCAGGCGTTCCCGGACTTCCCGACCCGGCTCTCGCGCTACTCGTACCTGGTCTCGCTGCTGCCGGAGCAGGTGGTGACCGACCTGGGGCTCGACCTGCGGCTCGTGAGCCGGTCGACGGCGTCGTACTCGCCCATCGTGCGGGACGGCCGGGCCACCGGCCTGCTGGTCGAGCGGGAGGAGGGCGAGGCCACCCGGCGCTCGTTCCGCGAGCTCACCGGCTCCGACGACGAGTACGACGCCTGGCGGGCCTTCTACGACGGCGTGTCCGTGCTGGCGCGTGCCGTGGCGCCGACCCTGACCCGGCCGCTGGCCACCGACACGGAGATCCGCGCTGCCGTGGCGCCGGAGATCTGGCACGACGTCGTCGAGCGACCGCTCGGCGAGGCGATCGAGCGTCGGTTCCGCGACGACCTCGTCCGGGGCGTCGTCGCCACCGACGCGCTGATCGGCACCTTCGCGTCCCTGCGCGACCCGAGCCTGGTCCAGAACCGCTGCTTCCTCTACCACCTCATCGGCAACGGCACCGGCGAGTGGCGGGTGCCCGTCGGCGGCATGGGCGCGGTGACCGACGCACTCGCGAAGGCGGCTCGCGACGCCGGCGCCGAGGTCGTCACCGGCGCCGGCGTCAGCGCGATCCTGCCCGGCGGTCGGGGTGAGGGCGCCGAGGTCCGGTGGCACGACGGCACGCAGGAGCACACGGCGCACGCACGTCACGTGCTCGCCAACGTGGCGCCGTGGGTCCTCCGGATCCTGCTCGGCGAGGGCGAGGACCCCGACAGCAAGCCCGAGGGCGCGCAGCTCAAGGTCAACTTCCTGCTCTCCCGGCTCCCCCGGCTCCGATCCGGGATCGACCCTGCCGTCGCCTTCGCCGGCACCCTGCACCTGGCCGAGGCCGCCTCCGACCTCGAGGTCTCGTGGGCCGCGGCCACCCGCGGTGAGCTCCCCGACCCGCTGCCCGGTGAGGTCTACTGCCACTCCCTCACCGACCCGTCGATCCTCGGTGACGTGCCGCCCGGCACCCACACCCTCACCTACTTCGGCCTCCACACGCCCGCGCGCCTGTTCGCCGCCGACCCGGAGGCCACGAGGGCCGAGGCCCTGCGCCGCGCGATCGCCTCGCTCGACGCGGTCCTCGAGGAGCCCATCGAGTCGGTCGTGATGCGCTCGCCCGCCGGCGAACCCTGCATCGAGGCGAAGATCCCGCAGGACGTCGAGGCCGACCTCGCCATGCCCGGCGGGCACATCTTCCACGGCCACCTCGACTGGCCCTGGGCTCCGGCGCGGGCGAGGCTGGACACCCCGGCCGAGCGCTGGGGCGTCCAGACGTCGTACGACGCCGTCCTGCTCTGCGGCTCGGGCGCCCGGCGGGGCGGGGCGGTCAGCGGTCTGGGCGGGCACAATGCGGCCCGGGCCGTGCTCGAGGCACGCGGCTGACCGGTCCACTGGCGGGCGACCTCCCGATTTCACCCGTCAGCCCGGCCGCTGGTAAGGTTCCATCTCGCTTCACCAGATGCACCCCTAGCTCAATTGGCAGAGCAGCTGACTCTTAATCAGCGGGTTCTCGGTTCGAGTCCGAGGGGGTGTACCGCACTCAGAGGGCCCGGTCATGTGACCGGGCCCTCTGGCGTTCCACCGGATCAATCGGCCCTCCGGCGGGTACCACGTGGCCTGCACACCAGGAGGTAGACGTGACGTCCGACACCACCCACATCGCATCGGTCCTGACCGAGGCCGCCCGGGCCATCGACGGCCAGCAGTCGCTGGACCACACGCTCGACGCGATCGTCCGTGCCGCCCAGCAGACGGTGCCCGGCTTCGAGCACGTGGGCATCTCCGTGACCGGCAAGGGCAACGGCCATTCCGGCACGATCGAGACCCGGGCCGGGACCGGCCGGCTGGTCTGGGAGGTCGACGAGCTGCAGTACAAGCTCGGCGAGGGCCCCTGCTACGACGCGATCACGAACGGCGGCGTCACGGTGATGGAGGACGTCGCGACCGAGACCCGGTGGCCGCGTTACGTCGACGAGGTCGCGCAGCTCGGACTGCGGGCCCAGATGGGCCTGCAGCTCTACACCGACGAGGGCGCGCTCGGCGGGCTGAACTTCTACGCCGCCGAGCCCGGCATCGACCCCGACGCGATCCAGCTCGCCGAGCTCTTCGCCGCCCACGCGGCGATCGCGCTCGGCCGCTCGCGCCACGAGCACCAGCTCAAGGAGTCGGTCGCCTCGCGCCAGGCGATCGGCACCGCGGTCGGCATCGTCATGGAGCGCTACCGGCTCACCGAGGACCGGGCGTTCCAGTTCCTCGTGCGGGCGTCGTCCACGAGCAACATCCGGCTCCGCGCGATCGCGCAGGAGATCGTCGACTCCACCAACCTGCAGGCCGGGCATGCCGGCGACCACCCCCCGCAGGGGTGATCGTCCAGCAGGTCCTAGGCCTCCACGACCCGGACCTGCTCGGCGGCGAGCCAGGTGGTCGAGACGCGGCCGTCCTGCTCGAAGGTGACCAGCAGGCGGCTGCCGTCGGTGGCGGCCTTGAGGAGGAGTCCGGGGACGGACACACCGTCGACGTCGACGAGAACGGGGCTGTTGGGTTGCACAGGGGGCCTTCCGGCCGTGGGGTCGCTGGGACCCGATGGGGCAGCCCCCGTCCTGAGCTGCTCGTCCCGGACTCTAGGACACGGCGCCGACAACGGCCCGATTCGCCGGCGTCAGTCGGTGTCAGTCGGTGTCAGTCGGTGTCAGTCGGTGTCAGTCGGTGTCCCGGGCGCGGCGGCCGCCGAGGAGTCCCCCGCCCCACAACGCGAGCAGCACCAGTACCGGCTGGAAGAACAGACGGGTGAGCCGCTTCTGGTCGGTGTCGAGCCCGAACGCGCTGGTCCCCTCGACGTACTGCGCGATGTTGCCGGGGAAGATCGCGACGAAGAAGGCGGCGAGCAGCCCGCCCACGAGGCGACGCCGCTTCGGCAGCGCCACGAAGGCCGCCCCGAGGCCGATCTCGACGACGCCCGAACCGAGCACCGTGAGGTCCTCGTCGACCGGGAACCACTCCGGCACCTGCGCCCGGAACTCCTCGCGGGCCACCGTCAGGTGGGTCACCCCCGCCCCCACCATGGCCGTGCCGAGGACGATCCGGACGAGGTGCTGGGCCAGCGTCATGGTCGCAGCCTAGGGCCGTCGGGGCCTCACGACGAGTGGTGGACCATCAGCTCCTCGGCGAGTACGACGCCCGCGGAGTCCAGCTCCGGCGGGTCGATCACGGCCGCGAGCGGCCCGGCGGCGAGCAGCAGCCGCCCGACGCGACGCTCGACCGGGGGCAGCAGGTCGAGGTCGACGACCACGTCCTCCTCGTCGTCCTCGACGAGGGTGACCTGCTCGGCGTAGAAGTCGGCGGCCCACCGGGCACTCTGCGGCAGCAGCACCCGCACCCGGGTGGTCGCCCGCTGCTCGGCGAGTCGTTCGGCGACGTCGTCCGGCGTCGTGAACGCGCGGTCGACGACCTCCGCGGACCGGATGTTCGACAGCAGGAAGGTGCGCAGCCGGCCCTCGTCGTCCACCGGACCGGCGTCGACCTCCCAGCCGCGCCGGGTCTGGACCAGCTGGTAGGGCTCGATCTCCCGCTCGGTCACCCCCGGGTGCCAGGCGCGGGAGTAGACGATCCGCACGGCGCGACCGGCCGCGAGCGCCTCCCGGAAGACCGGCAGCAGGCGGTTCCAGCTCCGCACCGCAGGGGTTGCCTCGCCGGCCGCCGCCGACGGTCCGAACATGGTCTCGGTGAGGACGTCGATGGCCTGGCCGAGCTCCTCGTTGTCCGGCTCGGTCTCCAGCAGGGCGAGCGCGGCGGTGTAGGCGAGCCCGAGCTCGCCGGCGTCGACGTACTCGACGCCGATGTCGGCGGGCACCTCGGCGACGATCCGGACGATCCCCGCCGTGCCGGGGTCCTCGGTGTCGCCGTCGGGGCCGAGGAACTCCAGGACCTCGGGGCGGGTCAGCAGCCAGCGCCCGCCGATGTCGGCGGTGTAGAAGGCCAGCAGCTCCTCGCGCAGCGCCGCGACCGGGATGTCGAAGTCGGCGGCGAGCTCCTCCAGCGGCAGGCCGTCGGGATGGCGCTGCAGGCGCTCGAAGACCTTGGGGAGGCGGGCGAACCGCTCGACGTACTTGGGCGTGCTCATCGGCCGGTTCCTCCGCGGGCGGCGTCGAGCGCCGCGATCACCTCGGCGCGGACCTCGTCGGGCCCGTCGATGCGGACCCGGTCGCCGAGCTCGTTGAGGCGGGTGCGCAGGGCAGCCCGGTGGGTGACCCGGTAGCGCATCCGCACGGCATCTCCGTCGGCCTCGACGCCCTCGGGCTCGCCCAGCCAGCGCCGGACGTCGGCCTCGAAGTGCGCCGGCGTGCGGAGGGTCACCTCGACCGGCGGGTCGATCTCCCACGACATGGGGTGCAGCCCGGTGTGGCGCACCGCCGGCACCCGCTGGGCGCTCCCGGGCGCACCTGCCTCGGGCGCCGACATCCGGGAGACCACGAACGCCTTGACGACGGGGGCGCCGAGGTCGGCGTCCTCGACGGCGCGGAGGTACCAGGTGCCGTTCTGGTTGCGCACCGACTCGGGGTGCACGACGCGCCGGGTGCCCTTGTAGCTGAAGGTCAGCAGCTGGTGGTCGCGGACCGCGTCGACGACGAGGGGCAGCGCGTCCGGCGTGACCGCACGGACGGCGGCCGGCACGGGCAGCTCGTCGCCGGCGGATCCTGCGGGCAGGCCCAGCCGCTGGACCAGGTCCTCGCGCCGGGCGAGCAGCACGGCCCTGCGCAGCTCGGCCTGCTGGCCGGGCGTGAGCCGCACCCGCAGTCGGTTGTCGACGGTGGTCATCCGGTAGCGCGCCGGCTCACCGGGACCGTTGACGTTCTCGATCTGCCAGCCCTGGGCCTCGAGGTGCCCGAGCTCGCGCTTGAGCTGCGTGCCGGCGTCCCGGCCGCCGTCGAACCCGGCGACCTTGATCAGGTCCTCCCCCAGCACCCCGATCTCCGGGAAGGCCTGCAGGTAGGCCGCGATCCGCACCAACCGTTCCATCGGGCCGCGCTGGTCGCGCCCGGGTCCCTTGGCCACGTCGTCCCCTCCCGAAAATTCCTACTCGAACGCGCCGTGGCGGCCCGCGCCACCGGCGAAGCGGGTGGCACCGTCGAGGGTATCGGCGGACAACGACACGAGTCCGTGTTTCCACTCGACCGCGATCGCCTCGTCGAGGTCCAGCCCGTGCTGCTCGTACGACGACAGCCGGTCCTGCCGCAGACAGGTCTGCGGGAAGGCGGCGAGCTGGGCGGCCAGGGCCAGCGCCTCCTCGAGCACCTTGCCGGGGGCGGAGACCCGGTTGGCGAGTCCCATCCGCAGCGCCTCGTCCGCACCGACCTCGCGTCCGGTCAGGATCAGGTCGAGGGCGTGCGAGTGGCCGATCAGGCGCGGCAGCCGGACGGTGCCGCCGTCGATCAGCGGCACGCCCCAGCGGCGGCAGAAGACGCCGAAGGCGGCCTCCGGATCGACGACCCGCAGGTCGCACCACACGGCCAGCTCGAGGCCGCCCGCGACGGCGTACCCCTCCACGGCCGCGATCACCGGCTTCGACAACAGCATGCGGGTCGGCCCTATCCCCGCCGGCCCGGCGTCCGGGCCGTCCCCGGGCGCGCCCACGTCGACCCGCCCCTCGGAGACGGCCTTGAGGTCCGCACCCGCGCAGAAGACGCCGTTGGCGCCGTACAGGATCGCGACGGAGGCGGACTCGTCCGCGTCGAACTCCGCGAAGGCCTCGGTCAGCAGCCGGGCGTGCTCGGCGTCGACCGCGTTGCGGACCTCCGGGCGGGACAGCGTGACGACGGTGACCGGACCGTGCTTCTCGACCTGGACGGACATGCGCCGAGGCTAGCTCCCCGACAGCGCGACCTCCCGCACGAGTGCGGCGTCGATCTGCGCCGACGTCCACGGGAACCGGACCCACTGCTCCTGCGAGAAGAGCTTCGTCTGGTCCCACGACCACGGCGACGCCGGGTCCTCGTACTGGCCGTAGGTCAGGATCGTGCGCGCATCGACCGTCCCGTCGGCGAGGTAGCTGACCGCCTGGATGTGCGAGGAGCCGTAGCTGATCGGCTTGTAGCGGTCGGTGTTCGCCACCGGGTTGCGGGACGCGACCGCGTTGGCGTTGCCGGCCAGGTCGCCGTTGCCGCCACTGATGGGCAGCGGCGGCGCACCCCGGTCGCCGGCGACCTGGAGGGTCCCCCAGGCCGCGTCGAAGGGCACGCCCGCGTCCCGGACGGCATCGATCGCCTCCTGCATCGCCTTGACCACGGCGGTCCCGGTCTTCAGCCCGCGCGGGGAGTTCAGCGGGTCGTCCGGGTCGAAGGGCACCGACCAGAGGTTCGTGCCGGTGGGCGCCCGCTCCACGAACGCCTCGAACAGGTGCGTGCCGACCGACGTGGTGTCGGAGCGGCCGTCCCACGCCTTCAGCACGGCGCAGGCCTGCGCCTCCCCAGTCCTGGCGCAGACCTCGTCGAGCTTGCCGTCGGCCCGCATCACCTCGGCGGCACGCACCCTGTTCTCGAACTGGTGGCCGCGCAGCGTCGTCGGCGTCTCCTTGCCGATGGCGAGCCGGTCCACGACGTACTGCTGGACCATGCGGGTCCGCATCGTCCGCGCGCACTTCTCGCAGCCGATGATGGTGGCGTAGCCCTCGAGCCGGACCTGGTCGTTGGGCGTCCAGTACGAGTCGTTGGCGTTCATCACCCAGTCACGTCGTACGACGGCGGGGAGCTTCGCCGGGCCGAGGATCCCCGGACGCTGGGCGTCCGCGTCGGTCCCCCACTTGCACAGCCCGTCGGCCAGCAGGCCGTTGAGGCCCGGCAGCCCGGCGACCGTCTTGAGCAGCAGGCCCACGGGGGTCAGGCAGCGGTTGGCCATGGTGTTGGTCACGTGCGGGACCACGCTGTGGTCGGCGTACAGGACCTCGCCGTTGCGGTCGGCCGCCGTCGTGTTGACCCACGGCATGCCGCCGCCGGCGTCCTGCTTCGCCAGCAGGTCGCGGCTGCTCGTCGCCTCGCCCATCGCGAGGAAGGTGTCGATCGTGCGCAGGTGCTCGGCGTTGGCGTCGCGGATCGCCCAGAAGCTCAGCGGCGACCAGCCCATGAACTGCGACGGGCTGTCGATCACGTAGCCCTGCGGGGTGCGCCAGACGTCCTCCCGCACGGTCCTCAGCGTCCCGTCGGCCTGCTTGACCTGGACGTCGACGAAGCGCCGCTCGGCCTTGCGCAGCAGCCCGCTGGCGGTGAGGTAGAGCGGGCCGGGGCCGACGGTGAGGTACTCGTAGGGCGTGAACCGGTAGGCCGTCGAGACCGTGTGGCTCCACGCGACGTCCTTGTTCCAGCCGATGTTGACGACCGGCGAGCCGATGAGCGACGCGCCGGCGACGTCGTACCGGCCGGGGATGGTGAGGTGCTGCTGGGTGAACTTGTAGCGACCCACCCACGGGAAGTGCGGGTTGCCCAGCAGGAGCCCACGGCCGGTGGAGCTCTTGTCGCCGCCGATCGCCGTGGCGTTGGAGCCGAAGTCGCTGTCCCGGCCGAAAGAGGCGAGCAGCGCCTCCTCGTCGACCTGCTCCGCGTAGGCGGCGACCTCCTCCTTGGTGGTCGGCAGCGGCAGGTCGATGCCGAGGTCGGGCAGGCCCGGGTCGTCGAGCGTCGGCGGGTCGGCCTCGACGATCTCCTTGAGGAAGTTGCCCGACGACGCGATCAGGTTGGCCATGTAGACGCCGTACCAGAGGTCGAGCTCGGTCGCGTCCGGCTTGATCCAGTCCTCGTCCCGGCAGGCCGGGTCGGTGATCTCGTTCTCGCGCAGCCAGCGGTTGATGCCGGCGGTGTAACCGGTGACCATCGCGCGCGCTCGCGCGGTCGGGCCGGCCGGCGAGGCCAGCAGGGTCTCGACGACCTTGCGGTTGTGCAGGTCGGTCACGAACGCGTCGACCTGCAGGTTGCTCGCGTCCAGCGAGACGCCGTCGCGATAGCGACCCTCGCCCCCGAGGTACCGGGAGCGCTGGCCACGCGCGGTGAGCACGGTGTCGGCGAGGTTGCAGATGGACGACGACGCCGTCGCGTAGCCGCTGCCGTAGCCGAGCGAGCCCCAGTCCGCTGCGGTGACGTGCGGGATGCCGTGCTCGGTGATCCGGACCGTCGCGGTGTACGTCGGCAGCGCCTCACCCGCCGGCTCGGGTCCGGCGTCCGCGGGCCCGGCGAGGGCCAGGGCGGGGGCGACCAGGGCGACGGCGAGCAGCGTCGGCACGCGGGGGGATCGCATGCGGGTGCAACGCGTTCCACCCGTTGTGGGTTACGTCACACCATGCGGCTAGAGGTACAGCCCCGTCGATTCGTCGCCGAGTCGGTCGGCCGCCACGGCGTGGATGTCGCGCTCACGCATCACGACGTAGACGTCACCGGAGACCTCGACCTCGGCCTTGTCGTCGGGGTCGTAGAGCACCCTGTCCCCGGCGACGACGGCGCGGCAGTGCGGGCCCACGGCGACGACCCGGGACCAGGCCAGGCGGCGCGCCCCCATCGCGGCCGTCGCCGGGATGACGATGCCGCCCGACGAGCGGCGCTCGCCGGCCTCGGTGTCGGTCTCGCACAAGATGCGGTCGTGCAGCATCTTGATGGGTGTCTTGTCGGACACCTCAGCGGGTGCGCGTGATGGCGCGCACGGCCACAAAGAAGGCGATCACGCCGACCACGCCGCCGACGGTCTTGAGGATGTTGTCGGTGCGCGGCTCACCCGTCGCGGCGTCGACGTAGTACGCCTTCACCTGCGCCACCTCACGACCGACGATCGTCTTGGGGTGCGAGCGGTAGAGCAGCTGGTCGATCGTGCCCGCGAGGCGCTCCCGCGCCTCCTCGATCTCACGCTCGATGTCAGAGGGAGTGTCACTCACCCGGGCAGGCTATCAATGCTGATCGTCCGCGGGTCGAAGCCCCACGGGAGTTCCAGCCGGTGGGCGCGCATCAGGTCGTTGTCGGAGAGCACGTCGTAGGTGCGCCCGTCGGCGACGACGCGGCCACCGCTGAGCACCACCGACCGGGGGCAGAGCTCGAGTGCGTACGGCAGGTCGTGGGTCACCATCAACAAGGTCACGTCGAGCCCGCGCAGGATGTCGGCGAGCTCGCGGCGCGAGGCGGGGTCGAGGTTGGAGCTGGGCTCGTCGAGCACCAGGATCTCCGGCTCCATCGCCAGGACCGTCGCGACCGCGACCCGCCGGCGCTGGCCGAACGACAGGTGGTGCGGCGGGCGGTTCGCGAAGTCGGCCATCCCGACCTTCTCGAGCGCGTCCATCACCCGCTTCTCCAGCGCAGCGCCCCTGATGCCGAGGTTGGCCGGGCCGAAGGCGACGTCGGCACGGACCGAGCCCATGAAGAGCTGGTCGTCGGGGTCCTGGAAGACGATGCCCACCCGGCGCCGGATCTCCAGCAGGTTCTTCTTCGTCACCGGCAGGCCGCTGACCTTGACGCTGCCCTCGCCGTGGCCGGACTCCCCCGACAGGATGCCGTTGAGGTGGAGCACCAGCGTCGTCTTGCCGGCGCCGTTGGGGCCGAGCAGCGCGACCCGCTCGCCCGGGTGGACGTGCAGGTCGACGCCGAAGAGCGCCTGGTGGCCGTCGGGGTAGGCGAAGGCCACGCCCTGGAGGTCGAGGACGGGGGTCATCGTGCGGCTCCGGCGGTGTCGGTGGCGGGATCGGGGAGGCGGCCGTCGTACCCGCGGGACAGCATGGCCAGGTGCACCCGCTCACCCCGCTCGTAGGAGCGGACGAAGAGCGCGCCGAGGGTGCGCGCCAGCGCCGGCCAGTGCCGGGGCGAGCGCGGGTCCACGCCGCGTGAGCGCATCGACGTCACCATCCGGCCGAGGTCGGCGGTGACGACGTCGAGGTAGCGGACCATGAAGGACATGATCTGCACCAGCAGGTCCGGCACACGCAGCCGCTGGAGGCCCCGCAGCACCTCGGTCGGCTCCGTGGTGGCCGCGAGGGTCAGCGACGCGAGGACGCCCAGCGTCCCCTTCGCGGCCAGCCCCCACGCGGCGAGCAGGCCGGACTCGGAGACGCTCAGGTCCCACCCGCCCGGCAGCGGTACGACGGTGCGCGGGCCCTCCGCGATGAACGGGATGAGCGCCGCGAACAGCAGGAAGGGCACCTCGATCACCATGCGGGGCAGCAGGTAGCCGAACGGCACCCGGGACACCCTGATCACACCCACGAGGATCGCGAGGTGCACCGCGTACGCGGCGTACCACTCGCGGGGCGTCGCCACGACGACCAGCACGAAGGCGAGCAGCGCGAGGACCTTCAGGTGCGCAGGGGCGCGGTGCACGACGGAGTGCCCGTGGAAGTGCAGCCGGTGGCCGTGACCCGCGCCCATGCCAGCGGTCCCGTCAGTCCGGCTGCGGTGCAGGCCGGCGGCGCAGCACCCAGAACAGGCCGCCGCCGATGAGGAGGGTCAGCCCGACGCCGGCGACGCCGGCGATGCCGCCGCTGAGGCGCTCGTCGTCGACGCCCTTCGTGCCGTAGTCGGCGAACGGGCTGCCGGTGTCGACCGGGTCGTCCGCGCTGTCGAGGAAGCCGGTCTTGCCGGCGACGTACTCGAGGCCGTCGGGGTGGCTGCTGGCGTAGTAGCTGCCGACACCCGCGATCAGCAGGGCGACGAGCAGCCCGACGGCGAGGAACCTGCGCTGGCGGGTCATGCTGCCCCTCATGCCACGGCCTGCGAGGTGACGAGCGGCGCGCGGACGACGAGCCCGCGCGCTCCGTGGACGAGGTCCGGGCGGGAGGCGATGACCGCGCTGACGACCAGCCCGGTCACGATCGCCTCGCCGATCCCGATCACGACGTGCCAGCCGACCATCGCCGCGAGCACCTTGCCGGTCGCGACGTCGGCGGTGCCGCCGACCGCGAAGAGCAGGGTGAACACCGCGGCAGCGGCCGGGACCGAGACGAACGCCCCCGCGGCCGCAGCCACCGGCACCGACGCCGCCTTGCGCGGCAGCACGGCGAGCGCGAGGCGGAAGACGGCGTACCCGACGAAGGCCCCGACGATCGCCATCAACGTGATGTTGGTGCCCAGCGCGGTCAGTCCGCCGTCGGCCATGAAGAGGGACTGCACGAGCAGGACCACGCTGATGCACAGCGCCCCGGTCCACGGCCCGACCAGCACCGCCGCGAGCGCTCCTCCGAGCAGGTGGCCGCTCGTGCCCGCGCCGACCGGGAAGTTGATCATCTGGCCGGCGAAGACGAAGGCGGCCACCAGGCCGGCCATCGGCGCCGTCCGGTCGTCGAGCTCGGCTCGCGCCTTGCGCAGCGCGACCCCCACACCCGCGGCCGCGACCACCCCCGTGGCGACCGAGGTCGGCGCGTCGAGGAATCCGTCAGGCACGTGCATGGTGCTGCTCCTGTTCGGGGAAGGTGGGCGGGGTGTAGTTGGATGGTCACGAACGACACCCACCTTATTGCATGCCTTTTGCAACAGCACCTGCCCATCAGGAGAGTTCCCATCCCATGAGCGACCAGGCCCGCCTCTCCCCCGGCGACACCGCCCCCGCCTTCGACCTCACCGCCGACACCGGCGAGCAGGTCTCCCTCGCCTCGCTGCTCTCCGGCGAGCGCAAGGTGATCGTGTACTTCTACCCGGCCGCCATGACGCCCGGGTGCACCAAGCAGGCCTGCGACTTCACCGACTCCCTCGACTCCCTGCAGGCCGCGGGCTACACCGTCGTGGGCGTCTCGAAGGACGCGCCGGCCAAGCTGGCGAAGTTCCGCGAGCGTGACGGCCTGACCATCACCCTCCTCTCCGACCCCGATCTCGCCGTGCACAAGGCCTACGGCGCCTTTGGGGAGAAGAAGCTCTACGGCAAGATGGTCGAGGGCGTCATCCGGTCCACCTTCGTCGTCGGTGCCGACGGTGCGATCGAGCTCGCGCAGTACAACGTCAAGGCGACCGGTCACGTCGCCAAGCTCCGCAGGGACCTCGGCCTGTCGGCCTGAGGTCCCTGACCCACCCGAAGGACACCCATGAAGCTGCACCAGTCGCTCGCCGACCTCGCCCGCGACCACGGCCACGACCTGTTCCGCGACGCCACCGCGTTCCGCGGGTCCCTCGACGACTACCTCGACGAGGGCCAGGCCTCCAGTGGGACGATCAACCTGCTCACGGACGCGGTGCGGCTCGGCGCGCTCGACGGCATGGTCACCATGCTGGACAGCGGCGCCAACCCTGCCGACGCCGTGGACTCCGCCGGCCAGCGCCTCGCGCGCGACCGCGGCAGCGCCGACGTGCGCGGGTGCCAGTGGGCCGTGGCGGTGCTCGGCTTCGCCCTCGGCAAGGTCCCCGAGGGCCTCGTCACCGGCCTCGACCCCGAGGCCGGTACGACGGCACCGCCGCCCCCGCCGGGTCCGCCGGTCCAGTCCCCCGTCCAGCCGCCGCTGCAGTCGCCCGTGACGTCGCCGGTCGCGCACCCGCAGCAGCCGATCGTCTCGCCGCCGCACCAGCCGGTGCCGCCCGTGCAGCCGGTCGCCGGCGGCTTCGGCGCGCCCCAGCAGCCCTACGGCAGCGGTGGCGGCTGGTCCCAGCCCACGCCGCAGAAGAAGGGCAGAGCGGGCATCATCATCGCGGCCGTCGTCACGGTGCTGGTCCTCGTGGTCGGCGGCATCATCGCCGCGGTCGCGCTGAGCGGCGGCGACGATGACAAGAAGGCGGACGGCGGGGACGACCCGACCTCGGCCACCACCTCCGACGACTCGTCGTCCGTGCCCGACATCGGCGGCGACCGCTTCGAGGGCCTGGGCTACCAGCTGCAGGTGCCGGACGGCTGGACCGACGGCACCGAGGAGTTCAAGGCACAGAACTCCGACGTCGCGACCCTCGACAAGGTCTTCCTGTGGGGCGAGACCTTCAACACGGCACGCGGCAACGTGATCGTGGAGACCCAGTCGTCGTACGGCTACACCGACCCGAACGACCTCGCGGACAACTGGCGCAAGGCGCTGGTCTCCGGTGACTCGACTGCCGAGGTCAACGACGGCGCCAACGTGGCCATCGACGGACAGACCGCCCTGACCGTCAACATCGCCCGCACCAACGACGGCGGCGTCAACGTGGTCCAGCGCTCGCACCTGGTCATCAGCGGCGACAAGGGCTACTCGATCACGGTCTCCCTCAAGGAGGGCGACGACGACGTGCTCGACGAGTTCGACAAGATCCTCAGCACCTGGCAGTGGACCAGCTGACCGGGTCCTCCTGATCGATGCGCGCAGCGGGCGCGGCCCCCGGGCCGCGCCCGCTGTCGTTTCGCCGGGTCCTAGGATCAGGGTCGAGCGCCCGTAGCCCAATTGGCAGGAGGCATGCGGTTTAGGTCCGTACCAGTGTGAGTTCGAGTCTCACCGGGCGCACGTCCTGCCCCGGGCCTACGCAAGGAAGTCGGCGACGAGCGGCGCCAGCTCCCGCAGCGCCCGGCCGCGGTGCGAGATCGCGTCCTTGTCCTCGCGGCTCAGCTCGGCCGTGGTGACACCGGGGTGGTCGTCGGCGACGAACAGCACGTCGTACCCGAAGCCGCGGCTGCCCCGCACCTCGCGGATGACGCGGCCGTCCATGCGGCCCTCGACGACCAGCTCGCGGCCGTCGGGTCGCACGAGCGCCACGGCGCACGCGAAGTGGGCCGTACGCCGCTCGTCCGGGACGTCGGCCAGCTGCGCCAGCAGCAGCTCGTTGTTCCGGTCGTCACTCTTCGGCGGGCCGGACCAGCGGGCCGACAGGACGCCGGGCATGCCGTTGAGCGCGTCCACGCACAGTCCGGAGTCGTCGGCGATCGTGGGCAGGCCGGTGGCGGCCACCCCCGCGCGAGCCTTGAGCAGCGCGTTGCCCTCGAAGGTGGGCTGGTCCTCGACCGGCTCGTCGAACGGGGTCACGTCGTCGAGGCCGACGACGTCCACGGACGTCAGGTGCTCGGCGAGGATCCGCCGCATCTCCTCGAGCTTCTTGGCGTTGCGGGAGGCGACGAGGACCTTCACGACCCCAGCGCCTCACGCTGGAGCGCGGTCAGGTCGGCGCAGCCCTTCTCCGCCAGCGCCAGCAGCGCGTCCAGCTCGGCCCGGTCGAAGGTGGCGCCCTCGGCCGTGCCCTGCACCTCGACGAACTTGCCGTCGCCGGTCATCACGACGTTCATGTCGGTCTCGGCACGAACGTCCTCGACGTAGGGCAGGTCGAGGCGCGGGACGCCGTCGATGATGCCGACGCTGACGGCGGCCACCGAGCCGGTGAGGGCGCCGGGGACGCCGAGCTTCGCGCAGGCGTCCGCCAGGGCGACGTAGGCCCCGGTGATGGCAGCGGTGCGGGTGCCGCCGTCGGCCTGGAGCACGTCGCAGTCGATCTGGATGGTGTTCTCGCCGAGCACCTTGTTGTCGATCACCGCGCGCAGCGAACGGCCGATGAGGCGGCTGATCTCGTGCGTGCGGCCACCGATGCGCCCCTTGACCGACTCGCGGTCGGAGCGGGTGTTCGTCGCGGCGGGGAGCATCGCGTACTCCGCCGTCACCCAGCCGAGGCCGGAGCCCTTGCGCCAGCGCGGGACACCCTCGGACGCAGACGCGGCGCACAGCACGCGCGTCCTGCCGAACTCGACCAGCACCGAGCCGGCCGGGTGGTCGAGCCAATTGCGGGTGAAGGTGATGGGGCGCAGCTCGTCGTCGGCGCGGCCGTCCTCGCGGGTGCTCATGGCCCCAACCTACCGAGGTGCGCGCGGGGGTCAGCGGCCGGCCGCGATCGCCCGGCGGACCGCCCACGGCCCCAGGTCGCGCGCCCGGCGCCCCACCCACGGGGCGCCCTCGGCGACCATCCACGCCATGTCGCGCCGCCAGCTCGGCGGGCACCCGCCCTCCGGCGTCGCACCGGGCATCGGGAGGTCGAAGCCCGCGGCCTGCAACCGCTCGGCCCAGGCCCGCGCGAGGGCCCGGTGACCCACCTCGGAGGGGTGGAAGCGGTCGATCGACCAGTTCGCCCTCTCCATCACCTCGGGCATCAGCGCGAGGTCGAGCCGGAGACCGCCGAAGGTGGCGTGGACCTCGTCGTACACCTCGTTGACGACCTCGATCCGCTCGGTGATCGGGCGCACCACCATGCGCGGCAGGCCCAGCACGCTGCCGTGGTCGTGCCACCGCACGGTCATCAGCGTCGCCCCGGCGCCGGTGAGCTCGCCGGCGATGTGGAGGAGGTCCTCGCGCAGCCGGTCGGGGTCCCAGGTCGAGCGCAGCGTGTCGTTGACGCCGACGAGCAGCGAGGCGAGGTCGGGTCGGTGCGCCACCGCCTCGGCGAGCTGCTGCTCACGCACGATCGCGGCCGTCGCGCCGGAGATCGCCACGTTGCAGAAGGAGACGTCGTACGACGCCTGCAGGGACTCGCTCAGGAGGCGGGCCCAGCCCCGCCAGCGTCCCCCCGGGACCGGGTCTCCGAGGCCGACCGTGGTGCTGTCGCCGAGGGCGGCGAAGCGCAGGTATCCGTTGCCCACGACAGCAACCGTGGCGGAGCCCGCTAGCAGCAGGCTCCGCCACGGTGACGTGTCGGGCAAGGGTGGGTGAAGTGCTGGGGCTACTTCACCTCGGCCCGCAGCAGCCGCCAGGTGCCGAGCAGCAGCGGCAGGCCCACCCAGATCAGCACGGAGGTGAGCACGCGGGCGATGCCGAGGGCACCGGTGTCGAGGGTCGCGCCGAGGTCCTGCTCGATCGAGCGGACATCGTCGTCACCGAGCTGGAAGGGCAGCATCGACAGCCGCATGCTGATCCAGGGGAGCAGCGACTGCGCCCAGTCGAACGAGAACCACAGGACGTACATGATGCCCGGGATGATCACGCCACCCTCGAGGATCCAGACGTAGACGTAGTAGAGCGCGAGCGCGGCCGGGCTGCTCAGCAGCAGGAGTCCGAAGCCGAAGCCCATCAGCAGGTAGAGCACCTGGGTGGCCAGCGCCCATCCGAAGGCCCCCACGGTGACGTTCCAGTCGGCGTCGGTGCCCGCGATAGCCGCGCCCACGACGTTGCCGACGAGGCCGAGGACCGCGGCCAGCGCGATGGTGGCAGCGCCGAGCGCCATCACGGCCACGAGCTTGGCGAGGACCACCCGGAGCCGGCTGGCCTCCAGGGCGAAGGTGACCATCGCGGTCCGCTGGCTCCACTCCTGGGTGACGATGGTGATCGCCATCACCGGGACCAGCATCGAGACCGGGATGGTCATGATGTTGAGCCAGTCGTTGGCCGTCGGCGGCGTGACGTCGGCCAGGGCGACGACCAGCAGGACGATGCCGGAGATCAGTGCGAGCAGGCCCGCCGAGATGATCAGCAGCCAGAGCCCGGCGCGGGTGTCGAGCATCTTGCGCCACTCGACCTTGACCAGCCGGGCGAAGGGAACCGGCGGCGTACCGGAGACGTCGAGGCTCTGGGAGGGTGCAGCAAGGGCGCTCATGCGGGGACTCCGTTCGGGACTGCGTCGCGCTGGGTCGACGAGGTGAGCTCGAGGAAGAGGTCCTCCAGGCCGGCGGCGCCGGAGCGGAGATCGGTCAGCACCACGCCGGCGGTGAGGGCAGCACGCCCCACCTGCTCGGTCGAGGCGGCAACCCTGAGGCCGCTGCCCGCGGGCTCCACCGCATGTCCCGCAGCGGTGAGGGCGGCGCCGAGGGCGGCGTTGTCGAGCGAGGTGACCAGGGTGGTGTCGGCACCGCCCGCGTTCGCGAGCAGGCTCTGCTTGTCACCCTGGGCGACGATGCGGCCGTGGCCGATGAGGATCATCTCGTCGGCGATCTGCTCGACCTCGTGCAGCAGGTGGCTGGACAGCAGCACGGTGCCGCCGCGGTCGGCGTACCCCTTGAGCAGGCCGCGCATCCAGCGGATGCCGGCGGGGTCGAGGCCGTTGGCGGGCTCGTCGAGGATCAGCACCGACGGGTCCCCGAGCAGCGCGTGCGCGATGCCGAGGCGCTGCTTCATGCCCAGCGAGTAGTTGCGCAGGCGGCGCTTCGCCTCGGAGTCGGTGAGGCCGACCAGGGCGAGCATCTCGTCGACGCGCGTCTTCGGGAGGCCCATCGTCTCGGCACCGATGGCCAGGATCTCGCGACCGGTGCGTCCGGCGTGCTGCGCGCCGGCGTCGAGCAGGACGCCGACGTGGCGTCCCGGGTTGGGGATGTCGCGGTAGAGCAGGCCGCCGATCATGACCTGGCCACGCGTGGGCGGCGTCAGGCCGACCATCACCCGCATGGTGGTCGACTTCCCGGCGCCGTTGGGCCCGAGGAAGCCGGTGACGCGGCCCGGCTGGGCGACGAAGCTGACGTCGTCGACGGCAGTGAACGCGCCGTACGAGACCGTGAGTCGGTCGACTGTGATCATGGCACCAGCCTGCCCGATGACGCCTCACCAAACACCGGACTCGCGGCGCGATCCGGACCCGACCTAAGTAGGGGGCGCACCGTCCCCCCGACGCTCCCCCGACCGACCCCGGATCCCTAGGCTCGGAGAGTGACCACCGCCGACGTGTTCCAGCCGCCGCTGCGGCCGTGGAGCCACGTGTGGCGCTACGTCCTCGCCCTCGCGCTCGGGCTCTTCGTGTGGGGGCCGGTCATGCGGCCCCAGCTGGAGGAGCAGCCCGGGCTGTTCGTCCTCGACCTGGCGCTCGGGATCGTCGCCTTCGTACTGGTCTGGTGGCGCCGGCGCTGGCCGATGGCGATCGCCGTCGTGACGCTGCTGCTGGCACCCTTCAGCTCGCTGTCCCAGGGCGCTTCCACGCTGGCCGTGGTGTCGCTGGCGACGCGTCGCCGCTGGTGGCAGGTGCTCGTGGTGGCGGCGCTGAACCTGTTCGTCAGCTGGGCCTACTACCAGGTCCAGCCGGTCCGCGACAGCGATCCCTGGTGGCTGCTGACGACCGTGACCGTCGCCGCCGTCGCCGCGGTGCTGGCCTGGGGCATGTACATCGGCTCGCGTCGTGAGCTGCTGTGGACCCTGCGCCAGCGCGCCGAGACCGCCGAGGCCGAGCGCGACCTGCGGGCCAGCCAGGCACGGTCCAACGAGCGCGCCCGGATCGCCCGGGAGATGCACGACGTGCTCGCCCACCGGATCTCGCAGATCTCGATGCACGCCGGCGCCCTCACCTTCCGCGACGACCTGTCGGCCGACGAGATGCGCAGCAGCCTGGCCGTCATCCAGGCGAAGGCACACGAGGCGCTCACCGACCTCCGCGAGGTGCTCGGCGTGCTCCGCGACGACGAGGCGGCCGCGCCGTTGACCAGCCCCCAGCCGACGTACGACGACCTGGGCACGCTCGTCGCCGACGCCCGCGCCGCCGGCGCCGTGATCGAGTACGACGACCGGCTGGCCGGCCACGAGCCGCCTCCTCCCGCGGTGGGCCGCACCGTCTACCGGATCGTGCAGGAGGGCATCACCAATGCCACCAAGCACGCACCCGCCGCCACGCTGCGCGTCGCGGTCGGCGGCTCCCCCGCCGACGGCGTGGAGGTGGTGCTGCGCAACTCCCTCGGCTTCGGGCCGACGCGGACACCGGGCGCCGGGTTGGGCCTGGTCGGGCTGGCCGAGCGTGCCGAGCTGCGCGGCGGCTGGCTGGCACACGGCGTCGAGGAGCCGTCGCCGGACGGCCGCACGCCGGCGTCGTTCGTGCTGCGGGCATGGCTACCGTGGTCGTCCGAGGAGACGGGCGGGAGGGCATGAGGGGTTGAGTGACGTGACGCGGGTGCTGGTCGTCGACGACGACCCCTTGGTGCGCTCGGCGCTGGCCCTGATGCTGGGCGGGCAGCCGGACATCGCGGTGGTCGGCGAGGCAGCCGACGGGCGCGCCGGCGTGCGGCTGGCGCACGAGCTGTCACCCGACGTCGTCCTGATGGACATCCGGATGCCGGTGCTCGACGGGCTGGCGGCGACCCGGCTGCTGCACGCGGCCCCGCGGCCGCCGCGGGTCATCGTGCTGACGACCTTCGACGCGGACGACTACGTCGTCGGCGCGCTCACTGCGGGCGCCGACGGCTTCCTGCTCAAGGACACGGCGCCCGGTGAGATCGTCGCTGCGATCCGCAAGGTCGCCGACGGCGACCCGATGCTCTCGCCGTCGGTGACCCGGACCCTCATCGCGCGGGTCCGCACCGACTCCGGCAACGGCCGCGCCGCCGAGGCGCAGCAGCGGCTGGACCGGCTCACCGAGCGCGAGCTCGAGGTCGCGACCGCCGTCGGCCGGGGCCTGTCGAACGCGGAGATCGCCCGCGAGCTGCACCTGTCGGTGCCGACGGTGAAGGGCCACGTGTCGCGGCTCTTCGAGAAGCTGGAGACAACCAACCGGGTGCAGATCGCGCTGACCATCCGCGACGCCGGCCACCCGGTCTGAGCCAGGCTGAGCGGCCGGGCTACAGCTCGTAGACCGCGCCCATCGCGGCGAGCTCCATCGGCCCGTCGTAGGCGTCCTTCGCCTCGGCGAGGATCTCCTGGGCGTCGTGCCACGGCGGGACATGGGTGACGACGAGCCGCTTGACGCCCGCCCGGGTCGCGATCTCACCGGCCTCCTGACCGGTGAGGTGCAGGCTGGGTGGGTTGTCGTCGCAGGAGCGGAAGGACGCCTCGCACAGGAACAGGTCGGCGTCGGCGGCGATCGCGTCGAGCGCCGCGGTCGGTCCGGTGTCGCCGCTGTAGGCGAGGACCTTGCCGAAGGCGCTGACCCGCAGGCCGTAGGCGGGGACCGGGTGGTCGACCTCGAAGGGCTCGACGGTGAACGGCCCGATCGTGACCGGTCGGGAGTAGACGCGGAAGGAGAACTCCTCGCGCATGCCGGGCTTGCGCGGCAGGTCGTACGCCTTGGCCAGCCGCTTCGCGGTGCCCTTCGGGCCCCAGACCGGGATTCGCGGCTGGGTGCCGCTGGGGTGGTACTTGCGCAGGACGTAGTAGCTGGTCATGTCGACGCAGTGGTCGGCGTGGAGGTGGCTGATGAAGACGGCGTCGACCTGCAGCGGGTCGACGTAGCGCTGCAGCACCCCGAGCGCGCCGTTGCCCATGTCGAGCACCAGGCTCCACGTGCGCAGCGCGTCGGTCGCCTGGACGAGGTAGCAGCTCGCGGGCGACTCCGGGCCCGGGTAGGAGCCCGAGCAGCCCACGACGGTGACCTTGACCTGGTGGTCGTCCGGCCGGGCCGCGAGCCGCAGCCGCGTCGTCTCCGGTGCCACGTCTTCACTCATGCGAGTCCCCCTGCGAACTGTCCGGCCGCCACCAGCTCGGGGCCGAGGAAACGGCGCCCGATCGTCTCGAACTCCGCCGGGGAGCCCGTGGTCGCGAAGGTGTACGTCGGATCGCCGCCCGGCCGCATGAGGCCGGTGTCGGCGAGCATCCGGTAGACGTCCTTCGCGCACTCCTCGGCACTGCTCACCAGGGTCACCCCGTCGCCCATGACGTAGGAGATGACACCGGTGAGGAGCGGGTAGTGGGTGCAGCCGAGGATCAGGGTGTCGACGCCGAGCTCGCTCAGTGGGTCGAGGTACTCGTGGGCCACGGCGATGAGCTCGTCCCCGCCGGTCACGCCGGCCTCGACGAAGTCCACGAAGCGCGGACAGGCGCGGGTCGCGAGGGAGACCTGGGGAGCCGCGGCGAAGGCGTCGTCGTAGGCCATCGACTCGGCGGTGGAGCGGGTGCAGATGACACCGATCCGGTTGTTGTGGCTGGCGGCGACGGCGCGACGGGTGGCGGGGTAGATCACCTCGACCACCGGGACGTCGTACCGCTCACGCGCGTCGCGCAGCATCGCGGCGGATGCGGAGTTGCAGGCGATGACGAGTGCCTTGACGCCCTGCTCGACGAGGTGGTCGAGGCACTCCAGGGCGTACTCCCGGACCTCGCCGATCGGCTTCGGACCGTACGGCTGGCGGGCGGTGTCACCGACATAGGTGATCGACTCGTGCGGCAGCTGGTCGATCACGGAACGGGCGACCGTGAGCCCACCGAACCCGGAGTCGAAGATCCCGATGGGCGCGTCGACGTCGACGGGGACGCCAGCGTCGGGGAGATCCAGGTGCCGCACCCGCCCAGACTACGGCGTCGGTACCCGCGCGGTCGGCATTCCGTCGCCGAGATCACGTCATGGCGAGGCTCGTGTTGTGCAGTTGGCCTACCCTCGTCGAGTGACCCGCGGCAGCCACCTCCACCGACTGACCGCGGTCGTCCCTGCCCTCGTCCTGGCCCTCCTCCTGCCCCTCCTGGCGGCCTGTGCCGGCTCGCCCCGCGAAGGGCAGGATCGACCGCGCATCGCCCCGGCTGCGGCGATCACGGACACGCGGGTCGTCGCGATCTCGCTCGACGGCCTCAACCCGAGGGCCATCACGCGGCTGGGGCGCACCCGGCTGCCGCACCTCCACCGCATGCTCGCCGAGGGTGCCTTCACCCTGAACGCACGCGCCCAGGTCGAGATGACGGTCACCCTGCCCAACCACACCAGCATGGTCACCGGGCGCCGCATCGACGCCACCCGCGGCGGCCACGGGGTCACGTGGAACACCGACCGCCCCCGGATGACGGTCCACGAGGCGGCCGGCCACGACGTGTCCTCGGTGTTCCGGTCGGTGCACCTCGCCGGCGGGCGCACCTCGCTGTTCTCGACGAAGGCGAAGTTCTCGCTGTTCACCCGCTCGTGGCCCCGGAGCGTCGACCGCACCGTCATCCGGGAGCAGGACGACGCCACGCTGACCACGCTGTTCCGCCGGGACCTGCTGGCCAACCGGCGCTCGTTCGCCTTCCTCCACCTCGGCCTGGCCGACCAGGTCGGCCACGCCAAGGGATGGATGAGCACCGCCTACCTCAACGCGGTCGTCCGGCTCGACCAGCTCGTCGGCCAGTTGCTGGCGACCATCCGCGGCAGCACCACCCTGCGGCGGACCACCTTCGTCGTCCTCACCGCCGACCACGGCGGCACACCCGGTACGACGAGCCACGAGGTGGCGACCCGCTTCGACAACTACCGGGTCCCCTTCGTCGTGTGGGGCCGCGGTGTCGACCACGGCAACCTCTACCGGATGAACCCGACCCACTTCCGCGATCCGGGCACCACCCGCCCGCTCTTCACCGGAGTGCAGCCGATCCGCAACGGTGACCTGGCCAACCTCGCGACCCGCGTGCTCGGCCTCGGGCCGGTGCCCGGCAGTCTCTGGAACCGGGCCCAGAGACTCACCTGGCACTGGTAGTCAGCGCAGCTCGGCCAGGGTCGGCCACGGGTTGAACCGGCAGCCGTTCGTGCCCTTCGACTGCTGCATCATCACGGGCGCCGGCGCGCCCCGGCGCGGGCAGGACGCGTGGCCCTTGCCGAGCCAGTGCCCGGTCTCGTGGTTGACGACCATGTGGCGGTAGTCGCGCAGGGACCTGCCGGCGCGGTTCCACGCCGGTGAGGCGTGCTGCCAGCGCTGCACGTTGATGATCACGTTGCGCCCGACCCGGCACGACCACTGGGCGCTGCACACCGACGAGAAGGTCGGCACCTTCGACGCCTCGGCGAGCCAGAGCGTGAACGCGCCGCCCGAGCTGACCCGCACGAACCGCACGCCCCTGCCGCGCCATCCACGCGGGTCGTCGTACGTCTCCTGGGCGAGGCGCCGGAAGGTCGCGACGCTGGCGTGCACCACGCCCTTGGTCCGCACCGAGTAACGGACCAGCCGGCGCACGTCAACGCGGTGGAGGATGACGCCGGTGGTCACGACGACCCGGGCGCTGGCGCGCTCCGGGTGGCTCACCGTGACGGCGACCGAGAGCCGGTGGCCGACGTCGCCGGGGCCGATCAGGTGGCGGCGGGCGGTCCGGCCGGACAGCGCGACGCCGTCGCGGTACCACTGGTACCCGATCGTGGCCGGCGTCGGGCTCCACCGGCCCGGGTCGGCGTAGAGGGCGTGACCGTAGCGGCGCACCCCGACGATCGCCGGCCTCTCGAGCTGCGTGAATGCCGGCAGGTCGCCACCATCCGCGCCTGCGCCTGCGCCTGCGTCGGCACGAGCGACGGAGGGGGCCAGCGCCACGGCGAGCGCGCAGCACAGGGCCAGGACGATTCCGGGAAGCCGTCTCATGCCTGCCCAGCCTACGTCGGCGGCCGCAGCCGGGGGCTCAGGCCCAGAGCTGGCCCTCGAGGCGGTCCTCGGCCTCGTCGATGGTGCCCTCGTAGGCGCCCGTGGAGAGGTACTTCCAGCCGCCGTCGCAGACCACGAACGCGATGTCGGCGGCTTCGCCCGCCTTGACGGCCTTCGCCGCCTGGCCGAGCGCGGCGTGCAGGATCGCGCCGGTGGAGATGCCGGCGAAGATCCCCTCGAGGTCGAGCAGCTCACGCACCCGTCGTACGGCGTCGCGGGGGCCGACCGAGAAGCGGCTGTCGATCAGGTCGGCGTCGTAGAGCTCGGGCACGAAGCCCTCGTCGAGGTTGCGCAGGCCGTAGACGAGCTCGCCGTAGCGCGGCTCGGCGGCGACGATGCGCACGTCCGGCTTGGCACCGCGGAAGAAGCGGGAGACGCCCATCAGGGTGCCGGTCGTGCCCAGCCCGGCGACGAAGTGGGTGATCGACGGCAGGTCAGCGAGGATCTCGGGACCGGTGCCCTCCTCGTGCGCGAGGGCGTTGGCGGCGTTGCCGTACTGGTAGAGCATCACCCAGTCGGGGTGCTCGGCAGCGATCTGCTTGGCGACGCGCACGGCCTCGTTGGAGCCGCCGGCCGCGGGCGAGGAGACGATCTCGGCGCCCCACATCCGCAGCAGCTGACGACGCTCCTCGGAGGTGTTCTCCGGCATCACGAAGACCGTGCGGTAGCCCTTGAGCTTGGCCGCCATCGCGATCGAGATGCCGGTGTTGCCGGAGGTCGGCTCGAGGATCGTGCAGCCGGGGCGGAGCGTGCCGTCCTTCTCCGCCTCCTCGATCATCTTCAGGGCCGGACGGTCCTTGATCGAGCCGGTCGGGTTGCGGTCCTCGAGCTTGGCCCAGATCCGCACCTCGGGCGCGCCGGGCGCGTTGAACGGTGCCGACAGTCGCGGCAGCCCCACGAGCGGCGTGTTGCCGACCGAGGTCAGGAGACTGTCGTAGCGCACCATCTGCTCAGGCGGCTCCGCCGGCGACGGCCGGCAGGATGACGACCTGGTCGCCGTCGGAGAGCGCGGCCTCGAGGCTGCCGATGAAGCGGACGTCCTCGTCGTTGATGTAGACGTTGACGAAGCGGCGCAGCTCGACGCCGTTGCCCTTGTCCTCCACCAGCCGGTCCTTGATGCCGGGGTGGTTGGCGTCGAGGGAGTCGATGAGGGCGCTCAACGTCGCGCCGTCGGCGTCGACGGCCTTCTCGCCACCGGTGTAGGTGCGCAGGATGGTCGGGATCCGGACCTCGATGGCCATGTCAGCTGCTCTCCTCTGGGATGACGGTGACCTCTTCCTCGGTCACGACGCCGTCGATGATTCTGTAGGACCTGAACTCCACCGGGCCCGGGTTATTCCCGTGCTCACGTGTGCTGACGAGCACGTAGTGCGCGCCGGGCTCGGCGGCGAGGTTGATGTCGGTGACACTCGGATAGGCCTCGGTCGCGGAGTGCGAGTGGTAGATCACCACCGGCTCCTCGTCGCGGTCGTCCATCTCCTTGTAGAGCTGGAGGAGGTCCGTCGAGTCGTACTCGTAGAACGTCGGGCTGCCCGCGGCGTTCACCATCTCGATGTGCCGCTCGGGGCGGTCGCTGCCGATCGGGCCCACGACCATGCCGCACGCCTCGACCGGGTGGTCCCGCTTGGCGTGCTCCACGAGGGCGTCGTACGTCGCCTGACCGATCTGCAACACGCGCTCCAGCGTATTGCTTCGGGGCCGCCGCGCCGGAATCGGGCCGCTGCGCGGGACGGAGCGGGACGGCGCCGGACGGGCCTCAGGCGGCGGGGCTGACCGACTTGGAGCGGATCCGCTCGGCCGTGGGCCAGCGGACGTCGCGGACCCAGCCGAGCTTCTCCAGGACCCAGATCACCCGGGCGGAGGTGTCGAGCTGGAAGCGCTTCACACCGTGACGGGCCGAGGTCGGGTCGGCGTGGTGCAGGTTGTGCCACGACTCGCCGCCCGAGGGGATCGCCAGCCACCAGACGTTGCCGGAGAAGTCACGCGAGGCGAAGGGCCGCTCCCCCAGCGTGTGGCAGATGGAGTTGATCGACCACGTCACGTGGTGGATCAGGCCGATGCGCACGACGGTGCCCCAGAAGAACGCGGTGAGCGCTCCCTGCCACGACCAGGTGAGCAGCGCGCCCAGCACCGGCGGCAGGAAGATCGAGGTCAGCACCCAGACCCAGAAGGTGCGCGAGATCCGCACCAGGTCGCGGTCCTTGGCGAGGTCGGGGGCGTACTTGTCGATCGGCGTCTGCTCGGGGTCGAACAGCCAGCCGACATGTGCCCAGACGAACCCCTTCGTGAGCCCGCGCAGGCTGTTGCCGTAGCGCCACGGCGAGTGCGGGTCGCCGTCCTTGTCGGAGTACTTGTGGTGCTTGCGGTGGTCGGCGACCCAACGGATCACCGGCCCCTCGACCGCCATCGAGCCGAGGATCGCGAAGGTGATCTTGACGACCCGGTTGGGCTTGAAGGACTTGTGCGTGAAGAGCCGGTGGTAGCCGACGGTGATGCCGTGCAGGGTCAGCGCGTACATCACGAAGGTGATGGCGATGTCGCTCCAGCCGAGCCAGCCGCCCCACGCCACCGGGATGGCCACGACGAAGGCGATGAAGGGCACCGCGATGAAGAGCGCGAGGGCGAAGCGCTCCGCCCAGGACTGGTGGTCGCCACTCATGGTGGCCCGCACGGCGGGCTCGGGACGGTCGTCGATGGCGGTCACTGGTGCTCCCTGGGATGTTGCGGGCCTGATCGCTGCAGCAAGCCTAGGCCGCAGTCGGGCTCACCTCGCCACCCGGTACCGCCGTTCGGGACGTCCAGTCCCCCCGTACCGCAGGCGCACCTCGGCAGCACCGGTGTCGACGAAGTGCTCGAGATAGCGCCGGGCCGTCACCCGCGACAGTCCCACCGCCTCGGCCGCCTCGGACGCCGAGATCTCGTCCGTCGCGCGGGCCGCCTCCAGCACGAGGTCCGCGGTCTCCGGGCTCAGGCCCTTCGGCAGCACGGCCGGCCCGTCGACCGGCCGGCCGATCCCGAACGCCTGGTCGATCGTGGCCTGGTCGACCTCGTCGGCGAGGGTCGCCAAGGTGGCGGCCACCCGGCGCAGGCGATCGGCGAGGTCGTCGTACTCGAAGGGCTTGACGAGGTACTGCAGCGCTCCGCCGTGCAGGGCGGAGCGGACGGCGGCGGCGCCGCGCTCGGCGGTGACCATCACGACCGCGACGTCCTGGCCGCGCCCACGCAACTGCTCGAGGACCTCCAGCCCGGACAGGTCGGGCAGGTGCACGTCGAGCAGCAGCAGGTCGGGTTGCAGGGAGGCGACCAGCTCGAGCGCCTCGGCGCCGGTGCGGGCCGTGCCGACGACCTCGAAGCCCTCGGTCTGCTCGACGAAGCGGCCGTGGATCCGGGCGACCATGAAGTCGTCGTCGACGACGAGGACGCGGAGGTCGGGGCTGGTCACGGTCGCCCATCCTGACGGACGGACCCGGCGACGGGGAGCACCACCCGGAACTCGGCGCCACCGCCGCCATCCGCCTCGGCGTCGTCGACGACGACCTCGCCACCGCGCTGGGTGCAGATCAGCCGGACCAGCGGCAGGCCGATCCCGCGTCCACCGAGCGCCTCCTCCTTCGTCGACCAGCCGCGCACGAAGACCGCGTCACGCAGGTCGGCCGGAACGCCCGGCCCGTTGTCACGGACCCGGACATGGACCGCTGTGTCGTCGGCGTGGATCCACAGCTCGACGGCCGGCTCCGGTCCGCCGGCCGAGGCGTCGACGGCGTTGTCGACGAGGTTGCCGACGACCGTCGTCAGGTCCGCAGCGAGGTCCGGGGCGATCACCGGCAGCCGCGAGCCGGGGTCGAGCTCGAGCGCGACGCCGCGCTCCTCGGCGACCGCGTGCTTGGCCACGACGAGGGCGGCGACGGCAGGGTCGGCGATCCGCTCGGCGACCTGCTCGCCCACCTCGGCCCGGTGCCGGGTGAGAGTGCCGACCAGGGTGGCCACCTCGTCGTACTCGCCGAGCTGGACCAGCCCGGAGATGGTGTGGAGGCGGTTGTCGAACTCGTGGGTCTGCGCACGCAGGGTGTCGGTGATCGAGAGGTTCGAGCTGAGCTGGCTCTGCAACGAGACCAGCTCGGTGCGGTCGCGCAGGGTGGTGACCGTGCCGATGCCGCGCCCGCCGGTCGAGGCGCGTCCGCGGTTGAAGACCACCACCCGTTGCCCGACGAGCGCGAGGGCGTCGCGGGCCTGCGCGCTGCCCTCACCGGTGAGCAGCGCGACGACGTGCGGGTCGAGGCCCAGCGCATCGACCGGCCGGCCGACCGGGTCGGGGCCGTCCTCCAGGCCGAGCGTGGCGCGGGCCGCGTCGTTCATGACGGTCACCCGACCGTCGGTGCCGACGCCGACGACGCCTTCGCGGATGGCGTGCAGCAGCGCCTCGCGCTGGTCGGCCAGGTTGGCGAGCTCGGTCGTGCCGAGGCCCCGCGTCGAGCGTCGTACGACGCGCGAGACGACCCAGGTGCCGGCCAGGCCGAGCACCGCCCCGAGGCCGAGGAAGAGCCCCAGCTCCGGCGCAGCCTCGACGAGCTGGTCGGCCAGCGACGGGTAGGGCACCTCGGAGGTGACGATGGCCAGCAGGGTGCCGTCGGACGCGGAGATGACCGGTGCGTGCGCCGCCACGACCCGGTGACCGTCGCGGGTGATGTCGCCCGTCCAGCCGCGGCCCTGCAGCGCGTCACTGCTGCCGAGCACGGCCCGTCGGCCGACCCGGCTCGGGTCCGTCGCGGCGAGCACCGTGCCGTCCGGGGACACGATGGCGACCTCGGACGCCTCGTAGAAGTCGACGCCGTAGACGACGTAGATCTCCAGGGCCCGCGCAAGGCTGCTCGCCGAGGACGTGCGGTCGCGCACCGCCTGGAGCGGGTCGCGCACCTGCGGGAGCGCGGCGACGTACTCGGCGGAGGTGCGCATCTGCGCACCGCTCTCCTCCGCGAAGTCCGCAGTGGACTGGCGGATGCTCAGCACGCCGACGGCGACGAGCAGCGTCGCGATGACGGCGAGCTGCAGGAGCAGCACCTTGGCCGCGAGCGTCAGCTCACCGCGGCGGAACGGCGACCACAACGACCACAACCTCCTTTGCGTCCGCAAGCGTGACGGGCGCCACACGCTGGCGCAATGCTGACACGGTTCGCACGTGCCCACGGTCACGACCTGATCCGGAGGTTCCTCCATGAAACGCCTACTGGCGCTCCTCACCGTGCTGGCGCTGACCGTGCTCGTCGCCGGCTGCGGGGTCACCCGCGGCTCCGACGACCCCGACAAGCGCCGGCTGCGGTTGTTCATCCCCAACAGCCCCGGTGGCGGCTACGACCTGACCGGCCGGGCCGCAGCCCGTGCGATGCAGGAGAACCACCTCACCGGACGCTTCGAGATCCGCAACGTGCTCGGCGCGAGCGGCACCGTCGCGATGCAGCGACTGCTCAACGAGAAGGGCGCCGACGACCTGATGATGGTCATGGGTCTGGGCGTCGTCGGCGCGGTGTACACCAACAAGTCCGAGGCGACGCCGCTCAAGATGACCCCCATCGCGCGGCTCGTGGAGGAGCAGGAGGGCATCCTGGTGCCCGCCGACTCCCCCTTCAGGACCGTCGACGACCTCGTGGCGGCCTGGAAGAAGGACCCCGGCGGCGTCATCGTCGGCGGTGGCTCCAGCCCCGGCGGCCCGGACCACCTGTTCCCGATGCAGCTCGCCGACACGATCGGCGTGCGGCCCAAGGACGTCAGCTACATCTCCTACGACGGCGGCGGCCCGCTCACGACCGCACTGCTCGGAGAGAAGATCGACGTCGGCATGTCCGGCCTGGGCGAGTTCGAGGCCCAGATCGCGGAGGGCAAGCTGCGCGTGCTGGCCGTGTCCGGGGACGAGCGGCTGGACGGCATCGACGCCCCCACCCTGACCGAGGCCGGTGTCGACCTGGTCTTCACCAACTGGCGCGGCGTGCTCGCCCCGCCGGACATCAGCGACGAGCAACGCGAGTACCTGACCGACGTCCTCACCGAGATGCACGCCACGGCGGAGTGGACGCAAGCACTGGCCGACAACGGCTGGACCGACAACTTCGCGACCGGGCAGGAGTTCGAGGACTTCCTCGTCGAGCAGGACGCCCGCGTCGCCGACACCCTGAAGGAGCTGGGACTCGGATGAGCACCATCACCAACGAACCGACGCCGCCCGGAGCGGGCGTCCGGACCATCGACACGGCGCAGTACGGCCTGGCCGCCTTCCTCGTCCTCGTCGGCGGGTTCGTCACCTACGACGCCTCGACGCTCGACGACGCCTTCAGCGACCAGCCGGTCCAGCCCTGGGCCCTGCCCTTCGTCGTCGGCGGCGCGCTGCTGCTGCTCGGGGTCCTGCTCGCTGTCGCCACGGCGCGCGGCGACCAGCCGGAGGCCGAGGACGGCGAGGACGTCGATCTGAGCCAGGGCACCGACCTGCGCACCATCGGCCTGCTGACCGGGGTGCTCGTGCTCAATCTGCTGCTCATCGACTGGCTGGGCTGGGCGATCACCGGCGCGCTGCTGTTCACGGGCGCGACGTACGTCCTCGGTAGCCGGACCTGGGTCCGCAACCTCGCGATCGGCGCGGCGCTGTCGGTCGGCACCTGGTACGGCTTCTACGTCGCGCTCGGCCTGCCCATCCCCGCCGGCATCCTGGACGGAGTGCTCTGATGGACCTCCTGCTCGAAGGCTTCCAGACCGCCCTCACCCCCGAGAACCTCCTCTTCGCACTCATCGGCGTGCTGCTCGGCACCGCGGTCGGCGTGCTGCCCGGGATCGGGCCGGCCATGGCGCTCGCCCTGCTGCTGCCCGTGACCTACAGCGTCGGCGTCGACAGCGCGATCATCATGTTCGCCGGCATCTACTACGGCGGCATGTACGGCGGCTCGACCACCTCGATCCTGCTGAACACACCCGGCGAGTCCTCCTCGGTCATCACCGCCATCGAGGGCAACAAGATGGCCAAGTCCGGACGGGCGGCTCAGGCCCTCGCCACCGCGGCCATCGGGTCGTTCGTGGCCGGCACCATCGGCACCGTGCTGCTGTGGATCCTCGTCCCGCGCGTGGCCGACGTCGTGGTGAAGCTGGGGGCACCGTCGTACTTCGCGGTGATGGTGCTGGCCTTCTTCGCCGTCACCATGGTCCTCGGCTCCTCGAAGCTGCGTGGCTTCATCTCGCTCTTCCTCGGCCTGACGATCGCCCTGGTCGGCACCGCCACGGGCGAGCCGCGGCTGACCTTCGGCAACGCCCAGCTCGCCGACGGCATCGACGTCGTCGTGGTCGCGGTCGGCATCTTCGCCATCGGCGAGGCGCTCTGGGTGGCCGCGCACCTGCGCCGCAAGCCGCTGGAGATCATCCCGGTCGGCCAGCCCTGGATGAGCCGCAGCGACTGGAGGCGCTCGTGGAAGCCGTGGCTGCGCGGCACCGCGCTGGGGTTCCCGTTCGGCGCCGTACCGGCCGGCGGCGCGGAGGTCCCGACCTTCCTGTCCTACGCCGCCGAGCAGCGGCTCTCCCGGCACCCCGAGGAGTTCGGCAAGGGCGCCATCGAGGGCGTCGCCGGCCCCGAGGCGGCCAACAACGCCTCGGCGGCGGGCACCCTGCTGCCCCTGCTGACCCTCGGCCTGCCGACCACGGCGACCGCGACGATCATGCTCGTGGCGCTGCAGTCCTACGGCATCCAGCCCGGCCCCCAGCTCCTCGACAACGAGCCCGGACTGGTCTGGGGCCTGCTGGCCAGCCTCGTGATCGCCAACGCGCTGCTGCTGGTCATCAATCTGCCGATGGCGCCCCTGTGGGCCAAGCTGCTGCAGATCCCGCGTCCGCAGCTGTACGCCGGCATTCTCTTCTTCGCCACGCTCGGCGCCTACACGGCGAACTTCGAGGCGTTCGACCTGCTGCTGCTGGTGCTCCTCGGTCTGCTCGGGCTGGCCATGCGCCGCTTCGGCCTGCCCGTGCTGCCGCTGATCGTCGGCGTCATCCTCGGCCCGGCCATGGAGCTCCAGCTCACGCAGGCACTGCAGATCTCCGAGGGCGACGTCAGCACCCTGTGGAGCGAGCCGGTGGCCGTCGCCGTGTACGCCGTGATGGTCCTGATGCTCCTGGCCATGGCCGTCGGCACCGCGCGCGGCAGGAAGTCCCCCGTCCCCTCCACCACCGACGACGCAGAGGAGCTGGTGAACCGATGAGCATCATCGTCGCCTACAGCCCGGACCGGTTCGGCCAGGCCGCGCTGGAGCACGCCGCCGACATCGCCCGCAAGGACCGCAGCCGCGTCGTCGTCGTGAACGCGACGCTCGGCAACAAGCTGGTCGACGACCGCTTCGCGCACGACGCCGACATCGCCGCGCTGCAGGAGAAGCTGGCCGCGGAGGGCCTGGAGGTCGTCGTCCGCCACGACGTGGTGGACGACGTGGCGGACGCCGTCGTCGCGGCGGCCGACGAGGAACGGGCCGCACTGATCGTGGTCGGCATCCGGCACCGCTCGCCGGTCGGCAAGTTGCTTCTCGGCAGCGTCGCCCAGCGGATCATCCTCGAGGCGCACTGCCCCGTGCTGGCGGTGAAGCCCGCCGCCTGAGCCGGCTGCGGGTCAGTGCACCGAACGGACGAGGGTCTCCTGCAGGAAGCCGAGCCACTCGTAGATGTGGTGGGCCTGCGCACGGGGGTCCTCGTCCGGCAGCGAGTACCAGTAGTCCTCGTCGCCCTCCTCGACCTCGAGCCGGGTGCCCAGCGCCAGGCGGAGGTCGGTGAGGCTGCGCATCCAGACCAGCGCGGTCTCGTCGTCGAGCTCGACGTCGATGACGAGGTCGTCGTCGGTCGGCTCGGTCGGCAGGCCGGCCTCCTCGAGGACGTCGATGACGGTGCCGGCCGCGCGGGCCTTGCCGTCGCGCAGGCCGCCCTCGGTGAACCGGCGGAACTCCGCGGCGGACTCGTCGTCGTCGCGGTAGGCATTGGGGAAGAGCCGGCGCAGCACCGGGTCCTCGGGCTCGGTGGTGGGGCCCGAGAAGTCGAGCAGCGCCTCGAGCGGGTCGCGCTCGGTGGCGACGACGGCCGACTCGTTGTGCAGCAGCTCGACGAGCTGGGCGGCCAGGGAGCGCAGCAGGTCGGCCTCGAAGACCGAGAACGTCGCGATGGCGCGCTTGCTGCGGCGGTGCCGGACGAAGCCGGTCGTGGAGGAGGTCACCGGCGCGTCACTCCGCCTTCGAGAGGGTCGCCCAGAGGCCGTACTCGTGCATCGCCTGCACGTCGCGCTCCATCTCCTCGCGGCTGCCGCTGCTGACGACGGAGCGCCCGTCCTCGTGGACCTCCATCATCAGCTTCTCGGCCTTCTTCTTGCCGTAGCCGAAGTGCTTCTGGAAGACGAAGGTGACGTAGGACATCAGGTTCACGGGGTCGTTCCACACCACCGTCACCCAAGGGGTGTCGGAGAGCGTGATCTCGTCCGGGGTGAGGTCCTGCTGGACTCCCGGATCGACCTTCTCCGGGCTCGCGGTCGTCACGGCTCCATGGTGGCACAGGGCCTCGCGGCGTTCACGGGCACCACTTGTCGGCGAGCGTCGTCACCACGTTGAAGTTGCGGTTGGTGGCCACGACGGCGAGCGACTTCTCCACCTGGTAGGGGTCGACGCCCCCGGCCTCGTAGCCGGGCCCGAGCAGGACGTGGGCCGCGCGACCGCGGACGACGACCTCGTTGACCGCGTCGCCGCGCTCCTCGACCGCCCTCGCCCGCGCGGGGTCCGGCTCGTCCTTGAGCAGGTAGACGTAGTGCCGCTCCAGGTCCGGCCGCGCACCGGTCAGCTCGCGGGCGTCGTCGGCGATCGCGACCAGCTCGGCCGTCGTGAACACGATGGTCGGTACGACGAAGCCCGCCCGCTCCTCGTAGGCCGCCTCGAGCGCAGCCTCGACCTTCGCCCGCGAGCGCAACGAGGTGGTCAGGCAGACGTTGCCGGTGTTGATGTGCGTGAGCACGTCGGTGCCGCCGGCCACCTCGGTCGCGGCGACGATGTCGGCCTTGGGGAACTTGCGGCGGGGCCCGAGGTTGATGGCCCGCAGGAAGGCGACGTACTTCGGCATGCGGCCAGTGTCCCCTGCCGGGGGGACACTGGCCGCAGCCTGCCTCAGAAGATCAAGCAGGAGCTGGAGGCGTAGGCCACCAGCCGGCCCCGGCCGTCGTACAGCTTCGCCTCGGCGAGGGCGGTGCGGCGCCCGCGCTGCAGCACGGTGCCGACGGCGCGCAGCCGGCCGGAGTCGACGGTGACGGCCTTGAGGAACTTCACGGTCAGGTCGAGCGAGGTGTAGCCCTCGCCGACCGCCAGGGTGGAGTGGACCGCGCAGCCGCAGGCGGAGTCGAGCAGGGTCGCGAAGACGCCGCCGTGCATGCTGCCGATCGGGTTGTAGTGGCGCAGCTCGGGGTCGAGCTCGAAGATCGCCGTGCCACGCTCGGGCACCTCGAAGCCGACGAAGCCGAGGGTCTCCGCGATCGGCGCGGGCGGCAGGTGGCCGTCGAGGATCGCCTGCAGCTGCTCGAAGCCGTCCATCGCAGCAGGGTCGAGACGTGCCTGGCTCTCGGCGGCAGCGAGCTGGGTCTGGATCGCGGACTCAGTCATGGCCACCATCAGACCAGTCGCATGCTGGGTCTGTCAATGAGACCCAGATCGCCTATGCTGGTCCCGTGACGACGTCGACCACCTCTCCCCCGGCCTCTCCCCCGGCCCTCGCCTGGTCGGTCGACAACTGCACGCTCGGCCGGGCGATGGCGATCCTCGGCGAGCGCTGGACGGTCGTCGTGCTGCGCGAGGTCTTCCTCGGCATCCGCCGGTTCGACGACATCCGGCGCCACTCGGGCATCCCGCGCCAGGTGCTCTCCAACCGGCTCGCCTCGTTGGTCGACGAGGGCATCCTGCGCCGGGAGCCCTACCAGCAGGAGGGCGCACGGGTCCGGCACGAGTACCGGCTCACCGACAAGGGTCTCGAGCTGCAGCCGATCCTGCTGGCGATCAGCCACTGGGGCGACCGGCACCTCGCGGATCCCGGCGGACCGCCGACCGTGTTCGTGCACCGGGGCGAGTGCGAGGAGCCGGTCCACGTCGAGGTGCGCTGCGCCGCCGGCCACCCCATCGACGATCCGCGGCAGGTGGCGACGCGGCCGGGTCCCGGCGTCCGGCCCTTCGAGGGCTGACCGGGACGGCCTCCGCCTCGGGGCTCAGGCGCGCGAGCGGGCCAGCAGGTAGACGAAGTACGGCGCGCCGATCAGCGCGACGACCAGTCCGGCGGGCACCTGGGCCGGGGCGATCACCGTCCGGCCGATGAGGTCGGCCACGCCCAGCAGCACAGCGCCGATCAGCACCGCGACCGGCACCGAGCGTGCGTGGCGGGCGCCGACGAGCGCCCGCGCCATGTGCGGAGCGACCAGCCCGACGAAGCCGACGACGCCGACCGCCGAGACGCTCATCGCCGCCAGCAGCGCCGCCGCGACCAGCACCACGAGGCGCACCGTCTCGAGCCGCACGCCGACCAGGCGGGGCGTGTCCTCGTCGAGGGCCAGCAGGTCCAGCTCGCGCCGGACCAGCCACGCGAGCGGTAGTGCGAGCACGAGCACGACCGCGACGGGCAGGACCTGCTCGAAGGTGCGGCCGTACGTCGTACCGGACATCCAGGTGTAGATGCGGGGGGTGTCCCACGGGTTCGAGCGCACGAGCATGAAGGTCGTCAGCGCGGCCGAGCCGTACCACGTGCCGATGCCGATGAGCAGGAGCCGGTCGGCACTGAGGCCACCGCGCCACGAGAGCCCGTAGACCAGGGCGAAGGCGACCAGGGCGCCCACCGTGGCGCCGACCACGATGGCGGTGTTGCTGGCCGCCTGGCTCACGCCTGCGCCGGTCACCACGACCACCGCGCCCACACCGGCGCCGCCGGTGATGCCGAGGATGCCGGGCTCGGCCAGCGGGTTGCGGCACGTCGCCTGCACGAGGGCGCCCGCGAGCGCGAGCGCGGCGCCGGCCAGCACCGCGGCCGCGACGCGCGGCGCGCGCTCATCGAGCGCGAACTGGATCAGGGGTGCGGCCTCGCCGCGGGCCCACAGCGAGACGTCGCCGGCCCTCAGCCAGGTGTCGCCGCCGAGCAGGCCGAGGACGACGACCGCGACAGCGGCGACGGCCACCACGACGAGCACGACGAGGAAGCGCAGGCGGCTGCCGACGCCGACGCGCGCGGCGGGGGGCTGCCGCGCCGGGCCCGCGTCGCGGGAGCGGCGGGCCAGGATGATCATGATCGTCGCGCCGACGAGCGTGGTGGTGATGCCGGTCGGGATCGAGATCGCCTCGTCCGCGCCGAGCAGCGCCCGGATCGCGGCGTCCGCGACCACGACGACGACCGCTCCGGTCAGGCCGGCAGCCGGGATCAGCACGGCGTGGCGGTGCAGCGCAGGAACGAAGCGGCCGCAGAGGCGGACGATGACCGGCGCGAAGAGGCCGACGAAGCCGATCGGCCCGGCCAGGGTCACGGACGCGGCGGTGAGCAGCACCGCGAGGATGGTGCCGAGGGCCCGGGTGGAGCGGACCGGGACGCCGAGCACGGCGGCACTGTCGTCGCCGAGGCCGAGCAGGTCGAGGCGCCGGGCAAGGAGCAGCGCGGCGACCGTGCAGACGGCGACGACGGGCGCGGCCTGCTCGAAGGCCTGCAGCCCGAGCTGGCTCAGCGAGCCACTCCCCCACGCGAAGAGGCTGGTGGTCTCCTCCTCGAAGAGGATGAGCAGGGTCGAGGTGCCGGCCTGGAGGGCCAGCGCGACGGCCGAGCCGGCGAGCACGAGACGCGTGGTCGCCGTACCGGCACCGCCGGCGAGGCCGAGCACCAGCGCCGCCGCGACGACACCGCCGACGAAGGCGGTCAGGCCCGATGCCCACAGCGGGACGGAGATCCCGAACGCGGCGACGACGGTGACGGCCAGGTAGGCACCACCGGTCACCGCGAGGGTGTCGGGCGAGGCCAGCGCGTTGCGCGCGAGGCTCTGGAAGAGGGCGCCGGCGACGCCGAGGGCGAAGCCGACGGCGATGCCGGCCGCGAGCCGCGGGACCCGCGATCCGATCAGCACGTCACCCGCACCGGCGCCACCGCCGGCCGGCGGGCGCTCGCCGAGCAGCCAGCGCCAGAGGTCCGCGGCGCCGACCGCGGACGTGCCCTGCGTGAGGTGCCAGGCCGACACCGCGACGAGCGCGACGCCGAGCAGCAGCAGTGCGCCGGTGGCGCCGACGGCACCCGCGGCGCCGAGCCGCGGGGTCGCCGCGGTCCGGTCCGGTACGACGGACTGCTGCTGCTCGATCGTCATGGGTGGATCACCTCCGGGTCGGGTGACCGGTCACTTGGTCAGCAGGTCGACGTACGCGTCGATGATCTGCTGGCCGGAGCGGGGGCCACCGAAGGTCCACACGCCCTCGGGGAACGCGTGCGCGCGGCCCTCGGCGACGGCGGGGATCTTCTTCCAGACGGCGTTCTCGGCGAGCGCCGCGTTCACGTCACCGGCCGGGTCGACGGTGCCGGTGTGGAAGAAGGTGGCGTCGCCGAGCTCGCTCATGCCCTCGACATCGGTCTGGCCCAGACCGTAGGCCGGGTCGACCTCGCCGGTCCAGGCGTTCTCGAGGCCGAGCGCCTCCCCGATCTCGCCCATCAGGGAGCCCTGCCCGAACGGGCGGATCGAGACGTTGCCGCCCTGGATCCAGCCGTCGAAGTAGACGAACTCCTTCGTCGCCACGTCGGCGTCGGCGACCTTCTCCTTGGCGTCCGCGAGCGAGGCGTTGAAGTCGTCGACGACGACCTCGGCGCGCTCCTCGCGGCCCGTGGCCTGCGCGATCAGCTCGAAGGTGCTGATCATGTTGGCGATCGGGTCCTTGGCGTCGGCACCCTTGGTGGCGAGCACCGGGACGTCGTACTTCTCCAGCTGCTTGATGATCTCGTCCTCGGCCGTGTAGGCCTCGACGATCACCAGGTCGGGGTTGGTGCCGAACAGCGTCTCGAGGTTCGGCTCGCCGCGGGTGCCCACGTCGGTGACGCCCTCGGCCGGCAGCTCCTCGGCGGTGTCCCACGTCGAGTAGCCCTCGACGTCGGCGACGGCGACGGGCGTCAGGCACAGGGACAGCACGTCCTCGACCTGCTGCCACTCGAGCACGGCGACCCGCTCGGCGGGCTTGTCGAGCTCGACCGTGCGGCCGTAGCTGTCGGTGAGCTTCACCGCGTCGGTCGAGGTGGTGGTCTCGTCGGCCGCGCAGTCGACGGAGTCGTTGGCCTTCGGGGCCTCGTCATCCGTTCCGGTGTCCGTGGTGCCACAGGCGGCCAGGAGCAGGCCGAGCGGCAGCGCCAGGGCAGCAGCAAGCGGTCGTGTCTTCATCGGGTTCCTCACTGGTGGGGATGGCGCGCGCTTCAGCGGCGCCGCTGGTGGTGCCTGCCCTGGGCCTCCACGCGCACCGCGCCCGTCTCCGGGTCGAGGAGGCAGCGGATGGGCAGTCCGTAGACGTCGGAGAGGTGCTCCTCGGTCAGTACGTCGGCGGGGGTGCCCGCGGCGCGGACCGTGCCCTGGTGCAGCAGCACGACCCGGTCCGCCACGGTGGCGGCGTGGTCGAGGTCGTGCAGGACGACCCCGAGCGCCGTCCCGTGGTCGTCCGCGAGGTCGCGGATGAGATCGAGGGTCTCGACCTGGTAGCGCAGGTCGAGGTGGTTGGTCGGCTCGTCGAGCAGGACGACGCCGGTGTCCTGGGCCAGGCAGGTCGCCAGCCACACGCGCTGGAGCTCACCGCCCGAGAGCTGGTCGACGGGCCGGTCGGCCATGCCGTCGATGCCGGTGACCGCCATCGCGCGGTCGATCGCGGCGCGGTCGGCGTCGGTGACACCGGAGAAGCGTCCGCGGTGGGGGTGCCGTCCGAAGGCGACGACATCGCGCACCTCCAGGCCGGAGGGGTGCGGGCGCGACTGCGAGAGCAGGGTGACCCGACGCGCGAACTCCTTCGCGCTCAGCGGCGCCGCGTCGACGTCGTCGACGTGCACGGAGCCCGCGTCGATCCGGTGCAGGCGGGCGAGTGAACGCAGCACGGTCGACTTGCCGCTGCCGTTCGGCCCGATCAGGGCGGTGACCACGCCGGGCTCGAGGCGCACGGAGACGCCGTGCACCACGGTGGCGCGCTGGTAGCCCAGCACCAGGTCGCGTCCTTCGAGAGCAACAGTCACGAAGGGCAGCCTAACTCAGGTTAGGCTTACCTGTCTTGTCGGGTGCGTCACGTGCACCGGCCCGGCGGGCTCAGGACGTCTTGCGGACCGACCACTCCCGGATCCGGTCGATCCGCTTCTGCAGCTGCTCGGCATTGGCGACGGCCGCCGCCGGTCCCCCGCACTCCTTGCGCAGCGCGGCGTGGGTGATGCCGTGCGGCTGGCCGGTGCGGTGGTTCCACGAGGCGACCAGGCCGTTGAGCTCGCGGCGCAGCACGGCGAGGTGCTCGTGGGTGGTGACGTCGGCGAGCGTGTCGGCCGGTCGCTTCTCCTCGACCTCCGCAGGCCTGGACCGGGTACGACGCCGGTCCTCCTGGCGCTGCCGCAGCAGGGTGCGCATCTGGTCCGGCTCGAGGAGGCCCGGGATGCCGAGGAAGTCCATCTCCTCCTCCGAGCCGACGTGGACCTCGCCCTCGTGGCCGAACTGCGCGCCGTCGTACAGCGCGTGGTCGAAGCGGGCCTCGGACCCGAGCGCCTCGAACGGAAGCGCGTCGAGCTCGTCGGAGGCGGCGTCGCCGGCGTTGGCCTGGTTCATCAGGTCTTCCTCGGCGGCGAAGATGTCGCCGTCGTTGCTGACCTTGCGCTTGAGCACGTGGTCGCGCTGGGCCTCGAGCTCGGCGGCGAAGGTCAGCAGGTTGGGCACCGACGGCAGGAACACCGACGCGATCTCGCCCCGGGTCCGGGCGCGCACGAAGCGGCCGACGGCCTGCGCGAAGAAGAGCGGCGTTGCGGTGGTGGTCGCCCACACGCCGACGGCCAGCCGGGGGACGTCGACGCCCTCGGACACCATCCGGACCGCCACCATCCACCGGCTGTCGTCGCCGCTGAACGCGGAGATCTTCTTCGACGCGGCCTTCTCGTCGGAGAGGACGACCGTCACGGACTCGCCGGTGATCTGCTTGAGCAGCTTGGCGTAGGCGCGCGCGCTGTCCTGGTCGGTGGCGATGACGAGACCGCCCGCGTCGGGGACGTGGCGGCGCACCTCGGAGAGGCGCTTGTCGGCGGCCGCGAGCACCGACGGCATCCACGAGCCGCCCGGGTCGAGCGCGGTGCGCAGCGCCTGCGAGGTCATGTCCTTGGTCAGCGGCTCGCCGAGCGAGGCTGCGACCTCGTCGCCGGCCCGCGTGCGCCAGCTCATCTGGCCGGAGTACGCCAGGAAGAGCACGGGGCGCACGACGTGGTCCTTGAGCGCCTCGGCGTAGCCGTAGGTGTAGTCGGCGACCGACGTCGGCACGCCGTCCTCCCCCGGGGCGTAGGTGACGAACGGGATCGGGTTGATGTCCGAGCGGAAGGGCGTGCCGGTCAGTGCGAGCCGGCGCGCGGCGGGCTCGAAGGCCTCGCGCACACCCTCGCCCCAGCTCAGCGAGTCACCGGCGTGGTGCACCTCGTCGAGGATGACCAGCGTCCGGAAGCGCTCCGTGCGGATGCGCATCGCGAGCGGGTTGACGCCGACGCCGGCATAGGTCACCGCCACCCCGACGAAGTCGCTGGCGATCTTGCCGGCGCCCGCGGAGTAGGTCGGGTCGACCGGGATCCCCGCGCGGGCCGCCGCCTCGGCCCACTGCAGCTTGAGGTGCTCGGTGGGCGCGACGATGACCAGGCGGTCGACGATGCGGCGGCCGAGCAGCTCGGCGGCCACGGTCAGCGCGAACGTGGTCTTGCCGGCACCGGGCGTCGCGACGGCGAGGAAGTCCCGGGGGTTGCGGGCGAGGTAGTCCTGGAGCGCGGCGGACTGCCAGGCACGCAGCGACGGCGCCGTGCCCCAGGCTGCCCGCTCCGGCCAGGCCGGACCGAGCGACGTCATTCCTTCGGACCGGACCCTTCGTCGTCCGACATGCTCTCCCAGATCTCCTTGCAGTCCGGGCAGACCGGGAACTTCTCCGGAGCACGGCTGGGCACCCAGACCTTGCCGCAGAGGGCCACCACGGGGGTGCCCATGACCATCGCCTCGGTGAGCTTGTCCTTGTCCACGTAGTGCGAGAAACGCTCGTGGTCGCCCTCGTCGGTCGGGACGGTACGGCGGTCCTCGCGGACGTCCGTTTCTGTCGAGAAGCCGATCGTGGTCACCGGGACACTCTAGTGGCTGCCGGTGACATCGACGTCCTCCGGCAGGCCCCGCCACACGATCGCCGCGACGACGAGCGTGACCAGGGCGCCCACGAGCCCCACGGCACCGAAGGCGTCGGTGTACGCCGCCAGCGCGGCGGGCTCGGCCGCGGTGCCGAGCGCCCCCGACAGCGACTCCACCGCCTCGTCCGGGGCACCGGCCGGGAGGCCGGCCCGGTAGACCAGGCCGGCGAGGCTGCCGAGCACCGCGACGCCGAGGACTCCCCCGATCTCGTAGGACATCTCCTCGACCGCGGCGGCCGACCCGGCCTGGTGTGCCGGTGCGGCGCCCATGATCAGCGCCGAGGCCAGCCCGAGCGCGGCGGTGCCGAACCCGACCAGGAGCAGCGCCAGCGCGACCCCGGCGTACGGCATCGGGCGCGGGAGCACGCCGAGCACCAGCAGGCCCGCGGCCAGGACGAGCAGTCCGGCGACGACGACCTTGCGGGCGCCGAGCCGGGCGGCGACGGACGGGGCGAGCGGCGGGCCGACGAGGCCGCCGAGGGCCATCGGGAGCAGCGCCACGCCGGCGACGAGGGGCGACCACCCCTGGACCAGCTGCAGCCACTGCGAGCCGACGAGGAGCAGCGCGATCATCGCCGTGCTGCTTGCGAGCGCCGTCAGGACGCCGGCCCGGAAGACGCGGTCGCCGAACAGGTCGACGGCGAGCATCGGCTCGGCCTGGCGCCGGCAGCGCCGGACGAAGGCGACCAGCAGCGCGACCCCGGCCAGGAGCACCAGCACCGTCGGGAGGTCGACGCCCTGCTTGCCGAGGTGCTTGACGCCGTACACGGTCGCGACCATTCCGCCGACCGACAGCCCGACGCCGGCCGCGTCGACGACGCCGGGGCGCTCCGAGCGGCTCTCGGGCAGCAGCGAGCGACCGGCGACGAGGGCGACGACCATGAGCGGCACGTTGACGAGGAAGGCCGCGTGCCAGCTGAAGGCACTGAGCAGCGCGCCGCCGACGATCGGCCCGACGGCGCCACCGATGGCGGCGGTCGAGGCCCACAGGCCGAGGGCGAACGCGCGCTCGCGGGCATCGGGGAAGAGCACCCGGATCAGCGAAAGCGTGGCCGGCATGATCATCGCGCCGCCGATGCCGAGCAGCGCCCGGATCGCGATGACGTCGCCGGCGGAGCGCGCGATGAGGGCCGCGAGCGAGGCGAGCGCGAAGATCGCGAAGCCGGTCAGCAGCATCCGGCGGCGACCCCAGCGGTCGGCGAGCGCCGCGACCGGGACCAGCAGCCCGGCGAGGACCAGGGAGTAGACGTCGACGACCCACAGCTGGGCGAGCGCGCCGGCGCCGAGGTCGGCGGTCAGCTCGGGCAGCGCCACGTTGAGGACGGTCATGTCCATGACCACGACCAGCAGGCTCGCGGCGAGCACGGCGAGGCCGGCCCAGCGCCGACGGTCGGCCGTCGCGGCCGGCGCGGGGAGCAGGGCGGTCATCGCGCCGCAGCTCCGTCGAAGAAGGTCGAGCGGACCAGGTCGACGGCATCGCGACGGGCCACGTCGCCGGCGACGAGCGCGTCGCGCACGGAGACGAGCAGGCCGTACACCGTGTGGCCCAGCCAGCGCGCAGGCACGTCGTCGCGCAGCACGCCCGCCTCCTGGGCGGCGGCGTACAGGGCGACCTCCTCGGCGAAGAGCACCTCCGCACGAGCCCGGAGGCCGGGCTCGTTGAGGACGGTCGGGTCGGTCAGCGCGATGCCGGCCGCCTCGGCGTCGGCGACGAACTGGGCGAGCAGGTCCTCCACGGCGGAGCGGATCAGCGCGGCATCGCCCGACCCGGCGGCGTCGGCGACCGAGGCCAGGCTGGCGGCCCAGGTGTCGAGCGAGCGGCGACCGATCTCGTGCAGCAGCTCCTCGCGACTGGCGAAGTGGCGATGCACGGTCGCCCGACCCACGCCCGCGGCAGCCGCGATCTGCGCCATGGATGCAGTGGGGTCGGTGGTGAGCAGGCGCTGGGCGGCGCCGAGCACGGTGTCCCGGGTGGACATGGAGCCTCCTTGGATGAGACTTCACTGTCTCACACGAGACATCAGTGTCTCGAATCAGTTGAGCTCCGGGTCCGCCGGCCGGGTGGCGTGCATCGCGAGGTCGCCGGGCTGGCGGCGCAGGACCTGTCGCCGCAGGTCGGGGACCTCGCCCGCGAAGACGTCGTCAACGAGGCCCGGTACGACGTACCAGCTGCCCTCGGCGACCTCGGCCTGGAGCTGGCCGGCGCCCCAGCCGGCATACCCGGCAAAGATCCGCAGCCGGTCGACCGTGCCGTCGACGAGCTCACGCGGGGTGTCGAGGTCGAGCAGCCCGACCCGGCCCCACATCGCCTTGAAGCCGGCGGCACCGAGGCCCTCGGGCGAGGCGAGGGCGACGGCGAGCGCGCCGTCCGTGGCCACCGGTCCGCCCTGGAAGAGCACCTCGGGCTCGTCCACGACGTCACCCCACTCCCCCAGCACCTCCGAGACGGGCAGCGCCGAGGGCCGGTTGAGGACGACGCCGAGCGCGCCCTCGTCGTTCACGTCGAGCAGCAGCACGACGGTGTCGACGAAGTTGGGGTCCAGCAGGGCCGGACTGGCCAGGAGCAGGCTCCCGACCGCGATCTCCCCTGTGCCGTGGCCGGTTCCGCTCGACATGACGCCATCATCCCACCACCACCGTCGCCCGGGCCGACCGGAGAAGGAGCGACCCCGGCCCCGACGCGTTGGGAGGGAGGATGCGTCAGGTCCGGGGTCGGCCCCAGAGGGAGTGCGTCAGGCGGCGAGCACCGCACGCAGGCGCTCGAGGAGCGAGCCGCGGACAACCGGCTCCTCGTAGGCCGCTTCCGGCGTGATCACCGGAATGCCCCGGTGGAGCAGGCGGGCCCGCTCCTCGAGGTCGGCGCCGATGCGCAGCGCGGCCTCCTCGCTCAGCAGGCTGGAGCGACCCGCCATCACGGCCAGCAGGTAGTGCTCCTTGTCCGCGGCGGTCGCCATGGCGCGGGCCATCGTGTCGTCGACCGGGTTCGCCCGGTAGTTGTCGATGATCATGCGGACACCGGCGAGCTCGTGGGCGGTGTTGCTCCACGCGACGGTGACGGCCTGGTCGAGGTCCACCGGCTGGTGGGCCAGCATCTGCTCGATGTTGCCGGACAGGCGGGTGTGCCACTTGAGCGTGAGCGCGGCGAGCAGGTCGAGCTCGTCGCGGAAGGTCTCCGCGACGCCGGCGACGTCCATGGGCAGGACGCCGTCACGGCGGACGGACGACGTGTTGATGACGGCGCGGAGGGTCTCGCCCCGGTTGTGGTAGGCCTTCCAGGTCATGGTCAGCTCCTCGTTCTTCGTCGGCGGCTGCCAGGCCTCGGGAGGAAGACTGGGGGTACCTGACATACCGCTGGTACGTACTACGAGTATGGCGCAGACCGGAGGTATGCCAAACGGCACGACACCGTGATCCCGCCCACCCTGCGGGGTGACCGGTGTCACGATCGACGGCTGGGGTTGCCTATGCTGAGGCGGTGGCAAAGGCGTCCGTCTCCAAGCTGGTCCCCAAGGTCCCGGGGGTCGCAGGAGCGACCCGCCGGGCGGCGTACTCCGCCTCCACCAAGCGTGCCCTGGTCGACGTCGCCGAGAAGCTCTTCGCCGAGAAGGGGTACGCCGCCACCTCGCTGGACGCCATCGTGTCGGGCGCCCGGGTGACCAAGGGCGCGCTCTACCACCACTACTCCGGCAAGCAGGCCCTCTTCGAGGCCGTCTTCGAGCGGGTCGAGCAGGAGTCCGCGAAGCGGATCCAGAAGGCCCTGCGCAGCGAGAAGGACCCGTGGCGCAAGGCGACCGAAGGCCTGCGCTCCTTCCTCCAGGTCGTCCAGGAGATGCGCTACCGCCGGATCGTGATCCAGGACGGCCCGGCCGTGCTCGGCTACGAGCGGTTCCGCGAGCAGGAGGAGCGCTCGACCTACGCGAACATCGTCGAGATCGTGCGCGCGACGCTCGACGCCGGCTCGTGGGAGCTCGACGAGCCGATGCTGCAGACCTTCTCCCGCATCTTCTTCGGAGCGATGTCATCGGCCGGCGAGTCCGTCGCCACCTCCGACGACCCCGAGGCAGCAGCCCTCCGGGTCGAGAACGCCATCGGCTTCCTCCTCGCCGGCGTGCAGAGCCTGGTCGAGAAGGGCGTCGAGATGCCGAGCGCCGCCGCGGACACCGTCGAGTTCCCCGCGGCGGACGAGAACCCCTGAGACGACCGACCGGCCGGCCCCAGCGGGACCGACCGGTCAGGACGCGCTCAGCGACGACTCACTTGCCGATGACGACCGATCCGCCGGCGCCATCGACGGGGACCAGCTCGATCCACACCTTGCCGGCGGGGACCTTGAGCTCGGAGCCGTCGGCCGCCTTCAACGTCAGCGGGGAGCCCAGCTTGTCCTTGGCCCACTCGCCCTCGTAGACCTGGCCGCCGTGGAAGACCTGGGCGACACCGCCGCCCTTGAACTTGCTCTCCGGCACGAAGTTGCCGGCCGGGTCGGTGTAGCCGGCGTCGACCACCTCGACGCGCAGCACCAGCACGGTGTCGGGCTGGAACCGGTCGCCGTCGGCGGCGTAGGAGTTGTTGTTGACCCAGGCGCCGCCCTTGAAGGTCCAGTTCGTGGTGTGGCTGCCGAAGCCGGCCGACACCTTGCGGGCGGGCTTCCCGGCGGTGAGGTCGGCCGCGGTGCCCCAGGGCAGGTAGTCGGCCGGCCGCTCGTCCTTGCCGTCCTCGGTGGCCTTGGCGACCTTCTTCAGGCTGGTGAAGAGGTTGTACGGCGCGCTGCGACCACTGTTGCGGTAGAAGCCCGGGCCGCCCTCCTGGAAGAACGTGATGCCGGCCTTGTTGATCCGGTCGATGGTGATGCCGGCAGCACCGCTGGTGGTGATCACGCCGTCGACCGGGGCGACGATGCCGATGTCGCTGGCGCGCATCGAGCGGACCGGGCCGATGTCGGACGGCAGCCGGGAGTAGTAGAAGGCCGCGAGGCGGGTGATGCCGCCCTCGACCAGCTCCTCCACGACGAGGTCGGCCTTGCCCAGTCCCACCTGCGGGGCGCTGGCCGGGGAGTTGTCGATCTTGGTGACGATGACGGGATGGTCGAGCTCGACGCTCTCGCCTGCCTTGGCCTCCACGCCGGTCAGCGGCCACGTGGCGGGCTCGTCGGGCACCTGGGTCTGCGACGGGCTGTCGCCGCTCTCGGGCTTCTCCCCCGAGTCGTCGTCTCCGCCGCCGCATCCGGCGAGCACGAGGCCCAGCGCGAGCAGCGAGGCGGGCAGGGCAGATCGCAGATTCTTCACACGCACCCGATCAGTGTGGACCAGTGCCCCCGACAACGACGGAGCCGCCCCCGCGTGTCGCGGGAGCGGCTCCATGTGCTGCCTTGCAGTGTGCGTGCCGGGCGCGTCAGGTGCCGAGGCTGATGCCGCCGTCGACGTAGAGCGTCTGGCCGGTGATGTACGACGACTCGTCGGCCGACAGGAAGGTGACCGCGGCCGCGATGTCCTCGGGCAGGCCGACGCGGCGGACCGGGTTGGCCTCCGCGTTGAGGCGGCGGAACTCCTCGACGTCCATCTTGAGGCGCGCGGCGGTGGCGTCGGTCATCTCGGTCGCGATGAAGCCCGGGGCGACCGCGTTGACGTTGATGCCGAACGGGCCGAGCTCGATGCCCAGGGTGCGGGTGAAGCCCTGCACGCCCATCTTCGCGGCCGAGTAGTTCGCCTGGCCGCGGTTGCCCAGCGCGGAGATCGAGGAGATGTTCACGACCTTGCCGTACTTCTGCTCCACGAAGTGCTTCTGCGCGGCCTTGGTCATCAGGAACGCACCCTTGAGGTGCACGCCCATGACCAGGTCCCAGTCCTCCTCGGTCATCTTGAACAGGAGGTTGTCGCGGGTGATGCCCGCGTTGTTGACCAGGACGTGGATCCCGCCGAGCTCGGCGACGACCCGCTCGATGGCGGCGTCGACCGACGCGCCGTCGGAGACGTTGGCGCCCACGCCGATGGCCTTCGCGCCGTCGGTGAGCGGCAGCTTGGCGGCGGCCTCGGCAGCGGCGGTCTCGTCGAGGTCGACGATCGCGACCGACGCGCCCTCCTCGGCGAACCGGGTGGCGGTGCCGAACCCGATCCCGCGCGCTGCTCCGGTGATGACGGCGACTCGCCCGTCGAAACGACCCATGGGTGCTGACCTCTCAACTCGGGTAGACGATCGGCGGCAGCCTACGCGGCGAGCGCGGCCCGCAGGCGGGCGGCATACTCCGCGGACTCCCCGTCGGCGTACTTCCTCCGCGGCCAGAAGAAGCCGCGCAGCCCGTCGCCCTTCGTGCGGGGCACGACATGCAGGTGCAGGTGCGGGACCGACTGGCTGACGACGTTGTTCATCGCGACGAAGCTGCCCTGGGCGCCGAGCCCCTCGACGACGGCCGTCGCGAGCCGCTGGGCCGCGGCCAGGAACCCGTCGCGCTCGCTGGCGGGCAGGTCCGGCAGGGTCACCACGTGCGTGCGGGGCACGAGCAGCACGTGTCCCTTGAAGACCGGTCGCCGGTCGAGGAAGGCCACGAACCCGGGCTCGTCGAGGACGACGTCGGCCTCGGCGTCGCCGGCGACGATCGCGCAGAAGATGCAGTCCGTCACGCAGGTCAGGTTAGTGACAGACCACGTCGCCGCACCCGGGTACGACGACCAGCCGGCCGCCGCGCGGGACCGCGTCGAAGTGCTGGCTGTCCGAGCGCCCGTAGGTCCAGCGCAGCCCGTTGCGGCGCATGATCTCCACGACCGGGTGGCTGCGGGAGCGCCAGGCGACGCGGGCGTGGGAGCGCCCCGGCCACCAGGAGTTCGGCTCCCAGCCCTGGCGCGAGTGGTAGGGGTTCTCCCAGGTGTTCACGTCGAGCGCGCGGCCCCAGGTGTGGGGGCTGCGGACGCCCGGCCGGCCGACCACCCAGCGACAGTTGAAGGCGGAGGTGTTGCCGGCCGCCATCGACCGGTAGTCGTTCGCGCCCTGCAGGCGCGTCGACCAGCCGAACCGGTCGACGCGGTACATCGAGCGGATCGGCAGCCCGGCGCGGTACATGTCGGCGAGGCCACCCGCCATCTGCCGAACCACCGAGGCTGCCGCGACCAGCTCGCCGCGGCGGCGGTAGCCGGAGTAGTCCCAGTAGTTGATCCGCAGCAGGCGCAGGCCCGACCGGCCGACCGGGCAGCCCCGGTGCCAGCTGCGGCCGACCATGCTGCGCCACACCGCGTCGGGGATCCGCTGGATCACCGCGTTCGGTCCGGCGCCGGTCGCGCGCGGTGCGGCGGGCAGCGCCACCCGCGGCCGGGGCGCCGTCCGCGACAGCACGACCGGTCGCCCCGGCGGCAGGTTGTCGACGGCGAGCCGGGCGCTGACCGACGACGCGGCCCACGGCTGCGCAGGAGCCACCACCCGCCAGGTGCTGTCGTTGCGGGGCGTGAAGGTGGTCGCCGCCGTGCCCGTCGGGCCGGCGGTGAGGGTGCGCATGGTGCGCCAGGCGCCGTCGAGCACCCGTTGGAGCAGGACCGGCCCGGGGACCGGCGCCCCCTCCGCGGTGCGTCGTACGACGGTCACCGTGATCGACCGCTCGTCGACGACCTGCCGCGGGCCGGTCAGCGTGGTGGTCGTCGCGATCGCGAGCAACGGCAGCCGGATCTCCCCCGTGGCACCGGCGGCGGTGGCGCGGACCATGTTGCGCGCCGGCACCCGCTCCACGGGCACCGGCGTGACCACGGTGCCGTCGTCACCGGCGACGAAGGAGCCCGCAGGCTGCCAGGCGGTCCCGTCGAACCGTTCGAGGAGCACGGCGGCACCCGGTGGCGCACCGGCGATCGTCAGGGTCGTGTCGCGGTCGGCGTACTGCGCGGCAGCAGTCAGCGTCAACCCGTCGGCGGCGCCGGAAGCCGGGGGCGGGAGCAGCCCCACCGTGAGGACCAGCGTGAGAATTGCCAGCAGGGGGCCCAGGCGCATGACGCCATGGTGCCCCCTGCCGGGCGGAGAAGACGGTCAGGAGCTCGCCGCGACCCACGTGTCGCGGGCGGCGACCGCGATGTCGGGGTTGTCGGAGAACAGCGCGTCGACGCCGGCGTCGAGGAAGGCGGTGATCTCGCCGGCGAGGTCGCCCTTCGCGTTCGGGTCGGCGCCGATGCGGTGGTTGGTCGGCAGGAACTGGTTCTCCACCCGCATCGTCCAGGTGACGACCTTCAGGCCGGCCGCGTGCGCGTCGGCGACGACGGCGCTCGGCGCGCCGATGGCGCCCGAGGCGTCCCGCGGCAGGATGAGGTTCTTGTTCGGCGCGACCCAGTCGGCGTAGGTCGCGATCCCGGCGAGGCCGGCCGGCTTCACGAGATCGGCGTAGGTGGTGGTCGAACCGGCGGCCTTCAGGTCCCACGGCGCACCGCCGGCGTCGACGAGCTGGGCCAGCGGGACGCGGGTCAGGCCGTCGAGCTCGCGCAGGTTGCCGGTCTCGAAGGACTGGATCACGACGGCCGCGTTGGCGCGGTCGAGGCCGTTGCGGCGCAGCGTGCGCACCAGCGGCTCCTCGAGCGAGAGCCCGATCGAGTCGAAGTACGTCGGGTGCTTGGTCTCGGGCGCGAGCCCGATCGTGCGGCCGGTGCGGCCCGACTCGCGCTTCGCGAGCCGGATGACCTCCTCGAGCGTGGGGATCTCGAACCGGCCGTCGTAGGCGGTGTTGCCGGGGCGGACCTGCGGCAGCCGCTCCTTGGCGCGCAGCGTCTTCAGCTCGGCGAGGGTGAAGTCCTCGGTGAACCAGCCGGTCACCGACACGCCGTCGATGACCTTGGTGACCCGGCGGTCCGCGAACTCGGGGTGCGCGGCGACGTCGGTGGTTCCGCTGATCTCGTTCTCGTGGCGGGCGACCAGCACGCCGTCCTTGGTGGAGACCAGGTCGGGCTCGATGTGGTCGGCGCCCATCTCGATCGCGAGCCGGTAGGCCGCCAGCGTGTGCTCGGGCCGGTTGCCCGACGCACCGCGGTGGGCGATCACGAGCGGCGTGGACTCGTGGGTGGGCGCGCCGACGGCGGGGGCGGCAGGGGCGGGGCGGGCCGGTGCGGCGCCGGCGGGGGCGGTGGCGGCGCCGAGCGCGACGGCGGCCGAGGTGGCGAGGGCCGTGAGGGACCTCGCGAGGAGCCTGTTCTTCCGAGTCATGGCTCCACCCGACCAGCCACAGGTGTCGCTGCGCGGAGGGGAGGGTGAAGACGGGGCGACCGCTCGTCGACCGCTCCTCGACCCGTCAGCCGGCGAGCAGGAGCACTCCCCCGGCCAGAAGGGCCACGACCTTCACGACCTCGGCGGCGACGTACCACAGATGGGCGCGGGAGCCGGGCCCGTCGATGCCCTCCGGTGCGGCGAGCACCGCGTCGGAGCGCCGGGTGAGCACGGGCCGTACCAGGACCAGCTGGGCGGCCAGCATCGCGACCGCGATGCCGAGCCCCCCGGCCGCTCCTGCACCCGGGGTCGCGACGACCAGCGAGATCACGAGGGCCCCCGCGAGGACCAGCTCCACGGCGTTGAGCGCCCGGAAGACCAGCCGGCCGATGCCCAGGCCGATGCCGATGGTGACGCCCGGCGCCCGGAACTTCAGCGGTGCCTCGATGAAGGAGATCGCCAGCACCATGCCCAGCCAGACGAACGAGACGGCGATCGCGGTGGCGAGGGAAGCAGACATGCCAGCATCCTGCATCCCCCGTTCGGGGGTACGGCAAGGACCCCGGCCCCGCGACAATGGACCTGTGGCGTACTGGCACCGGACCGCACCGCACACCTTCACCCCCACCGAGCACGTGGGGGGCGCGTGGGACCTGGCGACCCAGCACATCGCGCCGGCCCTCGGCGTGCTGGCGCACGAGGTCGAGACCGACCGCGACGCACGCCGCTCCGACGGCCTGGCGGTGAGCCGGCTGTCCTACGACATCCTCGGCACCGTGCCGATCGAGCCGATCGACGTCGCCGTCGAGGTGCTCCGGCCGGGTCGCACGATCGAGCTGGTGCAGGCGACCGCGTCGCACCGCGGCCGCGCGGTCGTCGTACTCCGGGCGTGGCTGGCGGAGCCCTACGACACGACCCCGCTCGCCGGGACCGAGCTCCCGTCGATCCCGCCGGCCGACGAGATGGAGCCGTGGGACATGGCGGGCCTGTGGCGGGGCGGGTTCATCGCATCACTCGACGTCCGTCGCAAGGAGCTGGGGCCGGGACGCTCGATGGTCTGGGTCCGTACGTCACACCCCCTGGTGGCCGACGAGCCGGTCAGCCGGCTCGCCGCGGCGGCAGGCCTCATCGACGTCACCAACGGCATCGCCGTGCGCGCCGACCCCGCGAAGGTGGCCTTCCCGAACCTCGACCTCACCGCCCACTTCCTGCGCGCACCGGCCGAGGGCTGGCTGGGTCTGGACACGACGCAGTCCTACGGCCCCGGCGGGATCGGCGTCACCAGCTCGACGATGCACGACGAGGACGGTCCGCTCGGCACCATCGCCCAGACGCTGACGGTGCGCCCGTAGGGGTTGTGGGCCGCGCACGTAGATTGGCTGCATGCTCGTCGCCATCGTCGGAGGCAACGGCCAGATCGCCCGGCTGCTGCACCCCCACGTCGTCGCCCAGGGCCACACGCCCGTCGCGCTCGTCCGCTCGGAGGAGCAGCGTGCCGCGCTGGAGCAGCTCGGGGCCGAGGTGCGTCTGCTCGACATCGAGGACGCCGGCGTCGACGACTTCGCGGCCGCGTTCGAGGGCTGCTCGGCCGTCGTGTTCAGCGCGGGTGGCGGGCCGGACGGCAACATCGAGCGCAAGCGCACCGTCGACCTCGAGGGCTCGCTGAAGTCGATCGAGGCGGCGACCCGGCTGGGCATCCGCCGGTTCGTGCAGGTCTCCGCGATCGGGGTCGACGAGCCGGTCGCACCCGACGCGGGCGAGGTCTGGACGGCGTACGTCGAGGCGAAGCGTGACGCCGACGCGGCCCTGCGCGCCAGCCACCTCGCCTGGACGATCTTGCGCCCCGGCCGGCTGACCGACGACCCGGCGACCGGCCGGGTGGCGCTCGGCCCGGATGTCCCGCGTGGCCCGGTCACCCGGGCCGACGTGGCCGCCGTCCTGGCGGCGGTGCTGGACCGGCCGGACACGGTCGGCCAGCAGTGGGACCTGGTGGGCGGCGACGTCCCGCTCGACGAGGCGCTGGACGTCGCCGCCCGAGCCTAGGCGGCTTCTCTATCGGTTCGAGCGGTCAGACGGTGCGACCGCGACCGTTGAAGATCGAGACACCACCGGGCCCCACCGGGAGCCCCACGACGATCAGCAGGATGCCGAACAGGACGCTGCCCTGGATCAGGGTCACGATGCCGGCGATGACGAGGACGACTGCGGCGATCCACAGGAGGGTTCCCATGGCGGTTCCTTTCTCTCGCCCACGCGACGGTGGGGTCTTCGAGCGGTACCCCCGCGCGCCCGGTCCAGACGCCCGAGGGTCAGTCGAGCGTCTCGACCGAACCGACCCGGAGCACCTTCACCTCGAGCTCGTCGATCACCAGCTTGGCGATCCGGCCCTCCCCCAGTGCGAGCCGGCCGATCGCGACCGCACCCACCGCCACGGCGCCCACCGCGAGCGCGCCGATCGCGGCCGCGCCGATCGCGGTCGCGCCGTGGGCCGAGGCACCCATCGCGAGGCTGCCGCGCAGCTTGGGCATGAGGTCCACCGTCGGCTCCATGCAGCGATCCTGCCAGAGCGGACGCAGAAAGGGCCCGCGCCGTGCGCGGGCCCTTCCTGTTCAGAGGAGCGTGGAGCTGCGGGGAATCGAACCCCGGTCCTCGAGCGTCGATCCAGGTCTTCTCCGGGTGCAGTCAGTGCTGGCGTGTTCTCGGCCCCGGCGCTCGCACTGACACGTCGCCGACAGGCCCAGTCAGGTTTGAGTCCCGATCAACCACCCTGACAGCAGCGGATCAGCAAGTCTCCTGGATGACGCCTGGGTCCGGGACGGAGACGGATGCCCGGTCAGACGCTTCGATCACTGCTCAGGCAGCGAGAGCGAAGGAACTGCGCTTAGCGTTGGCAGTTATTGGTTTCCAGCGATCGTTTACGAGATGACGCTGGCTTCTCGACCCGCTTCCCCTGGAACTAACGTCCCAAGTCGAAACCGATCAGCCCCTCTTGAGTTGTGCAACAACATCCTACTGGGGCCCAACGACACGGGCCCACCGGATTGTTCCCGGCGGGCCCGTGCGCAGGCTGTCCTGACGGGTCAGTCCGCGAGGAAGCCCGCCAGCCAGTCCGCGACGACCGGGATGTCGATGCGCTGGTAGCCGTCGATGTAGCGGCAGTTGGCGGTGTAGCCGTACGACGTGACCGCGACGACCTCGCCGTCGAGCCACAGCGAGCCGCCGGAGTCACCGAAGCAGGTGCCGCCGGTGCCGAAGGGGTCCTTCTCGTTGCCGTTGGTCTGGATCACCTGCGGGGTGATCTTCTGCCCCGGCATCTCGACGTAGCGGCGGATGAGCGGGTAGCTCTGCGGCGTCGGCTTCTGCGGGCCGGACTCGGCCTGGCGGACCTCGGTGCCGTAGCCGACGGCGGTGAAGATGGTCTTGCGCGGCTGCTTGATCGCGTCGGCGGCGCCCAGGTCGGCGACCGGTGCCGGGGCGATGCCCTCGACGGGCTCGTCGAGCACGATGACGCCGACGTCGTTCCAGTTGTCGAGGTCGGTGAAGTCGCTGTACTCCGGGTGCGTGTGGGCCGTGCCGGAGAGGTAACCGGCGGCCGCCAGCTCATCCGCGGTGTAGCCGGCGGTCACGTCCTCGGCGACCGGCAGCGGCGACGGCGGCGCCTCGGCGATCACGCTGTCGAAGGTGACGAGCGTCTTGCCGAGCGTGCCGTCCGTGCAGTGGGCGGCGGTCACGAGGACGGTCGGGCTGATCAGGGTCGCCGAGCAGCGGTAGCGCCCGGTGGCGTCGTAGTACGCGATCATCGCGACGTTGGGGTGGGTGTCGCCGTCCGGCGTACCGCCGGTGCTGGCGGTCGCGGGTGCGGGGGCGACGAGACCGAGGCCGGCAAGGATGGCGCCGGCCAGGATCGGGAGACGAGCACGCATGGTTCTCCTCGAGAAAGGAACGACAGGTCGGGAGAAGCCTGCACCCGCACACCCTTCCGAGGGAAGGGGCTCACCTTCAAGAAATTCCGGCGTCGAGCCGCAGCAGCCGCAAGGAGTTGCGCCAACAGACGTCGCGGAGCCACTCGTCGCCCAGGTCGAGCCGGACCAGGCCCTCGAGCTGGAGGTGGTAGGGGTACGGGATGGTCGGGAAGTCCGAGCCGAGCAGCACCTTGGCCTGCAGGTCCTTCAGCCGCGGGAGCAGGGCCGCGGGATAGGCGGCGTCGGCATCGAAGAAGTCGGTGAAGACCATCGTGGTGTCGAGGTGGACGTTCTCGTGGCGCTCCGCGAGGACGAGGAAGTCCTCGTACTCCGGCGCCCCCATGTGCGCGACCACCAGCCGCAACCGCGGGAACCGGCGCAGCAGGCGGGCCACCGAGTCCGGCCCGGTGAAGGCGTTGCCGACCGGGCCCGAGCCGGCGTGCACCGTGACGGGCGTCCCGCTGTCCTCCAGCACGGCCCAGACCGGGTCCAGCACCGGGTCGTCGGCGACGAACTCGCCGACCTGGAGGTGGATCTTGAAGATCTTCACGCCGTCCTCGACCAGCTCGGCGACGTACCGCTCCGCCTCGGGCTCGGGGTAGAAGGTGGCCGAGCGCAGCACCTCCGGCACGCTTGCGGCGAACTCCCCCGACCAGTCGTTGAGGTACGACGCCACGCCGGGCTTGTGCGCATAGGGATGGGTCGGGAAGGCACGGACCCCGAAGTCGCGCAGGAGCGCGACCCGCTCCTCGAGCGACTGCCGGTAGCGGATCGGCCAGGGCCGCCCGATCTTGGGCCCCGCCTCGTCGAAGACCGCCCACACCGCACGCTGGATGCCCGGCGGGAGGAAGTGGGTGTGCAGGTCGACGAGCCCCGGCAGGCCGAGGCCCTCCCAGAAGGAGCGGACCTCGTGGACCTCGGCCGGACGATCAGTCACGCATGCCCTTGAGCCGGCGACCGATCGCCTCTTCCTTCTCGCGGTCCGCGGTGCGCTCGGCGATCGCCTGGCGCTTGTCCCACGACTTCTTGCCCTTGGCGAGCCCGATCTCGATCTTGGCCCGACCCTTGACGAAGTAGAGCGCGAGCGGGACGACGGTGTGGCCCTTCTCGCTGACCTTGCGCTCGATCTTGTCGATCTCGTCGCGGTGCAGCAGCAGCTTGCGCTTGCGACGCGCGGCGTGGTTGGTCCACGTGCCCTGGGCGTACTCCGGGATGTGCACGCCGTGCAGCCATGCCTCGCCTCCGTCGATGTCGACGAACCCGTCGACCAGGCTGGCGCGCCCCATCCGCAGCGACTTCACCTCGGTGCCCTGGAGGACCAGGCCGGCCTCGTAGGTGTCCTCGATGTGGTAGTCGTGGCGCGCCTTCTTGTTGGACGCGACGAGCTTGCGCCCGCCGTCGTCCCCCTTGTTGCCGGACGCTCCCGACTTCCCCTTGGCCATGCGTCCATTCTCGCAGGTCAGCGCAATCGAGATTGCGCCCAGGGCGCCCGCTACAGGTAGGGGGCAGGGTCCACGGGGTCGCCGTTGCGCATGACGATGAAGTGCAGGTGGCAACCGGTCGACCAACCGGTCGAGCCGGAGTAGCCGACGGTCTGGCCGCGGCGCACGCGTGCGCCCTCACCGACGGCGTAGCTGGTCAGGTGGTTGTAGACCAGGACCATCGAGGCGCCGTTGACCCGCCCGATGGCGAGGTAGAGCCGGTTGCCGTAGACCTCGTCGAAGTAGGTGTCGATCACCGTGCCGGACTCGCCGGCAACCAGGGAGGCGCCGCAGCCGGTGCCGAAGTCGATGCCGTTGTGCAGGCCCCAGTAGCCGTAGATCGGGTGCACCCGCCAGCCGTACGGCGAGGTGACCGGGCCCGGGCCCGGCTTGGCGAGCAGGCCGCCGGTGTCACCGTTGTAGCTGCCGCCCTGCTGGCGCGACAGCGCGAGGATGCGGCGCTTGATCCGCGCCTCGCGCTCCTCGAGCCGGCGCAGCGCGGCCCGGTCGGCGGCGCGGGCCGCGACGACGGCCGCCCGGGCGGTCGACGTGCGGCTGACCAGGGAGGACACGGTGGCCTCGGTCGCGGCCGCCCTGGTGACCAGCTTCGCGATGGTGGCGACGTTGGCGTCGGCCTCCTTCTTGGCGCTCGCGACCTCGTTGCGGGCGTCGCGGACGGCGGCCTCGCGGTCGGCCATCAGCGCCTGGACGACCTCGAGCGCGTCCAGGGCCTGCTGCTGCCGGCCCGTGATCACGCCGTTCGCCGTCTGGCTGACCAGCACGTCCTCGAGACTGTCACCCTCGGCGTACGCCATGAGCACGTCGAGCTCGGGGTTCGCCTCCGTCGACATCCGGATGAGGGTGTCGCGCCCCTCCTCGCGCTGCTCGGCCACCTCGACCTTCGCCTGGGCGAGGTCGGCCTTGGCCTTGGCCAGCTTGGCCTCGGCCGTCACGAGCTTCGCCTTCAGCCGGGTCGCGATCGTCCGCGCGGCCGCCAGCTCACCGCGGACGTCCGCGAGACGTGCCCGCGCCGTGCTGAGCTGGCCCTGCGCCTTGCGGAGCTGGGCCGAGATCTTCGCGACCCGTGCGCTCGCCTCGTGGATGTCGTCCCTGACGTCGGAGATCTGCCCGCGGACCTGGTCCTGCCGGTCCTCCAGGTCGTCCCGGTCGTCGGCCCGTGCGATCGGGACGGCGAGCCCGGCGAGGGCGACGATCACGGCGACCGCGGTCACCAGCCACTGTGGATGAGCCCACACCGGCATCCGGTCGAGGGTACGGCGGAGCCAGGGAGCGCTGGGGAAGAAGCGCACGGTAAGACCAATCAGTGTCCGGGGAAGTGAACGGCTTCGACGTTAACCGCCGCGGATCAGACTTTGACGTATTTGCGGGTCAGCAGGAGTGTCGGGATCAGCGTCAGCGCCGGCCCGAGCAGCAGGATGCCCGGCGGGAAGTAGCCGTAGAGGGCGTCGCCGTAGTCGCTCCAGTCCACCCAGGGCAGGAAGGTGACCCGTTCTGCCATCCCCTGCTGAACGCCCCAGTACTGGAAGGCGGCGAGTGCCCCCGCGGCGAGGCCGACGCCGACGATCGCGGTGACCAGCGCCTCGAGGAGGAAGGGCAGCGCGATGTAGAGCGTCGAGGCACCGACCAGCCGCATGATGGCGATCTCGCGGCGACGCGCGAGCGCGGCCAGCCGGATCGTGTTGGCGACCTGCAGGAGCGCGGCGAGGAGGAGGAAGGCCGAGCCGATCCAGGAGCCGTACTTGAGGACCGTCATGATGCCGAAGATCTGCTTCATGGCGTCGCGCTGGTCGAGGATGCTGGCGACGCCGTCGAGGCCCTCGACGGCACTGATGACGCCATCGGCCTCGTCGGGCGACTCGAGCGTGACCCAGTACGCCGCCGGCCACTGCTCGACCGAGACGACCGCACCCTCGCCCTCGAACAGGTAGCCGCGGTCCTTGCGCTTGGCCTGCTCGTAGGCGGTGTCGAAGCTCTCCTGCTTGGTCTCGAACTCGAAGGACGCGACCTCGGGGCTCGCGTCGAGCTCCTGCTCGATCCGCTCCCTCTGGGCAGCGGTGACCTCGCCGCTGGCGCAATTGGCCGTGCCCCGGCGCAGCGAGGGGTCGTCCTCGGTGCAGAGGTTGACCCGGATCTGCAGCTCGTTGCCGAGCTCGTCGACCGCCATCGACGCCTCACGCTGGATGAGGATCCCGATCCCGGCGAGGGTGAGCGACACGAACAGCGTGACGACCACCGCGAGGTGCATGGTCAGGTTGCGGCGCAGGCCGGTCCGGAGCTCGCTGAAGACATGGCGCAGCTGCATCGCTCAGCCCTCCTGCTGGTCGTCGAGGTGCTGGAAGCCGTAGCTGCCGGCGGCCTCGTCGCGCACGACCTTGCCGTGCTCCAGCTCGATCACCCGCTTGGTGAACTGGTCGACGATGCCGTGGTCGTGCGTGGCCATCACGACCGTCGTACCGGTCTGGTTGATGTCACCGAGCAGGTTCATGATCCCGACCGACGTCTGCGGGTCGAGGTTGCCGGTCGGCTCGTCGGCGATGAGGATCATCGGCCGGTTGACGTAGGCACGGGCGACGGCGACGCGCTGCTGCTCACCACCCGACAGCTCGTCGGGCATGCGGTCGGCCTTGTCCTTCAGCCCGACCAGCTCGAGGGTGGCGGGGACGGACGTGCTGATCTCGCGGTGCGACTTGCCGATCACCTGCTGGGCGAAGGCGACGTTCTCGGCGACGGTCTTGTTGGGGAGCAGTCGGAAGTCCTGGAACACGGTGCCGATCTGGCGACGCAGGCGGGGCACCTTCCAGCCGGCCATCCGGTTGATCTCCTTGCCGGCGACGTAGACCCGGCCGGTCGTCGGACGCAGCTCACGGAGGACCAGCCGCAGGGCGGTCGACTTCCCGGAGCCGGACTGTCCGACGAGGTAGACGAACTCTCCCTTGTCGATGTCCAGGGTGACCTGGTCGAGCGCGGGACGGCCCGGACCGGCATAGCGTTTGGTGACCTTCTCGAAGCGAATCACTGGCAAGACGGTACGCGACCGGCCCGTGCTCCCGGCGGACCCCGTCCGTCCGGTGCGTCACATTCGGGAGCGTGATCTAGGGTGGTTCGACGTGTCGACCGTCGTCCGTGCGCTGGGCCTCTCCGCGCTCCTCACGCTCGTGCCGGTGGGCATCGGGGTGGGCGTGGCCGGCGACCGCACACCGGCGCCGGAGGCCGCTTCCTACGCGGGCACCGACCTCGCCGACTTCGACACCACGACGGCCGTCGTGCAGCGTGCGCCGTTCTGCGATCTGGTGGCCGGCGAGGCCGTCGAGGAGGCCCTCGGCGGTGCGGGCGAGCTGACCGCCTGGAGCAACGGCGAGCAGGCCGCGGCGCTGCCGGAGGGCGACGTCTCCCACGAGTACGGCTGCAGCTACGCCGGCGCCGGCGCCGAGGCCCGGGCGTGGGTGTTCGCGCCTCCGGTCACCCGCGCCCGGGCGCAGGCGCTCGTGAAGGCCCCGCCCGCCAGGGGCTGCACCGCCACCCCCGGCGCGGCCGCCTTCGGGTCGCCGTCGGTGGCGACCACCTGCACCAGCGGCGAGCAGCGCACGGTGTCCTGGCGTGGCCTCTTCGGCGACGCCTGGCTGACCTGCACCCTCACCCAGGGCGTCGCCACCCCCGAGGCCGACCTGGTCGCGCGGGCCGGACGCTGGTGCGTAGCCGTCGCGCAAGCCGCGTCCGTCGTGACTTCCTGACCCCTTCGGCCCACCCCCGACGGGACCCCGTCCCCGCTCAAGGGAACCTGCAGCGCGCCGATGGGAAGGCATGCTGCGATCCGGCCTGCTCGCCCTCACCTCGCTGGCCGTCTCGGTGGCGGGTATCGCGATGCCGGCGACCGCGGACGACAGCGCTCCGACCCCGACCCCGTCCCCGCCCGGGCTCGTGATGACCGAGGACGGCGGCAGCTTCTACGTCGACGAATGGGGTCCCCCGCCGAGCACCCGGACCCTGACCAGCCGGTCGGTGGCGACGGCGCTGGCGTCGTACACGGCGGCGGACGCGTTCACCCTGCACAGCAAGCCGGGTGCGTCGAAGACGATCTTCCTCGACTTCGACGGCGGGTCCCTGCTCTCGACGAACTCCTGGCTCCTGCAGGGCCTCAGCACCCTGCTCTTCCCCGGCTGGTCCCTGGACGGCTACGCCGCCTTCTCCGACACCGAGCGGGCGACCGTGGTCGAGGTGTGGGCGCGGATGGCCGAGGACTTCGCCCCCTTCGACATCGACGTGACCACCGAGGAGCCGGCATCCGGCGGACTGTTCCGCAGCTCCTCGAGCGACACCACCTACGGCACCCGGGTGGCGTTCTCCTCCGGCACCTCGATCTCGTCGGCGCTGTGTCGGAGCAGCTGCGGCGGCCTCGCCTGGATCGGCACGTTCGACTCGATCCTCAGCGGCGAGACGCGCAGCCCGGCCTGGGTGTTCCCCAGCTCGCTCGGCAACCGCGCCAAGTCCATGGCGGAGGCCGGCAGCCACGAGGCAGGTCACACGCTCGGCCTGGGCCACGACGGCACGACCACCAGCGGCTACTACAGCGGTACGTCGCTGTGGGGACCGCTGATGGGCAGCCCCTACTCGGCCGGCGTGACCCAGTGGTCGAGGGGCGACTACCCGAATGCCAGCAACCACGAGGACGACCTCGCGGTCGCGCAGGCGAACGGCCTCGCGTTGCGTGCGGACGAGGCCGGCGGCTCCGTCGCCACCGCCGTCCCGCTCGCGTCGCTGCCCGGCGGCCGGGGCGTGATCACCACCCGCGCCGACGAGGACTGGCTCACCGTCACCGACTGCTCGGGAACGGTCACGGTCCGCGCCGAGCCCACGTCGGTCGGCGGCAACCTCGACCTCGGGCTCGAGCTGCGCGGGCCCACCGGCACGCTCATCACGACGGCCGCGACGGCCACCAACCGGACGACCGCCGGCGTGACCGGCCTCGACGCCAGCCTTTCGCGGACGCTGAGCGGTGGGCCGTACCACGTCGTCGTCGACGGCATCGGCTCCGGAACCACCAACCCCACCACCTGGCCCTCGACAGGGTACGACGACTACGGCAGCCTCGGCGCGTACCGCCTGACCGTCACGGGGTGCAGTGCCGGCTCGGTCCCGCCAGGTGAGGACCCGACGGTCGACGAACCCCCCGTGGTCCTGCCGCCGCCGTCGACGGCGCTGACCCGCCCGGGCGCACCGCCCCGTCCCCGCGCAGCCGCCGGTCCCCGCGGAGGTGTCCGGACGATCGTGGCGCGCTGGACCCGGCCGGCGGTCACCGGCGGCACCGCCGTCACGGGCTACCGGATCACGGCGTACCGGGTCGGCATCACCGGACGCGTCGTCGCCCGCTCCGCCACCCGCACGCTCTCCGCCGGCACCCACCGGGTTTCGCTGCGACTGCCGCGCGGACGCTGGGTGGTGCGGGTGCGGGCCCGCAACGCGGTCGGGTGGGGTCCGCTCAGCACGGCGTCGGTGCGGGTGCTGCCACGCTGAGGTCTCAGGCGATGAGGCTGTAGCGGCCGGGGCCGGTCTGGATGAACCGTGGCTCGCGCCAGCCGGGTGGGGCGGGTGCGGTGGCGGTGTAGCGGTGGCCGGTCGGGGTGATCGTGACGACCTGGTGGCGGTCCCGCTCGTGCCCGACCTGGTGTTGTCGCCAGCCTGGCGCCTGTTTGGCGTGGTTGCAGGCCTCGCACAGGCCCTGGCCCTCAGCGGTGCTGGTCTGGCCACCGTCGGCGACGGGGGTGATGTGGTCGTTGTGCCGGATCGGGGCGTCACAGAACGGGGTGGCGCAGATCCCCGCACCCCGGATCGCGAGGAACTCACCCATCGCCTTGGAGTGGAACCGGGAGCGGGTGCTCATCGCGACCAGCCGGCCGAGGCGGTTGCGGTACAGCGTGCGGAACCACGCGAGCACGTCCGCGTCGGCCGGCTGGTTGATGGTCTGGGCGATGAGGTTGCGGGCGACCTCGGCCGGGATGGTCTCGGCGGGTACGCCGTCGGCCGACACCTCCGCCGGCGCATGCCCACCCGCGAGGGACTCGTCCGAGATGACGATGTCGACGGTGACCGGGACCGGGGGTGCGGCCTCAGGTGTGCCGGTGTCGGCGACACCGGTGATCCGGGCGATGAGCAGGTCGGCCATCAGCTGCCCCAGGCCGCGGGGGTCACCGGCGGCCCGGGCTGCTTCGGCAGCCTTCCGCAACGCGGCGTAGGCGGCGACGCCTTGGGCGACCGGGACCAGCGCGGTCAGGTTCGTCATCGTGTCGGGTGCCGGCCGGACCGTGACCCGACGATCGGCAGCGGCCTTGCGGGCACGGGCCGCGACCGCGGCGGGGTCGAGCTCGGCCACCAGCCGCCGGACCCGGCCGATCAGCTCCCGGGTGCCGACACCGTCCAGGCCAGCCGGGTCGGCGCAGGTCTCCTCGTCGACGAACATCCGCAGCTCCACCGGCAGGCACGCCGTCTCCCTCGCCAGCAGGGTGGCCCGGAACTCCGACAACGACCCGTCACGGAGCCGGGCCAGGGTGTGCGGCATCTCCGCGGTCAGGACCTTCGCCAGGCCCAGCAGCACCTGCCCACGATGCGGCGACTCCCGCCGCGCCAGCGCGATCTCAGCAGCGACACCCCGACCCTGCCGGGCCGCCCGGACCCCGGCCGCGGCCTCGTCCGCACGCCGCCGGGCGTCGTACACCACCGACACCTCCGCCTGCACCGCGCTCGCTGCGGACTTCAACACCTCGAGCACGGCGATCACATCGACCTGAGCGGCCGGATCATCGGGGCACCCGCCGGCGGTGACCCGGTCGACGAACGACCGGACCTCCTCCACCGAGAGCTGCGATGCCATACGAATATGATATGTCGAACATGCATTCGAAGCAAGTGCAGACGTGGAGGCTGTGGACGATGGGGCTCGCAGCGGCTCTGGCCTACCGTCGCGGTTGTGCATCTCAACTACTCGACCGTGGGCGCGACGGAGATCGACGCGCCCGTCTGGTCGACGGTGCCGCCTGGCTTTCGTGCCCATGAGCGGTCGGTCGTCATCGGCTGCGGTGATCGAAGCTGGCACGCGGCACGTGCGGCCGTCATGGAGTGGGGCATCAAGACAAAGAGCGGCTTCGAGGTGCAGGCAGTCGACGGCTCCAGCTCGGACGTACGACAGGGCGCGGACTACATCCTGGTCGCGCGGCTCGGGCCCCTTCGGATCAGGGAGCCCGTCCGAGTCGTCACGGTCGTCGCCAGCGAGACGCGCGTCGGCTTCGCCTACGGAACCCGATCCGGCCACCCGGTCTCGGGGGAAGAGGCCTTCATCATCACGCGGGACAGCAGCGGATCCATCAGGCTGACGCTGCGGTCACTGACCCGTCCTGCCACGGGGGCCTGGCGGATGCTCTTCCCGCTCATCCTGATCGCGCAACGCTGGTACCGCTTCCGCTACCTGCGGGCGTTCCGCGGCAAGTGAGCTGGCGCCTCAGGGGAATGATGCCCCCCCCGACAGCGGCTACTTGTTTCATTGACCTCAGGACCGGTGTCTGGCGAGGCTC